>JBAZSY010000012.1:0-72020 GCA_041662185.1 Bacteroidales bacterium
CGATCTTTTGAATCTTTTTTATACTTTTGCTAATGGTTAGTGCTTAAATTGTGATTTACTAATACTAAAAAAAAACTATTCGTTTGTAAAGAACAATATATATTGTTTTTATTCGTTGATAAAGAATGAAAAATATGGATAAGGAGAAATTAAAAGAGATTTTATTAGACCAAAAATTTTCGTTTACCAATAAGAGAAACTTGATAGATAGGGATATTTCTTTAGATAAGTATCTCTCAACAAGTCAAATTGTGGTTATTTCGGGGGTTAGACGTTGTGGAAAATCATCTTTGCTTTCTATTATTAAGAATAAATTATCTCTTAATGAAGAGGATTATTGCTATTTTAATTTTGATGATGAACGGATTGTTGCAGATGTAAATGTCATGAATGATATATACGCTCTTCATTTAGAACTTTATAAGAAAGAGCCTATTTTCTTTTTTGATGAAATACAAGTAATTAAAGGGTGGGAGAAATTTGTTAATAGAATGTATGAGTCAGGACATAAGATATTTGTAACTGGTTCTAATGCAAAATTATTGAGTTCTGAAATATCTACGTCTTTAACTGGAAGAAATAAAGTTATATATTTATTTCCCTTTTCTTTTTCTGAATACTTGCTTTATATTAATCACAAATATGATTTTGAAAGATTAACAACGAAACAGAAATCCTTACTCTTAAGTGATTTTCAATCTTATTTAGAATATGGGGGATTCCCATTGGTTGTGAAAGAAAATGATATAGATATAATCAATTCATGGTTTCAAGATATTTTATATAGAGATATCGTTTCAAGATATAATTTAGTGCAGGTTAATGAAATAAAACTTATTGCATTGTATTTATTTTCTAATATTGGTAAGCTGTTTTCTTATTCAACTCTTAAATCTATTAGTGAGGTTAAAAGTTTAAGTTCAATTAAAAATTATTTGCAATATTTTGAACTTAGTTATTTATTTTTTTACTTAAGTAAGTTCGATTTTTCGATGAAGAAACAAATCGGAAATTCAAAAAAAGTTTATACTATTGATAATGCTGTTGCAAATAAATTAGGATTTAGATTTTCTGAAAACAAGGGTAGGTTATTAGAAAATCTTGTTTTCTTGGAATTATTGCGTAGGGGTAAAGAAATTTATTATTTTTCAGAAAAGTATGAATGTGATTTCTTGATTAAGGAGGGAGTTGAAATTGTGGAAGCTATTCAGGTTACTTACGATTTAAATATTTTGAACAAAGATAGAGAATTTAATGGTTTGAAAGAGGCTATGAATAGATACAATATTAAAAGTGGAATTATTATTATAAATGACTCAACAGATATAGAAATTGAGGATAAGAATATAAGAGTTATTCCTGCATATAAATGGCTTTGTAGGGAGAAATGGTAACTCGGAGACCAGGACTCAGAGAATCGGATATTCGAGTAATTTGTGAAATTAGTGGACAGAGATAAAAGAGGATAATTAAATCCAATTAATCAGTGAAAATCTGTGGAAAGAAAATAAACAAATAAAAATATATGAAAAAGGCTTTAATTACAGGGATAACTGGTCAGGACGGAAGTTTTTTGGCTGAGTTTTTATTAGATAAAGGTTATGAGGTTCATGGAATTATCCGTCGTAGCTCATCCTTTAACACAGGTAGAATTGAGCATCTTTATTTAGGAGAATGGATTAAGGATATGCATCAAAAGAGGTTGATAAATCTTCATTACGGAGATATGACAGATTCAAGTTCTTTGATAAGAATTATTCAAACAATTCAACCTGATGAGATTTATAATTTGGCGGCACAATCGCATGTTAAGGTTTCGTTCGATGTTCCTGAATATACTGCTGAAACCGATGCTACAGGGACTTTGCGTTTGTTGGAAGCTGTTCGTATTTTGGGTTTAGAAAAGAATTGTAGGATTTATCAAGCTTCTACTTCTGAACTTTTTGGTTTGGTTCAAGAGATTCCACAAAAGGAAACTACTCCTTTTTATCCACGTTCTCCTTATGGGGTTGCTAAATTATATGGTTTTTGGATTACTAAGAATTATCGTGAGTCTTATGGTATGTTTGCTGTGAATGGTATTTTGTTTAATCATGAAAGTGAACGTAGGGGAGAGACTTTTGTTACTCGTAAGATAACTCTTGCTGCAACTCGTATTGCTAAGGGTTTACAAAGAAAACTTTATTTAGGTAATCTTTCTGCTCTTAGAGATTGGGGTTATGCTAAAGATTATGTGGAATGTATGTGGTTAATGCTTCAACATGAAACTCCTGAAGATTTTGTTATTGCAACAGGAGAATATCATACAGTTAGAGAGTTTTGTACTTTAGCATTTAAATACGCAGGTATTGAATTGCGTTGGGATGGTGAAGGCGTTAATGAAAAAGGTATAAATATTTTTAATGGTGATGTTTTGGTTGAAGTTGACCCATCTTATTTCCGCCCTTCTGAAGTGCAGCAATTATTAGGAGACCCAACAAAGGCAAAAACAGTCTTAGGTTGGAATCCAAACAAAACCTCATTTGAAGAGTTAATTAAGATCATGGTTGAAAATGATATGAAATTATAGTTTTTTTGTCCACAGATTTTTTGTCCACGAATTTCTCGAATTTACACGAATTAATTTTATAATTATGAATCTAAATTAGACAAGAAAGAATAATTATTGGACAACAAGAGAAAGAATAATTAGAGTAATTCGTGTAATTTGTGGACAAGAAAGAAAAAAGAAGTGAATATGGAAAAGAATAGTAAGATATTTGTTGCAGGGCATAATGGTTTAGTTGGTTCTGCTATTTTAAAGAATTTACAAGACAAAGGATATACAAATTTTGTTTTAAGGTCTTCAAAGGAACTTGATTTAAGAAGTCAAGCTTCAACAGAAGAATTCTTTGATAAGGAAAGACCTGATTATGTTTTCTTAGCGGCTGCTTTTGTTGGTGGTATTGTTGCTAACAGTAAGTATAAGGCTGATTTTATATTTAATAATCTTCAGATTCAAAATAATGTTATTGGCTCGGCTTATAAGTATGGAGTTAAGAAATTATTGTTTCTTGGTTCTACTTGTATTTATCCTGCTGCTTGTCCTCAACCAATGAAGGAAGATGCACTTTTGACTATGCCTTTAGAATATACTAATGAACCTTATGCTATTGCTAAGATTGCAGGTTTAAAAATGTGTGAAAGTTTTAATATTCAATATGGAACTAATTTTATTGCAGTAATGCCTACTAATCTTTATGGACCTAATGATAATTTTGATTTAGAAAAAAGTCATGTTCTACCAGCTTTAGTTAGAAAAGCTCATCTTGGTAAGTGTTTAATAATTGGAGATTGGGATAGTGTTAGGGAAGACTTAGATAAATATCCTATTGAAGGAGTGAATGGAAAAGCATCAGAGGACGAAATTCTTAGTATATTAAAGAAATATGGTATATCTAAGAATGGGGATAAGGTAACAATAGAGATTTGGGGAACAGGAACACCATTAAGAGAATTTCTTTGGAGTGAGGAAATGGCAGATGCTTGTGTGTTTGTTATGGAAAATGTGAACTATGAAGATTTAAAACCAAAGAACAGCAAAGAGATAAGAAATTGTCATATTAATATTGGAACAGGAAAAGAAATAACTATTAAAGACTTAGCATATTTAATAGCAAAGCAAGTTGGGTTTAATGGTTATATAGTATTTAATGAAGATAAACCCGATGGAACAATGCGTAAGTTAACAGATCCTTCAAGGCTTCATTTGCTTGGTTGGCATCATAAGATAGATATTGATGAAGGAGTAGAAAAGATGTATTCTTGGTATCTTTCAGAATAAATAATATAAATATATGTAGAGATGCGATTTATCGCGTCTCTTTTTTTTGTGTAAATGTTTTTATGTAATTATTAATTTGTACTTTTGGCGAGAGAAATATAAAGAATATGAATAGAGTAAGTAATTTAATCTTATCCGTGTTGTTGCTATTTAGTTCTATTAATTGTTTAGCTCAAGGCGATTCAACTTCTTCGGTAAAAAAAGCATTTCTAACCAATGGGATTAGCAGTTTTGGTTTTAAGGTAGGTTTCTCGAAGAAAGATGTTTCTAATGATATGCTTTTGACTGTTGTTGATATTAATGAGATAAAGAATATTTCAGGTGATTTTTCTCTTTCGGGTTCTTGGTTTATTGCTGATAATGTTGCTTGGGGTGCTAAGGTTAGTTATGCTTTTAGTGATCAACGCTACACTATTAGTGCTAAGTTGTTAGATCTTTTGATTGATGCCTCTACTTATAATTCTAATGTAGTTTCATCTTCCTTTAATATTGGTACTGGAGTTAAGAACTATGTGCCAATAGGACATTCTAATAGGTTTTTTGTTTATAATGAAACCAATATCACTTATTCTTATATTTCTTCTTTAACAAGAGATGTATATGATGGTGGTGAAGATGTAAAGAAGTTAATGAAAACGACTCATGAAATAAGTATTGGACTTTCTCCTGGATTTATGTATTTCCTAAAAGAAGGATTTGCCTTTGAGTTTGCATTTAATCCTGTAATGGTATATTATAATCGTTCTTTTATTAGGCAAGATGAAACTAAAGATGGCTCCGCATCGGATTTTTCTCTTGATTTTAAATTAAATCCGTTTAATATTTACTTTGGCTTTGCTTATTATTTTGGATTGAGTAAATGATTTTTGTCCACAAATTTTCACAAATTTAGGTTTGATAATTTAAAGATATAAGAATGGTATAAATTAGTTTAATAAATAGAAATATGAGGAAATCTTTAGACAAAAATAAGAAAAAAGAATCTGAGTAAATTTGTGAATATCTGTGGATAAATAAATAAAGATATGAAAAGAATATTATTAGCATTGGTTTTATTATCAACTGTCTTTATAAGTTGTGTTGATGAAAAGTATTACGAAGAATCTAAGGATTGCAATATATTGGTTTTTGATATATCGGGTCAGATTTCAAATAGAATAATTTCTGGTTCTAAAACAGATACGGGAATTGTTGAGATTGGTGTTCCAATATCTATGAATTATAATAATCTTATTGTTAGTTCTGTAAAATATTCTCCTTTGGCTAAATGCGATAAAGACCCATTAAAGATTAAGGACTTCTCTAATGATGTAATATTTAAACTTACCGCAGAGGATAATGACATTTCTAAGGTCTGGAAAGTAAGAGTGTTTTATGCTGATGCTCCATTGCAATTGGCTTATTCAGATATGAAAACATGGACAATTGCAAAAGATGAAAATGGTAATGATATTAAAATAGGTTCTACCTATGCTTATTTTCCTGGAGAAGTAAATAAATTTTCTCCTTGGCAACATTCTGCAAAAGCTAATATATTAACAGGTTTCTTTTCTGTAAATCCAAAACCAGGTGTTGAAAATGCAGACTATACTTCTATGGAAACAAAAGTATATGGCGTTGGGGCCATGATGCATTGTGCTATTGTAGCAGGTGCTTTATTTACAGGTAAATTTATTTATAACTCTACATATTTACCAGGAATAGGTTCTGACCCTAACCCAAGAAAGATGATTAATTTTGGTACTCCTTTCTATAAGAAACCTCTTCAAGTTAAGTTTAAAATGAGATATAAGGCAGGAGATGTTATGAAGGATGGAGATAATCACACAATATTGGCAGGAGATTCTCAAGGAAGACCTTATTTAGATTCTTGTGAGGTATATTTTTTACTTCAAAACCATAGTCTTGATGCTAATAAATATTATAGAGTAGCTACTGCATGGTTAAGAACAAGCGAAACAATAGGAGACTTTAATTCTGAAACAGGTTTTGTTGAGATAACTCTTCCGTTTATATATGGACAACCAGATGCACAGACATTAAATGATAAACCATATATTGGAATAGGAGGGATAAGGGGTGAAGTCGTTTATTATAAATTTATTCCTAATGGAACAACTTATGATATTTCAGAAGTTCAAGAAGAATATGCGCCAGCAAACTCATTAGTAGATAATATAATAGTTGTATTTAGCTCAAGTGCTTATGGAGATATGTTTTGGGGCGCTCCAGGTTCAAGACTTGATATAAAGGATGTAGAATTTATCTACTAATAGAATCAAAATACATTAAGCCCTTACTAAATTATTAGCAAGGGCTTTTTTTATTTTACCATTTTTTGTTGTTAATTAGTTTTTATTTATTAGTTTTGCAACAAGAAATTAAAGTGTTTGTTAATAGTTTCTATTATTTGCAGTCCTAACACTTTTGTATTTTATACTAATATCTATTTGAGGGCTGAGTAGATTTTAATGTATCTCATTTATGAAGAAACGCTGGTTATTAATGGCTATACTTACTTGCTTTGTTAGCATAGCTTGTTTTAGTCAAGAAAGTAAAACTTTAAAAAGAAAGGTTGCGATTGGACGTTTTTCAAACGAAACCAAGTATTCTAAATCTGTTTTCTATGATAAGGATAATGATCCCATGGGTAAACAAGCTTCAGATATCTTGTCATCACGCTTAGCTCAAAGCAATAAGTTTATTCTTATTGAAAGACAAGACTATGATAAAATTGTAAATGAATTAAATACCACTCAGCAAGTTTCTCAGAATATTGGTGCTGATTATGTAATTATTGGCTCAATAACAGAATACGGAAGAAAGACCATTGGTTCAACAGGAGTATTTACTGATAAAAAAGAACAAATTGTTGAAGCGACTGTAAGTGTTCGCTTGGTTGATGTTTCAACAGGATTGGTTATTTATAGTGAAGAAGCAAAAGGCGAAGCTTCTGTTGAAGATAAGAAAGTATTAGGAATTGGTAAGACTGCTGATTTTGATGCTACTTTATCTGATAAAGCTATTTCTGCTGCTATTTCTAAATTGGTAGAAAACATAATCAACAAATGTATGGATAATGATTGGAAGGCTTATTTTTTATCAGTTGAAGATGGTGTTTATATTATTTCTGGAGGTAAATCACAAGGAATTGCAGTTGGTAATGAATTTGATGTTATTGAAAAGGGCAAGAGAGTAAAGAATCCTCAAACAGGTATTATGGTTAATTTACCAGGAAAGAAAGTTGCTAAATTTAAAGTTACTCAAATTTATGGCTCAACAATTCAAGATGAAGTTTCAATGGGTGATTTAACTGATGGTAAAATTGATATTCAAAATTTAGATAAGTATTACATAACAGAAATAAAATAAGCTATGAAAAAGATAATTTTATTATTAATGATAGTTATTGGAGTTACTTCATGTAACACAAGTAAATGGTATAGTACAACATCAGCTTCAAAGGATAATATTTCTTATGTAATTGTTCTTTCTGATAATTCAGATTATTCTAATGTTGAAGTTCAAATTGATGAAGAAAAACCTATTCAAAGAGAAGTAAAAACTCTTAAATTAAAAAGAAAAGCAGAACCAGTAATCATAACTCCAGGAAAACATAAAGTAAGAGTTATTAATAATGGTAAGGTTGTTGTTGAAGAAAACATATTTATTGGCTTACAAGAAACTAAAAAAATAGTACTACGATGAAAAAATACTTATTATTAATAATACTAACTCTTGTTATATCTTCTTGTGCCACCCCCAAACTATATAATTGGAAAGGATATGATACAGCAGTCTTTGCATATATAAAGAATAGTGATGATGAAAGTTTAGATAATTTATTAGATATATATGATGAACTGATTGAAAATACTTCATCAGTTAGTAAAACACCACCTCCAGGAGTTCTTGCCGATTATGGTTACTTGCTTATCAAAAAAGGTGAAGTAGATAAAGGGAAAGAACTATTAAAAAAAGAAACAATACTTTACCCAGAATCAAAGAAATTTGTTGATAGAATATTAAAACGTTTAGAAAAATGAGAAAGTTACTATTAATTATAGCAGCAATAGTTTTGATTTCAGGATGCTCTCAAAACAAAAATCTAACAAAAAAGTCAAAAGCTTATAAAGGTATATATGAAGAAAACACAAGTTCTATTCTAATTCTTCCACCAATAAACAGAACTACCAATGTTGAAGCTAAAGAAACATTTTACAGTTCACTTATAGTTCCAATTACACAAAAAGGATATTATGTATTACCACCACTTCTTTCTTTGGATATATTAAAAGAAGAAAGTGCTTATGATGCAGAAATGTTTTTAAATAATTCTATGAAGGATGTAGGAGAGTTATTTGGATGCGATGCAGTTCTCTTTACAGTAATTCACGATTGGACAAAATCAACTATTGGTTCATACATAACTGTTAAGATTGAATATATACTTAAATCAACTAAAACTGATGAAGTATTATTTAACAGAATAGGAACTATTACATACACTCCACCTAATTATGTTTCAGGAGGAGGCTTAGCCGGAGCATTATTAAGCGTAGCTACAAATATGATTTCAACAGCACTTACGAAAGAAATAGAATTAGGAAGAGCTTGTAATAACTTTACATTAAGAGATCTTCCAGAAGGGAAAAATAGTCCAACATTTCATTTAGATATGGATTCAATTGCAGCCCCAAAAACATTTTCAGCTCGACTTAACCAATAGAAAATAAATCTATATTATTAGCCCTTACTAAATTATTAGCAAGGGCTTTTTTCTTTATAGCTTGGTTTCAAATAAATTGTTATACTTTAGTTGTTAGAATAAAACTAAGAATTGCACTATTTATAATATTCAGGTTCAAGATTAGATATTAAAGATATAGAATTTATCTATTAATTTATATACTAAATTATGGCTTACTGTATTTGCTAATATAATCTTCAATTTTGTATTTGCGTTGTAGTCCTGCTTCGTTCATATATCTTACCATTCCAAATATTGAACGTTCTTTCCATGGTCTGTCGTGTAGTCCAAAGCACCAGCCTATTCCTGCATAAGAATTAGGATCTCTTCCATCAAGAAAGTATTTATTATTCAAATAAACCATTCTACTATATGCTTCTTCTGGAGTAGGAGACCATTCAATAATTTTCTTTCCCCAATACATCCTCATAGTGTTTTCCATATAACCCGTTTCTACCATTTCAATCATTGAAGCATTCCAAGACTTATCTAACGTAGAGGCTTGTTCAAGTTTTTCAAGATTATATAGAATTGAACGGTTATCATTTTTATGCTTTTCTAATGTATTCTTTGCCCATAAGGGAATTGAAGAGTATTTGTCGTAGTCAGGAGTAAAATAAGTATAGTTAATTGCTAATTCTCTACGAACAACCAACTGCTCTATAAATTTTTCAGCCTTTGGATTATGTTTTAATTCTTGAACTATGGTTATTGGAGAAATTTGTCCAAAATGAATATAAGGAGATAAAAGAGAGCTTCCTTTTAAAGAAGGGTCATTATGATTAATATCATAATTCGTTAGCTTGCTATCAATAAATTCCTTTAGTATATTCTTGGCATAAGTTTCTCCTCCCTTAAATTCAACTTCTGAAAGATAATTGTTCTCTTTAAGCTTTTTGAGTGTATGTTTTAGAATTTTATTATTGCGATTAATCTGTTCGATATTTACTTGTGCTTTATGTTTTAGAGCAGTAAGGGAAATTGAATCATCAGTAAAATAATCAATCTTAGACATTATCTTAGGTCTAATGGTTCTTGCAGCCCATTCTGCTTTATATGATGTAGAGCTGACAGGAACAATAATATTATCTTCTATTTCAATAATTTCACAATTTGCATTTTCTTCTATCCAGTTTTTCCATTCTTTCTGAATTCTTAGATAATTCTTATCCATTATAATTGAAGCAGCATTATTAATGAAATTAAGGAATAAATTATCTTCTTTATTTGTAATAATTTCAAAGCTTGCACCAAGGTTAATTAACTTATCTTGAATATCCTTTATGCCTTGAATCATAAAAACAAAATGACGATAATTAGCTTCTGGGAAAGAAGTATCTATTCTGAAAATAATTTTTAATGGTAAATCCAATTCATTAGCTTTACAAATAGCAGCTTCCAATGCCAAGTTATGATTAATGCGAACAGATGCTTGCATTTTATACAAAACAAAGCTTCCTTCTTTATTTATTGGCTTATCATTAATATAATTTATTCGTTCTTCTTTCATAATTAAATTTTTCAAGCTACAATATTACTAAAATAAAAGTGATAATACCGAATTATTATTTATTAATTTTCTTAAAAGCCAGCCTTTATATTTTGGACAGTTGATATGGACATGATACCTTTAATAAAAATTAAAGGAAGAGACAAATCAGTTGAAGGTAAATTGAATTCGCTAATAAATGTTGTAAATGAAAGAGGAGAAAAATTAGATGAAGGAGCTTTACAACGTTATTTGGCAGAAATAGTATGGTCGCCATCATTCGTAATTAGTCCGCTAATAGAATGAGAAGAAATAGATTTCTTATCAGCAAAAGCAATATAAATTATAAAGGAACAGTTGCAAGTGGAACTTTCTATTTTAATGAAAAAGGAGACTTTATAAAATTCACAACCATGCGTTATAAAGATAATGTACAAAAGTCAAAACACTATCCATGGGTAATAACAGTTCAAGAATACAAAACATTTGAAGGAATAAGAGTTCCCTCAAAAACAAAAGTAATGTGGGAGTTAGACAAAGCCGATTGGACATGGCTTAACTTAGAAATAAAAGATATAAAGTATAATAAAAATGCCATTATAATATCCAATAATTATCCCCAAAATAGAAAATAAATTAGTATATTTGCAAATCAAAACAACTCAAAAAAAATCCATAAGAGTTAATTAATAAAACCCTCCCTAAAATTTTTAAAAATACAAGATGTATATCTTTCAGAAATTAAACCTTGATTTACGAAAACAAAACAAGATTTCACAACAAAAAAAACTTTGATGTACCAAAAATAAACTCCTTTTTATCTTGCAACGGTCTCTATTTATATCATTTATCAGAGATAATTGTGTCAAATAGTGAAAATAAGTAAGAAAAGAGGCTATGAAAACTTATTTAGAGAGCATTATTGCTTTTACAATGGTCTCATTATTGCGGTATTAGATTCTTTTAGAATTTTAGTTTTGGTAATAACAAACCCTACCCCATACGTTTGTTGGGTTTGAAAAAATATATTGATAGAATTAGTTAATTCCTTGTTAGTTTCTTTTTTTTAGTAATTCGATAGCTTTATCATTAAGGAATTTTTCTTCTTCTGTTTCTGGATCCACAGAAATGTTATGTGGTGTTGATTTTGAATTTTCGTCAACGTAACAGAATGTGATAAATCCATCTAAACATTTATCTTCTAAACTTTTTACTTCATGAACTTTAGAATATACTGTTAGAGATGTTCTCCCGGTATGTACTATTCGGCTTTCAAATCCAAGAATATGCCCTAAGCGCATTGGGTGTGTGAATTCTAAACCATGAACTTTCAAACATACTATGTGTTTTGGGTCTAATTTACTTGCTGCGGCTATAAATGCAGATTCAACAAACCATTCTGCACTACGTCCTGCGAATAAAGTGCCATGATGATTTAAGTCTTCTGACTTAATCATTTTGTAATTAATTATTTTTTCTAATGCCATTTTTATTTGTTTTTAGCGTCCTTTTGAAGGTGCAAAAGTAGATTTTTTTTAAACAATAACGATATTAAAAATAAATTTTCTACCTTTGTGGGTTAATAAACAAAAAAAGATATTATATGCACGTTGCTATTGCAGGAAATATAGGTAGTGGAAAATCAACATTGACAGAGCTTTTGGCTAATCAATTTAAGTGGAGTCCTATGTTTGAACAAGTAGATGGTAATCCTTATTTAGCAAATTTCTATGATGATATGCGTCGTTGGAGTTTTAACCTACAAATATATTTTCTTAATAAACGTTTTCGCCATTTAATTGAACATAGAAAACAATACAAAAAAATAATTCAAGATAGAACCCTATATGAAGATGCTTATATTTTTGCACCTAATCTTCATGCAATGGGACTAATGGCTACAAAAGATTATGAGACCTATCTTGACATGTTTGAGCTTTTAAACTCTTTTATTCAACCACCTGATTTATTAATTTATCTCAAAGCTTCTGTGCCAACTCTAATCCGAAATATTCAAAAGCGAGGAAGAGAGTATGAGAATTCGATAAGATTAGATTATATTACTTCTTTGAATGAAAGATATGATAGATGGATTAATGATTATAAGGAAAGTAAGTTATTGATAATAGATATAGATAATTTAGATTTTACAACAAATAAATCGGATTTAGGAGTTGTGATAGACAAGATTAATGCAGAGATTAACGGATTGTTTTAGAATTTGAGGAAGTTATGGACGAAGTTAAGCAAAGAGTATTAGGAGTTATTCCTGCAAGATATGCCTCAACACGTTTCCCGGGCAAGCCATTGGTTAAGATTGGGAATATGGAAATGGTGGTATGTGTATGTAAGAGAGTTGTAGAAAGTGGTTTGTTTGATAAGGTTGTTGTTGCAACAGATAGCCGTCAGATATATGATGTTGTCAGGTCTTATGGCTATAGTGCAATTATGACAGATGATAATCATTCTTGTGGAACGGAAAGATGTGAGCAAGCTTTAAGGATAATTGAGGAAAGCGGAGAGAGATTTGATTTAGTTGTAAATATTCAAGGTGATGAACCTTTGATAAAAAAAGAACAATTAAAACAAGTTCTTATCCCATTATTAAAAGATAATCAAACACAAATAGTAACTCTTTGTAAGATGATAGAAGACCTCAAAACTCTATCGTCTCCAAATGTAGTAAAGGTAGTATTTGATGAAAATAAGAATGCCTTATATTTTTCAAGGTCAATAATTCCTTACGACAGACAAGAAACCTATGAGTATGGAATTGCAAAGGGTAATTACTATAAACATATTGGTTTGTATGCTTATAGGGCAGAAGTGTTGAAAACTATTGTTAAACTTTACCCATCAAGACTTGAGAAAATAGAATCCTTAGAACAGTTACGTTGGTTAGAAGAAGGTTATAAGATTAAAGTTAATATTACAGAGTTTGAAAGTATTGGAATAGATACACCAGAAGACTTGGAAAAATTAATGGTTAATGGTAGGGATTGATTTTTGCCAAAATATATTTCAATGAAACGCTTTTGAAAAAAAATCGTAATAATAAAACTTGTATTAAGCAAAGAAAAAAGGGTAGATAAATACTTATAACTCAGCAAAGAAAAAGATATAAATAATTTAAATAGATAATACTATGAATGTTTCAGCAAATTTATTAGAGTATTTAAAGAAGAATGATAGTGCGGAACTAATAGGAATAGGTACGTTCCGTGTTTCTTATACACATGCTTCAATGAGTCCAATAACAAATACTTTAACACCTCCAAGTAGGTCAATAACTTTTGTAAATGAACTCAACGATGATTTAAGTTTTGTTCAATCAATGGCTAAGAATGAGTTTATATCTGTTGATACTGCTATTAAATGGGTAACACAATATTCAGATAGTGTTAAAGAAAGAATTGAATTATCAAATATATGTAAATTAGGGGATTTAGGAACTCTATCAAAAGGAATTGGAAGAGGATATGCTTTTGTTCCACAAGAAGGATTAAATCTACTTGACAGTGCTTTTGCATTTTCAACACTTAAATCTGTTAAGACTTTTGAACAAGGAGATTTTATTCAACCAATAATTACAAAAGAACCAATAGTTGAAGAACCAATTATAGAACATAGTGTTGAAGAGCCAATTCAAAGAGTCGTTCTTGGAACATCTTCAAATGTTGATATGAGAACAGATGAGGTAATAAATATTAATGACCGAAATCAAGAAAGAGTTTTTGAAAAAGAAGAAAACAATGAGGTAGATAATTCATTGAATATTGAACAAGCAGAATCAAAGGATATTGTATTTGAAGAAAGAAAAGCAATTGAAAGAAATACTTTCCAACTTGAACAAGCCCAAAAAGAAGTAGAAAAAAGACTCAAACACCAAAGAAAAGAGGATGAAAAAGAAGAGGATGAAGAAAAAGATGAGTTTGATTATAAGAACAGCAAGAAATTTAGAAAAGAAGCAAAAGTAATAAAAGAAAATAGGAAAAAAGAAAAGAAGATAAATAGAAAAAGAAATAGGGTATTGTGGACTGTATTATTTAGCATAGTTCTTTTAGCATTATTAGCTTTTGGAGCTTTAGTATTTGCACATTACATGTGTTGGTTAAAAGGAAATAAAACTTTAGAACCAATAACTCTACGTTTGAATAACTTTATTACACCAAAATGTGATAGAGTTGCAGAAAAAACTATTATTATTCCTATTGCAACTCCAACAGTCCAAATTGTTGAAACTCCAACAACCGAAATAGAAACTCCAATAATAGAAACTCCAGAAGTAAAATTAACTGCTGAGCAAAAAGAAAAACAAAAAATAGCTGCACAAAATAGAAAGATAGCAAAAGAAAAAGCTAAAAAAGAAGCAGATAAATTAAAACCAACAGGAGAAAAAGATAATCCACCAACACCAACAGCAGAAATAGATTATACAACACCTATTACGATGCAGTCTGTATCACGTCTTGGATTCGATGTCGTTGGAGGAACATTTGGAGATTTATCCAATGCACAACAAGCCTCTCGTAAGGCAAGAAGTATGGGATATGATAGCTATATAGTATCTAAGACTAAAAACGATAAACCAATTTATTATGTAAGTTATGGTTCACGTCGATCAATGAAAGAAGCAAGTGATTTTATGAAGAAGATAAGTCAACGTAGTGGCGATTCAGGATTTTATATAATATCTCGTTAATAACTCCATAAACTAAAAAAAAACTTTAATAACAAAAAACATTTGTGGTATTAGAATCTGAGTTTGTATATCGTCATCATGAGTTATCCAATGGGATAAGGCTTATTCATCGTTCTACTTATTCTCCAGTTGCTCATTGTGCGATAACAATTAATGTAGGGTCAAGAGATGAATTGCCTTCTGAAAATGGGATAGCACATTTTATTGAACATTGCATATTTAAAGGAACAAAAAAGAGAAAAAACGTACATATATTAAATAGAATTGATGGAGTAGGGGGAGAGCTTAATGCTTTCACCACGAAAGAAGAAACTTGTATATATGCAACATTTCTAAATGCTTACCATGAAAGGGTATTAGAGTTGTTTTCTGATATTGTTTTTAATTCAATTTTTCCAGAAAAAGAATTAGAGAAAGAAAAGACAGTTATTATAGATGAGATGAATTCTTATGCAGATGACCCTTCGGAACTAATATTTGACGACTTTGATAATTTGGTATTTGGAAATCATGGTTTAGGACGATATATATTAGGAACTCCAGAAAGACTAATGGCGTTTTCGAGTGAAGATGTTAAACAATTTATTGCAAGAACTTACTCTACAAATTCAATGGTAATTTCTACAATAGGAGAAATTGATTTTGATGATTGGGTGATGCTATGTGAAAAATATTTTGGAAACATAGAAACAAATAATAAAGAAATCAAGAGAACTCCATATAAAAACTATAAACCTAAGACTAAAATATATAATAGAGAAACATATCAATCACATGTAATTATTGGTAACCTTGCATTTAGTTATAAAAATAAGCATAAAGTGGCCTTTTCACTATTAAATAATATAATAGGAGGACCAGCGATGAATTCAAGGTTAAATATGAAAATTCGTGAGAAGTATGGCTTCACTTATGCTTTAGAATCAAACTATACTGCTTATTCTGATGCAGGTCTTTTTTCTGTGTATGCCGCTACAGATGAAAAACATATAGATGCTACAATAAAACTAATAGAAAATGAGTTAGATTATTTCTGCCAAAAGCCAATAAAACCATTAGCTCTAAAACAGGCTAAACAGCAACTTATAGGACAGTTAGCGATACAATACGAAAGCAACCAAAATGAAGTAATATCTATGGGTAAGTCAATTCTTAATTATAATAGAATAGATAGTTTAAGAATAACAAATGAAGAGATAGAAAAGGTTAAAGCAGAAGAAATACAAGAAATGGCAAAGTTAGTATTTGAGAAAGAAAAGTACTCTCAAGTAAAATATATACATTAAAAGGAAAACAAGATGAAGAAAATTACATTAATTGCCTTAGCATTATGTTTTATAACAACGATAGGATATGCTAAACCAACACCAACTCCAACTCCAGACGAGGGGATGTGGTTGCCAATGTTCTTTAAGAAGTTAAATTATTCCAATATGCAAAAGATGGGATTAAAATTAACGGCAGAAGAACTATATAGTTTTAATAATTCAAGCCTAAAAGACGCAATAGTGCAATTTGGAAGCGGTTGTACAGGAGAGATAGTTTCGGAAAAAGGACTATTATTCACTAATCATCATTGTGGTTATGATGCAATAACAAGTCAATCAACAGTGCAACATGATTACTTAAAAAATGGTTTTTGGGCGAATAATCTTTCAGAAGAACTTCCAATACAAGGATTGACAGTATCATTCTTAGTAAGAATGGATGATGTAACAAAAGAATTATTAGGTGATTATGTAAATAAATTAGATAGAACTCCTATAAAAGATTCAATTTTATTACGTATAGCAGACTTAAAAGAAAAATATTCAGCAAATGGGCAATACAAGGTAGATATAAAGCCTTTCTTTGAAGGGTTAGAATATTATATGTTCATTTATGAAGTTTTTACTGATGTTCGTCTTGTTGGAGCTCCACCATCATCAATAGGAAAATTTGGAGGTGATACAGATAACTGGATGTGGCCTCGTCATACAGGAGATTTTTCTATATTTAGAGTATATGCAAATGCAGAAAATAAACCAGCAAAATTTTCAAAAGACAACCAACCATATAAGCCTAAACATTTCCTTCCAATAAGTCTTAAAGGTGTAAATAAAGGCGACTTCACAATGATATGGGGCTATCCAGGGAGTACTGAAAGATATATGACTTCAGGAGAAGTTGAAAATACAATTAATGTATCAGACCCTGCTGTTGTAAGAGCTGGAGAGTATGTTTTGCCAACAATGAAGAAGATGATGGATAAAGAAGATAGAATCCGACTTATGTATGCTTCCGATTATGCAGGATATATGAACTTATGGAAGAATAAAAAAGGAGAACTAAGAGGATTAAAACGTCTTGATGTTTATGGAAAGAAAAAAGCAATAGAAGACCGTTTAACAAAATGGATTCAAGAAGATAAATCAAGAGTAGAAAAATATGGTGATGTAGTAAAAGATCTTTCCGAAGCATGTAAAGTTATAGGAAATTCATCAAGTACAAAATATTCTTGGTATGCAAATTTAGGACTAATTACAAATCAAAGAGTGTTATTGGCATTCCGTACGGCAATGACACTAAATTCAATAGATAAGAAAGATCCTAAATATAGTAAAGCTATAGAAAGAATAAAAGAATTAGGTTTAGAACATTTTGAAAAATATGACCAAGAAACAGAAAAAGAACTTTTCCGTTCATTAATAACGATGTTCTCAACCATTGATAATAATAATCCAATCTATAACACTTTACATAAAAAGTTTAAAGGTAATTTAGATGAATATGTAAAAGAAGCATTTGAGGAATCTGTATTTGGAAACAAGGAAAGCTTTGAAAAATTCATGAAAAATCCAAAAGCGAAGAAGCTTAAGAAAGACCTAATTTCACAAGCAGGATTAACAGCATATTCTTTCCTTGGTATTCAAGATGAAAATTTAGAAAAGGCAGATGAAAATTTATCACAAGCACGCCAACGTTTTGTTGCAGCACTTAGAGAAATGGATCCTTCATTAGTACAATACCCAGATGCAAATATGACAATGCGTATGACTTATGGACAGGTACTTGATTATTACCCTGCTGATGCAATACATTATGATTACACAACAACTCTTTCTGGAGTAATGGAAAAAGAAGATTCAACATCAGATGAATTTATAGTGCCAGAAAAATTAAAAGAACTTTATAATAAGAAAGATTTTGGACAATATGCAGATGCTAAAGGCAATATAACAACATGTTTCCTTTCAAATAACGATATCACAGGAGGAAATTCTGGTTCACCAATTATAAATGCAGAAGGACAGCTAATAGGTTTGGCTTTTGATGGGAACTGGGAAGCAATGAGTGGTGATATAGCTTTTGAACCAGAACTACAAAGAACAATAAATGTAGATATACGTTATGTATTATTTATAATAGATAAGTTTGCAGGGGCAAAGAATTTAATTGACGAACTTAAGATAATTAAGTAATTGTTAATGACAAATGTTTAATGGTCATAAAATTAATGGTAAAATAAAAAGATAAAACAAATACACACACATAAACAATAAAAAATGGAATTAAAAAACGACAAAGCCAAAGTAAGCTATATTATCGGCGAAGACATTGGTAACAGCTTTCTAAGAGAAGGATATGATTTAGACCTTGAAATAATGATTGAGGCTTTAAAATCAGTAGCAGAAGGAAAACATCTTGACTTATTAACAGATGAAGATAAAAATGCTGTTATGGGAGCTTGGCAACAAGAAATGCAAGGAAAGAAACAAGCATCAATGAAACAAGCTGGTTTAAAAGCAAGAGAAGAAGGAGAATTGTTTTTAAGAGCAAATCGTGAAAAAGACGGCATCATAGAAACTCCAAGCGGACTACAATACCAAGTAGAAAAAGAAGGAGAAGGTGTAAAACCAAAATCAACAGATACAGTAAATGTTCATTATCATGGATGTTTATTAAATGGAGAAGTGTTTGATTCATCTGTTTTAAGAAATGAACCAATTTCATTCCCATTAAATCAAGTAATACCAGGTTGGACAGAAGGAGTGCAATTGATGAGTGTTGGTTCAAAATACAAATTCTTTATCCCAGCAGATCTTGCTTATGGTGATGCTCCAGTAGGAACAATCCCAGCAGGAAGTACATTAGTATTTGATGTTGAACTATTAGAAATACAATAGTATTATTTCTAATCAGATGATATGCTTAGGGGCAGGGTTTACCTCTGCCCTTATTTTTTAATCTTGAAAAATATTTCAGAAATTAATTGCAAAGAAAATGGAGTATTACGTTTACCATATTGATGAGGCTCTTAGATTATTTGGAGAAGATAAAAACCTATCAAAACCAAAACAAATATCTTTATGGGCAAAGCAATTACTAATACATAAAATTCAAGAAAAGGGTTTACAATTCGATACTGAAATAAATTACAGTAAAGAAGGTAAGCCATTTTTTGTTTTTAATCCAAGTCTTCAATTTTCGATATCTCATACAAATAATTATATAGCAATAGCCTTTTGTGAAAAATCAATAGGAATAGATATAGAAAAAGAAAGGAAATCAAAGCTTGAAATAGCAAATCGCTTTTTCCACCCTAAAGAAGCGGAATATTTAAGGAATATAAAAGACAAAGAAGAACAAAACAAAGCTTTCACAAAAATTTGGACAATCAAAGAATCTTATGTGAAATGTATAGGTACAGGTATAGCCAATAATTTTAAATCTTTCTATATTGAATTACCAGAATCAACCTTGAATCAAATTCCCACAATACATAATAATTCAAATTTGGTTAAAATAACATCAATATATGATAAAGAAACCAAACTTTTTATCTCTATTTGTGAGATGATAGAAAATTAGAAGAAAAATAAGTATGTTTTTTTTATCTAAGAGTATCCTTTTTTAAGTTTCTATCTTTTTTATTGCAAGGAAAACAGCAATAATAACAACCATCAACATCAGGATAATGTTTTTTTGCTTCTCTAATGGCTTCTGCACAGGTTGGAAAATCACCTAAATAAATTAAATTATCTTCACTCGGAAGATAGTTGCAAGATTCTTTATGGACTTCATGTTCACCTGAATCTTGTGCATTTTTGTTTACATAATAAAGACTCATTCTATTTAATGATTAATGGTTAATCTTTGTTTAAATTGCTTGTGTATAAAATAATTACAAATTATAATTAGCAAAAGTAGTAAATTGTTTTTTCATAGACTCATTTTATCTCAAAATAAATATTTCAGAAAGCATGAAAGTCTTGTTTTTATTAGGTTTTAATGTTAATGGAATTAGTGGAGAAAAAAAATATTTCTTTGCAAAAATATAACCATTTGAACTTTTAATTAGTGAAAATAAAATCTACTTGAAATTAAATTAACTATTTCTGCAAGGAAATTAAGTTTAATTACAACTAAACTAAGTTTAGAACTATTTATATTAAGTTCAGATATTGAAAGATGCATATCTTTTAGGTGCTATGGTGTACACCGTAGCCCTTGTTTGATATACATCATAAAACTTGGGAATGTACATCATAATAATTAATGATGTTTTGGAGATACTTTAAGTATAAACATACTCTTTCTTAGGGTGAGCAATGTTTATAGTGCAAAGATAATAAATCTTTAATTATTCTGGTTAAATAATTTGCTTTTTCTTATGCCCTTTAAAATGATTGTATTATATCGTAACGAGTAGTGTTTTCTATTGATATGCTTTCAAAGATGGTAGGATTAGTTAGGGTTAGTTTTTGAGGAGGAATATTAAATAGGGTTTCGATTTTTTCTTTGGTCTTTTCTTTTTCTTTTAGCTCTTTTATTTTTGCTATTGTGATATGAGGATGAAATGAAGTTGGGTAGTAATTGATATTGTTTTCCTTATAGGTTTTTCTTATTGTCTTTGTTATTTGATTGAGTTCTTCGTTGTCTTTTATTCCAAACCATATAACAAGGTTATTTCTTTTGCCTTCAAAGAATCCTATTTTATCTATTTCTATTTCTATACCATTTAGTTGTTTAGTTATATCTTGGGTTGTAATTATAATGTTTTTTATATGTTTTTTTGAGATATTACCAATAAATGCAATAGTTAGATGATAGTTTTCTAATTGTATAGGTTTGATATTCTCTTGGGAGTAATGCTTTAAGATATTTTGGGTTAGTTTTATAATTGCTTCATTAGGTATTATTTTATATGCCAAGAAAAGACTTTTTTCGAACATTACATTTTCTATATTGAAATCAAGGTCTTCTATAAATTGATTTAAACTTGGACTTTCTATTTTTTCTTTTTTATTCTTTTTCTTTGATGTGATATTAATTGGAGCTTCTCCAAATATATCAAATGTTTGTGCTAATACTTTTGTTTCTAAACTTTGTTTTTTTGTATTAGGCACAGGATGAATTGTTTGTGCAAGGACTATATTTGGGACATGTTTTATTTTGTTTAGAAATGTTTTTGCGTGTTTTCTATGGTCTCTTCCTATTAGTACGTAAATATAGTCTATTGTTTTGTTTTCGTCAAAGAGAAGCTTGTCTTCATTGTTTTTATTAGAAATTAATAGGTTATGTAAACGGTATGGAGCATTGTAATAATAATAGTTTTTAAAGTTATTTGTTTGGTCTTTTTCTTTATCATAGCTCTCAAAATCTTTAAAGAGGGTTAGATTGTTTAATAACTCAGTATTTATATGTTGAGCTAAAGAAAAACTGTTCATGGTTGTAGTAATTCCAATGATAGTTAAGTCATTAGATGAAATGTTAGGGGCGTTTAATTCAAGTTCTTTACTCATTCTTTATTGGTTATAATATACAAAAGTATAATTTTATTTGCAAAGGACGAAAATAAAAAATATATTTGCAGTCTGTATTAGATATAAATAAAGAAACAAGACAATATTAATCCTTAAACAATATAAGATTTATGAACAACACAACGTTTTTTTTTGAAAGACCCAAAAATGAAGTCGTATTAGGTTATGCTCCAAATTCTCCAGAAAGAGAAGCTTTGCAGAAAGAAGTAGAAAGACAATATAATACTTGTATCGAAATTCCATTAATTATTGGAGGCAAGGAAGTAAAGACTGGTCAAATGGGTAAGGTTGTTATGCCAACTGAACACGGACATGTTCTTGCAACATACCATAAAGCAACACCAGAAACTGTTCAAATGGCTATTGATGCAGCTATGCAGGCAAGAGAAAAATGGGCTAATCTTCATTGGATAGAACGTTCTTCAATAATGCTTAAAGCCGCAGAACTTTTATCAAAGAAATATCGCTATCTTATTAATGCAGCAACAATGTTAGGTCAAGGAAAAAATCCTTTCCAAGCAGAAATAGACTCTGCATGTGAAGCAATTGATTTCCTTCGCTACAATGCTTATTTTGCATCAAAAATATATGCACAACAACCAATTAGTGATAACACTGCAATAAATCGTTTGGAATATCGTCCACTTGAAGGATTTGTTTATACAATATCTCCTTTTAATTTCACTGCAATTGCTTGTAATTTAAATATAGCTCCAGTAATTATGGGTAATGTTACAGTATGGAAACCAGCAACAACAGCAATTCTTTCTAATTATTATTTAATGAAGTTATTTAAAGAAGCAGGAGTTCCTGATGGAGTAATTAATTTTGTTCCAGGCAGTGGTTCTGTTATTTCTGATACTTGCTTTGCATCAGGAAATTTAGCCGGTATTCACTTCACAGGTTCAACTTCAACATTTAATAATTTCTGGAAACAAATAGGTGACAATATTGGCTCTTATAATACTTATCCAAAAATTGTTGGAGAAACAGGAGGAAAAGACTTTATTTTTGCACATAAGACTACTTGCCCAAAAGAATTGGCAGTTGCAATTGTAAGAGGAGCTTTTGAATACCAAGGACAAAAATGTTCAGCAGCTTCAAGAGGATATATCCCTACTGCATTATGGGATGAAACACTTGGATATATTAAAGAAATGATAGCAGACATGAAGCAAGGATGTGTTAGAGACCTTAGCAATTATGTAAATGCTGTAATAGATGAAAAGGCTTTTGATACAATAATGAAATATGTTGATAGAGCAAAAACAGCTTCTGATGCTAAGATAGTTGTTGGAGGAAATGGAGATAAATCGAAAGGTTATTTTATTGAACCAACAATAATAGTTACAACTAATCCTAAATATGAAACAATGGAAACTGAGTTGTTTGGACCAGTTTTCACCATTTACTTATATGACGGAGAAAAATTTGAAGAAACACTTCACTTATGTGATACAACATCACCATTTGCATTAACAGGTTCAATCTTCTCTAATGACCGTTACGAAACAGAAAAGGCATTGGATATATTACGTTATGCAGCAGGTAATTTCTATATCAACGACAAACCAACAGGAGCAGTTGTAGGAAATCAACCATTTGGTGGAGCAAGAGCTTCTGGAACTAATGATAAAGCAGGTTCAGAACTTAATCTTTATCGTTGGGTAAGTCCAAGATGTATAAAAGAAACATTATTACCAGCAATAGATTATCGTTATCCATTCATGGGATAAATTATGATATTCTTTTTATAACATTGATTTTAATAAGGCGTGTTGTGAAATACGCCTTATTTTTTTTATTGTCAATATTTTGACCGTCATTAGTTATAAGATTAAAAGTTAAATAAATATAAAAATATAGTAAGGTAAGAGTATAAGTGTGATAAATTAATAAATTTTATTGTATCTTTACCCCGAATAAAATTGCAAAATGTGCTTTATTTGTAATATAAAAAATAGAGATACATTAGTGATGTAAACAAAGAAGCAATGAAAAAAATATTATTTATTTTTTTATTTATATTGCCCCTTTTTTGTTTTTCCCAAGAAGAGCATGTCTCTACAATGCTTATTAAAAAGGATTCCTTTAATATATATTTTCCAATAAATTCTTCTAAAATAAATAATGATTATCTTGATAATTATATTACACTTAAACGTTTGCATGATTTATTATTGTTTTTAGAATCATCTAAGATTGATAGCATTCGTATTTATTCATATTCATCACCTGAAGGCAGAATAAAGTATAATAATAATCTATCAATAAAAAGAGGAAAGTCAGTTAAAGATTATTTTGACTTAAAATATTCTCATATCCCATTAGTAAAAATAATTTCACTTGGAAGAGGAGAAAATTGGTATACTTTTAAAAATATGGTTTCTTTAGATAAGAATTTACCAAATCAAATAGAGGTATTGAATATTATTAATAATAAAACAAAAAAGCTTGACTATAGAGAAAAGCAACTTAAACAGATAAATAAAGGGAAAGTATATAAATATATATCAAAGAATATTTTTCCTTATTTGAATACTTCAAAAATATTAATCTACTATAAAAAAAGAGAATATCATAGTTCCTTTTTTGAAAAATCAATTGAAAAAAAACAGGAAAATACAAGTGATTCGAATAAAAAGGATTCAGAAGATAATCTCTCTTTAGAATTTCTAATAAAGAATTCTCTTAATGTTGATACATTAAAGAATGAATTAAAGGTAAATGATTCAACAGCTCAATTGCAAAATAATAAATCCAGTAAATCAATAACCTTTGCTTTGAAAAATAATTCGCTTTATGATTTAATTTTAGCTCCAAATATAGAAGTTGAGTTTCCAATAAAGCATTGGTCAATAAATTTAGAATATCAATTCCCTTGGTATGTGGATAACTCAAAGCATTTATGTTATCAGGTTCTTTTAGGAGGATTAGAAGGACGTTATTGGTTTTATAAAAAAGCAGAGCATAAACCACTAACTGGATTCTTTATTGGAGCTTACGTTGGAGCAGGAATATTTGATTTGCAAAATGGAGAAGAAGGAACTCAAGGAAATATTAATTTTCTAACAGGAATAAGTGGTGGATATTCAAAATCAATATCTAAAAATTTTAATATTGAATTTAGTTTAGGATTAGGATTTTTAAATTCAAATAATATAAATTATTATGCCTATGAAGAATTATTGATTAAAAAAAATGATAGCAAATTTAGCTATTTTGGGTTAACCAAAGCAAAAATCTCATTAGTATGGATTATAAATAATAAAAAGTACTAATATGAAACTAATATATAGAATAACTATAACCATACTAATATTGCTTCCAATGCTCATTTGTATCTCAGGGTGTGAAAGAAGAGATATTTTAGATATACCAAGTAGTAAATTATATGTAAAAATAAATTGGCAGCAAGAAAAAGATAAATCAGAATTCTTTTATGTTGTACTTTATCCAAGAAATAATAATGGAATAATAAGAGAATTTATTGAAAGCAATGGAGGTGAAATTCTTGTTCCGAGAGGTATATATGATGTTTTAATATATAGTTTCGATTATGAATCTATTATTATGAATCTTACAAATAATTTTACATCTTCTTATGCAACAACATCATCAATAACGGCAAATTCAATATATAAGAATCAAGGTTGTAAAGATGAGGCAATTCTAAATGGAACGGATAAAATATTTTATATAGGAAAATATGAAGGAGTTAATATTGACCTTGCAGATAATAATTATGAAATAGAAATAACACCAAAAAACATTATTAAAAACTATGAAATTAAAATAAAGGTAATTAATCCAGAATCAGCTTCTAATGTTTCGGCTATTGTTTCAGGGTTTTCAGGCTCTTATCTTTTGGGTCTTCAAACTTTGGAAAATAATTCAGTTTCTATTTATTCTGAAGCTTATTTTGATAATGATTGGTTAATTATACCTATAAATTCATTTGGATTAGTAAGCACAAGTAGCCATACATTAACAATAAAATTCAATTTATTAAATGGAGAGCTTAAAACAGAAAGTTATGATATTGGAGAAGATTTAAATGAAATACCAAATGGAGGTGTAATTATTTTAGATAGTACTATTGTAATCCCAATTGTTACTGGAGGAGGAATAGGAGGAACTGTTAGTAATTGGGGAGATGAAGAAGGTGTAGACATTGTATTATAAATATATAATCAAAATTTAATGCCTAAAAAGCAAGTATAAAAATTAAAAACAATCAATTAAAATGAAAAAACAAACAGTAAACAATTTTATTAATCAAACATTAAAAAACAATTTAGTATGAAGAAAATTTTATTATTAGTAGCAATTGCATCCTTAGGCTTTGCAAGCTGCACAAACGAAAACGTTGATGAAAATTCTCAACAAAAGGGAATTAATTTCAAAACAATGGTTGGCAAAAATAGTCTAAATAAAGTTGGAGAGATGATAACTGCCGACTTTGACCATTTTCATGTAAGTGCTTATAGAACAAGTGAAGGACCTATGAGTTATACATCTACTTTAGTGCCATATATTAATAATTTAGCAGTGTATAGATCTGGTGCAGATTGGATATATACAGGTGCTTATTATTGGCCAAACCAAGATACATTACAATTTTTTGCTCATAATGCTAATGGTGCTTCAGATATGCCAACAACCACCATTGTTGGTTATCCATATTTTACAACTTCAATATCTTCTACTTCTGCAACACAACAAGATATTCTTGTTGCTAAAACTATAAATAAATCAGCTCTTGGCACAACTCCAGTAAGCATGACATTTTTGCATGCATTAACTCAAGTCAATTTTTCATTAAAAGGTGCAGAAATTGGACCTAATTATATTATTAAGAAAATTGAAATGATTGGTGCTAAAGACCATGGTACATTTACATTTAATGATACTATGCGTTATTGCTGGTCTAACCAAACTGGTAATGCAACTTATACTTACTTTAATGGAAGTAAGACAATATTAACAACACTTACTAGTTTTGGTAATGGTAGTAGAGTTGCAAGTGGAGATTTAACAGGTTATGAAGCTTTAATGATAATGCCACAAAATGGAGATTGGATTACAATAAAGGTTACTTATGATTTAGTTAATGCAGGTGTAACTCTTTATTCTGATGCTGAAGCTTCAGTAGTACTTACAGGTGAACATATGAATGTTGGTAAAAAGGTACGTTATAATTTAACAGTACCAACACCTACTGGTGTATCAACTAGTAAAATTACATTTACTGCAACAGTTTCTGATTGGGATCCAGAAGTTGCAGGAACACAAACTACACTTAATTAATAAGAAATAATTAATATTTAAGTCATAAGGGGTTGAATGCCCCCTTATGGCTTCTAAAAGGGAAAAAGAGCTTGATTTTTTTGAAATCGTAGGGACTTTTTTATAAAGAAGCTAATAGAAGGAATAAAATACTAACTAAGAATGAAAAATTGGATATTAATAATTTTATTAGGAGTTGTTTTTGTTAGTTGTGAGACTGAGACAGAAACTGAAAGAAATAAAATTCTAATGAGTTCAAATGTTGAATCTCAAACAAAAGCTTTAGTTCTGGATAATACTGCTCTTGGCTCTCTTGGGTTTGGAGTTTTTACTTATGCAAAACTTGGAACATTTGATTCAATAAACGATAAACCTGATTATTATTATAATATTAGAGTATATAAACCTGCATCTGTTTGGACAAGTTCAGTAAATATGTATTGGCCAGAAAACACAAATTATAAACTTTCTTTTATAGCTTATGCTCCTTATTCAACCGTAGATAATGGTATTACTCTTTCGCCAATCACTCAAACTGGTTATCCAATTCTTATTTATTATTCTAATAATTCGGATATAACTAAGCAAGTTGATTTATGTTATTCTCTTCCTCAATTAAATAAAAATCAAGCTCAAGGAACAGTAGCTTTTGATTTTAAACACTCGCTCTCAAAGATTTCTTTTTCAGCCAAAAACTATTATGCTTATGATACAATTTCAGGCTGCAAGATTAAAAGTATTAGACTAACAAATATTATAAATAAAGGTTCTATTCGTTTAAGTTCTGATCCATCTTGGACACCATCAGCTTTAATTTCTGATACAGGTTCCTATAATTTAAGTATTTCAAACTCTATGCTAAACGACTTAAAGCTTAATTTAGATTACCAACTTATTAATCAAAACAATGCTTGCCTTATGCTAATTCCTCAAAATATTGATTTAGCAAAAACAAAATTAGAAGTGGTTATCTCCGACCTTGCGGGTGTTGATATAAAAACGACTTATATAACACTTAATGCAATGAGCATAACTCAACTTACAAAAGGGCAAAATCTTAATATAAGACTATCAGTTATTTCAGGTAATGTTTATGCTGATTTTGTTATTATACCATGGGATACTTTTACATTTACAGAAAGTCAAATAGGTAAGAAAATGTTAACCAATAAAATATTCTAAGATATGAGAGCGGCTAAAATTACATATAAAATTCTTTTAATGATTCTTCCTTTACTAATTTCATCTTGTGTTGAAGTTGAAGATTATTATTCTGACTATACTGGAGAAACTGTACCTGTTCAAATAAAGATAAATGTAAATGGGGAATCTGATTTAGGCGATAAAGATTTTAAAATTAGAACAAAGGCTCCAAGTAATATAAATGAAAACTTAGTTTCAGATATTTGGGTTATTCAATTTAATGGAACAACAACTTCAAGCACCAAGGTCTATACTAAATATATTAATATTACAACTTCAACTCTTGGGTTAAACCTTGCAGCTTCTTCATCAACTAATAGAGTAGTTATTATTGCAAATACTCATAATTCAAATTTTGATTTCTCATCTGTTACAACATATCAAAACTTATTAGATAAAATGGCATCTATTACAAATGAATATGATGCTTATGGTGGTGCAAGTAATTTAGGACTTGTTATGAGTGGGTTCGCAGATATTATAGTTAATAGTGTTGTAAGTTCAACTCCTATTAACTTTACTTTAACTCGTTCAGTTGCTAAGGTTGTTTTAAATCTTAATCTTACAGCCACTTCTGGTTTAACGATAGATTCTATTGTTATGTGTGATGTTCCAAATCAATTTAATATTGCAGACACTTTAAAAGCTCTTCATAACACAATTTCTGTTCCTTATCCTATTCATACTTCAACAACATATAAAACATTTGCGGTAAACACTAGTCTTCCAACACCAGGAGGGGTGACTCAAACCTTTCAATGGTATGTTCCTCGAAATATGAAAGGAACTAACGCAGGAACAACAGTAATGAATAAAAATACTAATGCTCCTTTGGGTGCTTCTTATATTAGAATTTACGCAAAGAGTGGAACAAATACAGTTATTTATAGGATTTATCCAGGAGCAAATATGACAAATGATTTTAATATTATACCTAATAAGAGATATATAATTAATATTAAACTTAATTCAGTAGGTGATTACACAACAGATGCAAGAGTAGAAAATCAAGCAGGAATTGTTGTTGATTATACTACTTCTGCTTATTCAAATTCTTATATTCTTAATCCTCCTTCAACAGGTCAACCTGTTAATAAATATAGAATACCAGTTGGAAGAGTTGATGAATATTGGGGTTCAACTGCACTTGGTTATGGAGGAAATCTTTCTACGGCTCTTCTTTCAACTTCTAATGCTTGGACAATTACTCTATTGTGGCAAGATTTAAGTAATATAGTTCAAACATCTTCTTCAACAAATATTACTCTTACCAAAACAACAGGACTAGGAAAGAATGATTATTTTGAAATTACAGTTCCTTCAACAGCTCAATTTGGAAATTTTGTAATTAAACTATCAAGAAATTCTGCACCAACAGTTACTCTTTGGTCATGGCATTTTTGGGTAACAGATTATAATCCTTATTACTCAGGTGTTGTAGCTACTGGTGCTCAAGATGTAAAATATACTGTTATTGGTGGAGAGGTTCATCGATATAGTGATAATGGAGTTACAAAATGGGGTATTGGTGGTGATTTCCAAAATTCTTATATTATGGATAGGGATATTGGAGACTTATCTTCGGCTGTTTCCCCTTCTTTAAATGCAAGAGGTGTATTATACTATCAATTTGGAAGAAAAGATCCTTTCCCTGCTGATATTCCTTTATATGATATTAATGGGACTCAAATAACTTATTCGAGTTCTGCAAATGGCTTTAACGGACCATCTACTATGAAAAATTCTGTTAATAATCCACTTGTTTTTTATTATACTAATGGAGACTGGTGTTCTGAGGCTTTTTCTTCAAGCACAACTATTATGTGGAATGATGTAAATGTATTGCTTTCAAGTACAGGTAAGAGTATTTTTGATCCTTCTCCATTGGGTTTCCGCCTTCCAAAAACTGGTTGTTGGAGTAATTTTTCAACTACAACTACAACATGGAATTCTTATGAAACTATTTATACAGCTTTATTAGCAACTTATCAAGCTGACGGAAGTCGAAGATTTAATAATGGTACTATATTTAAATTAGGAACAGAAGGTAATCAATGGAGTGCTTCACCAAACGGAATAACTACAGCAAATTCATTTTATTATAAAAGTGGTGCAGTTACTCCAGCTTCAAGTGATACTCGTTCTTCTGGATTTGTTAGTCGTCCTGTAAAACAATAGTCTATTAAAACGTATTAATTTCTATATATGATAAATCTATCTTTTCCAAAGAAGTCTTTTTGGATTTGAGCTTTGTCTTTTGGAAATAAATTTGATGTTTCTTGGGCAAGTTGTTCATTTATTTCAAGATAGCATTTTCCATTTTCATTAAGATGAGTTTTTGCAAATTCTGCTATTGATTTATAAAATAATAATGGGTCATTATTTGGAACAAATAGGGCTGAATGTGGTTCATGATTAAGCACATTGGGTTTCATTAATTCCTTTTCGCTATCCATTACATAAGGAGGGTTTGAAATTATTATATCAAATTTTTCTTCTGTGAAGTTTTCTTCCAATATATTGGCTTTTTGAATCTCTATACTTAGGTTAAGTGATTTAGCATTTTCTTTTGTTTGCTCAATTGCTTCGTCTTCTATATCATAAGCCCATACCTTACTTTTCTTAAGATTGTTTTTGAGAGCTAAAGCAATTGCTCCACTTCCGCAACCAAGGTCAGCTATTTTTAAATCTTTTTTGTTGAGATTTTCTTTAATTATTATATCTACTAATTCTTCTGTTTCTGGTCTTGGAATTAAGACTTTGTGGTTTAGTTCTATTCTTAAACCATAGAATTCTGTTTCTCCTATTATATATTGTAGGGGTTTTTCATGCTTAAGGTCTTTAATTGCAAAGTTTAGTTTAAGTAAGTCAGATTCAAGAACTGTTTTTGTTGGCTGGGCAAGAATTGTAGTTAGTGGAAATCCGCTATAATGAGTTATTAATATATTTGTCATCTGGCGTATTTCTTCCTTTGGATATATTCCTTCAAGTTCTTGAAAAGCAAATCTTATAATGTCTTGTATCTTATTAGAAGGGATTCTCATAGTGTTCAAATTTTCTGCAAAATTAAGCTATTTATCCATATATTGGAGCTTTCTTATTGTTGGAAAAGTAGTATATTTGCGTTTTATTTCCTTATTTATCTGCTATGAATGATGATTTATTAATGCTAAGATGTCTTCAATTAGCTAAACTTGGAGAAGGTAGTGTCAGTCCCAACCCTATGGTTGGTGCTGTTGTCTTTTATGATAATAAAATTATTGGAGAGGGTTATCATAAAGTTTATGGACAATCTCATGCAGAACCTAATGCTATTAATTCTGTTGAAGATAAGAACTTGCTTAAAGATTCAACCCTATATGTTAGTCTTGAACCTTGTTGCCATTGGGGAAAAACTCCTCCTTGTGCTGATTTAATTGTTCGTTCAGGTATAAGGAAGGTTGTTATTTGTAATAATGATCCCAATCCAAAGGTTGATGGTGGTGGTATTAAGATATTAAAGGATGCTGGAATAGAAGTAATAAGTGGAGTTTTGGAAAAAGAAGGCAGGGAATTAAATAAGAGATTCTTTTCTCGCCATGAAAAGAAGCGTCCTTATATAATATTGAAATGGGCAGAGACCTTAGATGGATTTATGGATATTGAGAGAAGGCAAGGGAATAAAGAAGATTATTGGATTACTAATGATGCTTTAAGAGTTTGGGCTCATCATCAAAGATCTATTGAGGATTGCGTTTTGGTTGGAAAGAGAACAGTTTTAAATGATAATCCAAAATTGAATGTGCGTTATTATTTTGGAAAGAATCCTATAAGAATGACTATTGATAGGGTTTTATCTATTCCAAATGATAGATTTTTATATGATGGTTCTCAACAAACAATTATCTTTAATGATATTAAAGAAGACGTTTCAGGTAATATTTCTTATATAAGATTGGATTTTGAAAAAGATATATTGGAGCAGGTTATACATTACATATATAATATAGGGAAAAGCTCTTTGGTTGTTGAGGGAGGTAGATTTACTTTGGAAGAATTTATTAAAAGTAATTTATGGGATGAGGCAAATGTATTGGTAGGGAATAAGAATTTTGAAAGAGGTTTGCGTTCTCCAAAGAATTTAATTGAAGGAAAATATTCTAATAGGGTTTGTTATGAATATGATTCAATAAAGTATTATTATAATATATAGTTTATGTTTGATGATACTTATTTGACAATTGAAGAAAAAGCACAAGGTTTGTATAAGGAAAAGGGGAGTAGGTTTATTTCTTTTGCTTTTCCTGTTACAAAGGAAGAAGAAGTAAAGGAGATAATAAAGGATATTAAGAAAGAATATTTTGATGCTCGTCATCACTGCTATGCTTATATTTTAGGACACGATAAGTCAGCTTATAGAATGAATGATGATGGAGAACCTTCATCTACCGCAGGTAAGCCTATTTATGGTCAATTATTATCAAAGGATTTGACAAATATATTAATTGTTGTGGTACGTTATTTTGGAGGAACGAAGTTGGGAGTGAGTGGTTTGATTCAAGCATATAAGCATGCTGCTATTGATGCATTAAATAATACATCAATTATTGAAAAGACTGTTGATGAGATTTATTCTGTTAGTTTTGAGTATGTTTTGATGAATGATGTGATGAAAGTTTTGAAAGAGTTTGATGTTTTGCAAATGAATCATAGGTTTGAAAACGATTGCTATTTGGAATTTAGGACAAGGAAATTAAACTCGATTAAGATTGTTGATAACTTAAATTCTATAGAAGGAGTAAGGGTTGAATTTTTATCCCTCATTTAATTGTGAAATATACTTTTTTTCAACAATAATTTAGTTTGGCAAGAGAAAATAAACATATATTCATTGAAACTAATAGAGATAGTTATTTTGGGGTTGTTGAAAAATACCTGTAAATTTATCCCTAATAATTTTTTTTATTAGAAAAATGTTTATATATTCCGCCGCTTGTAGGTTAAAAACCTTTAATTGTTGATAACTATCTAATGTAGTTTCTGTTTGAGAAATTATCCTTTTTTAGGATATATAAACAGTGACTACTTATAAAAAAAAATCTGACTTTACCAAGTAATTCTTTTTTTTTTATGTTTCTATTTTATCTCTAATTTTGAAAATAGAAACTAAAGGTGTTTCTATATATATATAATCGTATAATTTTATTAACTAACTAATATGCAAAAAGGACACGAAGAAGTATGGAGCAATTGTTTGCAGATTATTAAAGATAATCTTGGAAATGAATTTCTATACAAGACTTGGTTTGAGCCTATCCATCCACTTAAACTTGAAAAAAACATATTGACAATCCAAGTACCAAGTCAATATTTTTGTGAGTTCTTAGAGGAACACTATGTTAACTTATTGAAAAAAACTATTAGAAGAGAGATTGGACAAGGAGCAATGTTACAATATAGTATCTTATTAGATTCTCAATCTCATTATACGTCAATTCAGCCTTCTTCAGATAAATATGCAACATCTAATAATCCAATTAATGTTCCATTAAATATTAATTCTTCACCTACAAAAGAATTTCCTAATCCATTTATTCTTCCAGGGCTAAAAAAGATTAAGATAAATTCTCAACTTAACGAAGCTCTTTCTTTTGATAATTTTGTTGAAGGAGAATGTAATCGTTTGGCTCGTAGTGCTGGTTATGCTGTTGCTAAAAATCCAGGGAAAACTTCATTTAACCCTTTCTTTATTTATTCAGGTGTTGGTTTAGGAAAAACTCACCTTGCTCATGCAATAGGACTTGAAACAAAAAAGAATTTTCCAGACAAAACAGTGCTTTATGTTTCTGCCGAACAATTTGTTCATCAATATACTGACTCTTGTAAGAATAATACAAGAAATGACTTCCTACAATTCTATCAAATGATAGACCTTTTAATTATTGATGACATACAATTTTTTGCTAAGAAAACAGGTACTCAAGATGTATTCTTTCACATTTTCAATTCTCTTCATTCTTCAGGAAAACAACTTATAATTACGTCTGATAAAACTCCCGCAGAATTATGTGATTTTGAACAAAGAGTTATTTCTCGTTTGAAATGGGGCTTGAGCGCCGACCTTCAATTGCCGGATGTAGAAACAAGAATTAAAATTCTTAAAATTAAATTATATAAAGATGGTATTGAAATGCCAGATGATATAATTGAATATTTGGCATACAATATAAATACAAGTATTAGAGAATTAGAAGGTGCTTTGATTTCTCTTTTAGCTCAGTCTTCTTTTAATAAAAAAACTATTACTATAGAGCTTGCTCATCAAATGATAGATAAATTTGTTAGAAGTAACATTAGAGAAGTTTCAATTGAATATATTCAAAAAGTTGTTTTTGATTATTTTAATTTGCCAGTAGATAAAATTCAATCTCAAACTCGCAAAAGAGAAATTGTACAAGCTCGTCAGCTAACAATGTATTTTGCGAAGAAATTAACAAAGTATTCCTTGGCAATAATTGGTTCAAGATGTGGGAATAAAGACCATGCAACCGTCCTCCACGCTTGTAAAGCTGTCTCAAACCTCTATTTGACAGATAAGAAATACAAAACCTGGGTAGACGATTTAGAAAAAAGAATAGCAAATTAATTTATATGGCAAAAAAGATTATACTTACGTATAGTCTTTTTTTTCTTATTATATATATAGTCGGTTTAATTATAAAGCAGTACTTTTGCACAATGTATAAATGTAAAAAATAGATAATAATGACGGTATTAATAACAGTTTTAACTTTGTTAGGAGGCTTGGGGGTTTTCCTTTATGGTATGAAAATAATGAGTGAAGCTTTGCAAAAACTTGCTGGTGATGGACTTAGAGGCTTTTTATCAAAAATGACTTCAAATAGATTTAGTGGTGTATTAACAGGAGCAGGGATAACATCAATCATTCAATCATCTTCTGCAACAACTGTTATGGTAGTAAGTTTCGTTAATGCAGGGTTATTATCTTTAGGAGGAGCTATTTCTGTTATTATGGGGGCAAATATTGGTACTACAGTAACAGCATGGTTGGTTTCTTTGCTTGGTTTTAAATTTTCAATTTCTGAATTAGTTCTTCCAATTGTTGCTATTGCTACTCCTTTCTTATTTATTAAAAAACATCAAAATTTTGGTGAGTTTTTAATTGGTTTTGCATTATTGTTTTTAGGCTTACAATTTTTGACAAATAGTGTTCCTGATTTTACAGATCCTAAATATTCTGATGTTCTTACATCTATAGCTTCTTTGTCTAATTATGGCTTCTTTTCAACTATTTTATTTGTAATAGTTGGGACTATATTAACTTGTGTAGTACAGTCTTCATCTGCAATGATGGCAGTAACTCTTGTTATGTGTAGTAAAGGTCTTATTGGATTTGAAATAGGGGCGGCATTAGTTTTAGGCGAAAATATAGGGACTACAATTACAGCAAATTTAGCTGCGGTTGTTGCCAATAAAACAGCAAAGAGGGCAGCAAGAGCACATTTTATATTTAATATGATTGGTGTTATTTGGATACTTTGTCTTTTTGGACCTGTATTATCTTTAATTAGCAAAATATCATTAGGTGTAGAAGGAGCTTCTCCCTTTTTAGATAATGCAGCTATTCCTATTGCTTTATCTATATTTCATTCATTTTTTAATATTACTAATACTTTTTTGTTAGTATGGTTTATCCCTCAAATTATTAAGATTGTGGAAAAGATGGTTCCAATAAAAGAAGATGAAGAAGATGACTTCCGTTTAAAATATCTCCCATCTGGATTGATGTCAACAGGTGAATTAAGCCTTGAACCAGCAAAAAAAGAAATTGAAATATTTTCAAAGAGAGTAATGAAGATGTATGATATGTTATCTGATTTAATAAAAGCAAAAGATGATAAGATATATCATGAAATTTATAGTAGAATTTGTAAGTATGAGGAAATTACAGATAGAATGGAATTAGAGATAGCGAATTACTTAACAAAGATATCAGAAAATGATTTAAGTCATACAGCTTCATTAAGTATTAGTTCAATGCTTCGAATTGTTGATAATCTTGAAAGTATAGGTGATAGTTGTAATCAAATAGCAATTACTATTGATACAAAGAAAAAATCAGGTATTTGGTTTGAACAAGATTTGAGAGATAGACTAAGTAAAATGTCTGATTATGTTAGAGAGGCTGTGGAATTGATGGATGATAATTTACATTCTAATTATTCTGAAATAACAGCAGAAGAAGCAAATAAAATAGAAAGAAGGATAAATAAATATAGAGATGAATTAAGAAATGAACATACTGAAGCATTAAAAAATAATGAATACCCTTATCAAACTGGTATTTATTACAGTAGTTTATTTGCACAATATGAAAAGTTAGCTGACTTCGCAATTAATGTAACAGAAGCAATAGAAAAAGCTCACGATTAAAATTAAAAGAAATGAAATTTGATGTTATAGTATTAGGTTCAGGACCTGGTGGATATGTTGCTGCTATTCGTGCAGCTCAATTAGGATATTCAACTGCAATAGTTGAAAAAGAAAACTTGGGAGGTATATGTTTAAATTGGGGTTGTATCCCAACAAAAGCTCTTCTAAAATCAGCTCAAGTTTATAATTATTTAAAACATACTTCTGATTATGGAATAGAATTAGAAGGTGTTGCTAAACCTAATATAGATGCAATTGTAACACGTAGTAGAGGTGTTGCTGAAAATATGAGTAAGGGTGTTCAATTCTTAATGAAGAAAAATAAGATTGAAGTAATTGAAGGTAAAGGTAAATTGCTTAAAGGTAAGAAAATTGAAGTTGAACTTAATGCAGGCGGAAAAGAAATTTATGAAGCTGACCATATAATATTAGCAACAGGTACTCGTTCTCGTCAATTACCAAATCTTCCTCAAGACGGAAAGAAAATAATTGGATATCGTGAAGCAATGACATTGAGAGAACAACCTCAATCAATGGTTGTTGTTGGCTCTGGTGCAATTGGAAGTGAGTTTGCTCATTTCTATCAATCAATAGGAACTCAAGTAACATTAGTTGAGTTTATGCCTTCAATTGTTCCTAATGAAGATGCAGAAGTTTCTTCAACCCTTCAACGTTGCTTTAAGAAAAATGGAATGAAAGTCTATACATCTACATCTGTAGAAACTGTTGATACAACTGGAGATAAATGCAAAGTTACATTAAAAGGTAAGAAAGGCGAAGAAGTTATTGAGGCTGATATAGTATTTTCTGCAGTTGGCGTTACAACAAATATTGAAAATATTGGATTAGAAGAAGTAGGAGTAGTGTTAAATGGACAAAAAGTAGTTGTTGATGATTTCTATAAAACAAATATAGAAGGTGTATATGCAATAGGTGATATTGTTCATGGTCCAGCTCTTGCCCATGTTGCATCAAAAGAAGCGTTGATTTGTGTTGAAGCAATTAATGGATTAAATCCAAAACCAATACGTTACGATAATATTCCAGGTTGTACTTACACTTCTCCAGAAATAGCTTCAGTTGGTTTATCTGAAGAAAAAGCAAAGGAATCAGGAAAAGAAATAATGGTAGGTAAGTTTATGTATATGGCTTCAGGTAAAGCTTCAGCATCAGGAAATAGAGATGGATTTGTGAAAGTTATTATTGATGTAAATACAGATGAGTTACTTGGTTGCCATATGATAGGAGATAATGTAACGGAAATGATTGAAGAAGCAGTTCTTGCAAGAGAAAACAACATTTCAGCTCATCATATAATTGATGCAATTCATCCTCATCCAACAATGTCAGAGGCAATGATGGAAGCGATTGAAGCAGCTTATGGAAAAGCAATTCACGGATAAAAGTTATGAAAATAATAAAGACTCCAATCCCAGATTTATTGATTGTTGAACCAGATGTTTTTAATGATCAAAGAGGTTATTTCTTTGAAGTATATAATAAAGAACTCTATTTCAACAATAATATGAATATGCAATTTGTTCAAGATAATGAATCCAAATCAGGAAAAGATGTTTTGAGAGGATTGCATTTTCAAAAACCACCTTTTGCTCAAGGAAAATTGGTTAGAGTAATTCAAGGAAGAGTTATAGATGTTGCGGTTGATATTCGTAAAGGTTCACCAACTTATGGAAAATATCATTCAGTTGAGTTAGATGCAAAATCTAAGAGAATGTTTTATATTCCAGAAGGGTTTGCTCATGGCTTTTTAACATTAGAAGAAGATACTATATTTGCATATAAATGCACTAATTACTACAATAAAGAATCAGAAGGTTCTTTACTTTGGTGCGATGAAACAATAGGAATAGATTGGAACATAGAAAATCCAATTCTTTCCGATAAAGATAAGATTTCACCACTATTTAAAGACTTTATTTCGCCATTTAAATATTAATGGCTGAGCAAAAAACACCGTTAGAAGTTCTAAAAAAATACTGGGGATACGATAGTTTCCGATTAAATCAAGAAGCTATCATATCCTCAGTTTTGTCTAATAATGACACCCTTGCTCTTTTACCAACAGGGGCAGGAAAATCAATTTGTTATCAATTGCCTGCTCTTTGTCGTCCGGGTGTTTGTGTTGTTATTTCTCCTCTAATTGCTTTAATGATAGACCAAGAAAAATCTCTTAAAGCAAAAGGGATAAAAGTAAGAGCAATTTATTCTGGTCTAACAAACCAAGAAATAGAAATAGCTCTAAATAACTGTTTATATGGTAAAGTAAAAATACTGTATATTTCTCCAGAAAGAATAAGTTCTCGTTTGTTTATTTCTTATTTTGAAAAGATGAACGTTAATCTTATTGCTGTTGATGAAGCACACTGTATTTCAAAATGGGGTTATGATTTTCGTCCTTCATTTCTTAGAATATCAGATTTAAGAAAATATCATCCTAATACACCTATTCTTGCACTCACAGCAACAGCAACACAGCAAGTTGTAGATGATATACAAGAAAAACTTCTATTTAAAGAAAAAAAATGTCTTACCTCAAGTTTTAGAAGAGAAAATTTAATTTATACCGTCTTTGAAGAAAGTGATAAATTATCAAGAATAAAGAAAATAACGGAAAATGTTGGAGGTTCAGGCTTAATTTATGTTCGTTCAAGAAAAAAAACGGTTGAATTAGCTCAACGCTTAGCTTCAATGGGAATAAGAGCTATGGCTTATCATGCAGGACTAACAATGCCAATAAGAAATTATCGTCAAAAAGAGTGGATGGATGATAAGGTAGATGTAATAGTAGCAACAACAGCTTTTGGAATGGGAATAGACAAACAAAATGTAAGCTATGTAATACATTATGACCTTCCAGAAAGTATAGAAGCTTATGTTCAAGAGGTGGGGCGTGCAGGAAGAGATGGAAAAAAAGCTTATGGCATATTACTCTATAATGAAAGAGATATAGATAGACTAAGAAAATCAATAGAGTCAAATTTCCCCGAAAAGAAATATATTCAAAATATATATAATGCATTAGGAAATTATTATCAAATAGCATCAGGAACAGGGCAGGATAGAAGGTTTGATTTTGATATTATTACATTTTCACAAGCCTATAATTTAGAACCATACTTAGTCTTTAACACAATGCGAATTCTTCAAAACTCAGGATTAATTGAGGTTGTAGAAGATAGAAATCCTTTCTCAAAAATAATGATAATTGTAGAAAGAGAGCCACTTTATCAATTTATAATAGAATACCCTATTTATTTCCCCTTAATAGAAGCATTAAGGAGAAATTATTCTGGAATAATGACAGAGTTTACAATAATAGACGAAAAGAAACTTGCAAAAATGTGTTATGATACAGAACTTAATATTTGTAACTCATTAAGAAGATTGGAAAAATATAATATACTTTATTATGATCCAAAATCAATAAACCCACAAATAATATTTACTCAAAATAGATTAAATAATGATAACTTTGAGCTTTCGCAAGAGCAATACTACGATATTAAAGAAACAAGCAAAACAAAAGCCGAAGAATTAATAGAATATATAAAATCAAAACAGTGCAGAGAACAATACTTATTAAACTATTTTGATGTTCAAGCAGAGCTTTGTAATAGATGTGATTATTGTATATCGCAAAGACATAATAAAAACACTAAAAACTTAAAAGAAAATATATATCAAGAAATAAAGAATTCACCTAAACCCATAGATTTTTTTGCAAATAATCTTACATATGGTTCAAAAGAAACCACAACACCAATCATTAGAGAACTCTTAGATGAAGAGCTAATAATTCTTGAAGACGGAATGCTAAGGATAAAATAATAATAGAATTTGATTACAAAAAATTAGAACTTGATTCTAATCTTTTAGAATCAAGTTCTAATTTTTTGTAATCAAATTACATTATCCTCTAATATAGTGAGGCATATCATTAGGAAGAACAATAGAAAATTCAACCAACCCTCCAAATTCTCCATTTTCATACCAAGGAGTTTGATAGATAAGTTTTTTAAGACCTCCTTTTTCTATTGTATATGCATTTGTATTTGGATTAGACATCATTTCAGCAATTATTTTTTGTGCTTTTCCAGGATGACAGTTCATTAATTTCTTTCCAATCAATTCTCTTCCACCAGACTTTTGAAAAGTCATTGCACTTCGGTCGTTCATTTCAATTATATTACCTTCTTTATCTGAAACAGTAATTGCAACAAAAGGTAATTCGTTAGCCCATTTTTCCATATAACTTTTACTTTTTACTTTTTACTTTTTACTTTTTAGTTTTTACTTTTTTAGGTTTAGGTTCAGGTAGTTCTTGATATGTTTTTAAGATTAGTTCTTTTAGAAGCTCTTTATCTTCTAAGTTTTCAATTAAAATACAAGGCTTTGAACCTTCATATGGAGGTATTTCTTCTGAATTAGGAAGTATTTCTTTTCCTGCTAATGTTTTCTTTATCAAAAATTGGTCATCACAAACAAGCCCAACGACTTTGTCCTTGTAATAAACACAATATTCCCCAAACATTTTCTTGTATGTAATTTCACCAATACCTTTTATTTGGTCAAAAACATATTCCATAAACTCTAAACTTGATGCCATAACGATAATATTTATAGATGCAAATTTAGTTGATTTCTTTTAATACAGAACTACAATATAAAGGAAATAAGTTTCTCTTAAAAAAAAATGGTTGTCCCAACTAAAGGGACAACCATACCAAAAATAAATCTAATTATTAACCGAAACGTATTATCACAATAGGTTTTTAGGTTCTATTCTATTGCAAAAGTAGATATAACAATTTGATAGGAAAAGCTAATTCGGGTGAAATGGAATAAATTTAGGATGAAATGGTATTAATTAGCCTTGAATATGATTTAATTGATATAATTTCAGGATAGATAATCACTTTCGCTCTTTACTTATAAAGAAAAAGTGGTTGCCTCAATAAGAGACAACCACCAGAACATTTAATTATTTATTTAACCAAAACTTTTAGTTTATCACTATCAGTTTTTGAGTTCTACTTGTTGTTTGATTTTGGATTTTAACATAATAAACACCCTTAGCAAAATTATTTACGTCAATAGTTTGTTCAACCTTCCCGTTCACAGCTTTTTCTGTTGTTTGATATATTAATTTTCCTTGAACATCATTTATTATTATATCTGTTTCTCCTTCAACTCCACTTACAACCAATTTTGTTGTATTTGTTGCAGGGTTAGGATACATAGTAACAGAGAATCTATTTGCATCAATATCAATTAACCCAGAAGTAATAGAATCTGTTTTAAATGTTACTTCATCACCATAAGCATCACCAGCAGAATTATTAACAAATGCTTTTACATAATAGATGGTTGCCGGTTGTAATTCTGATATTAAAGAATTATATGTTGTCATACCTTCAACATAAGGAACATCAACTCTGAGAACATTTGTAACTCCTAATATTGGATTAGAAGTTGTAGAATATACAAATCCAACTTCTATATTAGATATTGCATTTCCAACACTTACTAAAGTACCATTCAATAAAGCATGTGTTGTATCAATATTAGTTGTTGCTTGTGTAGTTACTTCTCCTAAAACTACAGGTATATGATCAGTTGTAAAATTAATTGTTGTACCATAATAAGTATCAGTAGCTGTAGTAGCAAAAGCCCTATATTGATAATCAGTATTAGCAGTTAATCCAGTTAAATTATATGTTATTGTTGTGCCAGATGCAGTTTGTGTATTCCAAACGCTTGCACTTGCTAACTTCCATTCGAAACCTTGAGCTGTTATAGTTTCTGAACCAGCTGTAATAGTTCCATTCAATGTAGCTGTTGTTTGTGTTACACCAGATTCCTGTAATGTTGTTACTGTAGGGGCATTTATTGTTAATGTAGAGAAGTTTTGAGTTGTACCATAATAAGTATCAGTAGCTGTAGTTGCAAAAGTTCTGTATTGGTAAGCTGTATTATCAATTAATCCTGTTAGTTGATAACTTGGATTTGTACCTGTTGCAGGTTGTGTATTCCAAGAACTTGCACTTGCTAACTTCCATTCGAAACCTTGAGCTGTAATAGTTTCAGAACCAGATGTAATAGTTCCATTCAATGTAGCTGTTGTTTGTGTTAATCCAGAAACAGTATTAGTTGTAACAGTTGGTGGAACAATTGCTAATGTAGAGAAGTTTTGAGTTGTACCATAATAAGTATTAGTAGCAGTAGTTGCAAAAGCTCTATATTGGTAAGCAGTATTAGCTGTTAATCCTGTTAGTTGATAACTTGGATTTGTACCTGTTGCAGGTTGTGTATTCCAAGAACTTGCACTTGCTAACTTCCATTCGAAACCTTGAACTGTAATAGTTTCCGAACCAGCTGTAATAGTTCCATTCAATGTAGCTGTTGTTTGTGTTAATCCAGAAACAGTATTAGTGGTTACAGTTGGTGGATTTGATAATCCTTGTGTTATAAAATTTTCTATGTTTCCATAAGTTCTTCCACTTGCAGTTTGGGCATAAGCTCTTACATCATATTGAGTACTTGCTGTCAATCCTGTTGAATTTGCAGTAATTGTTGCTGTTCCTGTTGCTGTAATATCAATTGCACCTGTCCAAGTAGCTGTAGAAATTAATTTATATTCAAAACCTCTTGCTTGAATTGGCTCTGTGCCTTGTGCTGTTGTTCCATTAAATGTAGCTGTTGTTTGAGTTATATTTGTTGGAGTAGTTGTTGTTACAGTAGGTGGAGTATTAGCAAGAGTTGTAAATTGAAGAGTTGAACCATAGGTTGTATCCAACGAAGTTTCCACATAAGCTCTAAAGTCGTATTGTGTATTTGCAGTTAAAGCGTTTAAAGCATATACAAATGGAGTTGTACCTGCAGAAACAGGAACAGTAGTCCAAGAACTTGCACTTGATTGTTTCCATTGGAATCCTTTAACTAAAATTGGATTTGTACCTTGGATATAAGACCCATTTAATATAGTTGAGGTTTGGATTGTACTTGTTGGTTGTGCAGTTGTAACTGTTGGCAATTGGTAAGGAGGTGTTGTGGTTGTAAATGTTTGAGACACCCATGGAGAATAACTATCATTACCACAATTTGCTCTTACATAGACAGTATAGTTTGTATTGGAAGTTAACCCGTTTAGTTGATAAGAAGGAGTATTATTTACATCAATAGGTATTGATGTAATGTCTGTTGTTATTTGCCAATTTATTTCACTTCCTCCTGCGGTCCAACTGATATCTGCTGTATTTGCTGCAATATTTGATATAGCCAAACCTGTAGGAGTAAAACATAATGTTTGATTTGCTGAAATTACTGAAATATTATCTATTGCAGATGGTGGAGTGTAATTCTGATTATTAAGTCTATTTATATAAACAAAGGCTAATCTTTTAACTCCTGCAATAGTATCAATAGTTAATTGAGCAGATTGCCATGTAGGATAGTTAATGAAAGAACCTAAACTCTTAATAGGGTTTGTTGGAAAACCATCAGAACTCATAACTATATCAGATGTATCTATTAAATAAACTAATAATCCTGCGTATAAATAATCAGAACTAATATTTCCTTGGCATTTCCAATCAAAAGATAAATTAAATGAAGAAGTATCTGTTCCAAAGTCAATATCCCTGTATGTATAAGAATAGAAGCTACCTGTTGTTATTTCCCAGGATAATCCATTATCATTAGAAATGTAATTTGCTTTTGTTCCACTTGCTGAATTCCCATTTCCAACAGAGCTTCCGACAAACCATTTATTATCGCTATTTGATAATGATCTCCAAGCTAAATTTTCAGTTGCATCTTCAAAATTACAAATATATGGAAGAGTTGCAGGTTGTGATTCTGTAATAAATGAACATAAAGTAGACCATTCAGAATTACCATCAGAACATACTGAACGTATCCAAATATTATATTGTGTTTGTGGCGTTAATCCAATTAATTGAATAGGATTATCATTTGTTGAAATTGCTGTTCCATTTGCAGGATCTGTAATTGTTGTAGCATTGCCATAAACATATTCCCATGTTGTAGGAGAACCATTTGCTGTAAAGGTGATTGAAGCACTTGTGTTTGTTATATTATTTGCATAAACACTTGTTGGACGTTGACATGTAGAATATGGTCTTACCTCAAAATTATCAATATGAATAGCATTACTTGCATTTGAAGTAGTAGATTCTGCATAAAAACCTATTTTAATGTTTCCTGTATATGAAAGTGATGTTGCTGGATCAAACAAAGGTAATATTATACGAGTTGGAATATTTGTTATATTATTTAGAACTCTTGTTACTCCTGTTGCATTTGACCAGATTGTTGCATTTGTTGCATTCCAGGTCAAACCATCATCAGTTGAAATTACAACTGCAAATCTATCATCAGTTCCTGTTGTACCTGCAGGATTGGTGCTATAAGATGCAGTATAGAAAACATCAAATTCTAATTGTGCTGGATTTGTTCCATCTCCCAAACTAATAGATGGCGATATTAGCCAATATTTACAACTTGTTCCAGATACACTAACATTAGCATTATGAGTTATATTTGAATTCCAACGCCATCCAGTAGAAGAAGATGTTACAGAACTCAAAGTTGCATTACCCGTTGCAGGTAATATTCCTTCTTTTTTTTCCCAACAAGGAGTTGGAGGTACTGATTCAGAAAATGTTTCTATATTTGTTGGAACAGTTAAATTAACACATGTTGTTTCAAATGATATTGTATTTGAATAATCAGATGTATCAGTTGAAGAACATAATGAACGTACCCTTGCTTGATAGTAACTGCCAGAGGTTAAACCTGATAAAAGATAAGGATTTGATGATGTTTGAACTTGCGACCATGCATTATCTGATGACGATTTATATTCAACTATCCAATTTGTTGCAGAACCCGCTTCATTCCAATATAAGTATACAGAATTCGATGTAGGAACAGAATCAGCTAATGCAGAAGATCGAGAACATATAACTTCTAAACTTAAATTATCAACTGCAGCAGGAGGTTGAATAGGAGTAGGATAATTTGCATTTCTCCAATGAATTAATAAACGCCATGTTCTACCTGCTAAATTAGGGAATTGAATAGTATTTATAGACATCTCTTTTGTTTGCCAATAAATTGAATCCGCTAAATATTGTACTCCTTCACCACCTGTATAGTTCCCTATTTGTGCTGATGTTTCTAACCCATTTCGTGGGTTATCCCCAGCTGTGATATTTGCATCCAAAGGTACCCAATACATTCTTAAGAAATCATTTAAATAGCTATTCCCCTTTGCTTTCCAGTTAAATTTAAGTTTAAGTTCCCCAACACCTTCAGGAACAGCAAAATCACGGTAAGCATATACTTTCGATACACCAGCTGTACCTCCAGCAGTATAAGCATTTGTTACGCCCAAATCATTAGAAATATAAAGAGAATTTGTACCTAACGTGTCTGTAGCAGATCCAATAAACCATTGATTTGTTTGAGTTCCATTTATAAATGTCCATCCAGAATTATCGGTTGAATTTTCAAAATCGGTTGAGTATGGTAGTTGAGTTTCAGTAGCTGGTGTTGTTACGGTAACAATATTGCTAAATAAACCTCCACAATTGTGACGAACTGCAAATTTATATGTTGTTTGAGGATTTAATCCTGTTATTGTGTAAGGCATTGGTGTTGTTGCTGTAATTGTAATAGCATTTGCTGTATTTAAAGTATCAAAAGTTGAAGCTTCACCATAAACTATTTGCCATCCATTAACATCATTAACATCTATATTTTGCATCCAATTTAAATCTATTTCTGTTGAAGAACTAAGACTTGAAGTTAAATTATAGGTATTCAAACAAGAAGGTATCTCTGAAACAGAGATATCGTCTAAACAAAAATAAAAACCTCCAGGTAAAGAATTTCTAACAAAGGCAATACGGTAATTACCAACATAAGAGGTTAAATATACTTCATGAAATAACCATGATGTTGATTGAATTTCTGGACCGTATATTCTTACAAAGTTTGACGTGTCGGCAGCTGAAGACAAATCTCCATTTGTTGTTACATTATAAATATATAATGATATATCATTTTGATAGGTGGCAGAATAAGCTTTTGTCCAAAAATTTATCATTTCATTTCCTGTCAAAGAAAATATAGGAGTTATTAACCAATCTGAATTCAAATTAGAATTATTTGGAACTACATACATTATTGCAGTTCCGAGACCTGTATGTGTGTAACCTGCAAGAGGGGATCTAGCCCATTTATAAGTTGAATTAGCACCATTTATATTTATCCAACATTTTGGAGCCGTAGCATTACCAGGTAAATTAACAGAATCCCAAGTTGATTCAAACCCTTCACTCCAAGGAAGAAATTCAGATGTAATTACATCACATGGCGTTAAGAAAGGAACTTCTGTAGTCCATTCACTCTGTTCAGTAGAACAATCACTTTGCACTCTAACTTTATATCTTGTGGTAGGATTTAATCCTGTAATTGTGCAAGAATTAGATGTTATTCCTGTTATGGTTTGTGCATTTGACCAGTTGGTTGATGAAGCAAGCATATATTGAACGTTCCATAAAGAACCTGTTGCATCAGTCCAACCTACTTGAGCATTATTACCTATTATATTGGATACAGCAACATTTGTTGGTTTAGGACATGAAGAAACAAATAGATTTGGTCCTGTTACATCATCAATAAAAATAGATGATCCTACATTATCAACTACTTTAATTGCAACATAAATATTTTGATCAGTATATGCTGATAAATCAACATTATATTGAGTCCAAGCTGTTGTTAGATTCCTTTGTGTTAAAGTAAGCAGTGCAGAAGATGTAAATGAGGTAGTAAGATTTTCAGTTGTTGAAACAAAAACTTGAATAGTATCTACACCAGCATAATAATAATTTGTTGCAAGCCAAAATGAGAAATTGGTATTATTAGAAGTTACTGATAATTTTGGTGTGATTAACCATCTTGTACACCCATAATTTTCACGTATAGAGTACGCACTCTTTATTCCCGTATGAGCCATAGTTGTAGAACTTGTCCAAGCATTTTGACCTGATGTTGAGATTGCTGTCCAATCATTTGGAGGAAATGTTGTCCCCTCGAAACTTTCATTTAATGTGGTTTGTGACCAACTTTGCATGGCAAAAAACATAATTGCCATGAAAAGCAAATAAACTTTTTTCATCTGTTTTTGTTTTGATTAATAAATTGTTGTTATAAGAATTAATTATAAATAGTTTCAATTGAAAACACATTATATACTTTTGTCTCTAAACAATTGATATAATATATTTTAGTCGGTCAAAGGTAAGAACAACAATTTAAATAAAAACTGGAGTTGTAATGAATCAGGATAAAAATAGGGCGAAATGGGATAAATGTGTATTGAAGTGGGAATTGGAAGGGAGGGGGATAGGGGAAATTTTTGGTGGGAATTAATAATGTACTTATAACATTAAAGTTATATATGTAAAGAGTGAAATAACGGCTAAACCGAAAAAATAAGATAAGAACTTAAATTAATCTATACACAACAGATGTGACAAATCATAAAAGTCGTAAAAATATGAAAATTAAATTCCTTGTGATAGTATAAATTATCAATTTATTGTAATATCTCCATCATTATCTTCAATATATAAAGATTTATCACCATATTGATTTATTATTCTTTGTGATTGGTTTTTCTTACTTTTTTTTCTTTTTTCTTTTTCTTTTTTGCTTTGTAGATATTTAAAACTTCCAATTATTAAGGAAATAATTAATACTCCAATTCCACTAAAAATCCATTTTATATCTTCCATATTTTAATTTATTGTAATATTTCCAGTATGATTTTCAATATAAACAGACTTTTCGCCATATTGAGATATAATCTTTGATTCTTTTGTATTATCAACTGTAAGTATTTCTGGCATTGATGAAAAATCTTTATTGAATTGTTTTTCTATAGCTTCAAGTAATACAGAATAGTTATTTTCTCTAATAGAATTAATGTTTAGAGTATTCATATCCTTTAATATTGTGACTATTTTATCAATGATTTCTCTGTATTTGGTGAAATTGTCAATATCCATCCTTAATCCATCTAAATTTGCAGCTTTAATGGTTTTTAATTTAGTTTCTAAAGTATCAATTTCATCTTCCCAATATTTGACATATTCTATTCTTTCTTTAGGATGATAAATTTTAACATCATCTAAAACTATTGGGAATATCCGGTCATATATATTTCCTGCATTAATTATTTTAAACACTTCATACATGCAATCTTTGGATTTTAAGAATCTGTCACTTACAACCAAAATAACATAGTCTCCCATTCCAAGTTGTTCTTCAAATTCTTTAATGCTATCTTTGTATCCAATGTCTTTTTTGTCTCGATAATATTTTATATTCTTATTTTCTAGACATTGACATATTTCATCAACAATAATTTCGCTTTTTCCACTCCAAGCGTAGGATATAAATATTTCAGGTTTATTCATTTTTGTTTTGTATATAATATTCTTAGAGGCTAAAGAATTAAATAATGAATTATTATCTGTATTATCGAATGTTTCAAAAAATTTGCGCTTTTTGAATGAATCTTTTGGTAGTTTCCAATATTTGTCTTCTATTATAAGTATAAGGCTAACTTTGTTTTTACAGACATCATCATATAATTTTGTTATTCTATGATAATCATTGTCAGTTATAAAGTTTGCATATTGATCGAAGTAATTAAAAACTAGAACCAAATGTTTTTGTTCTACTAGTTTTTTGAATATTAAATAAAAAATTTCGTCTTTTTGTATGTGTATTATTTCAGGAATATGAATTTTCTCATATAAGCTACACACAATAGTGTTGTCTGGAAACATGTTTTTTGTATGATACAGTATTTGTTCTATACAATCAGTTCTTTTACTATCAATCGATAAATCAATATAAATGGTTATATAATTATCATTTATATATTTGTTGAAATTTTTCGACAAGAACTCCTTGACATCCGAAATGCCAGTTAATAATATATTTTTTCTTTGTTTGAAAACAATATTTTCCAAATTTTGTATTAAGGAATCATCTTTGTTATCTACAAAAGGAAGTGTGCTATTATTTGTAAACATAGTGTTCATTACGCATCAATTTTTTGTAATACGTCATTTGCACTCCCTCTGTATTCTGGAACTGTTAACATTCTATCAAAAGCATTCATTGCTTTTTCAAGAATTGGATTGTTTTTATCATATTCCCTAATGGCATTGTAGGACTGAATAACTACTTGTAAAGGTTCGTTTCTCAGCATTCGTTGTTGTATATCAGGTTTTTCATGTTCTTCAAATTGAAGCGACCATTCAATACACTTTTCAGGAATGTTGTTTGATAGTTTTAGTAAAAGTTTGTAAAAATGATAGCCCCTATATTTTCCTACAGAAGAATGGATATATTTTTCTATGAAATTCTCTAGGTTCTGAGATGATTCTATTTTATCTAATCTGGAGAAACCAAGTTCATAAACTTTTCCTAATTCTTCGTTGTACTCATTTAAAAATCGTGTAAGTATTTTCCAACATTTACTTTCAAATTTTTTTATTAAAATTAATTCAAATGCAGCTTTTACAACAGTTTGCTTTGCAAGGTCACTTTTGGTTAAAATATTATCCAATAATTCTTTGCTTTTGTCATAATTATGTAGCCAAGCAATGAACAAAGCATCGCTGATTGTTTCATAAGATTCTTCTATAGAACTAGCTTTTGTAAAGAAATCAATAAGTTTTGAAAAATCTGCATGTATAAAGTAAATAAGAGGATGTAGGTTATGTAATGGCATCTTTAGTAATAAAGGGTGGTAATCGGATATTAAACTTAGAAACAGATTACGATTTCTTTCTGTATCTAAGTGATTTAAAAATGCCATTTGGTATAAAGCTGCAGCACGAGTATGCACTGCTGCATTTTTTGCCATAGTTTCCAATGCTGAAAAGATATTTTCTTTGAATTGTGGAAATTTATAACATTGAACTAATTTTAAAGAGGCAGCGCCCCTAACTCTATTTATACCATCTTGCAATGGATCTTGATTTAACATTTCTTCATCAGAGTAATTAATAACAAGCTCAGATAGAAAATCAACTATATTTTTATCAATAATATTTTTTTCAATGAAATATTCTGTTATCCAAACTGAATATAGAAGAGGCTCTCTATCAAGTTTATAGATGTCTTTATGTTTATTTAGTAACTTGACAAATAATTCTTTAGTTTTTTGAGGATCATAATTAGCTTTTATCAATCCCTGTATGCCATATACCGAATAAATTGGCAGTATTTCATTATCGTCAATAATATCAGGAATTAAAGAGATAAATCTATAGGGATTATTGGAAACATATTTTTCAAGTGCCCTACAATGGCCTGTTCTTGTAGGAATATCCCAATCAAGATTTCTATCGCTGATATATTTTTTGAAAGATTCTTTCCATTGAGTATCATTCATATGTTCGTAAGCGTTTTTACTCATTGTTGTATCTCCAACTCTAGTTACTGCATGAAGAGGTGCTTCATTTTTAACTATTCCGTATTGTCTATTTTTTTCTTTGTAAAATCTGTCAATATCTGGATATTTTTTCCGTTGTTCTTCAGGTATCATTGATATGAGTTGATAAGATGTATAACCTATTCGCGTGTAGCCATATTTAGATATTCCTTTTTCTCCCCTCATACATGTTTTTTCCCATTCGAGAGAAAGATTCAAAATTATTTTATTAATTATTACTTGTTCATTAGTTGAGAATAATGGATACGAGGCTCCTAATAATTTCTTGATATTATAGTCTAAAATTTCTGTTGATTTCACATAGAAATATTCCGTTGACAATATTTTAAAAGATTCTTCCTTAAATTGTTCAGGATATTTATGCATAAAGGAAATAGGGAAATTTAATACAAGTTCAATGTCTGATTTAAGTAAAGGGAGTATTATAGCTTTTGCTTTATCAAAATGAAATTTAAATAACTCTTCAAGATATTCTAAAACCATATCATATATTGTTTCATGAAGATATAAATGATTCCCTTTGAGTGGTGAATATAAAAAATAAGACATAGAATTAAAAAAAACATCTTTGTTTTCTTCCGAATCTATATGTGGAATTTTTGTTGCTTCAGTAATTAATTTAATAATATCAATAAAAAATACAGCAGCTTTATCTCTATGTTTTTCATACAGTTTCTCATAAATATGAGAAATATCATGATTTCCTGGTATATAATTTGATTTTAAGTGATCCATATGTGGTAGGTTTTTGACCACTTGTTCTCTTAGTTCTTTAATAACAAAATCTGGTTGAGTTTCTGTAGCTGTATCTAAAAAATGGTAAATGTTGTATGCCTCCCAAGTCGATTTTGATTTTTCATACAGCGGAAAAGAGAGGTCTATTTTATCTGCAGGTATATAGGAAAGTAAACTTCCAATAAACTTATTCTTGTTTTCAAATGTAATATCATTTAATTCTGTTAAGAATGTAATAATTTCTTCGGTGTTTATATATAGCATTTTTTGACAAAGTCTGTATGTAATATCTATATATTCTTTGTTATTAAAATAATCAGCAATCTTAATTTCTTTTACAAGGAATCTAAACCATTCCGGTGTATAAACAGATTCAATAAAAAGTTTGAAAAAGGTATCATTTTTTATTATTTTTTCTTTTACAAGTTTTTTTTCTTCATTCAAAGGATTTGAATAGAATCCTAAACTATTTATTAGTAGTAATTTTATATGAAAACGATAATTGCCAAATAATACTCTCTCAAATTCTTGAATATATTTTTGAGAATTTAATTCACGCAAGTATGTGAAAACTTGTTTTATTCTAGAACGAATAAAAAGACCCTGATGCTGTTTTGTTAAGGAACTGGATATTATTTCTCCATTTTCTACAAATGTTCGAGCATAAGCATAATCGAAGAAAGATTGGTGTATGAATTGTATTTTCCATCGTTCGGGCTTAGTTATAATTTCTTCACTGGAAAGATATTCTAACTCTTTTTTATATTTTCCCTCGAAAAGTTTTTGATTTACAACTAATCGTTGATTATCATACATTTGATTGGCTATTTCTTCTACTAATTTTTGAATTTTAATAAAATCTAATTGAAGAATATTAGGTTTTTGAAGAATAAATTCTTGCCAAATTTCATCGTATAAAGCTTGTAATGTAATTGTTTCAGAAAATCTCTCGGGATTATTAATTTTGCAAAATAATTGAAGATGTAAAGGCACTCTTAAAAACTCTTTTAATTTTTCAGCATTAGGATTAATATGTATGTTTAATGATTCTAATACTTTTGTTATCTCTTCTATTGATAATGTGGATGTTTTAAAAGTTTTGAAATTTTTATATTCTTGTAATAATGGATCATAATCAAGGTCGTACAACCTACAAGAAATAACTATTCTAATGTTTGAGATATAACTCAATCTAAGAATTAAACGATGATAGGTGTTCAAAGAACTTCTATCTGAAGAAAGAGATTGGGAAAGAGCATCTATTTGATCTATAAGTAATACAAATTTTTGCTTATTGTTACTTAATGCTTTAAATATTGATTCAACGGTATCACCCAATTCTAACTCTTTGTTCAATTCATCTAAATTGTTTATAATAAGTCTATCTGCTTTAATTCCTAAAACAGGTATTTTTTCTCCTTTTATTCTATCAAATAAATCTCGAAGAATAACGGATTTTCCATAACCTGCATTCCCTGCAAGTACTGCAATTGGAGAATCATTTGTCTTAAGATCTTCTATAATCCAACAATATAAGTCATTAGTTTCATTTCGATCAATATGTATTTTATTTCCAAATTTATTTTTGTATGAAGATAAATCTACAGAAGCACTGTTAAAAGCACTGAGGATATCGTCAAAAGCTAATTGTGATTTTTCTACTTGATTGTTTATGTTTACTATATTTGCTTGTTCAAAATATACTGGCTTTTCTCCAAACTGATTAATTTCCTTTTTCATAACAACTTGACATAAATGGATTTTATATTTTCTAGACTAATTTCGTATTACTTATTTTATTCTGATGTTATACACTAACTGCTATCCTGCTTTTTATCCAAATGCAACATTTAACCTATTTAGCTCTATTTTCAAATTATTTATTTGTTTTCTGTTTGCAAATATAATGTTATTATTTTAGTTATCAACATAAATACGATTATTAATTAAAAATCAATTTTAAGTATGTAATTTGTTTTATATATTTATTTCTCTTTCTATATAATAAAAAGCTGTAAGAATACCTCAATTTCTTCCAAATATCTTATTTTGTTTCCGAAATGCACTATTTATGCTGCAAAATGGAAATAAAATAGAAAAAGACAGCAATTTGAAGGAGTGATAAATAATTTAAAATATAATGATTAAATATTTAGTATACACTCTTTTTGTTATTTAATAATCTGCTATCTTCATACTAAATTATTTGTTATGTGTATATTTTATATCTTTTCGAAGTATTCTTTATCTGCTTTGATATTTAGGTATTTTGCTAGAAATTTTGCTTGATTGTAAACATATCCATTATATCCAATACTTTTTAGAATAAGCTTGCTTATTAATGTAAATAGTTTTGCAGAAACATAAGCCATATAAAGATCTGTTTTTTCCTCATCTCTATTATCATTAGTTTTTAGCAATATATTTCCGTGTAACAAGTCATTGCGATGTTCTATAATTGAAATATCGTGAAGAGTTAAGTTTATTCCTAACTGTTCAAATGCTCTAGTTAATTTATCATTATTTGTTAGATGTTGTTTGTTTATTGGTTTATTTATATAACTTAATCGTCTTTTTAGTTTTAGGATAGATTCATTATTAAGGTATTTACTGTTATTATCAATTACATTGTAAAGTTCTTTAATTATTTTCTTTTGTAATTCATTATCAGATATTGGAGTTTCTAAGCCGTATTCTTCTACACTTAAATGTTTTGAAAGTTGCTCAATTATGACAGCAAAAGAACTCGGTATAATTAGTAAAGACCTAATGGATGTTGCTTCTAAAATAACTAAAATTGCAACTGAAAATTCTGGTTCTGAGTGTATCTTATGTACTAAATTAGATAAATTATCTAAAGATATTCTTGTCAACTTATTTTTAAATTTTTCTGCAATTTTTCTTTCGATATCTGGGTAAGAATATGGATTTGTTATAATTGGATTATACATTCCTTTAATTGTTGGTCTAATATAGTTCGTATAATATAATTTGCCAGAACAATCAAAAATAAATTCTTCGCCACCAACCATCAATCCGTTAATAAAACCTATTGCTTGTTGAATGGAAAAACAAGCTTTGAAAAAATCTTCAAAATTTTGTTCTTCTAAGCACTCAAAAACATAAAATCCTTTTTTTCCATTTTTTAATTGTGTAATATCAAATCTTTTCTCATTTAAATTTATCCGAAGGCAATCGTAAAAGTATTCAGTTTTATTTCTTGTGTGAGTAACAGTTTCAAATTGAGCATGAAATGTATTTATTTCTTTCAAGTCAACGATGAAGAATGCTTTAAATAAATCTTTTGAATTGAAGTGTTTTGAGCAAAAACTGTTTATCTCAATAGTTGTTAAAAAGCTAACATACTCATCAACTTTAAATTCTGTGCTACGTGATGTGCCTCCAATTTTCTTTGTCTCATAAGTATTGCCGTTAAGTATAAATGAAAATATAATATCACTTTCTAATTCTTCAATTAACCGAGAGTTAATATCAAGTTTAAATCCACCTTTATTCTTTGATATGCTTGCTTTTATATCTTTGTATTCAACTATTTTTATTTCAAGACCATTTAGAGAATTTAAATTCTCAATTAAATCTAATTCACTATCAAAGTTTTTATTGTTTTCTATTCGTTTTGTTGAAGTGTTCATTTTATAAAGGGATATACATTTGGTATAATTGCGTTTAACATTTAAAAGTTACACTTTTCGATTAACAGATGAAGTACTCAGTTTTTCATCATTTTTGAATTCTGCATTGTCTGACCAATTGTTCAATTGCTTTATTATTAATAATCATGTTTCAATAATAATTATTTATATAATAGTTGTGTTGATCTATTATGGAAGATTTTTTCTAAAGTGCATATACGTTCCATTAACTTATCAAAATCTAATGATTTCCCATAAATCATGGTACTCTGCATAGCCTCATAATCTCTACGCCATTCATCAATTATTTTTTCAGGTGGTACTAAGCAAATGCGGTCACGAATATCTGGAGTATAGTCCACATTTTTCATGTGAGTAAAAATCACGCGATGATGATGAATATTATTCCATAGTTCATCATCCATTATGGCTTTGCGGGCGAAATTTTCATCCATCATTTTCTCCAAATCGTAGAGATGTCGAGATTTTCGATCAGCTATTTTCCCTTCTCCAGTTGAGAATAATTCATGGATTAAAAAGGCTTTCTCTAGAAATGTTTTTTGAGGAACAGTAGTTGTTATATTAGAATCTACTATACTTGTATCTATAGGAAAATTAGTAGTAATTAAACTTTTAACCTTTGATGGTTCAGTTGGCTCAATTAAAGAACGTGAACCAATCTCTAACAAAACTTCCTGATTCAGATAAGATGTTTTCTCATCAAATAGTGAGTTGTAGCGAATATGTATTTTGCGAGGTTCGGGATAGGTATTATCTCCTTCACCATCTGATTCTGCTTCAACCTCACATGATTTACCAATTTCTAATTTTACTATTTCATTTTTAAGAGATTGACAAATTGCATCACGTACATACAAAGATGCCTCTTTACGGAGTTTCTTAACTTGTTTGTTGGTCAAATCTCCTTCCAATCCAAACAGCGACCTATCTATTGCAAGATCTATATCTTCTGAAAATCTTTGAATTAGATTCCATACTTTACTTAGAGATGTTCCTCCCTTAAATACCATCTTATCGGCGAATGGTAAAGAAAATATTATTTGTAAGATTACTGTTACCCACAAATCTTTTTCAACAGCTTGAACGGGAAGACCTATTTTATTTGCAGTTTGTGTAATTACATCTCGTTTCTGCTGATCTGTCAATTCAAAATAATCATTCATAAGCTTTCCTTATTATAGTTCTAATCCAAGCAGGCATCAGTTTTGCGTCTATAAGGACTTTTCCTTTAGTCTCTTTTTTCAAAATTTCTTTGATACGTTCAAGATGTTTCTCTGTAACATTTTTTTGCTTTATTTCTTTTAAAGCAAAGGTAACCAACATTGCTAATTCGTTTCTGAATGACAGATTTTTTGGGGCAGCATGTTTAAACTGAATACTACGACCATTACCCATGTTAATCTTTCGAGGAGATCCATCTGTCATATAAACAATATTCATTGGAATCTGTGTTGATAGTCCCAATTTATTTAGTGCATATAGTCCTGTAGGAACAATTCGAGCCTTATCGCGTTTAGCTATGCTTTGGGCTATATCTTCAAACGATGGATATAATATGCCCAACCCCAAAACTTTATCAAATTTAGGATAGCAATAAATACCTTTTGCTAACCGTATAATTATCCCATCATTTGTCATTCTTTCCAAAGCTTTCAATACAGATTTTGTTTCTCCTACAGATATAAAATCGTTAGGAAAAAAGATCGTCCCTCTTCCGCATTTTGAAACCTTTGCTAATATCTTGTCGTCAATATTTTGCATCTTAATATAAGGTTGATTTTGTCGCAAATATATAATATTTTTACGACATAAGTATAATTGAACGGATTTATTTTGTGAGTTCAAAGTTATATTTTCAATAATGGAATTAAATTGCTTTGCCAATATATGAAAAAATACCTATGCAACCTTGTTCAAGGCATAAATAGAAATGAAGTTTAATCTTAATAGTAAAACTTTTTTAGAGAATATTGAGTAAATTTATTTGGCATGTATGAATTTACTTATTTAAAGTGTGTTAAGGAGGGATATCCTTATTTAATGTTGCTTTTAAAATTGTGCTGACTTGTTCGGTACTTGTTCGATGGTTGGGAATGTTGTTTTATGGGAAGATTTTCTTTGTTTAGAAAAAAGAGGCCGTGTTTTTGGCAAAAGTAGGCTGTGGAAATAGGAAAAAGAGGCTGTCTATGGGGTGCGTAGACGGCCTGCACGACCCACGTAGACGGCCTCTACAGAGTTGCAGACGGCGTCTTTTTGCATTTTAGAGGCCGTAGTTTTAATGAAAACAGGCCGTATATTTTGTTTCCATAATGCACTATTTTTGCAGCAAAATAGAAATAAAATCGTGAAAAGATTTTGCGATTTGAAGATTTTATTGATTCATTAACGGAGTAATGAGATAAGTAAAAATTCCTCTTATTTAATATAGCTTTTCCCTGTTAGTCTTTGCCCAACAAGTACTTTAATAAGCCTGTTCCCAATATAATCACTCAATTTATCTGTGTATTCGTTACGCTGGAATCCAAAGTCAAAGGCTCTTGAATCCCATAAATTATACTTATTAAGTAATTCGATATTTTCTTCCATAAGTGAATATTTTGTGCAAACATAGTATTTTTTCGTTCACAAACGAAAAATACGCATAAAATAATCTTTTTTCTTCTATAAACGAGTAATGATGAGTTTATGACAATTTGAAATAACATATCATTTCTATTATTTCACTACAAAATGATTATCAAAATAACAGTATCTTGCTCAGGGACTTGTTCGGTGGCAGGGAATGTTATTTTATGGGAAGATTTTCTTTATTTAGAGAAAAGAGGCCGTGTTTTTGGCAAAAGTAGGCTGTGGAAATGGCAAAAAGAGGCCGTCTACGGGTGGTGTAGACGGCTTCCACGACCCCCGTAGATGGCCTCTACAGAGTTGCAGGCGGCGTCTTTTTGCGTTTTAGAGGCCGTAGATTTAACAAAAACAGGCTGTGATTTTGCAAAAAAGAGGCCGTCTAAATTTCTTAACCTACTTATGGATTCGGTTTAGGTTGATAACCAGCAATATCGAGTTCTTCGATTGATTTTTTAGAATCTTTCAATTCTTTGTTTAACCACACTGAAGGGCGGAAACGACAATAAACTCTGTGAATTGTTTCTGGGGTTACTTCTTCGAGGGTATTAACGGCTTTTGCCGATATTCCAGGATAGAAGGTGCCTAACATTCCTAACTTAACGGGATGACCCATTAGTAATTGCCAACTGATAACTTTTTCAAGTTGTTTCAGAACGCTCATAATATCACCTTCTGACATTGCACTTGTTTCTGCAATCATGGCTGCAATTTTTTCGAAATCATAGGCTTCTCCCATAAATATTTTTGCGAAGAATTTAATGCCTGGTGTTGCACCTACTGCAACTCTACGCTTTACGCGTACATAACGAATGGACATAATATGCTCCTTTCTTGTTAGTTAATAAAATTGAGGATGTTTTTTTTATTTTTCTCCTCATTGAATTTATAATGTTTTGAGGGAGCAAAAGTAGATATTGTTATTTAAAGTAAAAATTATATTTGTATGAAATAGAATAAAATTAGGATGAGTTGGGATAATGGTGTATTGAAGTGGGAAAATGATTTGTTGTTTATTTGTCCATTTTTACAAAAATAGAAACTTAATTAGTAAAAAAAAGTGGTTGCTTCTTTTGAAGCAACCACAAACGATTATTATTGTTTAACTAATACAATTAAGAGAACTCCTAATTGTTGACTAGTTCTAATTTATTTTGTTGGATTTGTAATATGACAAACAATTTGCAATTAGGTTGTTTAAATCTATATTTTATCCAATGAAAATATTTAGTAATATTTTTAGGCTTTGCACATAGACTAAATATTTTCTGAGTACAAAAGTATACACAATAATTTAAAATAAAAAACATATTTGATTGAAACGCAATAAATTTAGGGCGAAATGGAATAATAAAGTGTTGAAGTGGATAAAAACAACTTCTTTATTCTCCATTAATCCATTTCATAAAGTCGGAAACTCGCTCCTGACTTATAATTATATGTTTTTCGTATTCTGGGTTAAGGGTTATGATTAATCGTCCTTTAAAATGCTTCGAGATGTCTTTTATTGCATCAAAAGCGGTTGTACAGTCTCGCGAAATGCGGAAAAAGTTTTTAGGGTTAAGCTGGGCAGTTAATGATTCTAAAGAAGAATCTACAATGTATTTATTATTATCCTTAGTGTATATGTAGCAAGTTCTGCCTTCTGCAATAAAATAGGCTATATCTTTTTCTTCAATGGCAATAATTTTATCTCCCAATTTCACAGAAATTCGTGTTTTGTAGTTTTGTTCAGGATTCATCATCGATATTAGTTTTTCAATGTTATCGACATCATTATTTTGATGTTGTGTTTGGTGGAATTTGTCCATAGCTTTTTGAATCTTGTTTTCACTCAATGGTTTCAAAATGTATGATATGCTATTGACATCAAAAGCCTTTATGGCATACTCATCAAAAGCTGTGGTAAATATTATAGGTGTATTTATTTTGGTTTTCTCAAAAATCTTAAAGCAGTTACCGTCCTTAAGGTGTATGTCCATAAATATTAAGTCTGCTTCATTTTCTGCTTTGGAAAAATAGGATATGCTATCTTTCACAGACTCTAAAATTTTAACTATTTCTATTTCAGGATATTTTGAAGTTAATAATTTGCTTAAAAAGTCTTGAGAAAAAAGCTCATCTTCAATAATTACTACTTTCATATCATTGGAATTTTTACTGTGAATTTTTCTTTGTCTTCAATAATTTTTATCTCTTTCTTGGAAATAATTTTATATCTCTCATTAAGATTCTCTAAACCTAAGCCTGTTGAAACAATATTATCATGCCTAATTATTTTATTATTTGAACAGATAATAAAATTATTTTCAGAATAAATGCTCACTACTAACGGCTCTTCTTTTGAAGCTATATTATGTTTAACAGCATTTTCAACCAATAGTTGTAATGACATAAACAACACTCTTCTATTATAATCTTTTTCGTTTAAATTTATTTTCAAAACAAAACCATCGGCAAATCGAATCTTCAATATATCCCCATACTTATTTATAAACTCTATTTCTTCTTTCAAAGAGATTAAATTTTTACCTTCATTTTTCAAGACATAATGATAAAAGTCGGATAATTTTTCTATGAAATCTAAACTCTCATCACTTGAAGCTTTTGTATAAATCATAGCCGACAATATATTTAAACTATTAAATAGAAAATGAGGATTTAATTGGTTTTTCAACTGATTATATTTGAATTTCTCTCTTTCCAGATCTGTTTTAATACGTTGATTATGCATATATATAACCTCAATAATTAACATTGTAAATATACTTTCTACACTTGTTATAAAGAAATAATCAGCTTTTAATAGTGTAAAATAATCAAATATATTGATTCTAATAATAAAGATGTATTGAGATATATAAATTACAATATTTGTTGGAATAATAGCACAGATAGCTTCTAAAAAGAAACGTAATAACATTTTATTTCTTGTGAATATTGAATTGAAGTATCTAACAATATTAATATCAATAATAATAGTTATGGAGATGCAGAAAAAGTTTACTATAATATATTGTACAATATTTTTTGTTGATATACCACCATAAACCATAACATCAATAGGAAAAAATAATAACCATGAAGAAAACAAAGCTAAAAGATAAGTTCCTATTATATTTTTCCATTTATTGGTTATCATTTCAAAATTGTTTTGTTTAAATGCAAAAATACATGATTTATTTCTAAAAATTATATTTGAGCTGATTTATTTTCTGATTGATTTTAAATGGCATAAAAAAGCTCCAAAACTTTGACATTATTTAACATGCAACTTTAGTATGTGAGAAAATGTTTATATGATTTATTTTAAAATAAATGACTTAATCTTGCTTCAAAAAATAGATTTAAATAAAAAGATTTGTGTGCGGTTTAAAGGTTTAATATTCAATAGAATATTTCTCTTAGTACTTAATTTATAGAGATAATATTTTAATTTTTTTTGGATAAAATGATTGTGTATTGAGATTTTTTGTAATTTTGCCGTCGAAATCAATGATTGAAAATTTTGATTTCAATATTCAAACTTCCTGCTTAGGTTGTTTGAATTATTAAGAACGAGGCTAGAGAACAGGCTCTGCGAACCTCTGGCAACCCTTCCAGAATTAATGGAAAAAGGTGCCAAGACCTGCCGTAAAAGCGGAATAATAATTTAAACGTAAAAGAAATTATGTATTACAAAAATTTATTGGGTCAGACTCTAAAAAATCAACAATTGTTGATGCTTGTTTTGCGATGTTGCATGTCCAGACCAGATTGTCTTTAGTTTAGATATTCTGGTAAAAATCCGAAAAACGGAGCTTTTAAATTATTTTGAGATAACATCATTGTCATCATCATTATAGATTTTATAAAAGTTTCCTTCCTTTTAAATTCATTAAATTCAATTTGGCTCTTTGTATATTAATTGCCAAAGATGATTAATGGTATTTTACAAAAAAAAATCACAATAAATTCTTTGCCATTTGGCTGGATAAAATAAACATAAAAATACTATGTATAAATTTGAAACATTACAAATTCATGCAGGTCAAAAACCTGATGAAGAAACTTTGTCGAGAGCGTTGCCTCTTTATCAAACAACCTCTTATGTTTTTAAGAATGCAGAACATGCAGCAAATCTTTTTGCATTAAAAGAGTTTGGATATATATATACTCGATTGTCGAATCCGACAACTGATGTATTGGAAAAAAGAATAGCTTACCTTGAAGGTGGAGTTGGGGCATTGGCAACTGCTTCTGGTCATTCGGCTCAGTTTATTGCATTAACAACAATAATGCAGCAAGGAGATAATCTTGTTTCGTCACCTTTTTTGTATGGTGGAACATATAATCAGGTGAAGGTTTGTCTTTCAAAGTTTGGTATTGAAACTAAGTTTGCAAAATCATTGGAGGTGGAGGATTTTGAACCTCTTATTGATGATAATACTAAGGTTATTTATATTGAAACTATTGGTAACCCTGGTTTAAATGTTCCTGATTTTGCCAAATTTGCAAAGTTAGCCGCTAAGTACAAAATTCCTTTGATTGTAGATAATACTTTTGGCGCAGGAGGATATTTTTGCAAACCTATTGAATATGGTGCAAATATTGTTGTTGAATCGGCAACTAAATGGATTGGTGGTCATGGTACAAGTATGGGCGGAATTATTGTTGATGGTGGAAATTTCAATTGGGGAAATGGGAAATTCCCATTATTAAGTAAGGGAAGTGAGAGCTACCATGGACTTAATTTTTGGGAAACTTTTGCCAATGAATCTTTTATTGTAAAAGCAAGGGTTGAAGGATTGAGAGATTTGGGTTCGTGTATTAGTCCATTCAATTCATTCTTAATAATTCAAGGATTAGAAACATTATCTCTTCGTGCCGAACGTCATGCAGAAAATACTCTTTTGTTAGCAAAATATCTTTCAAAGCATCCAGAAATAGAAAGTGTTAATTATCCAGGTTTAGAGGATAATCCGTTATATCAAAATGCAAAGAGATATTTAAAAAATGGATTTGGAGGTGTGCTAACATTTACAATAAAAGGCAGTAAGGAACGTGCATCAGCTTTTGTAGATTCTTTAAAACTAATAAGTCATTTGGCTAATGTTGGCGATGTTCGTACATTGATTATACAACCTGCAGCAACAACTCATCAACAATTGAGTGAAAAAGAATTATTAACATGTGGAATATCTCCAACTTTAATAAGGGTTTCTGTTGGATTGGAGCATATTGATGATATTATCGAAGATATTCAACAAGCTTTAGAAAAGACTAAATAATAAATATGAAGATAGCAAATGATATATCTGAATTAATAGGTAATACTCCATTAGTCAGATTAAATAGAATTACAGAAGGAAGTTATGCAGATGTTGTTGCAAAGCTTGAATTTTTTAATCCTGCGAGTTCCATTAAAGACAGGGTTGGTTGGGCAATGATTGATGATGCCGAAAAAAGTGGACTAATAAATAAGCAAAGTGTGATAATTGAGCCTACAAGTGGAAACACTGGAATTGCTCTTGCTTTTACATGTGCAGTAAAGGGTTATCGTTTAATTTTAACAATGCCAGAAAGCATGAGTATTGAACGCAGGAAAATATTAAAGGGATTTGGGGCTGAATTGGTTTTAACTCCTGCTAATTTGGGAATGAAGGGTGCAATTGAGAAAGCTGAAGAACTTGCAGAATCAATGGCAAATGTTTTTATTCCACAACAATTTAAAAATCCTTCAAATTCTCAAATTCATAGAAAAACTACTGCTGAAGAAATTTGGAATGATACCGAAGGGAAAATAGATATACTTGTCTCAGGAGTAGGAACAGGGGGAACTATTACTGGAATATCGGAAGTAATAAAGATGAGAAAACCTGAATTTATAAGTATAGCTGTTGAGCCAGAATCTTCTCCTGTATTGTCAGGCGGTTCAGCTTCCGCTCATAAAATACAAGGGATAGGAGCTGGGTTTATTCCTGATGTGTTTAATAAAAGCATAGTTGATGATATTATTAGAGTTAGTAATGATGATGCTATAGATACAGCTCGACGACTAATAAGAGAAGAGGGTATTATGTGTGGAATATCATCAGGTGCTGCAGTATGGGCTGCAATTCAGATTGCGAAAAAGAAAGAAAATAAAGGCAAACTTATTGTTGTGATATTACCTGATACTGCTGAAAGGTATTTGAGTACAGATTTGTATGATTTTAATTTGTAAACCATAATGAATAAAGAAACAGAATTCTATAATAAGATTGCAGTTGAACTAAGTGATTTGAAAAAATATAAATCGTTGCACCATGAATTTAATTATCTCATGCCCTCCATAGCTACTTTAAAGGTTATTTTAAATGATTTGAAGGAAGTGTTGTATATAGGTTTTTTTGGACATAATGAGATTAAAAAATATACTCTTACGAGTTATGTGAATTATAAATTGGAAATAATTCAGAATTTATTGAAAGAGCAAATTGTAAGAGGTATTTGTTTTTCTTGTTCAGAAAAGATTCAAAATTGCAGTGAATGCGAAAAAGAGGCTGAGGATAAGGCTAAGCAATTTATTGAGAGATTGCCTGTAATTAAACGGTTATTAGCAACTGATGTTGCTGCGGCTTATAATGGTGATCCTGCGGCAAAGAGTTATGGCGAAACTATATTGTGTTATCCAAGTATTGAGGCTTTAACTTGTTACAGAATTGCACATGAGTTATATGAATTAGGTGTTGAATTGATTCCTCGAATGATAATGGAAATATTGCATTCAAAAACAGGAATTGATATTCATCCTGCTGCAACAATTGGACAATATTTTTTTATTGACCATGGAACTGGTGTTGTTGTTGGTGAAACAACAATAATTGGTAATAATGTTAGATTATATCAGGGTGTTACTTTGGGTGCTAAAACTTTTCCTCTTGATGAAAATGGAAAACCGATTAAAGGTATTGAAAGGCATCCTGTAATAGAGGATAATGTTATTATTTATTCTAATGCAACTATTTTGGGTAGAATAACAATAGGAGAAAACTCTGTTATTGGTGGGAATACATGGATTGTAGAAAATGTACCATCTAATTCTAAGATATTTAATATTAAATAAAAATGGAAAACCAATTCAAATACAATAAGTCTTTATATCTTGAACTCGGTGGATCTTTGAAGAATTTAGAAATTAGTTATCATACTTATGGTAAATATAATCATAAAAAGAATAATGTAATATGGGTCTGTCATGCATTAACTGCAAATTCCGATGCCGCTGATTGGTGGAATGGAATAATTGGTAAGAACAAATTATATGATCCTGATGAATATTTTATAGTATGTGCTAACTTTATTGGTTCTTGTTATGGAAGCACAGGACCTTTGAGTTATAATTCTAAGACAAATAAGCCATATTACAGGAGTTTCCCTAATATTACAATTAGAGATATGGTAAACGCTCATAATATTCTTCGCTTACATCTTGGAATTAAGCATATTCATACTATAATTGGTAGTTCTATGGGAGCTTTTCAGGCTATTGAATGGAATATTATTAATCCTAATATCTTTACCCATCTTATCTTTATTGCATCAAACTCAAAGGCAAGTCCTTGGGCTATTGCATTAAATGAATCGCAGAGAATGGCTATTTTATCAGACAGTACATTTTATAGTGATAATGAAGAGGGTGGAACTAAAGGGTTAATGACAGCAAGATCTATTGCATTATTAAGCTATAGAAATAGTCTATCATATAATTTAACACAGGCGGAAAATGATAGTAATATTACAGATGGGTTTAAGGCATCTTCTTATCAGCAATATCAAGGATTGAAATTAGCTAAAAGATTTAATGCTTATTCTTATTATGTATTAACTAAAGCAATAGATTCTCATAATATTGAGCGAAATAGAGGTCAATTGAATGATGTATTGAAATTAATAAAAGCAAAAACTCTATGTATTGGAATATCTACGGATTTGCTTTTTCCAACTTATGAGCAAAAGTTAATTGCTGATGGAATAAATAATGCTGTGTACAAGGAAATTGATTCTGATTATGGTCATGATGGATTTCTTATAGAAAATGAGGTGCTTACGAGAGTTATAAATGAATTTTATCAATCTTAAATTTAAAAAGTTATGAATAAAAATATATTACAAATAGGCCTTTTCGGTTTTGGAACAGTGGGAGGTGGACTGGCTCATGTTTTAGACAGAGGCAAAACGGTAAATGCAAATATTAAAACAATTTGCATACGAAATCCAGAAAAGGAGAGGGAATTACCAAAAGAGAGATTTACAACAAATCCTGATGATATTCTGGAAGATTCTGAAATAAATTTGGTTGTTGAACTGATTGACGATGCTGATGCGGCTTATGAAATTGTGAAAAAAGCACTGAAAGAAGGAAAAAGTGTTGTTTCGGGAAATAAACGAATGTTGGCTTATCATCTTGAAGAGTTGATTTGTTTGCAGGAAGAATATGGGGTTGCATTGCTTTATGAGGCATCGGCTTGTGGGAGTATTCCTATTATTCGCAATCTTGAAGAATATTATGATAATGACTTATTGAAATCAATAACAGGTATTTTGAATGGTTCGTCTAATTTTATTCTTTCAAAGATGTTCAGGGATAATTTGGAATATGAATCGGCTTTAAAAATAGCTCAAGATTTAGGTTTTGCAGAAAGCGACCCTAAATTTGATGTAGATGGTTTTGATTCATTATTTAAATTGGTGATTTTGGCTGTTCATTCATTGGGGATTTATGTGCATCCTTCAAAAATTTTCAATTATGGAATTTCAAACATTAAGAGTGTGGATATTTGCTATGCTCTTGAGAAAAGAAAAAAAATAAAACTGATTGGTCAGATTTTGAAATTAGATAATAATACTTTCACTCTTTTTGTAATGCCTAAATTGGTTGGTGAAGATGAATATATTTACAGTGTAGAAGATGAATATAATGGGGTTGTAATTGAAGGTGAATGTTATGACAAGCAGTTTATGTTTGGAAAAGGTGCAGGTTCGTATCCTACAGGTTCGGCTGTACTTTCTGATATAACTGCTCGTATGCATGATTACTGTTATGAATATAAAAAGATGAAGTATTTTAATCCTTTGATATACAATGATGAAATTTCAGTTGAGATATATTTAAGGTATGTCAGTCTGGTTGATTTTAGTCTTTTTGAGTTTGAGTGTATAAATGAAAGATATTCGGATCGTAGTTATTGCTATGTTGTTGGTTATATAAAACTTTCCAATTTGTTTAAGATAAGAACATTGCTTCCAAATATTGATGTGTTTATTGCTTTTACAAATAATGTGAAATGAGAATTATTGATTAGATGCTGTGATTATTAAATAAAAGGAGATAATTTATAATGAAAGAGAGAAAGATAGAAGATGAACTTGGTAAAAGAATTTTAGTTCTTGATGGTGCTATGGGAACTATGATTCAAAGGTATGGTTTAGATGAAAATGATTTTAGAGGAGAGCGTTTTAAATCTCATTCAACAAATCTTAAAGGTTTGAATGATATATTAAATTTAGTTCGTGCAGATATAATAGAAGATATTCATAGACAATATTTAGAAGCGGGTGCTGATATTATTGAAACAAATACATTTAATTCAACATCAATATCTTTGAGTGATTATAGACTTGAAAATTTGGTTTATGAGATAAATAAAGCTGGGGCAGAAATAGCTAGAAAGGCTGTAGATGAAATTATGCACATGTTTCCAGAACGAATTTGTTATGTGGCAGGAGCTATTGGACCAACAAATAAAACAGCATCTATGTCACCTGATGTTAATAATCCTGGTTTCAGAGCTGTGTCTTATGATGATCTTTTTAAGGCATATAGGGAACAGGTTGAAGGTCTTATTGATGGTGGAGTTGATTTAATTTTGATAGAAACAGTTTTTGATACATTAAATGCTAAAGCGGCTTTGGCTGCTTGTCAAGAAGAGTTTAGATTTCGTGGAAAATCTATTCCTATTATGTTGTCTGCTACAATTGCTGATAAAAGTGGACGGACATTATCAGGTCAGACATTAGATGCTTTTGTTGCTTCTTTTTCTCAAGCCAAGTTATTAAGTATTGGACTGAATTGTTCTCTTGGTGCAGAACAGATAGAACCATATCTTTCTACGCTTTCTAAAGTATCTCCTTCTTTTATAAGTGTATATCCAAATGCAGGATTACCAAACCATTTTGGAAATTATGATCAATCTCCTGAAGAAATGGCATATTATATTCATTCCTTTGCTGTTGATGGTTTGGTAAATATTGTTGGTGGATGTTGTGGTACAACGCCAGAGCATATTTATGCAATTTCTGAATCTATTAGGGGTATTATGCCTCGAAAATTGAATAATGTTACAAAAGAAACTGTTATTTCTGGTTTAGAGCCATTATATATTGATTCTTCGAGAAATTTTGTAAACATAGGTGAAAGGACTAATATTTCTGGTTCTCGTAGGTTTGCTCGATTAATTCGAGATAAAAAATACGAAGAAGCTTTATCAATAGCTTTAAATCAGGTGGAAAATGGAGCACAAGTTATTGATGTAAATCTGGATGATGGTATGCTTGATGCAAAAAAAGAGATGACTATTTTTCTGAATTATATTGCCTCAGACCCTGAAATTGCTCGTGTTCCAATTATGATTGATTCTTCAGATTGGGATGTAATTGAAGCTGGATTAAAGTGTGTACAAGGTAAAGCTATTGTAAATAGTATTAGTTTGAAGGATGGGGAAGAAAAGTTCATAGAAAAAGCACATAAAATAATGTCTTATGGTGCTGCTGTTGTGGTTATGGCTTTTGATGAGCATGGTCAAGCAATAGATTATGAAACAAAAATAAATATTTGCAAACGAGCTTATGATTTACTTATAGAGATTGGATTTCCTGCACAAGATATTATTTTTGATTGCAATATATTGACTATTGCAACAGGAATTATAGAACATAACAATTATGCATTGGATTTTATAAATGCTGTTAAGTGGGTTAAAGAAAATTTGCCTTACTGTAAAACCAGCGGAGGTATTAGCAATTTATCTTTTTCGTTCCGTGGTAATGATTTATTAAGGGAATCTATGCATTCTGTTTTTTTATATTATGCTATACGTTCAGGATTAGATATGGGGATTGTTAATGCGGGTCAATTACCAATTTTAGATGACATTGATTCCGATTTTTGTAAACTGCTTGAAGATGTGATTTTAAATCGAAGAAAAAATGCAATAGAAAGATTAGTTAAGTATGCAGATGGTATACAAAATAATTGCATGGAACAAAACAAAGATGCTACATGGAGAGAAAAGTCTGTGAATGAAAGAATAATTCATTCATTATTGAAAGGGAATCCCAATTATATAGTTGAAGATATTGAAGAAGCAAGAAAATTGTCTTTAAATTCATTAGCACTAATAGAAGGTCCATTGATGAAAGGAATGGATATTGTTGGAAATAAATTTGGAGAAGGAAAAATGTTTTTGCCTCAAGTAATTAAAAGTGCAAGGGTTATGAAAAAGGCTGTTTCTTATCTTATGCCTTTTATTGAATTGGAAAAAGTAAGCAATGTTTCTTGTTTCGCTGGAAAAATTGTGATAGCAACTGTTAAAGGAGATGTTCATGATATTGGGAAAAATATTGCAGGGGTAGTTCTTGCTTGTAATAACTTTAAGGTAATTGATTTAGGCGTAATGGTCTCAAAAGAAGTTATTGTTGACTCAGTCATTGCTAATAATGCTGATATTGTTGGCTTAAGTGGTTTAATTACTCCTTCTTTAGAAGAAATGATATCAGTGGTTAAAGAGTTTGAACGTAGAGGGATTATGATTCCAATAATGATAAGTGGTGCTACTACCTCTGAAATTCATACTGCACTGAAAATAGTTCCAAATTATAGTGGTCCAGTAATTTATATTAAAGATGCTTCACAAGGTGTGAAAGTAGCTTCTGCTCTTATGAGTAGTAATAGGGATATATTTTTGAATGGTTTAGAGAAAAAACACAAACAAATAATTGAAAAATATAATATACAGAAATCTTTAAAAGGGTATATCTCTTTAGAAGATGCTCGCAAAAAGAAAGTTCCAATTGATTGGAATCATATTTCAATTTCTCATCCAAAGCATTTAGGAAAGCGTTTTTATAAGAATATTCCTCTTACAATATTATTTGAATTGATAGATTGGTCATTTTTTTTCAAAGAGTGGGAGCTAAATGGAAAATGGCCAGAAATTGCATCAGATATTGTTGTTGGTGATCAAGTAAAAGATTTGTTTGAAGATGCAAAGAAAATACTCAATGAGATTATAAGCGAAAAATTGATTATTGTTCAAGCTGTTTATGGAATATGGAAAGCTGCTGCAATTGAAGAAAGAGTTGAACTTTATTTAGAAAATGGGGAAGTGATAACGACATTTAATTTTCTTAGGAATCAAGAACAAGAGCAAGAGATCAATTATTGTTTATCTGATTATATTGCACCAAAACATTTTGATAAAGAGGATTTTATGGGGGTGTTTACAGTTATTGCAAAAATAGATGAAGAAAAGATTAATTCATCAAATAAATATGATGATTATGATATGTTTATAATTAGGACATTGGCTAATCGTTTTGCTGAGGCTGCTTCTCAATTTATTCATTATCAGATTAGAAATTATGATTGGGGTTATGTAGATGAAAAATTTAATCCTGATTTAATTAAAAAAGGAACCTATAAAGGGATTAGACCTGCTCCAGGGTATTCAACTTGTCCTGACCATAGTGAAAAAGTAAAGATATTAGAGATTTTAGATGCTTGTAATGTGTTAGGATTAGATTTAACTGAAAATTTTATGATTTATCCAACAGCGTCAATTTGTGGATATTATTTTGCAAATCCACAAGCAATTTATTTTAATGTAGGGAAGGTCTCTAAAGATCAGATATTGGTATATGCTAAAAATAAAGAATTGGATGTAAAAATCATTGAAAAATATTTACAACAAAATTTGAATTATTAATAACTGCTAAATTAAAATATGATTATTGCTGACTTACTTAGGAATACAAAAAACACACTTATGTCTTTTGAATTGTTACCGCCATTAAAAGGTGTTAATATAAAAGATATTTATAATACTATTGATCCATTGATGGAATTTAATCCATCTTATATTAATGTTACATATCACAAAGAAGAGGTTGTTTATAAAAAACGTCCTGATGGTTTATTGGAACAAAAGGTTGTAAGAAAACGTCCAGGAACAGTTGGAATTACTGCAGCAATTATGCAAAAGTATAAAATAGAAGTGGTACCTCATCTAATTTGTGCTGGATTTAATTGTGAAGATACTGAAAATGCATTGATTGACCTTAATTTTCTTGGTATAGATAATATTTTAGTTTTGCGTGGTGATCCAGATAAATATACTCGAAGATTTGAGCCACAAGTAGATGGGCATACTTATGCTATTGATTTATTAAATCAAATAATGGAACTTAATAGAGGAAAATATATAGATAATTCAGAAGGGTGTATGTCTAAAACACAATTTTCGGTAGGGGTGGCAGGATATCCAGAAAAGCATGCTGAATCTCCAAATATGGAAACTGACATTCGTTATTTAAAAACTAAAGTAGATTTAGGGGCTGAGTATATTGTTACTCAAATGTTTTTTGATAATAGTCGTTATTTTGAATTTGTTGAAAGATGTAGAAAAGAGGGAATTAAAGTTCCTATTATACCTGGCATTAAGCCTATTTCTTTAAAATCTCATTTGAATATTTTACCAAATACATTTCATGTTGATATCCCTGAGGAATTGGCGATTGAAATAGATAAATCAAAAGATAATAAGGAGGTTAGGCAAATAGGTATTGATTGGGCAATAAAGCAATCAAAAGAATTAAAAGCAGCTAAA
>JBAZSY010000013.1:0-71167 GCA_041662185.1 Bacteroidales bacterium
ATTTCCCATTTTGTACTAGAGAAACTATTTTCAATTTCTCTTCAATTGTGTATTTGGACATAAATAATAAACCCCAAAAGTTTTTTGTCTAACTTTTGGGGTGCACTTCAATAAAACAAAGATTGATACTCCCCCTTTTTGTTTTCTAATGTCTTTGAGTTTGGAATAGTTTAACGCAAACTTTAGAGTTAGTAAAGGTATAATATATACGTAATTGTATTCAGATTAGACTTTTATTTATCTATAATAATATTTTCCACAAATATTTTTGAGTCATATATAGTCTCAATTATACTACCTAGACCTATTAAAAGAATTTCTTGTGTAGGAGTATTTATTTCTGTTAATTTATCCAATGAGATAGAATGAAAAGTTCTATTGTTCTTGCTTCTTGAAAATGAGATTTCGTTGTTATTATTATTAATGACTAATTCACTTAATTGCCATGATTCGCCAATAAAACATACCAGTTCGTATTCCCTAATTTCATTATCTAATCTGCTTATAAAATCACTAAAACTAATTTTAAATCTAGTAAGTATATCTAATAGTATTGTTAAATTGTTAATTGCTTTTACTTTGAGAGATTGATTATTATCATTTATAATTTCCTTTTCTTCTATTATATTTGGTATGTAATTTCTTATATTGTCTTTTATTGTTCTTAAACAATCTTTTTCGTTTTCTTTTATCTCTTCGGTATTTAATTGTTCAACTATCATTTCAGATAAAAGATATGATAAGGTATTATATTGAGATATTTCTTTTGGCAGTATAGAACAAATATAGTCTATATATAATTCCTTTAGGCTATATCTAAAAGGTGGTGCAGAACTAAACTTTGTAATATAACCCTTAAAGTCTGTTCCAACCCCATAAAAATGATGAAATATATTTTTGATATTATCATAATCACATACAAAAACTATCTTATCAAATCCAAATTTATTATCAGTTAAATTGCTTTTTTCTTCATTGCCTCCTTTATTTACTCTATCAAAATGAGCAGAAAAAATATTTAATAATCTAAATAGATGCTTTGGGTCAATCCTATCTAAATCCTCAATAATTAAAACAATATCTTTTCCTTTTTTTTCTTTGTATTGTTTTATCAGCATATAAATTAACTGTGAAATTGCATCAAATTCATATATACATCCTTCCTTGTTAGTGAGAAATTTATTTATTTGTTTTCTTTGATTACTCTTATCATTTGCTTCTTCTTTATAGGTATTGAATTTATTTATATTGTCAAAAAGTCTTTCTAAAGGCTTTTCCATATTAGGGATGAAAGGAATATTAGAAAATATATTAGTAGCTGATACTAATAAATCTTCAGCTATATCAATGGAGTTTTCTTTAAAATATCCTGATAATTGCTTGAAAAGTTTAATATCCTCATCTTTTAATTCTATATCTTTAAACATAAGAAGTTGAAGAAGTATATCTCTTTTTATTAATTCAAAAATATCTTTATTGTCAACTATTTGATAATTAATTGGAAATAGAGTTATAATTTGATATTCATCTTGCTTTTCCTTTTTGAATTCATTTAAAAATGTAGTTTTACCATCTCCAAATTTTGCAGAAAAAAACAACCGATTATTATTCTTTAATAGGGTATTAAACTTATTAAGTTGGTCATCAATTGGTATAAATGGTTCTTCTTGTGTCATATTCTTTTTAATATTTAAATACTATAAATTGCTAATTTAGATAGTACAAAGATAATAAAATGTTTATTAATCTCTACTTAAATTTGTAAAATTAGTCTTGCAATTAATAAGATATGCTTGTTTAATTGGAATAAAATATAAATTTTATATGATTATTATTTATAACTATTACCACTTTCTTTACAATGATTTTCTACTTCAGTTAACCATTGATCATACCAATACCAAGCTTTTGCAACTTGAGTGCCAAATCCAAGATTTGGATTTTTAGCATCTTTCTGTTTCCATAGTTCTGTATGTTGATGTTGCCCAAATTTAATATATCCTTTCCCTTGCATTGTTTTCCATATTTCAGTCGGCAAATATTTCTTTTTTTCTTTTTCTTTGATTAGTACGTATTCTTTATTTAATGATTTTGCTTCTGGAGAATCAGCAGAAAGAAATTCTATCACTTTATCTGCTTGTCCTTTCCTATTTACTGATTTTGGCACATAGAATACATGATAAGAATACTTTGCATTATTAAAATCACTATCGCTAATAGAGCTATCAAAATCATTTATATATGCAGAGATGTTTTTTGGTAGATCTGTGAATTTTCTTAATTGATTTACATGTTCTTCTGAAATAGAAGAAAATTGCAAAGAAAAAGATAGATGTTTATCAATTCCATACTCTTCACCAAATATTTTTTTAATGTAATAATTGTAATTTAGACAACAAGCTTGAAACCTTGCACTTAGATATTCATCTATTTTTGATGTCATTTGGTGTTCTATTTCATGTCTTAAACCAATAAGAAATTTCAAATTTTCCTTAGAAATATTATCAATAGGACATTTCTTTTCATCAAGACACCTTTCGAGTTCCCAATACTTGTAGGCACCATTCTTAGTCCTATCGTATTTTTTTTTAATATTATTTTGTTTATAATATCTATATTCTATTTTATTATCACGATAATAAGCATGAAGTAAGTACATCCAAGAAATATTAGATAATACAATAAATGTCTCAGACTTAAAATGAATATTTGGATTATTAAATATTTGAACAGCACATAACATTGCTTCCCTTGACTTTATAAGAAGTTCTTCTTTAAATGACTTTATTTTCCTATTTCTTTTCTCCATTATCTAGTTTCTTTTCATTTTAATATCAATAATCATAACAAGAAAGTAGATTCTTGGTATTGTCTTTTTTTTAATATCTATTTTATTCATTTGTATGAGTATTTATATTATATTTTTTCCCCCTATTATGTTTAATAGGAGTCAATAGAAACATATAAATAAAAGTTGATCTTCTAAATTTGGTTTGATTTTTATACTTTCTATTTTACACTCATAAGATCACAAAAATAAAATATTATTTTTAATAATCAATAAAATGTCTCAATAAAACAAATGCCAATAATTAATTATATTAGAACTAATATTAGATAAAAAAGACATCTACACATTATATAATTATATAATCAGTCATTTTATTTTAAGAATTATTATACTTCAAGAAAGGAAATTTTATGAATAATTATAGTTAGTGATTATAAAATATTGTTTGGGTTTGGGGGTGATTTTAAGGGATTTTTGGGATTTGGGTTGTTTTTATTTTGGGATTTGGAGATTTTTTTATTGAATTTTAAAGTTGGAGGTTTCTTACATAAAAAACTCCATGTTTGAAGTCAAAGATGGCGTTATTGTGTTCAAAGATGGCGTTTTTGGGGTATGGAAATGGAGTGTTTGAGGTGTGAAAATGGCGTTTTTTTAGTGAAAAGTGCAAAAAAAAGAAGACCACTTTTGGTGGTCTTCCGGGCGTTTTACTAACCTTTAAAATAGATGTCTAATTATTATTTTATAGGGCTTTAGAGTTTTTTGTCTTTATCCTTCTGGTTCTTCAGTTGGGAATTGAAGACCTGTAATGTTTAAATCTACATAGTTTATCTTTGTATCTTCCAACATTTTCTTAAGCTCTATGGAAGGTTTGTATATAATATACTTCCTTTTGATAGTGTCTTCGGTAACTTCTTCCAAGGTGTCACAAGCTTTTGCTTGTATGCCTGGGGTGAAAGTACCAAGGATTCCTAACTTGATAGGGATACCTTCAGTTATATACCATGCGAGAACTGTCTCAAATTGTTGGAAGACTCCCATGATATCTCCTTTACTCATTGTTGATGTTGCAGCAATTCTGTCTGCAATAATTTTTAAATCAACAGGCTTTTCCCTGAAGATTCTTGCCATAAACTTAATCCCTGGAGTAGTTCCAACGGCAATTCTTTTTTTAATTCTGATGAAACTGATCATTTTAATTCTGTTTTTAATTGTGGATACTAGCGTGAATTATTTTGTGAAACGTTTCGCTTATATAACACTATATTGAATGAAAATGTGAACAATTTTGTCGACTATTTTTTAAAATAAATTGAAATTGTTTTCTATTGCTTTGATTAACAGCTGTTAGTATTATAAATATTTTTTATTTTATTTTTCGCTTTGGTTTCAAATTATGGTTGGGTTATCCCGTAGAGACGCGATTTATCGCGTCTCCTGTTGAATGTTTTGTGTTTTCCGTTAAATAATATCGCATTGTTTCTATTATGGAATTCCAATTATTGATATTGTTTTGTTTTCAATTTTGGATGTAATATGTAATTTGTGGGATAATCAATTTATGGAATATGTAATTGATTGAACATTTAATTTATGGGATATGTTATTAATTGGATGCGATAAATTTATTAGACGCGATAAATCGCGTCTCTACGGGGGTTATTTTTTTAAATAATTAGGGCGGATTGTTTTAAATTTTGGTTGGGATTGTTTTATTCGAATAATGATAATTGTCCTAATAGGTTAAAGGTTTTGCGGTGATGGGGTGTTATTCCGCTTTCTTTTATTGCTTGGCGATGCTTTTTTGTTGGGTAGCCTTTATTTTTTTGCCAATCGTATTGGGGGTATTCTTTGGATAGGTTCTCCATATATTCGTCACGATAGGTTTTTGCAAGGATTGATGCGGCGGCTATTGATTGATATTTTGCGTCTCCTTTTATTATACATTTATAGGGGATTGTAAGTGTGGTTCGGAAACGGTTGCCGTCAATTAGTAGGAGTTCGGGTATTGTTTCTAATTTTTCTACTGCTTGGGTCATTGCTAAGAATGATGCGTTGAGGATATTTATTTCATCTATTTCTTCATTGCTGACAAAGCTTACGGCATAAGCTAAGGCTTCTTTTTCTATTATTATCCTTAATTCTTTCCTTTTCTTTTCTGTTAATTGCTTGGAATCGTTGAGAATTTCATTGCTAAATCCTTTTGGTAATATTACTGCTGCTGCAACAACTGGACCACAAAGACATCCTCTGCCTGCTTCATCGCAGCCACATTCTATTGTATCTATGGATTGAAAAAAAGGGAAAAGCATTTTTTTAATGGTTAGTGGTTAATTTTTAATGGTTAATTTTGGGTTATTTTTTATTTGTTTTGGGATTGGGAGGTAGGGGTTTTTGTTATAAAAATAAGGGTTTAAAGTTTCGCTTAGCGATTACACTTTAAACCCTTATTTCTTTATACTTACCTTTGAGAGTAATTATTTTATGTTTTTTATTATGCTTTCAAAGAATATTCTTCCGTCTATATTTCCTAATTCTTCGTCTGAAGCTCTTTCTGGATGTGGCATCATTCCAAATACATTTCTTGCTTTGTTTGTGATACCTGCTATGTTTTCTATAGAACCATTAGGGTTTGACTCTTCTGTTATTTTACCATTTTCATCGCAATAACGGAAAAGTATTTGGTCGTTATCGTTTAAACGTTTTATTGTATCTTCATCAGCATAGAAATGTCCTTCACCATGTGCAATAGGAATATTATATGCTTTGCTTATTTTAGCTTCTTTTGTGAAGATGGTATTATTTGTTTGTGGTGTTATAAATTGGTTCTTACAGATGAATTTCTGATTATCATTGTTTAATAATGCTCCATCTAAAAGGTTTGATTCTGTTAATACTTGAAATCCATTACAAACCCCAAGAACATATCCTCCTTTATTTGCAAATTCGATTACATTATTCATAATAGGCGATAGACGTGCAATTGCTCCTGAACGAAGGTAGTCTCCATAAGAGAATCCTCCTGGTAGTACTATAAAATCACAGCCTTGAAGGTCTGTTGTCTTGTGCCAAAGTTCTACAACTTCTTGTCCTAAAAGGTTGCGTAGAACGTAAATCATATCATGGTCGCAGTTTGAACCAGGGAAAATAACAACTCCTATTTTCATTATATACGGTATTTATTTGATGCAAAAGTACAAAAAAACTATGAATTGAATTAAAAACTTATGATTGATTAGTGGATTGTCATTATTACTCTCGCAATAACAAGTAGTAAAAAAAGTGAAAATACTATGTTAGAGTATATAAGTTTTCGCTTTGCAAAGAAGAAATTATAGAATTGTAAGGCAAAGGCTGGTGCAAAGAAATAGATTAATTCTTCTTGATCTATGCAATAGATTGCTGGTAGTAGTGCCAATAACGAGTAGATTGCAATTACGTTTGTTTTCTTTCTATAATTGATATTATTATCGCTTTTGTTTGCTAAGGTATTGAAAAGGGTTACTAATCCAAATATTCCCATTGAGATATAAAATACAATCTGGATTGGTTCTAAGTAAACATAGAAGTTTGGTAAGTGCCAGAAGCTTTGATAAAAGACATTGGAACGTGCTAAAAGCTTATCAGTAAGGAAATAATAGATTAATAAAAATATCATCGGGGTTAAGAATCCAAGAATACTTATTATCCAATATCGCCATTTGTATGATTTGTAGTTAAGAAGAGAAAACCATATCCAAAGAATTAAAAGTATAGCAGGAGCAAAGGTTAGGGTGGCTAAAGCAATAAATAAATTAGCATTATAAGTTTCATCTAAGCCTTCTTGTTTGTCGTAGGAACGAAATATAAAGAATATGGAAAATAAAATAAAGGTGTTTAGAACAAGGATAGGGCTTATTGTCATTGAACTGTAGTCGCTGCTTAATAAAAGTATATATATAAAAGCAGGCAGAAAGGTTGTTTTTGGACAAAGTTGATTTGAAGAAAATATACTGTTAATCAAGAGACCTTGTAGTAGAACTAAAATGAATGCAAGAATAGTGCTTAGTGTTTTTAGTGGAGATAATACACTATATATTAGCTTATATATAGGCATATCAAAGTTTGTTGTAATTAAAGATGGTGGAGATATAAAGGCTGGCAACCATAACAATAAAGGTATTATTGCTAAAAGGGCTAATTGTAAAGGATAGTTCTTCTTAAAGGTTTTTACGAACATTACTTTTTTATGGTTGTTTCTGACTGCGAAATTACTTAATATTCTTTTTGTATGCAATATTTTAAGGTGTTTTTAATGGTTTTTGTATAGTAAGGAATTAAATCTTATTATCTTTGCACCTACAAAAAAAACATAGCAGATGTATTCAAGAACAGAATTGATGCTGGGTAAAGATGGCTTGGAAAAGTTAAAAAAGGCTCATGTTATGGTTGTAGGATTGGGAGGTGTTGGTGCTTATGCGGCAGAAATGTTATGCAGAGCAGGCGTAGGAAAGATGACAATTGTTGATGGTGATACAGTAAATATAACTAATCGTAATCGTCAATTGATTGCATTGTCTTCAACCGAAGGAGAAAAGAAAGCTGATTGCTTGGCAAAAAGATTAAGAGAGATTAATAATGATATAGAATTAAAGGTTATTGATGAGTATATTATTGAAGAAAGAATGGTTGAATTGCTTAAACAAGATACTTATGATTATGTTGTTGATGCAATAGATACTCTTACTCCAAAGATATTTCTTATTCTTAGTAGTCTTGATTTAAAGATACCTATTGTATCTTCAATGGGAAGTGGAGGTAAGCTTGACCCAATGCAAGTGAGGATTGACGATATTTCTAAATCATATAATTGCCCTTTGGCTTTTATGGTTAGGAAGAAATTACATAAGTTTGGAGTATATAATGGCTTTGCTGTTGTTTATTCTCCAGAGGAAGTTAGTCCAGATGTTGTAACGGAAGATTTTGGACAGAATAAAAGAAGTACTGTTGGAACAATTTCTTATCTTCCTCCTGTATTTGGTTGTATGTGTGCTTCCGTTGTGATAAGAAAATTAATTGGCGTTAATCCATACATGGAAGTGAAAGATAATCGTTATTATGCTAATAAGAAAGAAAAACAAGAGATAATATGTCGGAAATGATAGAAATATTCTGTAAGAATACAAACTCAAAACTTTTAGTTCCTTTTGGGGCAACACTTACAGAAATAGAAAAGTTTGCAGGGATAAAAAGTCAATATCCTTTGCTTGGAGCTTATGTAAACAATAAGATACAAAGCTTGGGTTATAAGGTTTATTTGTCTAAGATTGTCGAGTTTATAGATATTTCAAATACTAATGGTAGAAGAATGTATGCTTTATCGTTAATGTTTGTGATGTATAAGGCGGTGAAGGAATTGTTTCCAAAAGGAGATTTATATATTCATCACTCAATGATTAATGGCTATTATTCGGAAGTAAATGGTATTGATGAAGGTTTGAAAGGAACCTATATCAAGCTTATTAAGGGTAAGATGCAAGAAATTATTGATAAAGATCTCCCTTTTGAAAGAAGTCAGCTTCAAGCACAAGATGCTATTGACCTTTTTAGAAAGGTAGGATTGGAAACAAAAGCAAACTTAATTGAAACAACTAATCGTTTATTTGCCGATATTGATTGTCTTGATGATACAATAAATAGTTTCTATTATTCTTTAGTCCCTTCAACATCTTATTTAAAGGTATTTGATTTAGCTCCCTTTGATAAGGGCATAATTTTATTGATGCCAGATAAAAAAAATCCCGAAATAGTGTCGGATAATAAGGATAAACAAACAAAAATGTTTTCCGTATTTAGGGAATATGAACAGTGGGTTAAAATTCTTGGCACTCCTTATGTTAGTGAATTAAATAAGGTTGTTGATGATAATGAATTTAATAAACTAATTCAAGTTTCTGAAGCTTTGCACGAAAAGAGGTATTCTCAGATTGCAGATGAAATATATAAAAGAAAAGATGATGTAAAGATGGTCTTTTTAGCTGGACCTTCTTCTTCAGGAAAGACTACAAGTTGTCGTAGAATTGCAACTCAACTATCTGTTCTTGGATTTAATCCTGTACAAATATCTTTAGATGATTATTTCTTAGATAGAGAGTTTTCTCCTAAAAATGCAGATGGAGAATATGATTTTGAGGATATAGAAGCATTAGATATTGAACTTTTAAATACTCAAATGCAAGAGTTGATAAAAGGAAATGAAGTAGATATTCCTCGTTTTAATTTTAAAGTAGGTAAGAAGTTTTTTAGTGGTAAGATGTTAAAACCAAAGAAGAATGCAATATTTATTATTGAAGGTATTCACGCTCTTAACCCTAAATTGTCTGGAAGTATTGATGCAAAGAATAAATATAATATATTTGTATCGGCTTTAACTCAGATATCTATTGATAAACATAATCTGATTAGTAGTAGTGATAATCGTTTGATAAGAAGAATTGTTAGGGATTATAATTATAGAGGATATTCAGCAACAGAAACATTAAATCGTTGGCAATCGGTTAGAAATGGAGAAGAAATTCATATCTTCCCTTATCAGGAAAATGCAGACAGTATATTTAACTCTTCCCTTCTTTACGAGATTGGAGTATTAAAGACTTATGTAAAACCTCTTTTAACTGAAGTGCCACAAAATGAAGTTTGCTATGCAGAGGCAAAAAGGCTATTACATTTCCTTTCAAATTTCAAAACGATTGATGACAAATCTATACCTCCAACGTCAATAATGAGGGAATTTTTAGGCGGATCAAGCTTCGATTACTAAAAGTTTTTGAACAATAAATGATAATCTATTGCGTTAAGAAATAAATAGTTCTAGAGTTACTAACAGTTTGTATGGGTAAAATTTGTAGTAAAATTTGCTGCCAATATAAAAAAACAGTAATTTAGCAACCTGAAAGAGAATAGAAAAAATGGATTTTAATATATAAATTCAGAACAAAATGGAAATAAAAAAAACAGACAAAGCAGATCTTGAGAACAAAAAAGCTTTATTTATTCAAATTGGATTGTTAGTTGCTTTAAGTATAATTATTTTTGCGTTTGAATATAAAACTTATGACAATAAAAATTCAAATGTAGCTCAAAGGCAAGCTGTTCAAGAAGTTCAAGAAGTTGTAATGGCAACTCAAGAAGACACACCACCACCACCACCAGAAGATGTACCACCAGCAGAAACAACAGAATTTGAAATTGTTGATGATAGTCAGAAGATTACACAAGAGTTTAATGTTTCAAGTTTTGCGCAAACTTCAAACGTTGCAGCAAACGTAGGAAAGCTTGAAATTAAATCAGAAGACGAAGAAGTACAAGAAGAAGTAAAAATCTTTACTGTTGTTGAACAAGAAGCATCATTCCCTGGAGGGGTTGAAAAGTTAGGTGAATACTTAGCGAAATCAATAAAGTATCCTCAACAAGCAAGAGAAACAGGAACAAAAGGTAGGGTAACTTTAACCTTTGTTGTTGAAAGAGATGGATCAATAACAGATATTAAGGTATTACGTGATATTGGTTCTGGTTGTGGAGAAGAAGCTAAAAGAGTTGTTAAAGAAATGCCAAAATGGATACCTGCAAAACAAAGAGGAAAAGCAGTAAGACAACAATTCGTTTTACCTGTTAGTTTTAATCTTCAAGGATAAGCTTAATTATTCTTCAAAATATAACAAAAACATCAAGTGTTGATAACAATGCTTGATGTTTTTTTCTTTTATGATGTTTCCTTTCTTATTGTCTTTGGGTAAAAAGATTTAAACTTTTTATCATCTTATTTCTAACTAAAAAATAACTTTATTAATAATAACAATAATAATTAGGATGTTTGCGTTAAGAAATAAAATACTTCTAAAACTTATAAATATTTAGTTTCATAAAGTAATGTTTACAATAAACATAGAAATTGAATAAACTCTATAGCTTGACAACTTCAAATTAGTAATAAAAGTAAGATGTTAAATATAAAACTTTAGAGAAATGGAAGCAAAAAAAACAGACAAAGCAAATCTTGAAAACAAGAAAGCTTTATTTATTCAAATAGGAGCAATCGTAGCTTTAAGTATTGTAATATATGCATTTGAATACAAGAGCTATGATAATAAAAACGCAGCTTTAATTCCAAGAGAAGCTGTAAATCAACTTGATGAAGTGGTTTTTATGACTCAAACAGAGCCAGAACCTCCAGCTCCACAAGAAATTCAGAAAGTAGAATCAACAGTATTTGATATTGTTGAAGATGCAGTAAAAATAAAGGATGAATATCATAATCCTACTTTTAATCCTATAACAAATACAGTTCCATTTAAGGTTGTTAATATAAGAGAAGAAGAGAAAATTCAAGGCGGTGAAGATGAAGTCTTTATTGTTGTAGAAAAAGATGCAGAATTCTTTGGAGGTTATCAAGACCTCTTAAAATACTTAGCACAATCAATTAAATATCCTCAACAAGCAAGAGAAACAGGAACAAGCGGTCAAGTAATGTTAACTTTTGTTGTTGAAAAAGATGGATCAATTACAGATATTAAGATATTACGTGATATTGGTTCTGGTTGTGGTTTAGAAGCAATGAGAGTTGTTAAAGAAATGCCAAAATGGCAACCTGCAAAACAAAGAGGAAAAGTAGTAAGACAACAGTTTGTTTTACCTATAACATTTAATCTGCAAGGATAAGCTTAATTATTCTTCAAAATATAACAAAAACATCAAGTGTTGATAAACCAATGCTTGATGTTTTTTTATGTATATACTTTTCTTTTGTTTGATATTAGGCAATAAACATTTAATCTTATTACCTTTGCAAATCATTTTTGAACTTAAACTTACTTTTTGATGATTACAGTTAATAATCTATCTATATATTTTTCTGGAATATGTTTATTTGATAACGTTTCTTTTGTCATTGGAGACAAGGATAGGATAGGTCTTGTTGGAAAAAATGGAGCAGGGAAGAGTACTCTTTTAAAGATATTATCAGGCTTCCAAGAACAAGAAACAGGAAGTATTATTATTCCTCAAGGACAAACCATAGGTTATCTCCCTCAAGAGATGATACCTTCTTCTTCAATGAGTGTAATTGATGAAGCATTAACGGCTTTTGAAGAGGTGAACAAGTTAGAAAAAAGGATAAATGAGTTAACTAATGAGATTGCAGAAAGAACAGATTACGAGAGTGAAGAATATGAGACATTGCTACATCTTCACTATGAAGCAGTAGAAAGGTTAAATATAATTGATGCAGCAAATTCAAGAGCAGAATCAGAAAAGGTATTACTTGGCTTAGGCTTTTCTCATTCCGACTTTGATAGAAGTATATCTGAATTTAGCTCTGGTTGGCAGATGAGAGTTGAGTTAGCTAAGATATTATTAAAAAAACCAGATATTATTCTTCTTGATGAGCCAACTAACCACTTAGATATTGAATCAATTCAATGGTTAGAAAATTTCTTGATAGGTTATTTTGGTGCAGTTGTTTTGGTTTCTCACGATAGAACATTTTTGGATAATATAACCAAAAGAACAATTGAAATAACAGCAGGAAAGATATACGACTATAAAGCATCTTATTCCGATTATGTAGAATTGCTTAATCAAAGAAGAGAAACACAACAATCAATTTTAACAAATCAACAAAAGCAGATAGCAGAGATAGAAAAATTTATTGAGAAATTTCGTTATAAATCAACCAAGGCAAAACAAGTTCAATCTCGTATTAAGTTAATTGAAAAGATGGAACTTTCAACCATTGATGAGGTAGATACTTCCACAATACATTTTCGTTTTCCTCCAGCACCTCATTCTGGTAAGATAGTTGTTGAGATGAAGAACGTATCGAAAAGTTATGGACAAAAGCAGATATTAAAAGATGTAAATATAATAATTCCAAAAGGAGAGAAGATAGCTTTTGTTGGTAAAAATGGAGAAGGAAAGAGTACGCTTTCTAAAATAGTTGTAGGAGAAATAACCGATTATACAGGAGAATATAAAGAAGGACATCAAGTATCAATAGGTTATTTTGCCCAAAACCAAGCAGCCCTTTTAGACCCAAATAAGACCGTATTTGAAACAATTGATGAGGTTGCAGTGGGTGATATTCGTTCCAAGGTAAGAAATATATTAGGTAGTTTTCTTTTTGGTTCAGATGATATTGACAAGAAAGTAAAAGTACTATCAGGAGGAGAAAAATCAAGACTTGCACTTGCAAAACTAATACTTTCACCAGTAAACTTACTTGTCTTAGACGAACCAACCAACCATTTAGATATGGATTCAAAGGATATTCTAAAGAATGCTTTGATTCGTTATGATGGAACGATGATAATTGTTTCCCATGATAGAGACTTTCTTCAAGGCTTAACAGATACCCTTTATGAATTTAGAAATCAAAGAATAACTGAATTTAAAGGAGATATATTTGAATACCTTGAGCATAGAAAAATGGAAGACCTTAAAGAACTTGAACAAGGAAAAGGAACTCCATCACAAATAAAAGAAACTCAAGTATCAGAAAACAAGTTAAACTACGAGAAATCGAAAGAAGCAGAGAAAGAATTAAGGAAGATAAGAAACCAAATAGAAAAGGCAGAAAAAGAAATAGAAAAAATAGAAGCAGAAATAGCGAAGATGGATTCAGACCTTGCCGACCCAAAACAAATAGAAAAGCTAAGTAAAGATCAATCGTTTTATGATAAATACCAAGAAAAGAAAACCCTTCTAACAAAAACAATGCAAGAATGGGAAAACCTATGCTTAGAATTAGAAGAAAAAGAATAATACCCCTTCTCCAAACCATCTATTTCTAAAAATAAATCCCAACAAAATTTTTCTTCCCTAAAACCTTGTTTTAAAGAGAAAATTTCGTATATTTGCAAAAGTAAATCTACTCAAACTCAAAAGAGTAGAATTTAATAAAACAATTCCCCTTAAAATATCTTAAAAACTACGATGCACATCGTAGATAGTCTACGATACTCATTGTAACACCCCCACGATGCCCATCGTAGCACAATTAAATCCTTATTAAAATATTTTTTTATCTTGATTTAGTAGAATTATATCTTGATTTGATAGAAAAAGAAGGGCTTTAATTTCAGCAAAACAAGACTTTAATTTGAAAATAGCAAACCCCTTGCTTTTAAAAATAGAATTATCCACCAAAATAAGGTAATCCCATTAAATTATCTCCTTTATCAAACATTACAAAAACATAATGTATCCCTATGCTTTTAGCAAAAGCGATAATATAATTCTCTAAAATATAATGTTATATTTGTTATTATTATATCATTTTTATTCCTATCTTTGCGTAACAATATTCAAAATCTTTCCATTTTATATTGTCTTTGACAAGACACAACCAAGATATTTAAAAAGTATATTACTATAGAAAATGAAAGAAAAATCATTGATCCAAGTATAACAACAATAACAAAGGAAGAGTATGGTGGATAATATTAACGAACTTTTGAAATTATCTATTTTAAGAGTAAAACAATATCCTAGAGTTTTTAAATATTTAACCTATGATAGTGGGATAAAAATGTTGGAATGTAATAATTTGCAATTTACAAGAGCAAATCAATTAAATGATAAAGAAGATTGTCATATTTCAAAAATAAACTTTGACTTCGTAAGAGCCATAGAAAATGTTTTAAAATTGGATCAAAACGAACTCGTTTCTAAAGTAAAAAATAAGGATGCAAAACCAATTATTAGCTTTGGAATATGCAGTTTTGGTACATCTGCTGATAATGATATATTGTGGAGAAGATATACTAAAACAAATGAGGTATATGATGGAATATGCATAGAGTTAGATCGTGAAGAAATTTTTAAATGCCTAATTGAAAGAAAAATAAAATTTGTATCTTTTGTTGTGGATTATATTGATAAGACTGTAGAATCAATACCTTATGAATATCGTATTGGCGATAATGAAGGAATAAAACTTATGTTTCTCTCACGTTTGTTTGCAACTAAAACTAAAGCTGAATGGGCGGATGAAGAAGAATTACGAATTATTCTAACTGATGAATTTTCCGAAGTATGTAGGAGAGAAGAACTTTATAAAAGTTGCTTTAAAAGAGTTTATCTTGGCAATGAGATGACAACTAAACAACGTAATGATATTCTCAGGATAGTGGAAGATGCTAAGTATAAAATGGACATTTGTAATTACAACAAGACTCCAATATATTAAAAACCTAAAATGTTGCGCTTAGAGTTTGACAAAAGAAAACAAGGAAAACTAATAATTGGCACTAGAGATGGCACTAATGAATGGGTTAATTATTGGTATGATATTTAAAAATTAACTCTGTTTCTGACATGATAATCGAGTTTTAATCGATTATGTTGTTGAAAAGGATAAATTTTATTGTTTTATCCTTGCTATTGTTTTTGGGTAGGATAGTTCACGGAGGGCGTCTTTTCCTATTTTTCTGTGGGTTGGATTATCGGAGAGGGAAAGTTTTTTTGATAATTCAAGTGCTTTGGGGTGGAGGTAAAGACTTCTTTTGCCTATTTGTCTTAATGCCCAATTAACTGCTTTCCACACAAAGTTTCTTTCATCGAAGGCGTATTGTTCAATTAGAGGAAAGAATTTGAGGAAGTCTTCGTCTTTCTTTTTCTTATCGCCTATTGCTAAGCCGGCAATAAGAGAGAATGATGTTCTTCTAATGTATTCCTCTTCGCTTGAAACATATTTAAATATTATTTCTTCTGCAAATGGAGAATAGCGATAAACATTATAACAAGCTCCATCAACAATATCCCAACTGTTAAAGTCTTTTGTCCAAGAGTCTATTTCTTCTAGTGTGATTTGTTTTGGGTCTGCTATCATTGTGGATACCATTCTTGCTTCATGGTATTGGGTTTTCCATAGCTCAAGAGCAAGTGGGTGATTTGTTTTTAATTCTTTTGCAATTGCTCTTAACTCAGGAGTAGAAATACCTAATATTTTATCTCCTTTTACTCCAAAATATTCAGCTTTCTTTACTCTCTCTGCATTTGAAAGAGTAAGTAAATGGCTTAATACTTCGTTAGCTGATAGCATAGATTATTTTTTTTGAGTTACTAATTTAATAAATACAGGGAAGTGGTCGCTTATTCCTCCTTGATATTTATAGCCTTTATATGTGCTGAATGGTGTTATTAGGGCGTAGTTTGGGTTAGGGTCTATCATAAAGTCAGGTGTAAATACATGAGAAGGAGATGCTGTTGTATCTATTCTTTGTTGTATTTCTTGTGTAACTAAAAATTGGTCAAAGCTTAACATCTGACCTGAATATACATAAGAGCTTCGTTTGCCTTTGTCGTTTTTCATAAGGTTAGAAAGTAATGGTGTATGACCTGTATATTTTATTGTCCTAAATCCTTCTTCAACTGTTCTGTCCCAAGGACTATCGTTTAAGTCTCCCATTATAATGATATTCTTTTCTCCTTTATCATAAAGTTCTTTGACTCTTTTATATATTAAATCAAAGACTGATTTTCTTAAGGGTTTGTTTTTATCTTGATTTCTTCGAGAAGGGGCATGAATAACAAATAAATGTAAAGGCATTTTGTCTAATATGCCATTAACATAAAGAATATCTCTTGTTGGCTCATCTATTATTAAAGAACTATCTATTCTTATGCTTTCAGATTTTATGACAGTGAACTTATCTTTACGGTAAACCATTGCAACATCCATTCCTCTTATGTCTTTAGAGTCATAGTGTATATATCCGTAGTTTCCTTTTCTTAGAGGGGTGTCGTTACATAATGCATTTAAGACTTGTTTGTTTTCTATTTCGCAAAGTCCAATTATTGCAGGAAGATTTCCTTTAGATAGAGCAATATAGGTCTTTGCAAGTAAGTCTTTTTTTAAATTAAAGCGTTCCCAATCCCAATGACGTGGCGAATTAAATACAAAAGTATTATCATCCGTTAAACTATCATCGGTAGGATAGAAAAAGTTCTCGCAATTATGAAATGCAATGATTTCAGTTTGAGATTTTAGTAGTAGTGGAAATAGCATAATGGTTATTAAAATGTAATGTTTAATGTGGTTGTAATTAATTTTCACTAAATTAATTTGATATAAATAAACGGCGTTTCATTAATACAAAACGCCGTTTGAAATTTAATTAAGCTTATTATGCTTTGTAGAAAGGCATTCTAACTGCAATAGCTTTTAATAGCTTTTCTCTTACTTTAATATATACTTCAGTATCTTTTTTGCTGAAAGCTGTTTGAACATGAGCTGTTCCAATAGCTTTTCCTGTTGAAGGAGATTGTGTGCCAGAACAAACATGTCCTATTACATTTCCTTCAGCATCACATATTTCATAACCTTGACGAGGAATACCTCTATCTATCATTTCAAATCCAATAAGTTTTTTCTTAACTCCGTTTGCTTTTTGGTCTTCTAAGAATTTTCTATCAATAAAGTTATTTCCTTCTTCAAATTTAGTTATCCAACCTAATCCAGCTTCAATTGAAGATGTTTCATCATTGATTTCGTGTCCATATAAGCAAAATCCCATTTCTAAACGTAGTGTATCTCTACAACCAAGTCCAGCAGGCATTATTCCAAATTCTTTTCCAGCTTCAAATATAGCGTCCCATATTTTATCACCATCTTTAGGGGAGAAGTAGATTTCGCATCCGCCAGCTCCTGTATAACCTGTTGTTGATAATAAAACGTTTTCAACTCCAGCTAATGTTAAATATTTAAATGTATAGTATTCCATATCTACAACAGTGGTAGAAGTAAGTTTTTGCATAACCTTAAGAGCTAATGGTCCTTGAATTGCAAGTTGAGCCCAAGAATCAGATTCATTTACGAAATCTTTTCCAAGTTCTAATCCCATTTCAACTGCAATCTTACTCATCCAGTTCCAGTCTTTTTCAATATTAGCAGCATTAGGAACCATAAAGTATTCTGTTTCGCTAACTCTGTAGATTAACATATCATCAACGATACCACCTTTCCCATTAGGTAAAACAGTATAAAGTACTTTTCCATCGAAAAGAGAATCAATATTGTTTGATGTGCAATATTGAACGAAATCGTGAGCTTTTGCTCCTGTTGCTCTGAATTCTCCCATGTGAGAAACATCAAAAACACCAACGCCGTTTCTAACGTTATTATGTTCAGTTACCAATCCTTCGTAAGAAATAGGCATGTTGTAACCTGCAAATTCTGCCATCTTAGCACCTAAATCAATGTGCTTTTGAGTAAATGGTGTATTTTTCATATCTTTATTTATTAATTATAGTGTGAATTTTTTATTTTCTTTTAATTGTTTGAGGTGCAAAGATAAGGCTTTTTATTTATTACTCAAATTTTTTCAATTCTAAATTAGTCCCATCCCACACAGCATAACCACTTTCACTAACCCAATCACTTAATATTATTAGTTTTCTATTCCCTTCCAAATTGTATTCTTTATTAAGATGACGATGTCCAAAAATAAAATAATCAATATCTCTTGTCTCAAGTGCTTCTTTGCAATATTTATAGTGTTGTTCTTTTTCTCCCTTATCTATAATATCGCAATTAGAATGAGAACCACGACTACTCTTTGACCAATTATTTCCAAAAGCTAAAGCCCAACGAGGATGCAAAGAAGAAAAGAGGAAACGTATAAATTTAGAGAGAAATATTTTTTTCATAAGCAAATACTTCTTATCCTTTTTATCTAATCCATCACCATGTCCAAAAAAGAAAGTCTTGCCATCAATATTTGTTTCTATTTCCTTATTATGCATAATCATTCCTATTTCTTTTTGGAAATAATCTCTAACCCATTGGTCGTGGTTCCCTAAGAAAAAATGGATTTCAGTACCCCTATCAACTATTGAAGCTAAAGTACCAAGTAAACGAACATAATATTTGGGTACTACATATTTATATTCATACCAAAAATCAAATATATCACCAAGCAAATAGATAACTTTTGCATCTTTCTCTGCTTCTAATAGAAAACGGATTATTTTTTTTTCTCTGATAAGAGACTCTTCATAGTTTGGAGCTCCAAGATGAGTGTCGGCAACAAAATAATGTTTATTTTTTATCATTTTTATTAGCTAATTCTGGTTGAGGGACTTGCTGTGCTTTAAGTTTAGCATCATCAATAAGTTTCTTAAGTCCTATTGTATGTTGATTGTTAGGATATTTTTTGCTCAATTCTTTATATACACCTTCATAAACATCTAAATCTGTTTTTAAACTAAATAAATAATGGTTGTCAAATGAACGGTATAGTCCAATAATGCAAGCAAGAGAGCCTTTGTTTTCGGAAAGAAATTTCTTTATTATTCCTCTTTGGTGTATTTCTAAGATGTTGTATTGATCAAAAAGTTTTTTCTTTATAAGATCAACATTTGAAGAATATTTATTATCGTGAAGAGTTTGTTTTAGTTCTTCTAATACAGCATTTGTTTTTATATATTCTTGGTTTAGTTTATATAGAAGCTCTGATTCTTTGGAATTTTTTATTGTATAGGAACTGGAAAGAGAATTGAAAGAACCATTCATAATTATATCTTCTCCCTTTTGAGGAATAATCGTTACATAATCATTAGGATTTGCTAATAAAACATAAATAGTAGGTTCTGATAGTTTATATGAAAAATCATATTCTCCATTTTTATCAATATTAATAGTATCTAATGGTTTAAACCCCTGACCTGTCATCTCAAAGAAATAAAGCTGTTTCTCATTCCCATTATTTAATTTGCCGCTAATTCTGAAACTATCTTTATTAACTCTATTACATCCAGCAATTAAAGTTACCATTAATACTATTAAGGTAAGTGATTTTCTCATAAGTTATTTGTTTATTTTGTTTGTAAAACTTCTTAGTAAATGATCTGCAATTATAAGAGCTGCCATTGCTTCTACTACTACTACTGCACGAGGAATAAAACATTTATCGTGCCGTCCTTTATTTTCAATATTATGAATTATACCATTTTTATCAATACAAGGAATTTCTCTATAAAGAGTAGCTATTGGTTTAAAGCCAACTTTAAATATTATATCCATTCCATTAGATATCCCACCTTGTATTCCCCCTGAATGATTAGTTTTTGTAGTGAAGTCTTCGTCCCAATGGTCTAATTGTTCACTCCCATATTGCTTACAAGCATCAAACCCATCTCCAACTTCAAAACATTTAGCAGCAGGAATACTCATCATAGCTTTTGCAAGTTCTGCATTTAATTTATCAAATACAGGTTCTCCTAAACCAATAGGAACATTTTTAATTGTGCAAGAAATTGTTCCACCTAAAGAATCACCATGTTCAACAATCTTCTCATATTCTTTTTCTATCTCTTCTTTTTGAGTTTTGTAATTCCATCTTCCAATAGTTTCAATTTCCCCTTCAATTTCAATGTTGCTTTCTTGTTTTAAAAACAATTTGGCAATACTCCCTCCAACAACCCTTGAAAGAGTTTCTCTTGCAGAAGCACGTGAGCCACCTGTTTCTGCATTAATACCATATTTTTTGAAATAAGTAAAATCAGCATGTGAAGGACGAAATAAATCTTTTAAAGTGTCATAATCTTGCTTTAAAAAGTTCTGGTTTTTAATAATAAAACAAATAGGAGTGCCTAATGTGATATTATTTTCCATTCCACAAATAAACTTTACAGAATCTTCTTCAATTCTTGAAGTGGAAATATTGTCTTTTCTGGGCTTTCGACGTTCTATTTCTTTCTTTATAAAATCAAAATCAATTTTCAATCCTGCAGGACAACCATCAATAACACCTCCAATAGAATCGCTGTGTGACTCGCCAAAAGTAGTTAATGAAAAAAACTTACCTATGCTATTTCCTGCCATTTCTGATTTTTGTTATTAATAAATCGTTGCAAAATTATCCAAAAAAGACTTTACTACAAAATATTTTCACATAATAATGTATACCAAGACATATAGTTTTGTAAGATATTTAGTGCATTGGCTATTATATATTTCCTTATTTATTATTATGATAGGCGAAAAATAGTCTGAAAAAGCTCTTCCATTATAAATAAACTTACTACCTTTGCCCCGATTTTAAATATAAATAAGCATAAGTTATTATCAAATATAAAAACGAAATGACAACAAAAAAACTAATTGAGAAAGAAGATGTTGTTGTAAAATTCGTTGGCGACTCAGGCGACGGAATGCAATTAACAGGAACTCTCTTCTCTGATACATCTGCGTTAGATGGAAATGATATAGCAACATTCCCAGATTATCCAGCAGAAATTAGAGCACCACACAACACAGTAGCTGGTGTTTCGGGATTCCAAGTACATATAGGAAAGAAAATTTATAGTTCAGGAGATCAATGTGACGTATTAGTTGCGATGAACCCTGCATCATTAAATTCTAATCTAAAATGGGTTAAGAAAGGTGGTATAATTATAGTTGATGCCGATACTTTCACAGAAGAAACAATAGCAAAAGCAGGATATACTTCAAATCCATTGAATGATGATAGCCTTTTAAATTATACAGCTATTAAAGCCCCTATAACAAGCTTAACAACAGAAGCTGTAAAGGAAATATTTACAGATAAAAAGTCAGCCGAACGTTCAAGGAATATGTTTGCTTTAGGTATGATATTCTTTATTTTCAATAAAGGTTTAGGGCATGCTGATGAATACTTAGAAATTAAATTCAAAAAGAAACCTGAAGTAGTTGAAGCTAATAAAGCTGTAATTAGAGCAGGATATTTATTTTGTGAAAATACAGATGTATTAGAAGCACAAGTACATGTTGAAGAAGCTGTAATGGCAAAAGGTAAATACCGTAACATTACTGGTAATATAGCAACAGCTTGGGGATTACTCGCTGCAGCAGAAAAAGCTAATCTACCATTATTCTTAGGTTCATATCCTATTACTCCAGCAACAGATATTTTAACAGAACTTGCAAAACACAAATCACTTGGAGCAAGGGTATTTCAAGCAGAAGATGAAATTGCAGGTATTTGTTCAGCAATTGGAGCATCATTTGCAGGTGCTATGGCTTGTACTTCAACATCAGGTCCTGGTTTATCATTGAAGAGTGAAGCAATAGGTTTAGCTATAATGACAGAACTTCCACTTGTTATTGTTGATGTACAAAGAGGAGGTCCATCAACAGGACTTCCAACAAAAACAGAACAATCAGATCTTTATCAAGCATTGTTTGGAAGGAATGGTGAAGCTCCTTGTATAGTTATTGCAGCATCAACATCTGCAAACTGTTTTTATTATGCTTTTGAATCAGCACGTCTTTCTTTAGAACATATGACACCAGTAATCCTTTTAACCGATGGTTATCTTGGAAATGGTTCTCAATTGTTCCGTATTCCAAAGATGTCTGACCTTCCAAAGATAAACCCTCCATTTGCAACACCAAACGATACAACATACGCACCATACAAACGTAATCCAGAAACTTTAGTAAGAGAATGGGCAATTCCAGGAATGGAAGGTCTTCGTCATAGAATTGGTGGATTAGAAAAATTAGATGGTAAAGGAAGCATATCAACAGATAATGCAAACCACCAAATAATGACAAATCATAGAGCAGATAAAGTAGCAAGAGTAGCAAATTTCATCCCAGAACAAGAAGTAATGGGTGATGAAGATGCAGAATTATTGGTAGTAGGTTGGGGTGGAACAGAAGGAGCTTTAAAATCAGCAGTAGAAGAAATAAGAGCAGAAGGAAAGAAAGTAGCCTTTACACACTTTAACTATATTATGCCATTGCCAAAGAACACTGGCGATATAATGAAAAAATACAAGAAGATAGTAGTATGTGAATTGAACATGGGTCAATTTGTAAACTATCTAAGAATGAACTTTCAAACAATAGCATTCCACCAATACAATAAAGTACAAGGATTGCCATTTGAAGTTTCAGAATTAAAAGAACAGTTTAATCAAATTTTAGGAGAATAATAATATGGCTATTGAACATTCAGCAGTAAAGCTTACAAAAGCAGATTTTGCGAGCGATCAAATGGTTAAATGGTGTCCTGGTTGTGGCGACCACGCAATTTTAGCCGCAGTATTAGGAATATTTCCTGAAATTGGATACAAAAAAGAAAACTTCTGTGTAGTATCGGGAATAGGTTGTTCATCACGTTTCCCTTACTATGTAAATACTTATGGTTTCCACGGCATACATGGACGTGCAGCCGCCATAGCAACAGGAGTGAAAATAGCAAACCCACACTTAAGTGTTTGGATTAACTCAGGTGATGGTGATGCAACAGCAATAGGAGGTAATCACTTTATACATATAATCCGTCGTAATATGGATGTTAACTATATATTATTTAACAACCGTATTTATGGATTAACAAAAGGACAATACTCTCCAACAACAAAACAAGGACAAATAACAAAGACTTCACCTTTTGGAGTAATAGATTATCCTTTCAATCCAGGAGAATTAGTAATTGGAGCAAGAGGAACATTCTTTGCAAGAGCTATAGATAATTCGCCAAAATCACTTGGAGAAGTATGTAGAGCAATGGCCGCACACGATGGAGCTGCAATTGTAGAAGTGCTTCAAAACTGTGTAATCTTTAACGATAAAACTCATGCAGAGGTAACAGATAGAGAATTTAGAGAAGAACGTCAACTATGGCTTGAACAAGATAGGCCAATGATATTCGGAAAGAATAGAGAGAAAGGTTTAATTCTAAAAGGAAACCATCTTGAAGTTGTAGAAATAGGAAAAGATGGAATAACAGAAGCAGATATTCTTGTACATGATGCAACAAGAGAAAACACAGGAGTTCATATGATGTTAGCACAAATGTGTCCACCAGAATACCCTATGGCTTTTGGAGTTATTCGTGCAGTTAAGAAACCAACCTACAATCAAATCTTCGAAAAGCAAATGGAAGAAGTTAAAGCAACTTCAAAAATCCAATGCGTTGACGATTTACTAAATAGTGGAGAAACTTGGGAAATATAAGTATTAAACCACTTAATAAAATATCAAAAGCGACTTTAATTAAGGTCGCTTTTTTTGTTTATAAACAAATGACAAAAGAAATAGGTTTTTTTATTCTGTTCAAAAACAAATTATTAATTTTGCATTGTTATTAATTCAGTTAGATGCAACTTAAAATAGAAATATATGAATAATAAGATGGTTTTTCCAAGACCAAATGATAAACAGACATGTTTATTAAAGGAAATAATTAATAATGATAATGTAATAGTAGGTGATTATACCTATTATCATGACTTTAATGATCCATTCAAATTTGAAGAAAATAATATTTTGTACCATTATCCTTTTGTCAATCATGATAAATTAATTATAGGTAAATTTTGTTCAATAGCATCAGGAGCTAAGTTTCTTTTCAATGGAGGTAATCATAAATCCAAAAGTTTTGTTAATTACCCATTTTCTATTTTTAATGATATGTGGAATAATGATTTGAAAATTAATGAATCATGGGATAATAAAGGTGATATACTAATAGGGAATGATGTATGGATAGGATGTGAGGCTATAATCATGTCAGGAGTAACAGTTGGTGATGGGGCAATAATTGCAACGAGAGCAGTCGTTACAAAAGATGTAAAGCCATATGAAGTAGTAGGAGGAGTCCCTGCAAAGTTAATAAGAAAAAGATTTGATGAAGAAACAATAGAATTATTAGAGAAATTGCAATGGTGGGATATGAGGAAAGCGGAAATAAAGGAAATTATTCCTATATTGATGAATGCCAATAAACAAGAAATAATTGAATTGATAAAGAGAAGGACAAGATAATGTATATAGACCACATAGCAATTTGGACAAATGATTTAGAAAGGCTGAAAGATTTTTACTTACGATATTTTAATTGTAAATCATCTGATAAGTATGAGAATATAAAAAATCAATTCTCTTCATATTTCTTATCCTTTCAAGAAGGAGCAAGGATAGAAATAATGAAAAGATATGATATCAATGAAATATTTGATAAAGAAAGAATAGGATTGACTCATTTTGCAATTGTAGTGGGAACAAAAGAAGACGTAGATAAATTGACAGGATCTTTAGAACAATCAGGCGTAATTATTTATTCTTACCCACGAACAACAGGAGATGGTTATTATGAGAGTGTAATACTTGACCCAGATAATAATAAAATAGAATTAATTGCTTCTAACTATTAAAAGCATATAATCAAAAAAATAAGTTTCTCCAAGTAAAAGATTTTAAATGAAAATTTATCAAGATAATATAGATCAACAGTTCGAGTTTAATCAGGGCAGAAACCTCTTTTATAATGGAATCCTAAATTCATTAAGGTTTAGTCAAGAAACATTAGATGCAATTGAAAATATAGATTTAATTGATACTGATTCTGAAAATTTGTTGATTGATTATTTAACAAATAGAGCAATACAAGAGTTTTGTAAGATTAATCAATATTACACCTTTGATAATCAAGCACAGATAATGTTAAGAAATTTGTATGTTGATTTATTTAAGAACATAAAAGACCATAAAACCTCAATTGATTTGATAGCTGCAAAGCATTATGATAATTTGATAAAGTGGTTGCAGGAAACTAATTCATTTGCAGAAAAGATTTATAACTCAAAAGGAGAGCTGATTGAATCTGTTGCATGTTCAGAATATAGTCCAGAATTACAGATGGAAATTTTACAGATTGATATTGACAATATAATTGAACCTGTTCTGGATATTGGATGTGGTAAACAAGGGAATTTAGTATTGTATTTACGTCAAAAAGGTATTGAAGCTTATGGCTTTGATAGATTTGCATATAATAATTCATTTCTTAGTAATTCCGATTGGTTTGAATATAAATTTGAAAAAGAAAAATGGGGTACTATAACCAGTAACCTTGGTTTTTCAAATCATTTTCAACATCATCATTTTAGAAACGATGGTAACTTTGTTGATTATGCTAAAAAATATATGGATATTTTGACCTCCTTGAAGATAGGAGGAGGTTTTCATTATGCTCCAGATTTACCATTTATAGAGCAGTATTTAGATTTAGATAAATATAAATTGATGAAGAAAAATGTTCGTGATTATAAATTTAAATCAATGAAAATAGAACGATTAAAATAATGTACTATGGGATTTAACGTATAAGCTGAAATTAAAGCAAAATAAGGCTCAATAAATAAATAGATAAACGAAAAGGTATCTTATGTTTTTAAGATACCTTTTCATTTATTAAAGAAATTAATTTTGGAACGACTAATAATTGTTTTATGTATTGAGTTTTCCTATTAGAACAACTATTTCTTGTTATTAAGTATTTTAAATATAGATTTACTATTAGATTTTTCAGTAGTCATAAATGGAGGCATTAAATTTATATCTCCATATGCAATTAATGAAGAATTACCCTCTTCGTTCCCCCAATTAAATTCACTTGCGAATAATGCAGTGGTTGTTGACCAATTTTCAGAACAATAAATAACACTGTCTTTATTTTCATTATATGATGTTAGGAAACTGCTTCTATCAGTAAAGTTTAAATTTTCAGTTGCATTTTCAATTTCAACTTCTCCTGCATAAACATTTGCAGTGTTTCCTAAATAAGAGATTACACATGATGAATACTTTTCAAATTTACTAAGTAAATTATCTTTGCTTGCATTTCTATTTTCGTAGCTGCAAAGACAAATCTTGCTTTCATATTCACCAAAGCTATAATTATATGATGAATCTGAATTTGTGAATATATATACATTCACACCACTAAATGATTGAGTAGAGACTAATGAATATCCTTTGCTTTGCATTGTTGTTTGGATATTTGCATAGGTTTTACCAGTATAATCTTTTAGTTCCTTAACAATACTTGTTGTTGTATTATTATTTGAATCATTATCCGTATCATCTTTACAAGAGTTAAAGAATACAACGCCAAGGATTGCGAATAGAATTAAAGTCAATTTTTTCATTTGTTTTTTCATTTGTTTGTTAATAATCTGTTTTGTTAAATATTATTGCAATAAGATATATTCATATCAAATAATGTGCCAAACTTAAGTTTAGATAGCGAAACAGATAAATTATTGGTAGCTGTTTTAATTATTTTAGCAAATAATTATTCCTCTATTTTCTATTGACAAATCAAGAAATATTTTGTATATTTGCATAATCAAATTGATAAGACTTAGTTCTTTGAGTTTTAGATTGAAATTCCCTCTTAAAATTAGTTAAAATAAAAGATGCACATCTTTCGTACCAAAAGACCTACATCATTTGGGGTGAAAGATGTGCATCTTTTGGGTAATAAATCCTTGATTTAAGAGTTTTAAATAAGGATTTACGAGAACAAGATCTTGATTTAGGAGAAAAAGAAGGGGATTAATTTCATAAAAACAGGGACTAATTCCAAATAAACAGGATTTATATATTACAAACTAAAAAATATCAATTATTATGTCGTATTATTATAGAATAAAAAAGAAAAGCTACATTAAGAATGGAGCCAGAGAAGAAAAGTATTTCGCTGTTCCTAAAACTAAAGGGACTTTAGAATTAGAAGACATTGCTAAAGAAATTAGCGGAAGAAGTATTGCTAAAGAAAGTGCTGTAATTGCAGTTCTTAAAGAGCTTTCGATTCTTATGAAACATGATTTGGTTAATGGTTATAATATAAAATTTGACGGTATAGGAACTTTTGGTGTTGCAATAACAAGCGAAGGTTTCGACAAGCCTGATGATATAACAGCAAGAGATGTTGAATATAGTAAGGTTACTTATCGTCCAGATAGTGATTTGGTAAGATTATTAAAGGATATGAAATATACCAAAGAACCACCAGCTCCTAAAGGATGTGTAACCAAAGAGGAATTCCGACAAGTAAGAGAAGCAAACAAGAGAAAAAAACTTGAGGAGATAGAGGATAAGAAAAATAATAAACGATTAAAATAAATAAAGATTTTTATTTATTTTGGTGATGATTTTTGTTAAAATATCTTTTAGAAAAAAATAGTTTTCTATATTTGCAATTTGAAATAAGATAGGGATAAATAACTAATGAAACTAAAATTATAAATGATATGAAACATAGATTTATTTTAACATTGCTGGCAGTTCTCTTTGTGAATTTAGTTCAAGGACAAGTGTTGATTTTTTTACCAACTGGATTTATTGCTGCATATTCAATGCCAGAGCATGGATTTTTGCCAGGGAAGAAGTTTAAATATTATTCAACAATTGATAAGTATGATTTTAAAGGACATAAACTTAGAGTAGAATTATTTGATGACAGAGATAGTTTAAGATACGATAAGATTTATTGTTCTGATATTGATTTTACTAATACATCTGAATTTGTTACTCGAAATTATATTGAAAAGGTAGGCACATATATAGATACCTTATTTAAACAATCTGGAATCATTATTGACAGAACATCTACCGACACTTTGCAAGTTAGATTCGAAGCTTTTGATGTAAGACTTATTGGATTCGGCTATATTAGAGTACATGGACTTTGTCAAATGAAAATGAAATATCATAACAAAATAAAGACTTATTGTATTGATATTTCAGATGCAGATGAACATTCCCCTATTAGTCCCAATGCATTTGTAACTCGCAAGACAGGGACAAGAATTCTTGCTTCGGCTTCAATAAGAGAAATAATAGAACAATTTTTAATTGATTTTAAATCATATTAACGACAAGCCAAGAAAGAAGATTATTTAATAAAATAAAAGTTATGAGTAGTATTGACAAATCAAAAGAAGTCATTTCTTCAATTGAATTGATTAATGACAAATTAAATTTCAAGGGTGGGGTTGAAGGTAATCAACCTGTTTTAATAGATTATATTCCACCTCATGGAGATGGTAACGGTTACACATCCTTGGAACTATTCCTTTTAAGTTTATCCTCTTGTTTAGGTTCAAGTGTACTAACATTAATAAGAAGAAGTGGGAAAACGGTTATTAGTCTTAAAATTGATTCTAAAGGTTATCGTAAAACTGAACACCCTACTTCTTTCAAGATGATTGAACTTAAGATATATATAAAATCCTCAAATGTTGAGAGTATTGACGTTGATAAGGCAATTAAAGTGTCGGAAAATATGCTTTGTCCAGTATGGAATATGATAAAGGGAAATGTTGAGGTGAATGTAAGTTACGAAATAGAAAAAGCTTAAAACCCTCACCTCCTTATTTTATTGCAAGACAATAATCGATAAGTTAAAAAATTAGGGGTTAAATATAATTTGTATTTAAAAATGATTATATTTGCCGCGTAAATAATTAGCTAAACATTTATTAAAAAGGAGGTTATTATGAAAAATCAATCTGAAACCAATTCAATATGCTGTCCTGAGTTTAATCCAATTCCATGGGATGACAAAATAATTGAATGGGATAATAAAAGATTCGTTAAGGAAAGTGTATGCACATTTTTCTACATGCCAATGAATTTTGGTTCCGTAATTAGAAGGCTTGATGAGAAGATTAGAAATGAAGGGGGAAAGATAGAAGAGAATATGGGTTTATCTGATCATACATCAAGATGGAATATGGATATTTATCTTGCTGTTGATAAAGAAATTCTTGATTTAGAGAATATAATCTTAAGTGGTAGGTTTTATTGTAAGGTTTATGAAGGACATTTCAAGGATACAGATAAATGGTGTAAGGATTATGAAGGAATTGTAAAGTCAAAAGGCTTAAACGTAAAGAAATGGTATATGTGGTACACAACATGCCCAAAATGTGCTAAGAAATATGGTAAAAACTATGTTGTAATTGTAGGACAAGTAGAATAAAAATCATTAATAATTATAATTAAACATTTTAAACTTATGAGAAAGATATTATTTTTTATGGTAGTATGGGCTTTGTTCCTTATTAGCATTTCTTTAAAAGCACAGGTCTCATTGCCTTATTACTCAGGATTTGATGATGCTTCGCAAAAAGCAGGGTGGACGGAATATAAAAAAGCAGCTACTACATTTAGCCATTGGGGTTATGCTTCTTCTGGTGCATATTCAGCTCCAAATTGTGTTGGGCATGACTATTCTCCTTCAACAGGAATAACTCTAACTGATAACTGGTTTGTTTCTCCTGCTTTTTCAATTAGTAATGGGGGTAAATTAGACTCAATAAGGTATGGATGTTCTGGATATTCACAACCAGAAGCAGGTGATACAGTTGCAATATATTTACTTAATGGTTCGCAAGATCCTGATTTAGCAACATCGAAACTACTTTTGTTTGACATTAGAGGTGATGAATATGTTAATGACTACACTTTTCATCTTAAAGCAAATATAGATTTACCATCTTATAGTGGTTTAAGTTATATTGCTATAAGATATAGAAATACTGATTGTAGTTCTAAGTGGTTATCAGTTGGTTTTGATAATATCGCAATAAGTGGAAATAATAGTGGATTAAATGATTTAGAAACAAATTCTACTATTATAAATCTTTACCCTAATCCAGCAAATGATAAAGCAACATTAGAAATAAAAGGCTTGACAAAAGCTGCTGATATTATTGTTTATGATATTAATGGTAGAAAAGTAAAACAATATAATCTCAATGCAGGACAAAGAGAATTAGAAATTGATGTTAATGACCTTGCAAAAGGAGTGTATGAAATAAAAATTATTTCAGATAAAGATAGTGTTGCTAAGAAGTTGATCGTTAATTAGTTTTGATTATTTATGCTAAATAGTATGATATAATATCAATAAATAAACTACTATTTACGTTGTATTGATGTTACTGGTAACAAGTAGTATAAACATAGTACTAATTAAATTTAATTTTATGGCAGTAGAAAAAGTTTGGATAGAAGAAGGCTGTGTAGCCTGTGGTGTATGTGAAGGTGCATGCCCAGAAGTATTTAAAGTAAATGATGTTGCCTATGTTATAGAAGGTGTTAATTATTCAAATTACACAGAAGGAATTAAAGACGCAGCAGATTCTTGTCCTGTTGAGGTAATAAAATATTCAGAATAAAGCTTGGAAAACAGGATAAAATAAAAGGAGTGGATTAATAATAATTCACTCCTTTTCTATTTTGATTTTGTTATTTTCTAAATTAACCGCAATAGAAATATTGTTTTACTAAGTGAAGCATCATTTCTGGGTGTTTTTCTAATTCTTCTCTTAGGTTCTTATCGTCGTATTTCTTTAGATCTCTAATTATTCCATCAATTAAATTCTTGCTAAATACTCCATATTGTTCATATATTTCTCTGCTCTTTTCTAAACATTCTGCACTTTCGTAGCAAGATGTTGGTAGTTGTTCCAATTGACTATATTTATCTTCGCAACCTTCTTTATGTATGTTTTCTGATACATAGGTTTTTTCTGCAAATTCTAAGGCGTTTTCCATTTCAAAGCCATAGCGTGCTGCTACTACTAAGCCAGCCATTAATAAGTAGATGTTTGCTGAAGCATCTGGGCAACGGAATTCTACTGTTTGTTTGTCTTTGTATAATTTGTTATTTCCATTTTCTAATGGATTTGCCATTGAACACATATCTGTTTTTGCTGTCCATCCAAGTGGTACTCTTACCAATGTTGAACGGTTTCTATCTCCCCAACATACTGTTGTTGGTGCTTCTTGATGAGGTACTAAACGTAGATATGATGTAGGGTTTGTATTTCCTACTGCGGTAAGTGACGGTGCAAGTTTCATAATACCTGCAATTACTTTCTTTGCATTGTCAGTTAATCCGTTTTCCCCTACATACATATTTTCTCCTTCTTTCACAACTCTTGTGTGAATATGCATTCCGCTACCTGCTTTACCAACTGTTATTTTTGGAGAGAAGGTAACATCTAATCCATAGCTATCTGCTAAGGCTCTGATTACCCATTTCCCAATCATTAATTGATCAGCAGCATCTCGAACTGGAACTGGAAGGAATTCTATTTCGTTTTGTTCGAATATTTTATTGTCTAAGGTGAAATTTCCTACTTCTGAATGTCCATATTTTATTTTTCCTCCGCATTGTGTTATATAGTACATTGCTTCGGTACGAAATTGTTCAAATTTAGAGAATGGTGTTGATTCGTGGTATCCTTTTTGGTCTGTTGCTTTAAAGTATGGTTGTTCATCTCCAATAACATAGTATTCTAATTCTCCCATTGCCCAAAATTCCATCCCATTACTTATTTCTGAGAATGATTTACATGCTTTGTCAAGAACATATTCTGGTGATGATGAAAGAAAGTTCCCGTCTTTATCAAAGTATGAGCAAAGGAAACTAATTGTTGGTAATGATGCAAAAGGGTCAATGAATGCTGTTGAAAAACGAGGTAAAACATATAGATCACTACTACCTGCTTCCATAAAAGAGAATAGGCTTGAACCATCAACTCTTTCTCCTGTTGAAAGTATTTGATCTAAGTATTCTTGACTTGATAGTACGAAGTTTAGAGTTTTAAGTCTTCCATCGCCTGCACCATAGTGAAAACTAAGCATTTTGATTTCGTTTTCAATAATGTATTTTATTAGGTCTTCTTTTGTGAATTGAGCAGGTTCTTTCTGTAAATACTGCACAATTGGGTTTGGATTTAATTTCATTTCGTGTTTTTTCTATTTAGTTATTCGAAAGAAAGCTACTCTTTTATTCAAAGAGTAGCTTCTATGTTTATTAAACAAATTGTCAAATTTTGAGTGTCAAACCTTATTGAAAAAAAGCTTTATGTCCCATCTTTTACCTATCATCAAAATAATAATTTGATGTTAAAACAATAGAATTGTAATAATGATAGGGTTTTAATTTTCTAATTTTCTTCCTGAAATTATAAATTAGAAAATAGACATAACTATATTATATCAAATAAGTAGTGACCGTAATTGATAGATAGTTTTATTTAAAGAATAATGTCTATTAATGTGATTCAAATAATAAATATGCTTTGGAGATATTTTATTATTTGCGTATGAATTACATTCTTGTGCTGATGGAGATGAATTAACTTTTGATACTCCAAATCGATGTTCAGATAAGATTAAATCTAAGGTTGTTCTGGAATTTGTCTTTTGTGTAGTAATGATAGGACTGAATATTCCTTTTGCAATTTCTTGCTTTACTAATAAACCAGATTCAAACTTTAATGCAACATCAACTCTATCTTCAAAAGATACAGTAGGACTAACTAATAGTCCTAATATAAATAGAATTGATACAATAGATATCTTTATTTGTTGCATATACTTTTTACCTTCAATTTGCAAAAGTAGTACTTTTTATATTGCATGTCAAGTTTTTCAATAAAAAAATGCAGAAAAACGTCTTTTTATTATGCTGTTTAGTTTTTTTATATTAGTTTTGTGTTTGAAATAAACATTATTTATATGGATTCTAATATCTTTACTTTTAATGAGAAGAATTGCACGTCTTGTTATTCTTGTGTTAGGAAATGCCCAGTTAAGGCTATTCAAGTGAAGAAAGGAAAGATATTTCCTGAGGTAATTAGTGATAGATGTATTGGTTGTGGTAACTGTGTTAGAGCTTGTTCGTTTAATGCAGTTAATGTTATTGATTCTATTGAACCAGTCAAAGAACTTTTGAAATCCAAAAATAAGGTTGCTGCAATTTGCGACCCTTCCATTGCTGGAGAATTTGAAGATATTACAGATTATAGGAAGTTTGTGAAGATGATTAGAGAAATAGGGTTTGATTATGTTACTGAAGTTGCTTTTGGTGTGGATTTGGTGGCAAACCGTCAGGCTATAATTGCAAATAAAGAATCCGGTAAATATTATCTTACTTCTCATTGTCCTGTAATGAATCTTTATATTGAAAAATATGCTACTGAACTTGTGAATAATATTACTCGTACAGTTTCTCCGGCATCCGCTACTGCTGTAGCTTTAAGGAAAATTTATGGAGAAGATATTAAGATTGTAAATATTTCACCATGTCTTGGGGCAAAAAAAGATATTAATCGCCATTCAAATTTAGCAAAAATAGATGCAGTACTTTCATTTCGGGAATTGAGAAAACTGTTCCATGAATTAAATATTAGAGAAGAGTCGGTTGAATTTTCAGAATTTGATTCTCCAATAGGTTATAAAGGTTCTCTTTACCCTATTCCAGAGGGATTTGTTGAGGCTTGTGATTTGTCAATGTCTCTAATAGATGGTCCATTTATTTCTGCAAAAGGAGAAGAAGATGCAATAAATGCAGTCAAACAATTTTCCGAATATGGCAATAAATTCAATAAGAACTTTAATCTCTACTTCTGTAAGGGTTGTATCGTTGGACCGGGCTCTTCTGATAAAGGTCAAAAGTTTATTCGCCATAATTTAGTTACTGAATATGTAAAAAAGAGGATATCTAACTTCGACAAAAATTCTTGGGAAAAGAATATTGATAAATTTTCAAATATCCAAGATATAAAATGTTTCTATAAAGAAGATAATCAAACTCTACCAACTCCAAGTGATGAAGAAATAGAAGCAGCTTTTGCTAAATTAGATAAAGCAACAAGTGGACGCCACACAGATTGTCGTTCTTGTGGTTATGGCACCTGCAAGGGTCTTGCCGAGGCTATAGCTCAAGGTCTTGCTACTGAAGATATGTGTTTTACTCATACACAAAAAGGGAATCGTATTTTTCATAATCAATTAGAATCAACAACAAGAGATCTTATTACAGCACAAGAAGAAAATTCTAAATTGAAAGATATTCTAAATGTTCAACAAACGCATAATGCAGAGATATCAAAAGCTTTATCTTTTATGGTTCATAGCATTAAAATCGGTGTTGCTATTGTAGATGAGAATATGAAGATTATTGAATCCAACGCCCCGTTTATTGATATATTAGGAGATGAAGCAAAAGAAATAGATGAAATAATACCAGGACTTGTTGGAGCAAATATTAACTCTTTGGTGCCCAAACTTATTTCTTCTCAAATAGAATTTGTTTTTAAAGGAGAAGAAGGTATAATAAGTAAGGATGTTGAGTTTTCTGGAAGATTAGTTAATGCTTCTGTTTTTTCGCTTATACCAAATAAGACAACTTGTATTTTAATACGTAATCTTTATGATAACGAAGAAAAACCACAAGAAATAATAAATAGAGTAACAGATGTTATTCAACAAAATCTACGTCAAGTGCAAGAAATAGGATTTATTCTTGGGGAAGGGGCAGCAAAGACTGAAAAGATGTTAAATACTATAATTAAGCTTACAAAAAAAGAGGAATAAACTTTTCTAAATAAAGCTTATTCCTTCTCATGTTATTGACAATTAGATATCTTTTAAGGATTCCAACGTTTTAGTTTGGGTACGTTATGAGTTAAAAGCTTTGCAATAAATTTTGGCATCTTCATTTTTTCTACCATCATATTCTTGCAAAATTCTTGCATTTCTTTTGCAGTACAATCTGCGGTAAATTTACCATCTTTATAACAATAGCTACAATACATTTTTGATTTTGTACCGTCAGCTTCTGTACCTCCTTTTTTAGGATCTTTTTTCATTGGCATGCCACAACTTTGACACATTTTATATTCCTTTTTCATGTCTTTTTTATTTATCTTATTACTATTACTTTTTTTGTTATTTTTCTTGTTGGAGTATTTGTTTGCAAAAAATAATTACCTGCTGCAAATTTTGATACATCAATGCTCTTTGGTAATTTGCCCCATTCTCCAACTATTTGTCCATTTTGATTGATTAGTTTTGTTGTATTGAAATCATTGCTTAGAGTTTCAATATTAAGTTGTTCTTTTACAGGATTAGGATATATCTTTATTTGTGAATCATAATCTATTTCATCTTCTAAAGAGCTTAGATTTACATTAACAATAGTTGTCCAATTGCTTGTGTCTCCTTCAAAACAGACTGCTCTAACTCTGAACATATATTCATTATCTAATTCTAAGTTTCTTACTGAATAACGAGGATTGGTAGAAACACTCACTCTGTTCCAATCAACTGCATAAAATTGTTTGTATTCTAATTGCCATAGTGTTTGTTCTTCAAGAGCATCCCAAGTACATATTATCGTTTCATCAGCCTTAGTTTCTAAATAATGTGTGCAAGAGAAATTAATAGGGGTCATACAATTAAGCACTGAATTTGTAGTAAAAATTAATTCTGTCCAATTATCACCTGAAAAACCATTGCCACAATTAGATTTAACTTTTATCCTATAAGAAGTGTTAGGGAGTAAATTTGTTATTTGATATGGGTGAGAAGATGCTATGTAATTTGTTGTATTGTATGTATTGGTGTCAATAACTGCAATATTCCAGTTTTGATTATTTGAATAAGAAGCCCAATCTATTGTTGCAGTATTTGATGATATGTCTAATAGTGTTATCTCTTCAGGGGATTTACATAAATCTTTTATCTGAAAGTTTTTTATTTTGAAATTTGCGATAGAATAAAAATAGTATTGAGGGACAAAAGCAATTCTTATAAATTCTTCATTAGCAAATGTAGGTATTTCTTGATTTGCTAAAGTAAAATTGTTACCTACTTGATTTAAATTTCTAACATTATAATATGTATTTCCATCAGTTGTAATTAATATCTTGTATTTTGTGAAAGAATAGATACTATCCATATAAGAATATTGAAAGTTTATTTCAGGGTATCCTAAATTAGTAAAGTCAAATATTGGTGATAATAAAGTATCCCCTTTAATTTCCCAACAAGAATTTTGATTTAAATAACCATTAACATTATTCCAAGTAACACTATCAGCCAAATCATTGAAAGGAAATTGATTAATTGTATTACAAAGAGTATGGAAATGGAATATATTAGAATAACGAGAAGTGTCATTTTGGAAAGATATTGCTCTTATGCGAACATTATAATATGTATCAGGAGTTAAATTGTTTAATGTGTCAATGTGAGAATAAATAGTTGAAGTAGTATATACCGTATTATCTCCATTATCTATCCCATACTCAAATATCCATTTTGTTACTTGATTATCATTATCCCAAGATATTATTGCATTATTATTTTTATAAGAAATAGTGTGAATATTTTCAGGAGGTAAACATTGAATAAGTGTTGTAAATGTATCTGTTACAGAGAAGAAACTTTGTTCCATTCCACAATCGGCTTGTACTCTATAGATATATGTTGAATTATCATCTAAATTTTGAAGTAAATAGTTTGAAGAAACTAAATTAATTTGATTCCATTGTGATGTTCCTAATTTGCGATATTGAATATTAAAGTCTTCTTGTCCTTCTGCAAAGTTCCAACTAAGAAATGCAGACGATGAAGTTATATAGTTATGAATAGGGGTTGTAGGGGTTGCACAATATCTGGCTGTAATGTAAATATCATCAACAACAGCTCCTCCTTGTCCTCCAAGAGATGTGTCATTTATCCAAGCAAAAACAACTCTACGAACTTGTCCTACATATTCTGCTGGTATTTCAATATGTTCACTTTGCCAAGTAGAGGTTGTGTCGTTATTATAAAAAGTTTGACCAATTTGATTTGATGATGCAGGTAATTGATTAATATCTAAAGCTGTATTATCCCCCATTAGATAAACTTTCATACCATCATTAGAATTTTGTCCTAAACATTTCCATTTGAAATCTAAATAGAAACTTGTTGCATAAGAAGGTATCATTACATCTATGTAGGCATAGCTTATAGCAGAAGTAGAATAATAATAATTATTTGTTTGTCCTGCATCGGTTGAAATGTATATTGAATTATTACCATCAATAGTAGAATTGAAAGCATTTCCTAATATCCAAGGGTTTAATGTTCCATTCACAAACCCAAATATAGAGTTCTGAATGTCATTTTCAAATGTTTGCTGAACTGGTAGGTCATAATTTTGATTTGCAATATAACGAACATTTATATAATTCCAACCACTATAAGCTCCTTGACAAAGATTTCTAACAGCAATTTGATACCAATTGTTAAGAGTTAATCCATTTGATGGGATAAGACAATAATAATTATTTGTTGTTATACTCGTGCCATAATCAGGCTCAGAACCAAGTTCTCCATAAACAACTTGCCATTGTGTTTGAGTTGAATCAGCAACCCATTGGACAGTTATTCCATTTGACCCCATTGCATCAATAGTTAATTGAGATATAGGATTGCAATCAGTTTGCTGTATAAGAGTCTGAAAAGTTGCAACATTTGACCAATCGGTTGTATCGTTATTAGAATCAATCATTCTTACTTTCCAATTATAAGCAACGCCAGAAACTAAACCGTTTATTTGAAGCGTATTTGTTGAAACTATTTGTTCATTAATATAAGTGCTTTGAGAAACATTATAAGATACTATCCAATACAATGCATTAGGACTATTACCCCATGTCAAAGTAGCATCATTATAGAGTATATTTGTTACTGATAAATTTGTTGGAATAGGGTATTGAGAAAGTTCAGCCTTAGCACAATAGCCTATAAGAATTGAAAAAATAAAGAAAGTGATAATTCGTTTCATAACATAAAATGTTTATTGTTTACATGAATTAAACAGCAAAAGTAGCTAAAATGTAAGTAATAAACAAAAGTTTTTGTACTTTTGCATCCTATGACATTGGAAGAAGAAATCAGCAGAGCTAATTATAATGACGATAGTGTTAAGTCACTCGACTGGAATGAACATATTCGTTTACGTCCAGGAATGTATATTGGTAAATTAGGTGATGGAGCATCTCCTGATGATGGTATATATATTCTTATCAAGGAAGTTATAGATAATTCTATTGATGAATATGCAATGGGATTTGGGAAATCAATAGAAATAAATATTGATTTTGAAACAAAGAAAGTATCTATTAGAGATTATGGGCGTGGGATTCCATTAGGAAAGGTTGTGGATTGTGTTTCCAAGATAAATACTGGAGCAAAGTATGACTCTGTTTCATTCCAAAAATCAGTTGGTATGAATGGAGTAGGAACAAAAGCTGTTAATGCTCTTTCTGAATATTTTTATGTTCAATCAATTAGAAACAACCAATCAAAGGTAGCTGAGTTTAGAAAAGGTGAGCTTATTAAAGATAGTAATATAGAGAAAACAAATCTTGAAGAAGGAACAATAATTGAATTTATTCCAGATGGAGAGTTGTTTGGAAATTACTTTTTTCTAAATGAATATATTGAAAAGATGATATGGAACTACGCATATTTAAATCGTGGTCTTGTCATAGTATATAATGGAAAAAAATACCTTTCAAAAAATGGTTTGTACGACCTTTTAGAAAATAATATAGATACAGAAATAATATATCCTATAATTCACATAAGAGAAGAAAACTTTGAGTTTGCTTTTACACACTCAGATAAAGCTTATGGAGAAGAATACTATTCTTTTGTTAATGGTCAACATACCACACAAGGAGGAACTCATCAACAAGCTTTCCGTGAAGCATTAATAAAAGTATGTAGAGAGTTTTATAAAAAAGACTACGAACCTTCCGATATTAGAAGTGGAATAGTATGTGCTATTAGTTTAAGAATCCAAGAGCCTATATTTGAATCTCAAACCAAGACAAAACTTGGTTCAATAAATATGGAGACAAATGGTAAGGGTCAAACAGTAAGAAATTTTATTAATGATGTTGTAAAAAGAAATCTTGATAATTACCTTTATAAGAATCCAGAAACAGCAGAAAGTATCTTAAGAAAGATTGTTCAAAGTGAGAAAGAAAGAAAAGATATAGCGAGTATTAAGAAAATTGCAAAAGAAAGTGCAAAAAAGATTAGCTTGCATAACAAGAAACTAAGAGATTGTAGAATACACTACAATACAAAAGATGATAGAAGATTAGAATCAACATTATTTATCACCGAAGGTGATTCTGCATCTGGTTCAATAACAAAATCAAGAGACGTAAACACACAAGCTGTTTTTTCATTAAGAGGTAAACCATTAAACTGTTATGGTGAAAAAAAAGAACTTGTTTATAAAAATGAAGAGTTTAACCTTCTGCAATCCGCATTAAATATAGAAGAAGATTTAGATAATCTTAGATATAATAATATTGTAGTAGCAACTGATGCCGATGTTGATGGAATGCATATTAGAATGTTATTAATGACATTCTTCTTGCAATTCTTTCCTGAATTAGTAAAAGCAGGACATATATACATTCTACAAACTCCATTATTCAGAGTAAGAAACAAACAAAAGACTTTTTATTGTTATTCAGAAGAAGAAAGACAAAACGCACTAACACAACTTGGTGCTAATCCAGAGATAACACGTTTTAAAGGATTAGGAGAAATATCTCCAGATGAATTTAGATTCTTTATAGGGAAAGATATTAGATTAGACCCAGTACTTTTAAATAAAGAAAGTGGAATAAAAGAAGTCTTATCATTCTTTATGGGCGATAATACTCCAGAAAGACAAGCTTATATTATAAATAACCTTAGATACGAAGAAGTCATATAAAGTACAAAACAATTATTGATATGAAAAGATTATTTTTATTTGCTTTTGCATTAACAATTACAATGTGTTTTTCAGCAAAAACAGCCTTATCACAAGAAAATATAAAAGCAGCAAATCATAAAGAGATAAAGGAAGGTGATGAAGAAAAGATTAAACCTTGGGTTGATGTTGTTATGAATTCATCAGACCCAGCGTCTTGGACTTGGAACAAAACTGAAAATTCTCGTTTTGCGATACGTGGAGATTGGGATGGAGATGGATTTGATGAAATGCTTTATGAAGGACCAACAAAATTATATTCAGATAATAAAGAAATAACTCCTTTGAACTTAACTGGAGATTTAGGTGTTTTCTTTTTAGTAAATGAAGGAGACCTTGATGGCGATGGAGGAGATGAAATTTCTTTTATGACAGTTAATAGAGATTATACAAATCTTAATGTAATAAGAGTATGGTCATATACAGGTAATCGTTGGAAAGAAATATTTCAAACACAAGTACATCTTTGGGATTGTCCTAATTATCGTCCAAACACGCCAGAAGAAAGCTTTACTCACGAATGGAAAAGAAAGAATCATTACTCAAACAATAAAGTTGTTTTGAAACTACATGATGGAATAATTGATGTAATAGGTATTAATCCAGAAGGTAGATATGCTGTTGAAGAAATCAAAATCTTAGATAAAGACTCCACAAAAAGAAAGTGGGGAATGATAATTCAGCCAAAAGAGGATTAATTAGTTCTCTTATTCTTTAATTTAAACAATTATGAAGAAGATAATAGCATTAATTGTATTTTTTCTCTTTTCAATTAATCTGTTTTCCCAGAATAAAGAGATAGAATCTAATTTTAATATAGAAAAATCAATTTATTATCTTGCTTCAGAACAGTTGCAAGGACGTTTCCCTTCAACAAAAGGTGATACTTTGGCTGTTGAATATGTAGCAGATATTTTTAAGTCTTTAAATCTTAAATCTCTATATAAGGATTACTATAAGGAAGTTCCCTTTAAAGATATGAGTTCTGTTTCTATGAATAAAAATCAAGAAGCACCAAAGACATGTTATTCAAGAAATGTTATTGGAATGATTGAAGGAACAGATAATAAACTTAAAGATGAATATATAGTAATAGGAGCTCATTTAGACCATTTGGGATTGGGAGGGATGATGAGTGGCTCAAGGTCAAAAGAAGTAAACAAAGTACATTATGGTGCAGATGATAATGCTTCTGGAGTAGCCTTAATGCTTGAATTGGCTCTAAAGTTTTCAAAAACTCCATCAAAAAGAAGTATAATATTTGTTGCCTTTGCTTGTGAAGAAAAAGGATTAATAGGATCGAAGCAGTTTTTACAAGATCTTCCATTTCCAACAAAACAAATAGTAGCAATGTTTAATTTCGATATGGTTGGAAAGTTAAAGAATAATTCTCTAACAGTTGGTGGCTCCAAAACATCAAAACAATCAGAAATAATAATAAAAAAACATTCAGATAAATATAAACTAAATATTACTCTTTCTCCAAGTGGAATAGGACCATCAGACCATGCTTCATTCTATGCAAAAGATATTCCTGTGTTTTATTTTACAACAGGAGCCGACTCAACTTATCATACTCCTAACGATAAATCAGAGAATATAAACTTTAAAGGAATAGAATTAGTTTCTTCTTATGCTTATGACATAGCAAATGATGTTGCTAACCAAAAGGAAAAGCTCTCATTTAGAAAAACAAAATTTTCTAATAATAATTCTGAAAGGAAAAGTCTTAAAGTAACCTTAGGGATTATGCCCGATGTAACAGGAAGCACTGATGAAGGATTAAAGGCAGAGATAGTTTCAACAGGAAGGCCAGCTGATAAAGCTGGAATGAAAAATGGAGATATAATTATTGAGTTAAATAAAAAAAAGGTAAAAAATATTTATGGTTATATGGATATACTTGCAACTCTTAAGCCAGGCACAATAATTACAGCAAAGGTAAAAAGAGAAAACAAGATAATAGAATTAAAGATTAAGTTATAATAATAACGAATGAAGAAGACTACAATAGTGCTTTTCTGGACACTTGCCGTAATAATAACTCTTGGTGCAAGTATTTATCAAAGAAAAACAGGACCAACTTTACCTAAGAAAATATCAGTAGAATTAAATAATAAAGACTATATACTCTCTTTCCCTCGTTCAGCAAGTGAGGGTGAAAATAGTATAACCTTAAATATTGCCGACACGAATATTAATGCAAAATTGTATTATAGGAAGTATCCTACAAATGATGAATATACAGAATTAGAATTTAAGCGTAAAGGGAATAATCTCTTAGCTTTATTACCAATTCAACCTAAGGCAGGAAAGCTTGAATATTATGTTAGGGTAAATAATAGAACTCTTTTCCAAAACGAGCCTTTAATTGTTCGGTTTAAAGGCAATGTGCCTCTTGGAGTGTTAATACCTCATATAATTCTAATGTTTATATCAATGCTATTTGCAAGTTATGGATTAATACTTTCAATAGCAAATAAGCCAAATATAAAACGTTATCTTGTTTTAACAATCATTAGTTTAGTAATTGGTGGATTTATTTTTGGACCAATTGTTCAAAAATATGCTTTTGGAGTATATTGGAGCGGTTTCCCTTTTGGTTACGATTTAACTGATAACAAAACACTTATTGCATTAGTATTTTTACTACTTGCATTACCTTTTTTGAAAAGAAAGATGTTGCGTTATGTAGCAATGATAGCATTTGTTGTAATGATAAGTATATTCTGCATTCCTCATTCATTAAGAGGAAGTGAGCTAAACACTAAAACAGGAGTTGTTGAGTCCGGAAGATAATTCTCTTTATATAGAAACTAAAAGACTTATATGGTTTGGAGAGCCATATATATGGTATTCGTTTCTTGCGTAGGAAATTTTGAATTTCTTCACGTTAAAGCCAAAACCATAGGAAAATCCTGCCATTGAAAAAGCATCTTCAAGATACATCTCACGACTTTGTTTCCAAGAATATCCAAATGCTAAATAAAAATTCTTAGATGGTTCGAAATTTACTCCAAAGTTTAAGTGGCGGAAGCTATTATCAAGTATTCCTAGAAACTTATTTTCTTTTGTAACCTTTCCTGTAAATGGGTCTGTTTCATCTCTTGGGTTCAAAGGGTCATTTTTTCTTAAATCCCATTTCTGAAGATTTGTTGCCATAACAAAAAGACGGAAAGGAGCATGTTTTAATTTCTTTGAAAAGCCTAACTCTAATTCAAAAGGTAGTTTTTCTTCTGTGCCGTTATAGGATTTTAATTGAGTACCAAAATTACGAGCCATAAAGGTTGCCATAAAACTTCTATCAGTACTCATATATGTTGCAGCTAAATCTAAAGCAAGTGCAATAGAAGAATAACTTTCATATTGAGAAAAGATTGGTTTTAAATTTGCTCCAATATATACATTACTATCTAACATTCTTCCCCAACCAATTGTAAACATATAGTCATTGGACGTGAAAGACCCCGAAACATCACCATTCACTTCTGTTCGAGTGAAATCACCATAACCAACATAATTCAATCCAAAACTAAAATTACCTATCTTATCAAAAGTATGAGCATAAGCAATATTGCCTTGCCATATTCCGGCAAAAAGATCTGTATATCCAAAAGAAAATTGATTATTTATTTTATTAGAAAGCAGTGAAGGGTTTGTTATTGCAACAGATATATCATTAGCTTGCCAAGGAAGGAAATCCATCCCTAAGGCAGCAACTCTTGCTGATGAACGTAGATTTAAAACAGCATAAGCTTCATATATTTCTTGTTGGGCTTTTGAGGCAAAAAAACAAAGACAAAGAATTAATGTAAAGGAAATTTTTCTAAGCATATACAATGTATGTTTATAACAAGAATAATAACGAGATAATATCTTGTTTATTATTTTATTTGTACATTTGCACATTGCATAACATTAATAAAACAATATTTTTATGAAAAAGGTATTTTTGTTTTTAGTATCAATAAGCTTATTTACAACAGCTTTTGCACAAGAAAAAACTAAATTTATTAGAAAAGTAATTGAAACCAAACAAGTAGGAGATTCTGTGTATTATACCAGAACAACCACTACAACAGTTGATGACACGATTTTATTTGATGGTCATCGTCATAAAAAATCATCAGGAATAGTTGGTTTGAGTTTGATTGGTTCATTCGTAAATAATAATAATAAGTTAAGCCAAAAACTTGGAATGGATCAAATAAACGGATTTAATTATGGGATGTTATTACAATTTGGAGGAAAAACAAATTTTGGACTTGAAATAGTTGGAGATTTAGATATTGAAGGATATAATAATGAATCAAATAGTAAATCATTAAATTCACTCTCTGAATATTTGAGCTTAAACTTTGGATACCCTATTATTAGGCTATGTGAAGATAGATTTATGGTAGTACCAAGAGTTGGAATTGGTTGGAATTATAATAATTTAAATTATACACAAACAACAAGTAGAGATCTTACTATGAATGAAATGGGAGGATATACTTGGGCAGCATCACAATACTATAACTTTTTTGCTCCATTGGGGTTAGAGTTCCGTTTTAGAATAGAAAAGGGTACTTATTTCATAATAGGGGGAGAGTATCGTTATAACTTCTATTATGGTGATACATATCTATCATATTCGAAGCAAAAAATATCTGATTTTCCTGATTTTGGGCTAAACAATGTCGCAATAAAGATTGGTATTTTTGGCACAATGAACTAAAAAGAAAAACAAATCAAATAAAACTTTAAAGGGACAATCCGCAAGATTGTCCCTTTATTTTATTCTCTAAATTTGTCATTAGAAAAACTAAACTAATCAGGAATTAAATCAACTCTTTATCTATTTATATTTGATATAAATCCAACGAAACTAAGTTTAAAACTATTTAAACGAAGATTAAATGTTACTACGGTATATACCGTAGCATTGTTATGGTGTACACCGTAGCTCCTCTTTGGTGTATACCGCAGGAGTGTTTAGATGTACATCATAATAATTAATGATGTTTTTCTGGGAATTCAAATCAATTTGTATCTCTTTGAGAAAGAGCAAATTTATAGTGCAAAGATATAAAATTAATTCAGAATTAAAGAAGAAATCATACAAAAAATAAGAGATAAGTTTCAATATAATCAACTATTAAATTGAAAAATATTAGAGCTAAAGAGTAATAAAAGAATAAGTTATAAACAAAACTAACTTTAAAATAAAAATGGAAGGTAAAATATTGTGAAATAAATTTGTTTTGTATTGAAATATTTCTATCTTTGCCGTGTTGAAAAATTATCTAATGAAAGATTTTTATCAAACATTGTCATCTTTAAATATCCATGACAAACTTACATGTATGTATATTTGTTTATATGGGATATTCTATATTTGCAAGAATAAATTTGATGAGCGATGAGGTTTTCGGTAGCCTCAATTAACTACTCTTTTCCGAAACCCCAAATTCAGAGACAAAAATAAATTCAAAAAAGAGAGCTTCTTTAAAACTTGTAAATTATACCCTAAATGAGAGGTGAATAATCAAAACAAATTTATGGACAAAAAACAAAACAAAAATGACAAATATAAAGAGTTTTTTAGCTATTGCTATTATAGTATTATTTGCTGTAGCATGTACAGATGAAAATGATTTGGGAAGTGCTTATATTAATTCTAATAGATTAAAAACAAATACAACAAATAGTAATTATGTAAGGAAATATTATCAATATGATTCAAATAACTATAATGATGAAGAGATGATTCAAATTATTGAAGAATTTGATTCACTTATGAATTATGGCAAAACATCTATAGCAAATTATGATATTTATAAATCTGTATTTGCTATGGAAATGTTCTTTAATTATGCAATTGTTGACAAACAAGAAGTTTTTGATACTACGAAAAGTTATGAGCATAAGATATTTGAATTTACGATAGATTTGGAAAATGAAAATACAATTAACCCAATAAAATTAAGAGAAAAATATCATAGCTTTTTAAACAATGTACTATCTTCAATGGGAAATATGTATCTTCAATTTTCAGATATATATGTAGAAAATATTACAAGTTCTTCTATAACATTTAGATTATACATTCCTGAATTTAATCCTATATTATATGTTAATAGACCTCATTTTACAGTTAGAAGAGTAAAACCATTAAATACAGTAATTAATAATATTAATGTGAGTTCAATTTGGGGTCATAGAATACCAAGACATACAACAGAGTTTAATGTTTATTTCTATACTACTGAGTTTGTGCAAGGATTGTATACCAATACTTATGCAGCAAGTTCACCTGATATTACTAGATTTGCATTCTGGTCTTGGAATAGAAGATATAGTAATGATACAACAATGTATATATCTCAAAGTATTTATCAAAATGAGATTATTCCAAAAACATTAATAGCATTAAGAGATTTTCAGAATCAAAATCAAGGTTTAGCAGGAAAGGTGTATCTTGATTATGACCCTGTATATGATTGGGATTATACTGCTCCAGAAAATTATACAGGAAATAATGATCGCGTTACGCATTTTATGCTGTTGAGATCTTTTTTTGTTGGAAATATTATTGATCCTTTTAATTGTTCTCAATATAATCATTTATGCACAGTTGTTTCTCGTTTAAGTTTTATTCAATGATGAAAAAAAGTTTTTTTTTATTTCTAATAATTTTATTTTTGTGTTTTTCAACAAATGCTCAAACATTAGATTCTGTATTTTCTGACAATAATGTTTTGGTTAAGCAATCAAACAAATCTTTTTTATTAGTTAATGGTGATAATCAGGCTGAGAATATTTTTTATACACATTATGCCGACACTAATAAAATTATAAAGTTGGATGATAACTTAAATATTATTGATAGTGTTGTTTATAAATCAAATTTTTCAAGAGATCTGTTCTTCAAAAAGAATAATCTGAATTATGGACTTTATTATACTGCTTATAGTAATAATAATTTAGATACAGTGAAAATTTATTGTGAAGATGATAATGGAGTCCTTTTATTTAATACTACTTTGTATATAGGAAGTAGCGATACAATTAATTTTGAATCTATATGTGTGAATGCGTATAATACTCAAGGAAATAAATCTATTGTATTGTTAAGGAATGATTTTGCTTTAGGAAGTAATAATTGCAAACTAATTCTTGTTGATAGTGTTGGTAATATTGAATATTCAAATATCTTTAATGTAGTTGGAACACCTTATCTTTTTGAAACAAGCCAATACTATAATTTAATAACAAGTGTAAAACTCGCAGATTTTGGAAGTACTTATGTTTATAATATTAGAAAAAAAGATTTGATATTAGAAGCTTCGAGTTGTTTTGATAAATGTTATTTCTTTGATAATGTTAAGCCTATTAATGATTCTTTAGTTATTATTTCTGGATTTGATATAGCAATTTATGATACAATATCCAATAATCATTTTGAGGCAAGTAGTATTCTAAATATTCATTCACAGACACTTCACTCACAATATTTTTATTATACGGATACAATTATAAATCACGGAGATATGGGCTATGTTCATATACTTCCTACTCTTATGGTTGAGAGAAATTTTTTAGATTATTATACTACTAATTCGATTTATAAGTATTATCGTTTTTATGAATATAATTATACCTCTCGTCAGCTTATTGGTTTATATAATTATGATCTTAATGGAGGAATAAACTTCTTCTATATAGTTAATTTTGGTTATGGAAGCATGAAACAACTTTTTGGAATGAAAGCTACAGAAGATGGAGGTGTAATTCTTTCTTCAAATAATTGGATAGCAAAAGTTTCAGAAGATGGTTTATTAAGTATCCTAAATATAGAAACCCAAGAAAAGGAAAGTATTAAGGTTTATCCAAATCCTGCAAAGGATTATATTAATGTGGATATTGAATGCACAAATTTTAATAATGCAAGTTCAATTGAATTATTTGATATGCAAGGACGAATAGTAAGAAAAGAAAAACTAAAAGCAAAACAAGGTAATAGGGTTGATGTTTCTTCTCTATGTGCTGGTGCTTATACTTATAATGTTTCTCTTAATGGAAAAACTATTAGCGGAAAAGTTATAGTTGGTAAATAGGAGAGAGGGGTTTTTAACAAAAGAGATAATAATAAATAGGCGATTACTTTATTTTACAAAGTAATCGCCTATTCTTAGTTAATTAATGGAACTATTGTGTTACTGTACCGATGTTACCATATTGGTACTTACTGTAAATGTTTTTGAAGAACCTCCTGTATATGTTGCTCCATCATAATAGTTATGGAAAGATGTTCCTCCTGTGATTGTCCCTCCATATTGTAGAGTATAAGAACCTGCTGTTAGACTTGGACTTGTGTATAATAATAACATTGTATTTCCACCTCCTTGTCCACCTTGACCAGAACTATAATAAGTAGGTAGGGTATAAGTAAGTATTGCTGTATTAGAGCTGTTCTTAATGCAAATTGAATTTCCTGCTGTTGCATTAGAATATTTTAAAGAGTGTTGAGTACAAATTGAAGCTGTTGGTGTGCTTGTTGCTCCTCCTGTTCCAATAAGAACTCCTCCTGTTATTTTAAAATTGTTTTGGTCGCAATCAAATCCTTCTTCTGGGGTACGTGTTCCGCAAGATATTGTAAATCCTCCAGTAATTAAGAAAGTCCCATTTGAATCGAATCCATCATTTCCTCTTGCATAAGCATAAGTCTTTCCTCCATTTATTTGAATATGATTTGCTGCATTAACACAGTCATCGTAAGTGTTTATTTCAATTATACCACCATTAATAAATAATGAGTCTTTACTTTCTAATCCTTCACCACCTTCTGTTGTTTGTGTACAACTGATTGTAACTATACCGCTATTTACGTAAAGATCACCATCAGATTTTACTGCTTTTGGATTTGCATAGTCAGCATTATCATTAGGACCAGTGCCTGTTGTACCTGAGACATAAAATCTATTGCCTGTTGTTGTAACATTTAAGTGCAGAAGACTATCTGTAACTCCAGCAACTCCAATAACTATTAAGCTATCAGCAGAAATTCCTTTCCCAGCTAAACCATTACTTTGGCATGTAATATTACCACCCAATAAATATACACCCCAGTCACCTTTTATACATGAAGAAGAAAAGTTATCTTTTACGCCAAGTGAATTTGTTATTGTATCACCACTTCCATTTGTTGTAAGATTTACTGTTCCTCCATTAATATAAACACAGCCGTCTGCTGAAAGACATTTCCCTCCATTATTTGTTGAGGTATTTATCATTGTTATTGTTCCTCCATTGATAACAATATTCGTATCTGAAGTTATTCCGGTTGCATATTTTGTGTCGTATCCAAGATCTAATGCTTCACGAACGGTTATTCCAGATGTAGTTACATTTATATTACCATTATTAATTATAACATTTGAAGCCCCTTTAATACCTTTTGATTGAGCACCTGCAACAGTCATTGTAATATCAGAACCATTAATTATAACTACCGCATCAGTTTTTATTCCTTTTGTATCATCAGCACTTGAACGAATATTAATAGTTCCACCATCAATTATTATATCTGTTGCTCCAGCATCAATACCATCACCTAAAGTTGTGTCTATTTTTAATGATCCATTAGTCATAGAAAAACCTTCTGAGTGTGTTCCATCACTTAATGCATAAAGTACTTCTATATTCCCATTTAAAATTGAAATTGCCTTTGAAGAAGATATGCCATGTTTTTTAATACTATTTAGTTTTAGATTGCCTTGACCATCAAATGTTAGATTACCAGCACAATGAATAGGAGCTTTGGCTGATGAACCAGAACCATCGCTAAGATAATTTTCTGTATTTGCTGTAAGAATTACTTCTGTGTCTTTATTAGAAGAAACTAAAATTGCAGCTCCATTAGGATTTGTAATATTTGCTCCTGCAAGGTTAAGTATTAATTTCTTATCACTATTAATGGTAATAGATCCGTTAGCTGTTGTGCCTGAAATATTATATTCTATATTTTCTATATTTGCTGTCGTAACAATATTTACAATATTTGCAGTATCAGTTATTGCAACTCCTAAAGCAGAAAGAGGGTTGATTATATTACAAGTTGTATCATTAAAAACTATATATATTACATTTGATACTGGATTAGTTGCTGTGTCGTTTGTGAATGTAATGCTATCAATTCCACTAATTGGTATTGTAATAATATTGTTTGCTTCGTTGATAAGAACATTAGATGCTGAAGTGTTCATTTTTATACTATCTATTGAAGAGATAGCTTTTTCATATACTATATTTGAAGAATGATGAATTAACATCTTTTCTTGTTGTGCAAATAATACTCCATTAATTAATAGAGCTATTATAACTAATACTATCTTTTTCATTGTTTTATAAGTTTAAATGTTTTGTCATTAGCTTTGACTATATATAAACCTTTTTGAAGATTACCAACATTTATGCTTTTGTCTGAAGAACTAAACTGATTAATTAATAATTTTCCATCCATGCTATATACAGATATTAAAGTATGAACTTTAATATTAGATAATTTAATTTGATCTGTTGCAGGATTTGGATAAAGAATGATATTATTATCAACAGCAATATCTTCACTTATGCTTAAGTTGGTTTGGAAATATAATTTTCTAATATTGGAAATTTCTATTGTTTGAGTTTGTCCATTTGATTGGTCTATTATTAAATTACTACCATAAAAATAGATTTTTCCTTGATCATTTAAGATAAAAGCTTGCTCTTGATTTGTGGTGTATTGGACAATAACACCACTTTGAGCCATTGCTGAATATGTTATAAAAGATAACATTACAGTAATGATTGAAAAGAAACATTTGTTTTTCATAAATTAATCTGTTAATTATTAAATTGTATATTTAAGAATACTTGCATCCTTAGACAAAGAATAATACAATAAGTTTAAATTAACAAAAAAAAGAGACCTTATTTCTAAGATCTCTTTAAAGATTTTATTTCGTTATGTTTTTTTATCTAACGATTAGTTTTGCAGTGTTTGTTGATTTATTAGTTATGATACGAATCATATAAACTCCACTCTTCATATTTTGAACATTCATTTGAAGGGAATGTTGTCCTGAAGATTGGCGACCTTTATTTAATGAACTTAATAAACGACCATTCATATCATAAACTTGAAGTGTAACGTTTGAGGCATCAGTTAAAGCATAATCAAGAGTAGTTGTACTTGAAGCAGGGTTAGGATAAACTCTTAAATTAGATTCTGGATTTTTTACAATAATATTATCTTTAATTCCAACAACAGTTGTATCAGGTTCTACAGCTTCTCCTAAGAAGGCAAATAAACCTTTCCCATAAGTTGCTGCATAAATAGCACCAGGAAGTTCTGTCCTTGAAAATGTTGTAAAAAATGAGTTTTGTCCAACAAAGTTATAAAATTCATATCTTGGTAATCTCATAGTTTGTTGTGTAAGTTGAAATACAGGAACATTAGGAATTCCTTGTATCTTAGCCCATTCAATAGTAACTTTATTGCCCGTAGGAGAACCTAAGAAATTATCTGTTTTGTAAATACCATCTTCTGCTCCAATATAAGCAACAGTACTTGAGTTTTTAACGCTTTCAATTAAAGCACAGAAAACAGGCTTGTTATTAGGTAATAGATTTAGATCATCAGGATCTGTATTTATTACTTCTTTAAATATAGTAGAAGTAAATGGTTCAGCTAAAGCATTGCTTGAAACTTGCATATTTGAGTTAGCACTAATATAAGTTCCGAAAGTTAGCATTACGTTATTCCCATTATTTTTATCAACTGTAATAGATGTAATTTGACGAGTAAAAACTTGAGTTTGTGGAATAATGCTAATAGAAGAAGATGAATGTAAAAAATCAGTTTGAGATAAATCAAATCTATATAGGAATGATGTATCTGTTACAGCATTAACTTTATCAGTTGAAACGAATAATGTTTTGCCATCATTTGATACAGTAATACAATGTATTTTTTCTGTTGGCACATTAGCAAATTTAGTAGTTTCATAGAATTTCACCATAGATATTTTTGTTGCAGAACCTTCTAAAGGTGAAGCTACATAATCATTAATATTTGAGCATACATACATACCTTGTGAAGTTCCAAAGAATAATCTTGATTGAACATGATTTTGGATTTTTATTGTTGTATCTTGATTAAATTGAACATCATTATTAAATTTGTACCAGAAAGGATATTCCATATTTGGATTTCTAGCTAAAATTGAGTCTCCTGCATGAATCCATGCACCTTCTCTCCATTCAGGATCATATTGCCCATTAACTGCAGTATGAACATTTATTACTAAGTTCATAGAATCAGGTAAATTTGCATTAACAGATTCCCATAAAAATAAAGGAGTTATATTTGGTTCATAAGGAGCCCAAGTTGAGTTTTCAATTATACCATCATTAAATAAAGTAGACCCATAGTTCCAAGTAACATCATCTATTAATGTATAATCACCATCGTTGCTGTATGTACGTGCAATTTGTCCATAAGTTCTTGAAAGGATTAATGATTTTCTTTGAGTAGGTAAAATACGTTGGAATTGTGAAGCTCCAACATTACCACCACTTTCTGTATATTGGAAAGAATTAGGATTATAACCTTGTGAATTTACAGTCCAGATAACATCTCCTACCTTATTCGTGCCTAAATTCCCAGAATTTGGAATATAAATAGAACCATTAGCTTCTGTACCACCAACAACTGATGCATCAGGAGTAACAGCAACACTATAAAATTGTGTTGTAATCATATTTTTTGCAGATATTCTCCAACCAATATTGTATAAAGTAGAATCAAAAGAATATATATGAATACCACCATTAGTTGCAACAGCAATAAAAGTAGAATCATAAGTTGTTGTAGGATTTTCTTTAAATATAATTTCATTAATACCACTACTTACAAAAGCAGTAGATGTTCTTATCCCATCAATATCATCAGTTGAATTATAATATTGGCTAATAGTTCCCCAGTAGTAAATATCAGAATTATTAGCATTATAACCTTTTTTTATAGTATTTCCACCAAGGTAAACATATTCAGTTTCACCTATATCATCAACGCCAATAGACATTGCCTCTGGAGAACCATTACTATATGTTGAAGGGGTTGTTCTTCTCCAATTAATATCGTTTATATCATTGGTCCTAACTAATATATCTTTATAAGAATATACATTAGCATCTTGACTAATATAATTAGCATAAGCAAAAAGTTTATTAGGATTTTTAGTTCCAAAAGCTAATCTAATACGATTAATGGAAGTAGCACTTGTATCAAAAGTTTCAAGATTTGTTTTGCTGAAGATAATAGCGTTTGTTGTGAAATTATCATTAGAAATAGCAATTTTCCCCTCACTATCAGTATAATAAACGGCTATTGTGCCATTGCTATTGATAGCAATATCACCAACGGTTGCTGTTGTTGGTATTGTACTAACAGCGGTCCAATCAGTAGCATCAGCATTAATTAACATTAAACCAGCATCAGTAGCAACATAAACATCATTGTTAATTTTATTAATAGCTATTTTGTTTATAAATGCTTTTCCGTCGCCATAGTTATAAGCAGAAGCTGGTTTAGTAAAATCAAGTAATTCAAATTGTATATTAGAAGTAACCCAAGCATATTTGGCATTATCATCAGCTAAATTGGCAGCCCAGTTTTTGTTAGAAGAATTTAAAGTAGTTGATTTATAAACTCCACTACCTAACATTCCTATTTTTTCATTATTAATACCAAAACCAGTTGTTTTGTAATTACCTTCACCAGTTCCAAGATAGATAACACCGTTATTATCTTGAGCAATAGCAGTAATAGCAAGGTTTTGTTGACCATCACCCAATTGAATTTCTTGCCAGTTTTTGCCATCATTTACACTAATAAATAAACCACCAGCAACACCACCAGAATACATGATATTGTTATTGAAACGGTCAAATACAATTGCTCTTGAGCGACCACTAACATTATTAGGTCCAAGAGAAATCCATTCATCATTTTTTTGAGCATTAGCTGAATTTAATCCAATACAAGAAAGGAGTAAAATCACTAATCCTAATAGTAACTTTCTGTTTTTCATAAATCTATTGTTTTATTACTTATAAATTATTTGCGACTTTAATGAGCAAAAATACAAATAAAACAAATACAAAACTAATTTTATTATTTTTTTGTTTGAAAATGAAATGAAAAGTCTATTTTACTAATTAATTTTATATTTATTCTCCATTATTTGATTTGGAAATGGAATTCTTTATCTATTTTATTTCGTAGTCTATAGATAATGAAATAATATATGGCTACAGCTAATAGCGAAGATAAAGCAGTTAAAACTTCATTTGTTGGAAATATGAATTTATTGCAAAGGAATGCTGTTAGAAATAATACAATAAATGGGAGGAAGAATCCTATAAATACTGCTTTGTATCCCATTTTTTGTTCTAAGCTTACAGTTACTTCATCTCCTATTTTATATTTCGAGTTATTGGTTGTCTTTACTTCAATATTTTTTTCTTTAGAGTCAAGACTACCGCAGGCTCCTCTTGCGTGGCACGAGGAACACATTGATGAAGATATAATTCTTACAACAATTTTATTATTTGTTATTTCTGTTATTGTGCCTTTATGTTCTATTTTATCACTCATCGAAAGTTGTTTTATTAATTATAAGTCGTTTATCCTTAATGTATGAAGATTGTCAATATACATTTATTAGATTATTACAACGTCTTGACTTTCTATCCAAGCCTCTTTCCCGTCTTCTGTTTTAACTTTTACCCACTTATCTTCTTTATCCACTATTTTTATTTTCTGTCCTCTTAGTATTTTCATTTTATCTGAAGAATTCTTGTCGGGAGAATCTTTTCCAACGGTTTGTTCTCCAAATACTATAGCTTGATTTTTTGAATGTAATTGTGTTTGCCTTGTGTAGCCAGCAAAGCAAGATATTATAAAAAGGAAAAGAGATAATAATAAGGAATAAAATAGTAGTACTTTTTTATCAAAAGAGAAGTAATAGAATATAAATAATATACATGCAATTAATAATAATGTAATAGAAACGATTGTCCACCAATAAGGTGTAAAAAGGTTTGATATATTACTCCACCATCTTACTAAAAAAAAACTTGGAACTACATAAATATCACTTTTTAATCTTGCTTTAGCAACTTTTAGATTGGTATTTATATTTTCATCATTTGGATTAAGTCTTAAACCTCTTTCGTAATACAATATGGAGTTTGTATAATCATTTAAACGAAAATATGTATTTCCTATATTATAATATAGCTCAGATGAGAATATATTTTGTTTTTCAATAGACAAGTAGCTTTTTAATGCTAATTCATATTCTTTATTTTTAAATTGCTTATTACCTTTTTCAAATAATTTATCTTGTATTTGAGCATGTAAGCCCAAACTAATAAATAACATTACAATTATATACACACACTTTTTCATGGCTATCTATTATTTTATTTGGGACTCAATATCTGATAATGTATTAATTGCCTGTTCATAAAGGCTATCCATCTTAGATAATTCTTCTCCTTGAGAGAAACGAACATATTCACAATTATTCAATAGAGAAATTAAACTATTAATAGTTTCTTCCTTAAGCTGTTTTTGATTTAATATATCTTTTACATTATCAAAGCTTAATTCCATTTTCTCTATCTTAAATCTATCAGATAAGTAATTCCAAGTAGCTTGTGCTACTTCGGTATAGAATTCATCTTTTTGTTGATTTTGCAAGTATTGTTTTGCTTTCTTTAAACGATTTAAGGCAATTTTGGTAGCTTTCTTATACTTAACATAAGTTATATCACTATTCTTTTTTTTCTTCTTATTTTCATAAAATATAAATGCTATGGTTAAAATAGGAAGGAGAATAAATATAATTGATAATAGAGGCTTATGATATATTAAATCATTCGAGGAAATTAACTTTGTGGGTTTTGTAGAGATAAATTCAATATCACGTTTCATATATTTATCTCTTTCACTCATTTGTTGAGCAAGACCACTAAGTTCGTCTTTACCTTTTGCAATATTTAAAACAAAATCTTGAGTCAAAAGAGTTTTATACTGCTTATTCTTAATGTCGAAATAAGTAAATTCTACTTTTGGAATTTTAAATTCACCTTGAACTCTTGGAATAAGTATATATTCAAAAGTTCTTTTTCCCGTAGAACCTCCTTGTGTTTTATTTATCTGGTCATCAATAGTAGGGTCGTAAGACTCAAATTCATTAGGTATTTTTAAATTTATCTTATCAATTAGACTTAAATTACCTGAACCAGAAATAGTATATTTTAATGTAATGGCTTCGTTTGTTTTACATTTTAAAGGAGTAGCTGAGGCTGTGATTTGAAAATTTCCAACTGCACCAGAAAAATTAGAATTAGTTGCAGGAAGAGAATTTACATTAACAGATATTTTATTTGATTTTAAGTTCTTCTTCACTCTCTCATATCCAATTTGTCCAATTGATTGAAAGAATGGATCATTAAAGAAAGAATCAAAGAATGGGTCTCCTGTTGAAGAACGACGTTGAACCTGAGTTGCTACCTGAGCTACAACATCAATATCTAAAGGAGCAATAGTTAAATTACCAGATTGTTGAGGATAAGCAATAACTTTCCTAAGAGTTGCTACTTTATAACGTTTTCCATCAACAACTTCTTCAGAGATGTTTGGATCTTTTGACATATCAAGCTCTTCAATCCAGAAGCCTTTATTTATAGGCATTTTATTTACTTGATATTCTGATATAGGAACAAGAGTATAAAGTTTATATGTAATAATTATCTCTTCTCCAACAAAAGCTTTTGATTTGTTGGCGTATGCTTTAATAAATAAAGCCTTATTATCTAATACTGTAACTTGAGGTTGTTGAGAACGTTGATTGTTTTGTTGTTGTGAATAACCTCTTTGCTGTTGAGAACGTTGAGCTTGAGTAGGATTCTTTTGAACTTTTATTTTTAGAGAATTAGAAGTATAAGTCTTCCCATCTGCATTTACTTTAGCTCCACCAATAGTGAATAATCCTTCTTTATTAGCCATTAACACATAAGTAAATGTAGTTGTAGAAGAGCTTGTCGTTTTACCATTAATATTATTATAAGAAGAACTTCGAGAAGTACTTGGACCTCCTAATACATCTAAACCACTAATTGAAGGCGCTGTAAATTTAGAAACATTATCAGCATTAATTGTAAAACTTATTCTAAACTGTTCTCCCACCCCAATAATAGAAGGACCTGTTGCACTAAAATTAATATTTTGTGCATTTAGGTTTAATCCGACTAAACCAAATAAAGATAATAGAAATAAAAATAAACTCTTTTTCATAATATAAACTACCAATCTTTTGCGTTTCTGTTTTGCTTTGCGTTATTATCTTTTTCTTTTCTTAAACGCTCTAAAGTATTCTTTTCGTTATTTTTCAAAGCTTCCAACATCCTATTATTATCTTGTTGCTTTTGACTTTTTAATTGATCTTGTCCTTTATTGCCCTTATTATTCTTGTCTTGATTTTGCTGATTTGGATTTTGTTGGTTATTCTTTTGATTGTTTTTCTTGTCCTGTTGGTTTTGCTTTTGTTGCTGCTGTTGATTTTGTTGATCCTGCTTTTGCTTATTCTTGTTTTGGTTGTTATTCTTGTTTTGTTTTAATAGATGCATAGCTAAAGCAAGATTATATCTTGCTGAACTATCTTTTACATTAAGCTTTAATGACTTTTTATAATCTTCAACAGCTTTCTTTAAGCCATCATTATATTTTTCACTTTTTGCTACAGAATCCATTAAGGCAAGCTTAAAATTAGCATTTCCTCTATTATACAAAACATTAGCTATAAAATTAGTGTCAGCTATTGAATCTTTGGCCAAAGCTTTGTTATAATACATTATAGCATTTCCATATTGAGATTCCTTATTTTGCTTATAATTAGAATTTGCAAGATTGTATTGAGCTTTCTCATAAATACTATCAATGGCTAAGGCTTTTCTATAATAAGTTTCAGCTTCCGAGTATTGCTTATCTTTAAATTCTTTATTGCCATCTCGTAAATAATTTTTTTCTTTATCACAAGAAGACAATACAAATAATATCAATGTCAAATAAATTATTCTTTTCATACAACTCCCTTTCTATTTACCAAAGAAGAACTTCCTGTTAATATATTTATTCTTTTTCTCAAAGACCATAAATTCAATTATCAAAATTATCAAACCGATAAAAGCAAAAATATAAAACCTGCTTTCATAGTCTTTGTAAGCTATTGCTTCATATTCATTTTTGTCCATTTTATTAATCCTTGCAAGAATATTATCTAATCCAATTGAAGAGTTATTAGCTCTAATATAAACTCCATTACCTTCTTTAGCAATCTCTTTTAATAATCCTTCATTAAGTTTACTCATTACATAAGAGCCATTCTCATCTTTTTTATATTCCATTTTTCCATTACCCTTAGCAGTTGGAATTAAAGCTCCTTCAGGTAATCCAAGTCCAATAGTATTTATAACAACACCTTCTTTGGATATTTTTTTTGCAATATCGACAGCTTCTTCTTCATTATCTTCTCCATCAGAAATTAAAATAATACTTCTTGATTTATTATTTATCTTTTCTCCGAAACTCTCATAAGCCTTATCCAAAGCCGCACCAACTGCAGTACCTTGATTAGAAATCATAGAAGGGTCAATAACATCAATAAAAGTCTTTGCAGCACCATAGTCATTAGTGATAGGCAATTGAACATATGCACTACCAGCAAAGATAATTACTCCAATTCTATCATTACTTAACTCATCAATTAAATGATTTAATGATTGTTTAGCTCTTGATATTCTATTAGGCTTAATATCTTCAGCCAGCATACTATTTGAAATATCTAAGCAAACCATTAAGTCAGAACCTTTTCTCTCACTCTTTTCAATTGATGTGCCTATTTGAGGATTTGAAATCGCTAATACTATAAAAAAGTAAGCAACATTCAATAATATAAACTTAGTCCATTGCTTGCCATACGAAAGCTCAGGAACTATATTTTCAATTAATTCTTTATCAACAAAACCTTTTAATCTTGCTTTTCTCTTCTTTATATATATAAAATGAAATAAGAAGAAAAATGGGATTAGTATTAAAAGATATAATGCTTCTGGATATTGTATTCTAATCATATTATGGATTTGTTCTTAAAATTGTTTTTCTTAATAACACTTCTATTATCAATAATAATAAAGCACTAATCAAAAAAGGAAGAGCTAAATCTTTCTTAGTTTTATAATACGATACATCTATTATTGATTTTTCCATACTATCTATTTCCTTAAATATTGTTTTAAGGGAGTTCTTATCAGTAGAGCGGAAGTATTTACCTCCCGTAGTTTTTGCAATTTCAGACAAGAGAGCTTCATCAATATTTACTTCTACACTTTGATATTGTGTTCCATAAGGAGTTTTGAAAGGATAAGGAGCCATTCCTCTTCGTCCAATGCCAATAGTATAAACTCTAATCTTATAATCTTTTGCAATATCTGCTGCGGTTAATGGGTCAATTGCTCCCATATTATTAACTCCGTCAGTTAAAAGAATAATTGTTTTACTCTTTGTCTTTGTATCTTTAATTCTGTTTATTGCAGTTGCTAAACCATCTCCAATAGCTGTTCCATCCTGAATAATACCACTTTGTACTTTTGAGGTTAATTCTAAAAGCATAGAATGATCTGTAGTAGGAGGGCATTGAGTAAAGGCTTCACCTGAAAAGGCAACTAAACCAATATTATCTGTTCGTCTTCCTTCCATAAAATCCTTTGCAACATCTTTGGCAGCATCTAAACGATTAGGTTTAAAATCTTCAGCCAGCATAGAACTTGAAATATCCAAAGCTACAATAATATCAACTCCTTCAATATTCTTTTCATCTCTACTTAAATAAGATTGTGGACGAGCAATAACAATAATCAATAATACAAGTACTAAGTATCTAATGTAATTAGGTAATAGTCTAAATCTTATTTTCCATGATTTTGTTGAATTTTCAAAAGGAGAAATTTGAGAGTATCTTATTGTTGGATGTTGTTTCTTTTCATAAAAGTATTGGAAAATAACTAATAAAGGAATAACTAATAGTAATAGTAAAAAATAAGGATATTCAAAACCACTAAACATTTTCAGCCTCCTTTCTTTCTTTCTTTTCTTCTACTATCTCAATAGGTTTTGTTTGATTTACAAACTCTAAAGAGTTCTTCATACATTTGTCGTTAACATAAGAATCAGGAATAAACTTAGCAAACTTAACCAAGTCAGAGTTCTTTAATATATAATCAAGTAAACCAATAGAGTCATTGCTAATATCTTTCACCTTTTCTACTTCTGTGAAAATCTTATCAGTAGTCATTTCAATTGCTGAAATAGAAAACCTTCCACTAAGATATTCTCTTATTATTTCAGATATTTCAGAATAGTATTCTTTTACTCTTCCATTTTCAATTAAACGCTTTAAACGTAAGTCTTCCAAAGAATTTAAAGCAATAATATGAGCAGGAAGTTTAGGCTTAGGCTTAATAAATATATCTTTAAGATTACTGTTCCTATATTTCTTCCAAAACTTATATCCTAAGTAACAAGCAAAACAAAATGCAATTCCAATAAGTACCCATATAATAATTGGAATTATTTCTTTAATAGAAAAAGCCTCATCTGCATTTGCTTTTATATCTTTAATATCTATTTTTACAGTATCAATAGGATATGTAAGTACTTCAAATTCTAAAGCTTTTCCATTTGCAGTTACAATATTATGCTTTCCTGAAACAAAAGAGGTTAAGTAATATTTATATTCTAAGAACTTTCTTCCTGCTTTATCTACTGTATCAATAGTTTGCTTTACTATTTCCAAAGTATCCTTTACTTCTATTGGGAAATAAGATGTATCAACCTTTTCAATAGGTAAACTAAATGAATAAACTATTTGGTCGCCTATTTGAATCTTTGTTTTGTCAATCTTTGGACTTGTTTGTTGAGCAAAAGATATACTATATATAAATAGTAAACTTAGAATAATCGCTATTCTTTTCATTGACGGGTTCCTTTCTCAAATAGTTTCATTAAAGACCTTATATAATCTTCTCCTGTATAAACCATAATATTTTCAATTCCAAGACGGTTAAACTTTTGGATTAGTTCATAATCTTGTTTTTTACGAAAGCCTTTAAACTCATTTATTAGGGTTTTGTCTGAAGAGTCTATCCAAATATCTTTTCCAGACTCATTATCATGAAGGCGTAAAAGACCAATATCAGGAATTATATCTTCACGTTTATCTCTTACAATAATTGTTGAGAAGTCATGCTTGCGAGAAACAATTTGTAATGAATCATCAAACTCTCCATAGCCATCTGTAATCAAAAAACAAGTTGAACGTTTCTTAATTACATTATTCATAAACTTCAAAGAAGTATTAAATGAGGTTTTAGTTTCGCTTTGCTTATATGTGATTAGTTCACGAATTATTCTTAAGATATGAGCAGAACCTTTCTTTGGAGGAATATACTTTTCAACCTTATCGCTAAAAAATATTACGCCAACCTTATCATTATTTTGAATTGCAGAAAAGCTTAGAACTGCTGCAATCTCTGTAATGATATCTGACTTTAAGTTTCCATTAGTTCCAAAAAAAGTACTTCCACTAACATCAATCAATAAAACAACAGTAAGCTCTCTTTCTTCTTCAAAGACTTTTATATAAGGGTGATTAAAACGTGCTGTAACATTCCAATCTATACTACGAATTTCATCTCCATAATTATATTCCCTTACTTCACTAAAAGCCATACCTCTTCCCTTGAAAGCGCTATGATATTGACCAGAGAAGATATTTCTTGATAAACGCTTAGTCTTTATTTCAATTTTACGAACCTTTTTTAATAAATCTTCATTCATCATTAAGGAACATCAACTTTGTTAATTATTTCATTAATTATATCTTCGGTAGTAATGTTATCAGCTTCTGCTTCATAAGTTAAACCAATTCTATGACGCATAACATCCAAACAAATAGCTCTAACATCTTCAGGAATAACATAACCTCTTCTTTTAATAAAAGCATAAGCACGAGAAGCTAATGCCAAATTAATAGTAGCACGAGGAGAAGCTCCATAATTAATATAAGGCTTTAAGTTTTCTAATTTGTTTGTTTCAGGAAAACGAGTTGCAAATACTATATCTGTAATATAGTTTTCTATTTTTTCGTCAATATAAACTTCTTTTACAACTTCACGAGCATGAAGAATATGTTCTGTTTTAACAACTGTTTCAATCTTAGGCATTGTAGAACCCATTTGCATACGAAGGATTTTCTTTTCTTCATCTTTCTTAGGATAGGTAATCACAACTTTCATCATAAAACGATCCAGTTGAGCTTCAGGTAAAGTGTATGTCCCTTCTTGTTCAATAGGGTTTTGTGTTGCTAAAACTAAGAAAGGTTCTTCCAACTTATAGGTTTTGTCACCAATAGTAACTTGACGTTCCTGCATAGCTTCCAAAAGAGCAGATTGAACTTTTGCAGGAGAACGGTTAATTTCATCTGCTAAGATAAAATTAGAGAACAAAGGTCCTTTCTTAACAGAAAACTGTTCGTCCTTTGGACTGTAAATCATTGTACCAATTAAATCGGCAGGCAAAAGGTCTGGAGTAAATTGGATACGACTAAACTTTGCATCAATAATCTTAGCTAAAGATGTTATTGCTTGTGTTTTTGCTAATCCTGGAACACCTTCCAAAAGGATATGCCCATTAGCCAAAAGACCTATAATTAAACGTTCAATCATATTCTTTTGACCAACAATCGACTTGTGCATTTCATTATTAATAACATCAATAAATGCACTCTCGCGTTGAATCTTTTCGTTTAACTCAATAATATCAACCATAATGTTGTTTCGTTTTTATATTAAATAGTTATTTTATATAATATGGTAATGTGTAATGTGTCAATTACTCAATAATAATAATCAAAGATCTCATACCGACTCTCCATAACGACAAACTAAATAAAATATTATTTTAATATCGAGTATATTTTGATAGAAGTATAAATTCTGTGTTTATTTTCCTAATAATCAATTTTTGACCTTATTTATTTCCCCATTTAAGTTTAACTAATCCTCATTTAAGCTTGTCTATTCCACTTTTATGCTTAACTAAAATATAAAGAAACTCCATCTACAACTCATAAGACTAAGTCTCGAATCCCCTTTAGAACTAGTAAAATGTGCATCTAATGTATGCTTAGATATACATCTTAACAATATTGAGATGTATATATCCCTAGTTCTAAACGCCATATAATTAGTTCCAAATAGGCTTTTATGAGTTGTAGATGGAGTTTCTTTAGATTTAAAGCTGAATTAATCTTTCTAATATCCTTATTTCTTACATTTAATATTGTTTTTCTTTTGACTATCATAGATTGGTATCTCTTTATGTGAATTAAGCTATTTGGTATATCCTCATTCAGAAAATTTTATTTGTGTATCTTTGCAAAATTTTTGACTATGAAAGGGGCTTCAAAAGGACATATTGCAATGTTAATTGTAAATATTATTTTCGGATTAAATATACCAATAGCTAAGAGCGTACTTATTGATGCTGGTGTTGATTCCTTGGTTTTAACTTATTTCCGAATGTTTGGAGCAACTTTAGTGTTTTGGACCGCTTCTTTATTTATCAAGACAGTAAAACTTACAAAAAAAGACTTTCTAATACTTTTTTTAGCTTCATTATTTGGAATAGGAATTAATCAAACAACATTTATAGTAGGATTAAAAACAACTTCTCCAATTGATGCTTCACTAATAGTTTCACTTACTCCTATTATAACGATGTTAATTTCTGCCTTATATTTAAAAGAACCTATTACAACTAAAAAAGTTCTTGGAGTATTTATAGGTTGTATTGGTGCTGTAACACTTATTTTGTCAAGCAATCATTTTAATTTTAGTGACACAAGATCATGGTTGGGAAATGTTTTATGTCTTATTAGCTCAACTTCCTATGCTTGTTACTTAGTGTTCTTCCGTGATTTTATAAAGAGAAATCATCCCATAACAATAATGAAATGGATGTTTCTTTTTAGCACAATAATAATTACTCCACTTTCTTTTTCAAAAGTGCAGGACGTAGATTATGCAAATTTAGATTTGCAAGTGTATATTAAGATAGCTTATGTTGTTTTTATGGCAACATTTCTAGCTTATCTTTTAATTCCAATGGGGCAAAAGAACCTACGTCCAACAACCCTAACAATGTATAATTATCTTCAGCCATTAATTGCTGCTTGTGTTGCAGTTGTAGTTGGGCAAGATGTATTTGGATGGGATAAGGCTCTCTCCTCAGTTTTAGTATTTCTTGGAGTTTATATAGTAACTCAATCAAAATCTCGCCAACAGGTAGAAAAAGAAATAACAAGTTAATCAACAAATTTGATTATTATTATGAATTCCCCGTTCTATAATTTATAATATTGTTGTGATTATAGTCTAAAAAGGTGTTTTATTTTTGGAAATATTTTCTTAATGAATTCAGTATTTTTGAGAATTTAAATTTTAAATTCAATCAAAATCCAATCAATAAATCCTACAAAATAAGAACATAAATCCTACAAAATTGGAATAAAAACGAAACAATAACACTACAAAGTATTATTGTAATATTAAGATAATCAAATTATTGAATAATTTGTAGCATTTTTTCATTATAACATATTTGTTTTTGCAGATTTTTATTTATAGATTTGCCCCCTCTAAATACGTATTGTTTATATACTACATATAGTAATAACATTTTAGAATTATTGTTTAACTAATACTTAAAAAAAAGAGATGAAAAAAGTATTTTTTTTATTTATAGCGATAATCTTCGCTATTCAAGGTTGGTCACAAACCGCGGCAACTATACCTTATAGTTGCAACTTTGAGGATTCTGATGAAAATACCAATTGGGTAATTTCAAATGGCACCAACACAAATCAATGGCATGTAGGAGTAGCTGTAACATCGGGTAGTATTACGGGTAATTCCCTTTATATTTCTAATGATGCAGGAGTATCAAATGCATACAGTGATGGTAGTCCTTCAAGTGTTACTGCAACAAGAACGGTTGAATTTACAGGAGCAGGAGGATATGCTCTCGAATTTGATGTTAGAGTTGGAGGTGAAGGGAGTCTTTATGGTTATCCTTATGATTATATCAAGGTTTTTTTAGTTGATTCATCAGTAAATTATACTGCTTCTAATTCTTCAACTTGGAGTTCTTATACAAGTGCTCAAGGGGCAGTTTTACAAAATATGTATGGAACTAATAATTATTATTGTTATTCTAATGACGGAAATCCAACCCAAGTTGTTCATATGACTGTTATTCTTCCTTCACAAGGTGATTTAGGAACAGTAAAAAAATTAATTATAGGTTGGATAAACGATGGTTCTGGAGGAGAACAACCCCCAGCATGCATTGATAATATTTCCATTACAGAAATATTATGTTCTCGACCAACAGCATTATCCGTTCCAGCTGCAACAATAACAACAAATACAGCTGAAGTTACATGGACAGCAGGAGGCACAGAAGCAGATTGGACTCTTCAATATAAACTTACTTCTGATTCTTGGACTAATGCAACAGAAATAACAAACGTTACATCTGGGTATCAAATTCAAAGTTTAAATCCAAGTTCATCTTATGATGTAAGAGTAAAATCTGTTTGTACAGCTGGTGTTGATGAGAGTTTATGGATAAACGCTTCTTTTAGAACCCAATGTGGTGCAATAACAGCATTCCCTTGGACAGAAGGATTTGAATCAGCTTGGACAGTAACAACAGTTCCAGGTAATGCAACAGCTCCAGACTGTTGGATAAATGTAAATAATGGATATAGTTCATCCTATAAGTGGCAAAGAACAACAAGTTATCCACATACAGGTTCTGGTGCAGCAACAATGTATGGAGGTTATTACTCAGCTACTTCAGTATACACTAATTCCGATTGGTTGATTTCTCCTATCTTTACATTACAGGGATCTGAAATGTTAAACTTTTATACAAAATCAGTTTCAACATCTTATCCAGAAGATATATCAATATATATATTAGATGTAACAACAAATGGAGATATAGCTTCAGCAGCTGATACATCACATTTTGTTAGAATAATGGGACCAGAGTTACAAACAACGTCATGGTTATTCCACGAACTATCTTTACCTTATACAGGGAATTATCGTATAGCCTTTGTAAGAAATGCACGTCCAGGAGGACAATATCTATGTCTTGATGATATTACCATTTCAGAAATGCCATTATGTCCAAATACCTACAATTTAACATCGACACTACGTTCAGCAACAGAAGTAGATTTAAATTGGATGCAAAATGGCAATGGTAATGGTTGGGTAATAGCTTACGGCGATACTACAGCTTTTGATCCGTCAACAATAGCACAACCAATTATTATTTCAAGTACAGACCCAGTACCTTATACAGTTACAGGTTTAACCCCTCAAACTCCATATAGTTTTGCCGTACGTCAAAATTGTACAGATGGGGCATGGAGTAATATAGTATCAGTAACAACACCAGCAACAGCTACAACATTACCATATTCTCATGACTTTGAAGACGTAGCAGAAAATGGGTCATGGACATTTATAAATGGAACACAAACCAATCAATGGACAATAGGCACAGCAGCTGACACCTTAGGAGCAACAGGACTTTATGTTTCAAATGATGCAGGAGTAACAAATGCTTATACAGTAGGAACATCAAGAGTTTATGCTTATCGTGATTTTGAAGTACCAGTAGGCGCAGGCGAATTAGAACTATCCTTTGATTGGAGAGCACAAGGAGGTTCTGCTCAAACAGATTTCTTAAGAATGTATTTAGTGCCACTTGATGCAAATATTACAGCAGGAGTTATCCCACCAAATGGTTTAGATGCATCTGCACAAATAGGTAATTATACAGGAGGAACAGGCGAACATTGGTTAAGCCAATCAACAATTTGGCAACATAAAATAATGAGAATAAATAGTCTTCAATTTCCTAATTTAGCTGGAAGGACATGGCGTTTATTAGTACATTGGAGAAATGAAAGTACAACAACAACTAATATTCAACCACCAGCAGCAGTTGATAATATTAGTTTAACAGTAGTTACATGTCCAACCCCAACAACATTAGTAGCTTCAAATCCAACAACAACATCTACTGATTTAGCATGGCAAGAAACTGGACAAGCAACTGATTGGATAATAGAATACAAAGAAAATTCTAGTACAACATGGTTACAAGCATCTGCAACTTCTAATCCTTTTACTCTTACAGGTTTAAATAATTCATCTAATTATCAAGCAAGAGTTCGTTCATTATGTTCAGCAAGTGATACATCTCTTTCATCTCTTCCTATTTCATTCAACACAGCTTGCGATATAGTTACAGCATTCCCTTGGGCAGAAGGATTCGAAACATCTTGGGGTACTTCTCAAATTCCTGGAAATGCATCTGCTCCAAATTGTTGGATAAATGTGAATAAAGGAGATGGTTCTTCAAATCTTTGGACACGTTCTACCTCTTATTATCATACAGGAACAGGTTCTGCTCAAATGTACACAGATAATAATTCCCGAAATAATGACTGGTTGATCACTCCAGAGATGACATTAACAGGCAATGAAAGATTACGCTTCTGGGCGATGAATTATTCTGCAACAACATCTGAAGTCGATGAAGTTTCAATCTGGATTTCAGATGAAGATTTAGCTATTGATACAACAAATATGGGCGTTTATGATTCTATAACAGGATTTACTCAAATATATCAAACAGGAATTCCTATTGGCAATTGGCAACAATATGAAGTTAATCTTAATCAATATTTAGGAAATCGCTATATAGCATTTGTTAGAAAACATACACCTAATAATGGTTGGGATCTTCGTATAGATGACGTATTAGTTGAAGCTATACCAGCTTGTTCAAGACCAACAAATGTTGTTTCTGTAAACAATACTCAAAATGATATAGAAATAGGTTGGACAAACGGAAATACTACAGATGCTTCTTGGTATGTTTATTATAGACCTAATGGTACAACTGATTTTGATTCTGTTTTAGCTAATTCTAATCCTTACATATTATCGGGATTAACATCGTCAAGTATATATGATGTATATGTAAAAACAGATTGTAGCACAGACTTATCAGAAGCAAGTCCTATTGTTAATCTGGCAACTGCTTGTGGTGTGGTTACAGAATTTCCTTGGTCTGAAGGATTTGAAGTATCAACTTGGGCACCAGCAATTGCACCAGGGAATAAACAAGCTCCAAATTGTTGGACAGTTGTAGATAAAGGTTGTACTGATGATGCTGATTATTATTGGCAACATAGTTCAACATGTGGATATACAGGAACAAGTCATACAGGAACAGGACATGCTGCATGTTATACAGATTATGGAACAACGTCACACAACGATTGGTTAATTACTCCTCAAATTACATTAAATGGAACCGAAAGATTACGTTTCTGGGCAATGAGAGCAAGTTCTGGAACAGGAGAACCAGATGAAATATCAGTATTTATATCTGATGAAGATGCCATATTAGATACAACAGGAATGGGACAATATGGTAATATGCCTAACTTTACACAAATATTTAATCAAATGTTACCTGTAGGAAATTGGCAACAATACGAAGTGAATCTTAGTCAATATTCTGGAAATAGATATATTGCTTTTGTTCGTCAAAATACACCTGATGGATATTATCTTCGCTTAGATGATGTACTAATAGATGAACTACCTGCATGTGCAAGACCAACAAGTATAACCACTTCTAATTTCACTCCAAACACAGTGGACTTAACATGGGTTAATGGTAATCAAACAGATGCATCTTGGTATGTTTACTTTAAACCAACCTCTTCAACCGTATGGGATTCTATTCAAGTATCTACAAACCCTTATACCCTTTCAAATTTAACAGCAGCTACAAGCTACGATGTTTATATTAGAACAGATTGTTCTCCTGATTTATCAGAAGCAAGTAATATAATTACATTCCAAACTTCATGTGATGCTCTAACTTTTCCAACAGTAAATGAAGAATTTAATACATTTTTACCATCAGTTTGTTGGGAACGAAAAACAGGATTATTACCAGCAACAGGAACAGCGACATTATCTTCAACTACTTCAGGATGGTATAATAATACTAATCCAATGCAAACAGGTTCAGGAAACCATCCATATATTAATATCTGGTCAACAACAACACAATATTGGTTAATAACACCAACTTATGATTTGGGAGATGGCTCAATAGCTACACAACTTGAATTTGATGCTGTTTTATCTACTTATGATGCTACAGGAGCTCCTTCTTCAGCAGGAATAGATGATAAATTTGCAGTTGTAGTTTCTACAGATAATGGAGGAACTTGGGATGTAGCAAATGCTTTTATTTGGTCAAATGCAACAGGAGCCACAAGAGTTTATAATAGCTTATATCCATTGCAAAGAGTTATTGTGCCATTGATTAATCCTACAACACAATTACCATATTCTGGATTGGTAAGAATAGGATTTTATGGTGAATCAACACAATCTAATGCGGATAATTATTTACATATAGATAATGTATTAATTGATGTTCTTCCAGCATGTGCCCGTCCAACAGCAGTTTCAACAACAAATGGAGTTGCAACATCAGTAGATGTTACATTTACACCAGGACATACAACAGATGCAGGTTGGTATGTTTATTATAAGCCAGTAACATCAACAGATTGGGATTCTATATATGTAATATCAATACCAGCAACACTTCCTAACTTAACCCTTCAGACAACATATGAAATCTATGTTAAAACAGATTGTGGAGATGGAACAAATTCAGGTGCTTCAAATGTTATTACATATACTACACCTTGTGATGCAACAGCAATAAGTTCATTCCCATGGACAGAAGGCTTTGAAAATGGAATAATTTGTTGGCAACAAATATACGTTAATGGAACGCTAAACTGGACAAATCCAATTATTTATAATACGACTCAACCTCATGAAGGAACTAAAATAGCTCGTTTTGCAGGAGACGCAAGAACAAATATAACAAAACTTGTTTCACCGTTAATGGATATTTCTTCTTTATCAACTCCTTATTTATCTTATTGGTATATTCTTCAAAATTGGGGAACAACCGATAGAGATACATTAAGAGTTTATTCTCGTCCATCATCAGATAGTTCTTGGACATTATTGAATACTTTTTATGCTCTTGATACTTATGCTTGGACAAAAGATAGTATTGCATTACCTAATCCATCATCAACCTACCAAATAGCATTTGAAGGAATTGAACGTTATGGATATGGAGTAGGTTTAGATGAAATAACAGTATACGATGATAATTCCACCCCATGTGCATCCCCAACCAACGTAACCGTACCAACAGCAACCATAACCAATACAACAGCAACAGTAAACTGGACAGCAGGTGGCTCAGAAACAGCATGGCAAGTACGTTTAGACCTAACCGGAACACCAGTTGATGTTAACACACCAACATACCAATTGCCAAGTTTAGCACCAGGAACAAACTATACAGTCTATGTGAGAGCAAACTGTGGTACAAGCTTCTCAGCATGGGTATCCCAAACCTTTACAACAACAGCAGGGTATCAACTACCAATCGTTACAACAATAGCACAAACAGGCACAAATCAAACCTCAACAACCTTAAATGGTTCATATGTACAAGGTACAAACCCAATTTTAGTAAAAGGCTTTGAATGGAAACCATCAACAT
>JBAZSY010000014.1:0-69887 GCA_041662185.1 Bacteroidales bacterium
CAGCCAATAAGTTTAATTCATCAACCGAAACTCCTAATAGTGAAGCCATTTGGTCAATAAAAGCTCCAGTTCCTCCTGCACAATTGCCATTCATTCTTAAATCAGCACCACCATCTTCTTTTAAATAAACAATTTTTGCATCTTCACCTCCAATATCTATAATAGTTGATATATCGGAGTGATTGTTTTTTACATATTCAACTGAAGCTGTTACTTCCTGAACAAAAGGAAATGAAAAACGTTCAGTAAGTCCAATCCCAATAGAACCAGTAACAGATAAAGAAATTTCACAATCTCCCAAATCACTTTTCATATCTTCGAAAAGTGCAATTACTGTGCTTAAAATATCTGCACAATGTCTATTGTATTTAGAAAATACAATCTCACCAAGTTCATTAATAGCAACAACCTTAGCTGTTGTAGAACCTACATCTAGCCCAACTCTATAATGGTTCATTTAATACTTTGCAATATAGTCTGACACTATTGTCAGACAGCAAAATTACAAAAATATTATTATCAACAAAGAAAAAAGAGAATAATTTAGGCTTAAAGGACAAAATAGATAAAATGGACAAAAGAGACAAAAAAAGTAGAGACGCGATTTATCGCGTCTCTAAAATATTATAATTAAGAAATTGATTAACCATTAACCATTAATCATTGACCATTATTTTAAGAACATTTTTGCAAAGTTTCTAGGTTCTCTCTTTTCCCAATCTTTCTTATGATATAAATATGACATAATCATAGGTACTACAGTTGTAGCTTCTGCATATACCATTTGTTCAAAAGTTGTATCTACCTTACCCCAAGAGCAAGCTTCTTTTAGGGTAGAAGAAGAACAAGCGCCATCTCTTACGTCAGCAACTGTTATTTGAATAGCATATTTATGCATATCAACTTCATGTCCAAGAACTTCAGCACAAACAACTGTGTCTTGAGTAAAGTTCTTAGGAACTCCACCGCCAACCATAAATAAACCTGTTGTACCAGCTTTAATCTTTATGTTAGTTAATTCTAAGAAGTCTTTTATTGAGTCAATACTCATATGAGATTCAGGATTTTCTACTTGATGCATCACTAAACCAAAACCAGCAGAACAATCATTGAAAGCAGGGCAGAAGATAGGTACATTGTTTTCATAACATACTTGAATTAGCGAGTCTTTTTTCTTTGCATTGCCTTCAGATAACCATTTGCCAATTTCCCAAATAAATTCTCTTGAAGAATATGGACGTTTTTCTAATTTATCAGCTATTATTTTTATTATGCTGTCACAGTTTTGTAATTCTTCTTCGTCAATATAAGTATCATAAATTCTATCAACATAGTTTGCACGAAGAAATTTATCATCAATAAAAGGAGTTCCTTTATAATGTTTAAAGCCTAAAGCTTCAAAAAAGTCCATATCAATAATAGATGCACCAGTAGAAACAATACAGTCAACCATTTTATTCTTTACCATATCAACATAAACTTGCATACAACCAGCAGCAGATGTACTACCAGCAAGTGTTAAAATGATAGAGCAATCTTTATCGTTAATCATTCTGTCGTAAATATCAGCAGCTGTTGCTGTATCACGAGATGTAAATGACATATCACGCATTGCGTTAATTAAATCAGTTGTGTCAATTTTTTTAATATCGATGTGCTTTACTACATCTTTCAATAAGTCTTTCTTTTCCATTTTTCTGAATTATTTGTTGTATTCTATAATTAATTACTTATTTTTTCGGGCTGCAAATATACTATAATTCTTTGAAATTGATATTAATATTTTTTTTGGAGTGAAATTAAGTGGAAAAAAGTTAATGGAAAACTTTGCATTTAAAGAAAAAGTAGTACCTTTGCTCTCGGAAAGTTGGCAGAGCGGTCGAATGCGGCGGTCTTGAAAACCGTTGACTGTAACAGGTCCGGGGGTTCGAATCCCTCACTTTCCGCCAAACAGTTCAAAGTTCTAATTATATAATAGTTAGGGCTTTTTCTTTTTTCAAATATTTTGGAATTCATCCTTCTATAATTTGATTTTAATAAATTAGAATTTGATTACAGGAAAATAGAATAAGGATTAAGAACAAAATTTCAATAATTATTTGTTAAGTAATTTGAAATTGCTTTATTTGCTGCATTTTCTCCAAGTTTTATTAACTCATCTCCCTTATCAAAATCAAATGTGTTTGCACAGTCGTAAGGAATATTAATTAGAATATCTGGTTTATATTTTTCAATATTTAGCTTAGCAATTTTATGTATCATATTAGAAGAAGTAATTGAAAGTAGAGAAAAATATCCTATGCTTTGCTTATCTTCAGTAGTAATAAATTTAGAAAACATATTAAATAAGCTATTATGAGTTTTATTTATTTCTTTATTCTTCACCTCTTCAATTTCATCCTCCTTATCACCATATAAATTTACAACAACAAGAATATCGTCTTTCTCTCTTGAAACATATTCAATAGGAATTGGATTAATAACACCGCCATCAACAAGTATTGTCCTATTATATTTTACAGGAGTAAAAATTCCTGGCATAGCTATTGAAGCTCTTATAGCTTCATAATAACTACCTTTATCAAAAACAATTTCCTTTTCATTAATAATATCGGTTGCAATAGCAGCAAAAGGAATATTCATATCTTCAATCAACATATCAGGAATAAAAGTTTTCATCTTGTCAAAAACCCTATCACCTTTTAATAATCCTTTATTTCTTATTGTAAAGTCTACAAGTCCCCAAATTGTTCTTTTATTTAATGTTTTTACCCATTGTGTATAATCATCTAATTTGCCCATAGCATAAAGCCCACCGATAAGAGAGCCTATAGAAGAACCGCTAATTGATTTAATAATAAATCCTTTTTCTTCTAAAGCCTTAATTGCACCAATTTCAGCTAAGCCTTTTGCTCCGCCACTTGATAATACAAGAGCTATGTTTTTATAATTTTGCATTTCCATTATAATCTTAGTTGTGCAAAAGTAAACATAGTTTGTTTATATGTCAATTTTATTCTCTATAATTATAATAATAAATGGGATATTACTTTATTTTAATTATTAACATGTTCAGAAATTAAATTGAGAATAAATGAGAAAAAGTTTGTAAGAATCAATGGAAAAAGCGAAAAATAGAAAAAAAATGTTTTTCTTTGCATAACAAACTTTAAAAATTATTTATCATGGAAACAATTTTTAGTTCATCTTGTCCTTTAGAGACAATTTCTTGGTTATGGTATTGTTTAGCTGTTCTTGTATCATTTGCTTTTGGTGTAATTTGGTATGGAGTTTTATTCACCAAAACGTGGGCAAAAGCAGTAAGATATGAATGTGAGTGTGGTGCAGATATTGCAAATGGAGAAAAATGTACTTGCAAGCCTAATTTCTCTATTTTTTATACTTTTACCTTTCAAATTATTTCAACAGCACTTGTTGTACTTATGTATTTCATTCTTACACCAATTTCAATTTGGTTATCTGTATTGGTAGTTGTTTCTATCTCTGCATGGATGAAATCAACCTTAAAGTTTCAAATAAGTAATTGGAAACGCTTTTTCACATTAGCATCTATTGATGTTGGTTATTTCTTTATTGTTTCCAGTATTGCAATTGGTTTTTCATTAATCTAAAAATAATATTCATTATGCTCTTAAAAAAAGAAAGAATTAGTTCTGAACTTGATATTAAAATTCCAAAATTAATTGAACGCACAAAAAGAAAAGCTGCTGTTTACACTACTTTTGGAGAATATGGTAAGCAAGATTATATTACTTGCTGGGAAAAGCTTTGGAAGTTTATTCAAAAAAACAAACTATTCAATATGAGAATGGAGTTTTTAGGATTATATCTTGATGACCCAACAACAACTCCTCCGGAACAATGCAGGTTTGATGCTTGCATTACAATAAATAAACCTGCTGAAGACGCAGATGAAATAAAAATAAAAGAAATTGAAGGAGGAAAATTTCTAATGTTTCTATATACTGGGAGTTATGAAAATTTTGGTAAAGCTTATGATATAATATATAATGATTACTTAGCTGATAAAGGTTATAAATACAGAGATGCCCCATGGTTAGAAAAATATTTGAACAACCCAAGTAAAATAGAACCTCATAAACTTAGAACAGAAATTTATATCCCAATTGAATAAATCAAAAAAGGAGAAGCAAATGCTCTCCTTTTTTATTATAGTTTTTGGTTCTATAACGAACTGAGTGGGTAATCAAAAAATAATTTATCCAAAAAATAATAGCACAAATATTTAATAAAAAATAGAAAATGAATATACCTCATGAAGGCTAAGCAAGGTGAGAGTATATTCTCCATTTTTTTTGTATATATATAACAATAATAATTTTTAATTGATAAATATCAGGGTTACTATTGTTATTATTTTTTCAGGGTTCAAGAATTTCAAGAATATAACTTATTTCTGAATATACAATGTGTATAAGTTATTTTACGAATATTGGGAGGAAAAGAAGGTAAGATTTATAGCCTATGTAAAGAGTTATTGCAAGGAATAGGAGAGACCAGAAGAAGGCTGGAATTTTGGTTGTTTTTGCAATATTTGTTGCATCACCTGCTTTTTTAGGGGTTACTATTGAGATATATAATAGAGTTAGGCATGCTAAAAGATTATCTATTGCTATTAAGAGCCCAAATATTAATAGGATATGATTTGAATATTTGGGAATTGCATAGGGAATTAGTATTAGTGCAAAATTAAGGGAGGCAAAGGTAAGGGTCCATATTATTCCGTAGGCATTTCTTATCCAAAATATCAAGGCTATAACTGATATAGATAAGAATAAATAAAAGAAGTATTGATTCCATTCTTTTCCTAAAGAATAGAATAAGAGTAAAGAAAAAAGAGCTGAAGATATATATCCTGCTGAGGAGACAAGGAAGGTTTTGAATTTACCTTTTGATTTGGTTGTACAAGAGCCTGAGGCATTATCATTTAGTTTTATTTCTGTTACATCTCCTCCTGTTAAAAGAGCCATTATGGCATGAGAGAGTTCATGAATTAGAGTATTTATTGAACGAAAGGCTATTCCAACATTCTTTATTCTGATTACCATTAGTATAAATGCTATGGCTACTATTAGAAATATCTTAGTTGGCATTCCAAATCCTCCATGATTCTTGAGCTTGATAACATAGCATATCAAAACCATTTATTGTTTTTGCTCCTTTTAATTTACACCTTTCTAATAAAAGGGTTTGACTTGGATTGTAAATTAAGTCAAAGACAATATGGTCTTTAGTAATTTGATTAATATCTATTTCTGGTATTTCTCCAATTTGAGGAGACATTCCAAGTGGAGTTGTATTTATTATTAATTTATGGGCCTCAATTAGAGAAGGAGTAAGGTCGTTATAAGTAAGGAATGTTTTATCATCTTTCTTATTTCGAGATATAATATTATATTCTATATTATGTTTTCTTAGAATATAAGCAACTGCTTTTGAAGCTCCACCATTACCTAAGATAAAGGCTTTAATATCTTCTTTCTCAATGTTTTCAAACAATGATTGTTCAAAGCCAAAAGCATCTGTATTATATCCTTTTAATAAAGTTTTTTCTTCAATTCTTTTTATCTTTACAGTATTTACTGCACCAATTTCTTTTGCTGTTTCATCAATTGAGTCAAGATAAGGAATTATCTTTTCTTTATATGGCATTGTAATATTAAAGCCATGAAGCTCTTTAAAAGAATCTTGGCTTTTTATTATTGATAGGAAGTTTTCAAGATTAGGGATTTCAAAATTCTCATATTTATAATTAGATACTCCTTCTCTAAGAAATTTTTCTTTGAAATAGCTTTCAGAAAAAGAATGTTCTAAAGGATAACCAATTAAACCATAGAGTTTATTTTGCATTTGCTTTTTTCTTTCTTTTTTTATTAATACCTGTATAAATAAAATACACAACAAGCAAAACACCAAGAGCATATAATCCATAAGAAAGCTCTGAACTATATTTATTAATCATATCTGATTGTCCTTGTGCAATATATCCCATTAATGCAAGTATAATATTCCATATTCCAGCACCAATAACAGTAAATAACATAAAAGGTAATAGCTTCATCTTTGCAAGACCTGCTGGTATTGATATTAAGTGACGAATGCCAGGGACTAATCGCCCAACGAATGTTGAACTCTTTCCATGTTTTACAAAATAATCTTCTGCCTTTTGAACCTTATCACTACTTAAAAGGCACATTTTCCCAATTTTAGATTCAGCAAATTTATGCACAATTGGTCTTCCAAGCCAAAGAGCAAGATGATAATTTATCATAGCTCCACATAATGCACCAATTGTTGCAAAGAGTACAACTAATACAATATTTAAATCAGAATTTTCTTGAGATGCTTTATATGCAGCAGGAGGAACTATTATTTCAGAAGGAAAAGGAATAAATGTGCTTTCAACTGTCATTAAAAGAGTTATTGTTCCATAGTTCATGTTATCCATATACCATGATGCAACATTTTCAAAAGTTGAAGTTTTTTTAGTTTGAATTGTATCTGTTGTATTTGCTTTTACGGTTGGAAGCATTATAGATAGCAAAAGAAATATTGCTATAAACTTAATCTTTTTCATTAATATATGTTTTTATTAAGGTTTCGTATTGAGGGTTAGTTAGTAAAGAAGGACAGTATTGTTTTATCATATCAGAAGAAATATCAAATTCTAAGAATAGTTTAAAAAGATAGTCTTCAAGATGATCTTTTAAGTATGGTTCTTTTAATGAGAGTTCTATTAATGCAAAGTATATGCTTGGTTCATCAAATTGATTATTTTCTATTGTTTCTCTCAAAAGATGAATTGCATCCATTAGTTTTTCATTCAAACTCATTGCCATAGCCCAATTAATTGTAACTATTGCTAATTCATTGCCTTCTTCATAAAGAACTTGATATATTTCTTCACTTTTTTCTATATATTTTTCCTTATAAAGCATTTCAGCATAAGCCAATCTAAAGTGAACATTTGTTGGTTCTATTTCAATTGCTTTTTGAATATAAGGTTCAGCACTAAGAAAATCATTTAATTCAAAATAACACATTGCAACCCCAATCCAAGCATCAGCATTATATTTATCATGCTTAATGCAATCTTTATAATATACTGCTGCTGTTGTCCAATTGTTTTGCTTTTCATAAGCCTGACCGAGGAAAAAATATATTACTGGTTCTTCTGGCATTATTTTAAGAGCTTCATGAAGGGCAGTAATCCCTTCTGTATAATTTTCAAGAGCTATTAAAGATTGAGCTCTATAAAGATGTGCGGTAGGTACGTCTTCATCAATTGCAATTGATAGGTCAAAAGCTGTTATTGCATCAAAATAGCTTTCGGTGTAGTAGAGTAGTAGTCCGTAAGCAATCCAATTTTGTTCGGAAAATGGATTTTGCTTACATAGTTTCTTTAAAAAGATAATTGATTTATTTGGCTTTTCTATAAATTGGGAACTGAAGGCAAAGGATTGAAGAGCAATATCGTTTATTGGTTCCAATAATAATGCTTTCTTATATATTTTTGCTGCACTTTCATAGTTTTGAATAGTCATATATTCTTCGCCAAGTGATGTATAAACCTCTATATCGTCATCATCTTGCGTTAATAAATATTCATAGTTTTCTATTGCTTTTTCTGTTAAGCCTGCTTGTGAATAAAGGGCTGCAAGAGCAAATAATAAATCAGAGTCTTCTGTATTTGTCTTTTCGTATTCTTCTAAAAATTCTATTGCATCTTCTGGACTTTTAGACTGAGATATATACTGTGCTTTTCTAATAATTAGATCTAATTCATGTGGGTATAATGATAGCGCAAGGTCAATAGCTGATTTTATTTTACTTTTTTCTTCAACAGCAAAATAATAGTCAATAACCTCCAATAACTCATCAGAATCAAAAAAACAACCTTCCCCAGAGGAAAGGCAGTCTTCGAACTTCTCAATCAGTTCATTTAAATCATTATTTATATCTTCAAATTCCTCGCTCATAGACGTAAATCTTTAGGAATCATTGCAACACGATAAAGCTTATTGTTCTTATATATTATATATATATTCCCCATATAGAACCAATGACGGTTACTACCATCAAAATTAGTAAATACTTCTCTATCTGGTTTACCCCAAGACATTTCAGCCATATTTATTGTCATAGTTGAAATAAGTTCTTTTTGAAGTATTGCATTATAATTAGTTCTATAAGTATCTTTATATTTTAATGCCTTGCTTCCTTCAATTAATGAATGAGAAAAACTTAGCCTATCGCCTAAATTATAGTCAGCAGGAACGTAAAACTTTCTTCCTCTTTTGTTTCTCATCAACATTTGAAACTTTCCATCTTTAATAAGGAAGTCTATACATTGGAAAACATCACCACGATTTATTGTAACAGGAGTCTTTCTCTTTGTGTCAATAACAGTCATTTTGTATTTATCACCACGATATACAAACTCTTGGTACATGTATTTTTCTTTTGTCTTCTTTAAATAAGAATCGATAACAAAAGGAAATGAACTTCTTTCGGATATAATAGGATATTTATAATAAACAGTATCTCTGGCACCAGGAACAATTAGTTTTAAGTAAACATTTGTTAAGCCATCAGCGTCATGAGTCCAATCAGCAACAGTAAGAGTTTTTCCTTGTAATTGTTTTGCTCTACCTGTTGGAAGGTCGGTGAAAGAGTATTTTCTGCTATCATCATCATAATTAAATAGCTTTACTCCATTGTACAATCTGTTATAAGTATCATCTGTAATAATAGGAAGGTATAGTTTTTGTCCAACAAGGTTTTTGGGAATAAAAGCATAGTTAGAATTTTCATCATAAGTAGCTATGCTAACATCTGTATTTGACCATTTATTTTTTGGATATTCATTCTTATTTGCATTATAATAAGACATTGGAATAAAAGGGAAGTTGTAGTTGTTCCAAAACCCTGTATAATTATAATATACTGTATCCTCTGTATTTCCAATAACTAACTTAATAAAATCATAACGAAGAGTTCTAAAATCTTGTTTGTCTCCTTCTGCATAAAAAACTTTATCATAAGCAATCTTATCTGCTATATAACCAGCAACAATAAACCAATTCTTTTCCATTTTAGCCAATTGTTCAGCAGGCATTCTTTTTAATTTGTAGTAATCAATACCTGTTCTATCACCAGCTTCAGGTTCTGCAATCTCTCCAACAAAGAAATTGCGTCCAATTGTATCTGAAATTTTTGGTAAATAAAGGGTTTGATTAGTTAAAGCATATGGCTTTACCATAAATTGAACATGAGAATAATAGTCACTATACTCAAAATCAGGAAGTACTTTATCTATACTCTTTTGACCAAAACAAATTGTAGGTAAGCAAATTAATGCTAAGATTAAGCTCTTAAATTGATTTCCAAGACTCATATTATATTGTGTTTTATTCCTTAATAATGGACGTAATTTAGAAAGCAAATATACAAACTTTAGTTGAATGAAAGCAATTAGAAACCTTTTTTTTAATGTAACGTATGAAAAAAGACAAATATTCCAACTATGCACATAGATATTATTACCTTATTTCCAGACTTATTTACAAGTATTTTTTCTCATTCAATATTGCAACGTTCCCAAGATAAAGGTATTGTAACTGTAGAGTTCCATAATTTAAGAGATTATGCTTTAAATAAATACCGTAGTGTTGATGATTATTCTTATGGAGGAGCAGCAGGAATGGTTATGCAAATAGAACCTATTGCAAAATGCTTAACTGATTTAAAGAAGAAAAGAGATTATGATGAAATTATATATACAGCTCCAGATGGAGAAATGTTAAACCAAAGTCTTACAAATGAACTGTCTCTTAAAAATAATATATGTATCTTATGTGGACACTATAAAGGAGTAGATGAAAGAGTAAGAGAACATTTAATAACAAGAGAAATATCAATAGGAAATTATGTTTTAAGCGGTGGAGAGTTAGCTGCTGCTGTTATTTCAGATGCAATAATAAGAGTTATTCCAGGAGTTTTAAACGATGAAACATCAGCTTTAACAGATTCTTTTCAAGATAATTTAGTTTCACCACCAGTTTACTCAAGACCTTCAGATTATAATGGTTGGAAAGTACCAGAAATATTACTTTCAGGCAATACAAAGTTAATTGACCAATGGAATTTAGACCAATCTATAAAGAGAACAAAAGAAAGAAGACCAGAGCTTTTGTAAAGAAAAGAATAATTACAAATTTATATCTGTTTTAATTATTAATATCTATCTTTGCACTCTCATTTTTTAATTATTTATGCTTAGAAAGATAAAAAAGGAATCAATTACATTCTCCTCCAATTGGTATAAAAAGTACAAAGGACCATACCTTTTGCTAATATTTGATATTGTTATTTTATTAATAGTATCATTTTTTACTTTAAAAGAGTATTTGATAGGCTCATTCGACAAAGTCTTTTCTCCAAACTCACTTTTAATTCTATTATTAATATTGATATTAATGATATTTCGTTTCAATCTATCACTATTAATGTTTAGCAAACAATTATTAGGAATATATATTTCAGCATTTTTCTTGATATTACTATTTTTCATGGAATTATATTATATTGATGGAACATCACCTCTGTTATATTTATTTGGTTCTATCGTTTTTTTCATTAATAAATTCTTAATCAAATTGCCTGTCTTTTTTGGTAAAGCTATTCAGTATTTTTTATACATATATACATTCTATTTCCCAATTCTATTTTATTTCTATTTTATACTATTCAAAAAAGAAATAAATAATAATGCAAGAAAATTTGATGTAATAACAGGTTTCTATGCATCAACACTATCAAGGAAATTAAAAATAATTGATATAGTTGTCGTTGCATCTCAAATAGGATTAGCAATGAGTATAGGATTAATTTCCAATAATATTAATTGGGCTTATTTAGCAATACCCATATCTCTATATTCTATTTCTGATCTAATTAAAAGGGCTGAATTAAAAGACAAACTAACAAATATAAAGAAATATATAATCTATCTATTAACAATATTATTTTCATTTGGAATAATATATACTCAAAAAACGCCTTATGTTGGATTAATATTTTTTATTTCAGCAATGGTAATAATGTATATAATAATATCAATACTATCTAAGAGCTATTTTAAAAGTGCCTTAATAACATCCATTTCCTTATTTGTTATTCCCGTATTTTGTTTAGGGTATAACATATTTGTATATCCACAATATGGAGTTATAAATAAAAGTATCCCTTTTGGTGGAGAAAAAATATTTTATACAGTAATAGATAAAGAAGGCTATTTAGGAATTAGAAATAGAGGATTCAAAATAATAAAACCAACTTATCGTGTTGTAGATTATTTAGAGAAGAACAATATAAGGTTATTAAATAAAAATTGCGAGTGGGAGATATATAATTTAGAAAAAGATATGTATCTCACCAAAAGTACAGGAAAACTAATAGTGACACCATATTAGAATTATAAGTAGTTATTTATTATCTTTTTTACCACAACACACAACTGTAGTTATTAAGAAATATCTTACATTGATTTCTCAATTCTTATCAAATAAAATTATATCTAAAGAATATTAAATTAGATTGTTGCAGAGCAGATTTAACAATAAATAAATTTGATATATGATAATAAATTTGTATCTTTGCCGTAAGAAAACAGAAAGAACTCTGTCTTAACAAAAAGCATAATATATTCGATCGAAGTATAATTATACTTTCCTCAAAGACTAATTCCAATTTAAAAAACGTTAAAAACTACGATGCGCATCATAACACTACCACGATGGGCATCGTAATACTGCTACGATACCCATCGTAGTAGTATTTTATCGGCAATAAAATATTTTTATCGGCGTTTTGTTGCAGTTATACGCCGATAAATTGGATTAAATCCTTATTTAAATTTGAAAAGATAGGGTTAAAATCCTTAGTTGTGTTTTTAAAGAGTAATGAGAAGAGATTATAGTATGTTTAAGTAGTTAATAGTTGCAGAAATATAAACCAATAAAAATTATAAACCTTATGTCATATTTTTTTAGACCAAGAAAGAAAATCTTTACCCAAGGTGGAGAAGTAAAAGAACAATACTTTGCAGTAGCAAAGCCATCTCAATTAGTAACAACTGAAGATTTAGCTGAAGATATTTCTCGAAGAAGTCATTTACGTCCAAGCACGATATTAGCAGTTATTATGGAGCTTTCCATGAGTGTTGATAAACGATTGTTAGATGGTTATAATGTCAATATAGAAGGAATAGGGACATTTGGAGTTGCAATAACAAGCGATGGAGTTGATAATCCAGAAGACTTAAAACCTAAACATGTTCGTTTCAGTAAATTAACATATCGTCCAGACAGAAAACTTGTAAAGAGTTTAAAAGATATGAAATATAGTAACGAACCAGCCCCTCCCAAAGGCTACGTAACCAGAGAAGAATTAAGAGAAGCCAAAGAAAAAAGAAAGCAAGAAAAATTAGAAGATATAGAAACAAAGAAACAATCCAAAGAAGCAAAAAGAGGATAATTTGATGATAGTTATGTTTATTAGGTAAGGGTTATAGTGAAAATCCTGCTATTTAATGGCAACTTGTGGTTATACTTTCTAAATATACATAGATTTATTGAGATGTATTATACTTTGTTTTTATAGCCCATTCTTTTTGAGTGGACTATTTTTATTTATTTGTTATTGAAAAACCAAAAACTTTAATCTTTTTTTTTGCTTTAATGGTAAAAAACCAATTTAAAATAGTTCATAAACACAAAAAAATAGTATATTTGTACCTTTATTTTAAGCAATGAGGACAATAAAATCAATTAGATTAAAGAAGTTTTATAAGTATTTCTTGATATGGAGATTAAAATATGTATCTGAATATCAATATATGATTTTTATGTCCTTTCTGGTTGGTTTGGCTTGTGGCTTGGCTGCTGTTATACTAAAAAATACTGTCCATTATACATATTTATTTATTACTGATGCAAGATGGTTTTCGGCTAATAATGCCAATTTTCTTTTCTTACTCTATCCAATGGTCGGTATTACCATTACTGTTTTGATATTAAAATTCTTTATTAAAGATGATTTAAGTCATGGAGTTAGTAAGGTTATGTATGCAATTAGCAGGAAAAAAGGATATATAAAACCACATAATTGTTATAGTTCAATAATTACATCTTCAATCACTGTTGCTTTTGGTGGTAGTGTTGGTTTGGAAGCTCCTATTGTTCTTACTGGAAGTGCATTAGGCTCTAATCTTAGCCGTTTAGGTCGGCTAAATACAAAGAATACAATAATACTTGTTGGTTGTGGAGCGGCAGGAGCTATTGCAGGGGTATTTAAGGCTCCAATTGCAGGAGTGCTTTTTGTTTTTGAAATACTTATGCTTGACTTAACAATGACAACAGCAATTCCTCTGCTTATATCAGCCATTACTTCTTCAATGATTGCTTATTTCTTTTTAGGAAAAGAAGTGGAGTTTAATTATACCGTTTTATCTTCTTTTGAATTAGTTAAGATACCTGGATTTATATTTTTAGGTGTTGTTTCTGCATTTGCATCTCTATATTTTTTAAAATCTACAAAGTGGATAGCAAAGAAATTTAAGAAGTTTACAGTGCTGAATAGATTAATTATTGGAGGAATATTATTAGGTGTCCTTATTTTCTTTTTTCCTCCATTATTTGGGGAAGGTTATAATGCATTAAGTTTGCTTTTAAATGCAGATACAAACGCTTTATTTAATAACACTTTGTTGTATGATTTTCGTAATAATGCATGGATATTGTTAGGGGTATTATTGTCTATTATTATTTTTAAAGCAATTGCTACATCTGTTACTACATCAGCAGGAGGAGTTGGAGGTACATTTGCCCCTTCTTTATTTATTGGTGGTTTTACTGGTTTCTTTGTAGGACGATTAATAAATATGTCGGGTCTATTGGTGGTTGAAGAAAGTAATTTTGCTTTGGTTGGAATGGCTGCAGTTATGTCAGGAGTTATGCACTCACCACTTACTGCAACATTCTTAATAGCTGAAATTACTGGAGGTTATGCTCTTTTCGCCCCACTTATAATTGCAACTGTAATATCATATATAGTTGTTAAACCATTAAATAAGTATTCTATTTATGCAGAGGAATTAGCTTTGGAAGGAAATTTATTAACTCATAATAAGGATAAGACAGCCCTCCAATCAATAGATAAGAAGAAACTTATTGAAACAAATTTTATTCCTTTATTATATGATGCAAGTTTAAGAGATATAGTTAATGCGATTGAAAAAACTACAAGAAATTTTTTCCCTATTGTTGATAAGGAAAATAATTTTATTGGAGTTGTAGTTATTGATGATTTTAGGAAGATATTGTTTAGACCAGAGTATTATGATGTTTATGGAGTAAAAGACTTTATTCGTTATTCAGAATACTTTATTGTTGATATATCAGACTCCTTGGAAGTAATAGTTTCTAAATTTAGAGGGGCAGATAGATATTCTTTAGCTGTTGTAGATAAAGGTAAATATTTGGGATTTATGTCGAGAGCAAATGTATATGCAGAATATAGAAAATATGTTAGTACTTTCTCTGAAGAATAATTGGTTTTGATTTATTGACGAATATTGATCCAATAGACAAAATAGATGTTATAAATATTGATAATAATGTAGGGGCGTATTGCATACGTCCAATATATAGATGAAAAAGAAATGAAATATAAATTGAAGATAGCAGTTGTTGGAGCTACTGGTTTGGTTGGTAGTGTTATTTTAAAAGTATTAGAAGAAAGAGGCTTTGAAAATGCAGAAATAATTCCTGTTGCAACTCAAAAGAACGTTGGTAAAGAAATAGAGTTTGCAGGAAGAAAGATAAAAATAGTTAGTGTTGAAGATGCAATAAATTCATATTGTAATTATGCTATCTTTTCTGCAGGAGGGAAAACATCAAAACAATATTCACCTTTATTTGCAGAAAAAGGAACGACAGTAATTGATAATTCTTCAGCATGGAGAATGGATAAGGATGTTCCACTCGTCGTCCCAGAAATAAATGCTAATTCAATAAATAAAGAAAATAGAATAATAGCAAATCCTAACTGCTCAACAATTCAAATGGTATTGGCTTTAGCGCCTTTGCATTGGAAATATAAGATAAAGAGAATAGTTGTCTCAACCTATCAAAGCGTATCAGGAACAGGAGTAAAAGCGGTTTGCCAATTAGAAGGAGAAGAAAGGGGAGAAGATGTAGAAAAAGTATATCCATATCAAATTCACCAAAACGTTTTACCTCAAGGAGGCGATTTTTTAGAAGATGGTTGCACAACCGAAGAACAAAAATTAGTTGAAGAAACAAGAAAGATATTAGGCGATGATTCAATTCAAGTGAGTGCAACAGTAGTAAGAGTTCCTGTTCTTGGAGGACATTCAGAAAGTGTGAATATAGAATTTAAAAATGAGTTTGATTTAAATCAAGTATTTTCTTTACTAAATAATATGGAAGGCGTGGCAGTAATGGACGATAGTAAACATAATATTTATCCAATGCCACTATTTAGTAAAGGAAAAGACGAAGTATTTGTAGGAAGAATAAGAAGAGATTTCTCACAACCAAAAACATTAAATATTTGGGTTGTTTCCGATAATCTAAGAAAAGGTGCAGCTACAAATGCCGTTCAAATCCTTCAATATTTATGTAAAGCAAGAAATTAATAGAATATTTTTTGTTTGTGGATGCTATTTTCCTATCTTTTTCTTTGTTTAACTATAAAGTATTAGTATTTTTGTCGATTGAAACATTTCAATAATTGATTTTATTTATTGATATTGAAGAAAAAATAATTGTTTGATATGAACAAAAATAACTATTGTATTATTATGGCTGGAGGCATTGGAACAAGGTTCTGGCCGCTAAGTAAAACGTCCAAACCTAAACAATTTATTGATGTTTTGGGGAGTGGGGAAAGTTTAATTCAGATGACTTTTAGACGTTTTGAACGTATTTGTCCAAGAGAAAATATATTTATTGTTACCAATAAGATCTATTTTGATTTGGTAAATCAACAAATCCCTAATCTTAATTCTAATCAAATTATTACAGAACCTACACGTAGAAATACAGCACCTTGTATAGCTTATGCTAATTTCAAAATTGCTAAGCTTAATCCAGAAGCAAATATTATAGTTACTCCTTCTGATCATTATATAGTTAATGAGGATAAGTTTATAGAGACTTTAGAGCTAGGTTTAGATGCAAGTAAGGAAAATGATGTATTAGTTACTTTGGGTATAAAACCTACTTATCCTAATACAGGCTATGGCTATATTCAATATATTCCTTCTAAAAATCTTGGTTCTATAAAAGAAATAAATAAGGTTAAATTATTTACAGAAAAGCCTGATTATAATATGGCTTTACAATTTATTGCAAGTGGAGATTTTCTTTGGAATAGTGGTATGTTTATTTGGTCTTTGAAGAGTATTAATAATTCCATGCAAGAGCTTTTACCTGAGGTGTATAATATATTTGAAAAAGGTAAAAATTATTTTAATACTACCAAAGAGGGAGAGTTTATACAAGGGGTGTATTCTTCTTGTCCTTCTGTTTCTATTGATTATGGTGTTATGGAAAAGGCTTCAAATGTATATGTTATTCCTTCTGATTTTGGTTGGAGTGATGTTGGAACTTGGGGTGCGTTGCATGAAGTTAGAGAAAAGGATCAAAATGATAATAGTGTTGTTGGGAAAAATATAATGCTTTATGATACTAAGGGTTGTGTAATAAACAATTCTTCAAACAGGCTTTTGTTGCTACAAGGTTTGGAAAATTATGTTGTGGTTGATACTGATAAAGTTTTGATGATTTGTCAAGCAAATCAAGAACAAAGAATTAAACAATTTGTAACAGATGTTGAAATTGAAAAAGGACAAGAATATTTATAATAAAATAGATAAACAGAAATAAACAAATGAAAGATTTAAAGAGAATTGAGATTATTGATTTATTGCATGGCAGGGCAATGGATCAAATAGGAAAAGAAATCTGTGTTAAAGGTTGGGTTAGAACTAAGAGAGGAAATAAAAAAGTTGCTTTTATAGCATTAAATGATGGAACTATAGTACATAATATTCAAATTGTTGTTGATTTAGCTAATTTTGACGAAGAACTAATGAAACGTATTACTACTGGTGCTTGTTTAAGAGCTAATGGTTTATTGGTTGAATCAATGGGACAAGGACAACATGTAGAAATACAAGCTACAGAAATAGAGATTTATGGAGAAGCAGATGTTGAGACTTACCCTCTTCAAAAGAAAGGACATACATTAGAATTCTTACGTGAAATTGCTCATTTAAGACCTCGCACTAATACTTTTGGATCTGTATTTAGAGTACGTCATGCTATGGCTTATGCTATTCATAAATATTTTAATGATAGAGGTTTCTTTTATTGGCATAGTCCTCTTATTACAGCATCAGATGCTGAAGGTGCAGGAGAGATGTTTCAAGTTACAACTCTTGATTTAAATAATGTACCACGTTCAGCAGAAGGAAATATTGATTATTCACAAGATTTTTATGGTCGTCAAACATCACTTACTGTTTCTGGACAATTAGAAGGAGAGCTTGGTGCATTATCATTAGGTAAGATTTATACTTTTGGACCAACATTTAGAGCAGAAAACTCAAATACACCTCGTCACTTATCTGAATTTTGGATGATAGAACCAGAAATGGCTTTCTATGAATTAGTAGATAATATGAATCTTGCCGAAGACTTTGTTAAATACTTGATTAATTATGCATTAGAAAATTGTAAAGATGATTTAGAGTTTTTACAAAGCATGTATGATGAAGAATTAATTGAGAGATTGAAGTTTGTAGTAAGTAATGATTTCAAGAGATTAAAATATACTGAAGCAATTGAGATATTAGAAAAAGCAGATCAGAAATTTGAATTTCCAGTTGGTTGGGGTATTGATCTTCAATCAGAACATGAAAGATATTTAGTTGAGAAACATTTTCAAAGACCAGTTATTTTAATAGATTATCCAAAAGAAATCAAAGCTTTCTACATGAAGCAAAATGAAGATGGAAAGACTGTTGGAGCAATGGACGTGCTTTTCCCTAAGATAGGTGAAATTATTGGAGGAAGTCAAAGAGAAGAAAATTTAGATAAACTTATAGCAAGAATGGGCGAAGTGGGCATAAATCCAGATGATATGAAATGGTATTTAGACACTCGTCGTTTTGGTTCTGCTCCTCACAGTGGATTTGGTTTAGGTTTTGAACGTTTAATCTTATTTGTAACAGGGATGGCAAATATTCGTGATGTAATACCTTTCCCACGTACTCCAAACAATGCAGAGTTCTAAAAAATGATTTCAACAAGTATACTACAAAAACTACTACAAAAACTATCTCCGCAACAAATTCAATTAATGAAATTGTTGCAGCTACCTACTTTTGCTCTTGAACAAAGAATTAAGGAAGAGTTAGAACAAAATCCAACCCTCGAAGAAGACGAAGACAAAAAAATAGAAGATTTAGCCGAAAGTTCACAAGATCAAGAGGAAGATAATACTTCGGATAATGATGAATTTGAGGATATGAATATATATCCTAATGATGATGAAATTATTTCATATAAGAATAATGAGAATTACGACAAATCAGATAAAAATAGAACTTTTGTTTCTGAAACAACATTTCATGAGGATTTAATATCTCAGCTCCAATTGCAATCTATTTCAGAAAAAGATTTATTGATAGGGTTGGAGTTGATTGGTAATATTGATGAGTCTGGTTATTTGAGTCGTTCGATTACTTCAATGGTTGACGATTTTTTATTTCGTCAAAACTTAGAAGTTAATGAAGAGGAAATAGGAAATATATTACATATTATTCAGAATTTTGAACCTTCAGGAGTTGGAGCAAGAGACCTTCAAGAATGTCTTTTGATTCAACTTGAAAGAAAAAAAGAAACAAAACAAATTTCTCTTGCCAAAAAGATTGTAAAACGTTGTTTTGAATACTTTAAAAAGAAACAATATAATTTAATTGTTCAAAGACTTGAATGTACAGATGAAGAATTACAAGAAGCAGTAGAGGAAATAGTTAAACTAAACCCTAAGCCTGGTAATTCTTTGTCTTCAAATTCTAATGAAACGATTTCTATTATACCAGACTTTATTGTTTGGCAGCAAAATGGAAAGGTGGAATTTCAAGTGAATAATTATGTTTGTCATCCTTTGAAAACAAGTAAATACTACGAGAATCTTTTGCAAACTGTTGTTGAAAGCAAATCACCTTCCGATAAAGAAACAGCTACATTTCTAAAAGATAAGTTAGAAGCCGCAAATATATTTATTGAAGCACTAAACCGTAGAAAAGATACACTTTACTTAATAATGAAAGCAATTATTAAATATCAATACGATTATTTCTTAGAAGGGGATGTCCAAAAACTAAAACCTATGCGTTTGGTTGATATTGCTGATAAAGTAGATATGGATATTTCAACAATATCACGTGTTGTAAGTAATAAATATGCTCAAACCCACTTTGGTATATATAAACTAAAGGATTTTTTTTCTAACTTTATGCTTAATGATGAAGGAAAACAGATATCAACAGATGCAATAAAGAATGAATTAGTAAGGTTAATAGAATCAGAAGATAAGTCTAATCCTTTAACCGATGACCAATTAGTAGAAATGCTAAAAAGCAAAGGGTTTCCAATAGCTCGTAGAACAATATCTAAATACAGAGAAAATCTACAAATACCAGTAGCACGTTTAAGAAAAACAGTTTTATAGACCATGGATAAAGAACAAAAGATAGCTAAGATAATTTCACTAATCCTAAACCCATTATTTCTTACAGTCTATGTTTTTATATTTTATCTACTATTAATGGTAGCATTTAACGGCTATGCTAATGTAGGACAAGTAATTCTTAAATCTATAACATTATATATCCTTGTATCTTGCTTGCTTCCTATATTTATTTTATACCTATTTAATAATAATAGCTTTCGCGACTTTAAAGAGAAAACAAAAAACAATAATTCAAGTTATATAATAGTATCAATATCATACTTTGTCTCATATCTTTATTTTTCAATACTAAATATATCTGTTTGGTTTGATATGGGTTTATTAATACCTATTTATACGACTTTAGTAGTTCTAATATTAAGAAAAAAAATGACTACTTCAATAGATATTATTACAGTAGGAGCAATAACATTTTATATATTTTTCCTAACCATAAAATACTATTATGTGTTCTCTATTTTCCCACTCTTAATAGCTATATTACTTTCTGGATTACTTACTTACGCATACCAAATTCAAAATCTTATAACTCCAAAACAAACAGTTCAAAACTATCTTATTGGTTGTTTAATCACCCTATCTGTAGCTTTCTTTGTTTTAATTATATGATAAAGCCATATATGTTTTATTACCTCTATATGAAATATTATTATTAATTTTGCTGTTTAATACAAGGTATTATCCACTATTAATGAAAAAAAAGCGATTAATTATATTCTTTTCTTTAGTTATTGGTTTGAGCATGTCTTCATTCGCTCAAAATGATAAACAATTCGATACACGTAGTGCTAGTAGAAGATTGGCTGACTCGTTGTATGCTGTTTATAATAAACCAAAGACAATAGCAAAAACAGAAATAACGAAATCTATTCCAACAATAATTCATAATAAAATATCTGTTGATTCTTCTAATTTTAAACATCCAGAACAGGAAGAAGACGAGAAAGCTGTTTATTTAGAATATAAAGAAGCTCCTTGCAAGACTCTTTACAATAATACTTGGTGTACTAATAAGGTTAAAATGCCTTCTTTCCGTTTTGGTGAATTTCCTGATGAGTTTAAAATTAGATTAATTGATTACAAAAAAGATCAAGGTTTTCATTTCCCATGTGGTGATAAAGGAGTAAAGTCATCTCCTTATGGTTGGAGATGGGAGCGTCCTCATGGAGGTATTGATTTTGCAATAAATATTGGAGAGCCTATATATGCAGTCTTTGACGGAGTTGTCAGAGTTGCTCAAATAAATGGTGGTTATGGTAATATGATATTAATACGTCATTATAATAATCTTGAGACTCTTTATGGTCACTTAAGTAAGATGAAGGTAAAGGTTGGACAAGTAGTAAAAGCTGGAGATATTATTGGTTATAGTGGTAATACGGGATTTTCAACAGGTCCTCATCTCCATTTTGAGTGTAGATGTCTTTATCAAACATTTGATCCCGAATGGATACTTGATGTGAAACATAAGGCCCTAAGAACGGATCGTATTAATATTGAAAAGACTTTTTTCGGTATTGAAAGAGCAGAAAAGCAATTGAGTAAGCGTCAGCCAATAACAAATTTAGCTAAAGTTAATAAAACATTTGAGGGGAAACCCTATTACTCTTTTAAAGATAAATATGCTCCAAAAACCAATACTCTTCTATTAGCTAAAGGAGGTAATCAACCTATAGTTAGGAAACCAATAGAGATAAATAATGATGATAAAACAACTTGGCGTTATTGGACAGTAAGACCAGGTGATACAATAACTAAAATTGCAGATAAATTCAATATAACTCCAAGACAGATTATAGAAATGAATGGACTAACTGCAGAGAATTTAAAACCAAAAACAAAGATTAGAGTGAGGTAAGTCACATTATTATTTGCTAATTGTCTAATTCTAATTATAAGGTGGCAAATTAAATTTCCCAATCAAATAGAACAACAAACTTAAAAAATATAAAAGTAAAATGTCAACAGCATTAAAAAGTCTTTCATCATATAATAAAGATGAAGTTCCCTCGGGGGAAGATGGTATATTCGGTATAGTAGTTTCAGAATGGAACTCAGATATTACAAATGCACTATTGCAAGGAGCTATAGATACTCTAAAAGCAAATAATGCAGAGGAAAAAGATATTTATATACAATATGTTCCAGGCAGTTTTGAACTCCCTTTTGGAGCTTCAAAGCTATTGGAAAAGAAGAAATTTGATGCAGTAATATGTCTTGGTTGTGTAATACAAGGAGAAACAAGACATTTTGATTTTATTTGTAATGCAGTTGCAAATGGTATAATGAAAGTAAGCTTAAGAAAAGATATCCCAGTTATATTTGGTGTTCTAACAACTAATACTCTTGAGCAAGCACAAGACCGTTCAGGTGGTAAACACGGCAATAAAGGTGTTGAAGCTGCCATAACTGCTTTAAAAATGGCTTCTCTATAATAAATAATAAAGCCCTATTATATAAAACATAGTATGAGAATAGTATTTCTTGGTACTCCTGATTTTGCTGTTGCTTCATTAGATGCATTGGTAAAGCAAGGATATGATATTGTTGGTGTTGTTACAATGCCAGATAAGCCTGCAAATCGTGGACATAAGATAACTTACTCCGCAGTAAAGCAATATGCATTAGATAATAATCTTTATCTTTTACAACCAACAAATCTAAAAAATCCAGAGTTTATTGAAGAGTTAAGATCATTAAAGGCGGACTTGCAGATTGTAGTTGCTTTTCGTATGTTACCAAGAGATGTTTATGCAATGCCACCAATGGGTACATTTAATCTCCATGGTTCTTTACTTCCTAAGTATAGAGGTGCAGCACCTATACATTGGGCTGTTATAAATGGAGAAAAAGAAACTGGTGTTACAACTTTTTTATTAAATGATAAGATAGATGAAGGAGAGTTATTATTCCAACACATTATTCCTATTGGAGAAGAAGAAACCACAGGAGAACTTCACGATAGAATGATGATTGAGGGAGGAAAACTTGTTGTAAAAACGGTGGAAGCTTTAAAAACTGGAAATTATAAGACAATTTCTCAAACAAAAATAGAAGTTAATCCAACCCTTGCACCTAAGATATTTAAGGAGACAACCTTAATTCCTTGGCATAAAACAGGTATAGAAATAGTAAATTTTGTGAGAGGAATGTGTCCATTTCCTTGTGCAACTACTGTTTTTTTTAATGAAAAAACTAATATAGAGCTGTTTTTGAAAGTATTTAAGGTAAAATTTATTCCATTTCCTCACAAAAAAAATATTGGTCAAGTAGAGATAAATATAAAGGACGGATTTAGAGTATATTGCTCAGATGGAGTGATTGAAATACTTGATTTACAACAAAGTGGTAAAAAGAGAATGAGGGTTAATGAATTCCTTAGAGGGACTAGATTTGATGGTGGTTTTGTGGTCAGAGAAAAAAAATAATTAATTTTTTTGGAAAAAAACATACAACATAAGAAAAATTTGTTACATTTGCAGCACTAACCATTTAAAAATTTAATTGATATGACAAAAAAAGATTTTATCCATTTAATGGCTGCAAAGGCAGACTTAAATTTAAAACAATCAGGCGTTGCTTATGATGCATTCCTAAATGTTATGGAAGAAAAATTAAAATTAGGTGAAAGAGTTAGTTTCATCGGTTTTGGTTCTTTCACAGTTGTTGACAAACCAGCTCGTACAGCTCGTAATCCAAGAACTGGAAAAGCAATAAAAGTTGCAGCTAAGAGAGTTGTTAAGTTTAAAGCAGGCGCTGGTCTTAAAGACATAAAAAAGGGTAAAAAATAATAGAGATTATTATTTTTTCTAAAAAACATCTTACATCTTTGGTGTAAGATGTTTTTTTTATTCTATAGATAAAATTTCAATTTAGAATTACTATTTTTGCAATATATTTAGTGTTTTAGAGTTTTATTTACTTAAAAACACTTTAGGTTATAGAGAAGGTCTTTTATATAAAAATAAATCAAGTATAATTGAATTTATATCAAATCTAATTGGACTTATATTAAGTTTATTTGAATTTATACTTAGTTTATTTGGAGACAAGTTAAGAATTTCTTGAGTAAGAAATCTAAATAATATATTTTAATAAGATATGAATAAGAGAAATTTAAAAGTTTTAGTAATCGGTTTTATACTATTAGTTTTTTGCATTCCTGCACATGCACAAATATTTAAAGGAATGCTTATTTTAGGTGGAAATCTTTCACAAATTAATGGTGATCAAACATATGGTTTTAATAGGATAGGTTTTAATGTTGGAGCAGGAGTAATGGCTCCATTAAATAAGAAACGTAATGTTTTGATGAGTATGGAGCTACTCTATAATCAACTTGGAGCAAAAGAAACTGAAGATCCCTTTAAGTACAATACACGTTTAAATTATGTTTCAATTCCTATTTTAGTACATTTTGAAGATAGGAAGGGAGGTTGGATGTTTGGAGCTGGTTTACAATACTCTCGACTTTTTAAGGTTAATGAAGATTGGGGACTATCTGATACAATAAAATATATGGATCGTCCAGATCTTTCAACAGTGAAGGACTTTAATAGAGATGACTTATCTGCTATTTTAGATATTCGTTTTAGAATTTGGGAGAAGTTGAAATTTAATTTCCGTTATCAATACTCCTTAATTCCAATTAGAAAAAATGTAACATACACCAATAGTTTATCTCCATTACATACAGATTTCTATTCTTGGAAAAGAAATTTTTATAATAATGTTCTTACATTTAGATTAATATATGTAATAAATGAACGTTCAACTCGAGAACTTGATAGGAATATTAATAGAAACGAGTATTAATGGTTAGTGGTTAATGATTAATGGTTAGCGATTAATTTTGTTTTATATATGAGGATAAAGAAAACAATAGTTAGATATGAAAAGTATAGCAATATTTCCTGGTTCATTTGACCCAATAACAAAAGGACACGAGTCAGTTGTTTTAAGAGCTTTACCTTTGTTTGATGAAATAATAGTTGCAATAGGAGAGAATACATCAAAGAAAGAGTTTTTTTCTTTAGAGCAACGCTTAGATTGGATAAGTAAGACTTTTGAAAATAACCCTAAGGTAAAAGTAGAATCATTTTCTTCATTACTTGTGGATTTTTGTAAAGAAAAAGGAGCAAAATATGTTGTTAGAGGATTAAGAAACTCTATAGACTTCCAATATGAAAGAAATATCGCACTAATTAATCAAGAACTTTATCCAGAAATAGAAACAATATTTATTTTAACTAAGCCAGAAGATACAGCTATTAGCTCATCATTTGTTAGAGAAATACTATCTTTTGGTGGTGATGTAACAAAGTTTATTCCTTCTTCAATTGAAATAAAACAAAAAAAATAAAACCTTTATTATGGCAAAAGTTAGTTTTAAACCTGGCACAATGATATATCCTCTTCCAGCAATAATGGTTAGTTGTGGGGAAACTCCAGAGGAATATAATATACTAACAGTAGCGTGGGTGGGAACAATATGTACAGAACCCCCAATGTGTTATATATCTATTCGTAAATCAAGACATTCTCATCTAATTATTGAAAGGACAAAATCATTTGTTTTAAACCTTACAACCAAAGAACTTGCAAGAGCAACAGATTGGTGTGGTGTAAAATCAGGAAGGGATTTTAATAAGTTTCAGGAAATGGGCTTAACAGCAATTCCTGCCCTAAGAGTAAAAGCTCCAATGATAGATGAAAGTCCATTATGTATTGAATGTGAAGTTGTAGAAATAAAAGAATTAGGTTCTCATGATATGTTTATTGCAAAAGTAGTAAATATTAATGCCGATGAAAAATATATAAATCCAGAAACGGATACTTTTGAATTAGAAGAAGCAAATCTATTAGCTTATTCACACGGAAAATATTATTCACTTGGAGAAAAATTAGGTTTCTTTGGTTATTCTGTAGCAAAGAAGAAAAAGAAAAAAGTCTAAACATATAATAATATATGTGGGATAGTTATTTAAAAGGGTTTAAATCTTACCTTATATTAGAAAGAGGATTTTCTGAAAATACGAAAGATGCTTACATAAGAGATTGTGAGCGTCTTTTCTTATTTATGAAAGAGAGTTATCCAACAATAAATCCCAAAACGTTATCATATAAACATCTGCAAATATTCTTAAAAACAATTCAGACTTCTACAAATGATAGCGAAAGCAAGATATTAAAGATAAGTACACAAAAACGATTAGTATCAGGAATAAGGGCTTTTTATAAATACTTATTAATAGAAGACGTAGTAGATACAGATCCAACAGAAATGATAGAACTCCCTCGAATGGATCAAAAACTCCCAGTAGTTTTAACTAATGATGAGATAATTAAAATGCTTTCTGTAATAGATAAATCAACTTACAGAGGAGTTTGGATAAATTTAATGATAGAGGTTTTGTATGGAGCAGGATTAAGAATATCTGAGCTTTTAAACTTAAAAATAGGAGATATATACAAAGATCAAGAGTTAATAAAAGTAATAGGAAAAGGAGATAAAGAACGTTGGGTCCCACTAAACAAGATAGCACTTAAACAAATAGTACTATTTATTAATAATACTCGCTCTCAAATAAATCCACAGAAAGGTTGTGAACAATATATTTTTCTAAACCAAAGAGGAGGGAAGCTATCACGTATTGCAGCCTATCAAGCAATAAAAGAAATAGCACAAAAAGCAGGTATTGAAAAAAATATACATCCTCATACCTTGCGTCATAGCTTTGCAACAGAACTAATGCTTGGAGGAGCAGATATAATGGTTGTAAGAGAATTAATGGGACATGCAAGTGTAAGCTCTACAGAAATATACACTCATCTAAACACAAAGCATCTTAAAGAAACAATTTTACTTTATCATCCTCTTTATAATAAAGGACTCAAAGATTTATAAATATCTTGAGAAATAAAGCTAATATATTTGGAAATGAATAACCACGTTTATAAGCTTACTTCTTATTGCAAAGAAAAAAACATCAATAATAGAATCTTCAAAATTATAGTTTATATAAATTGAGCAAGAGTTAGATTATTTTCAACTATATTATTATAAATACTGACAATAAAAAACTCCAAGAGAATAAGGAAACTCTTGGAGTATTTCAATTAACTTTTGGAGGTAATAGTTAATTTTGAGGTATATGTACTAAAAATATATGTCTCTTTTACCGCCACGAATGGCTTCAAGGTTTTCTTTTACTTTTTCTTGTTGTTCTGTTCTAACGTTCTTAGTAAAGTCTTCTATAACTTTTAATCCTAAAGCTTTTGTTTCTGGTGAAGCAAAGTCTTCAAGGTATTCTTGGAAGGTAAACATTGCATTTGGTAAACAGAATTGTTGTATTAAACCTGGTTTAGCTAAATCCATAAAGTCGTGTCCAACTCTTCCTTGACGATAACATCCAGTGCAGAATGATGGAACATAACCTTCTTTAGCTAAAGAATAAATTACTTCATCTAATGTTCTGTGGTCTCCTGTTGAGAATTGAGTACCAGTGCCTTCTTCATCATGAGCATAAGAACCAGGATTTGTTCTTGAAGCTGCTGAAATTTGACTAACACCATATTCAATTAATTCATTTCTCATCTTATCTCCTTCACGAGTTGAAAGGATAATTCCTGTATAAGGTAATGCAATACGAATTATAGCTACAATTTTCTTAAAGTCATCATCACTTACAGGAGAAGGAACATGTTCTGCGGCTGGAGCACCAATTGCAGGTTCTAATCTTGGTACAGAAACGGTATGGGGTCCACAACCATAAGCTCTTTCAAGATGATTTGCATGTTCAATCATTGCAAGAACTTCAAAACGATAGTCAATAAGTCCAAGTAATGCACCAATACCAATATCGTCAATTCCTCCTTCCATAGCTCTATCCATAACAGTTAAACGATATAGATAATCAGCTTTTGGAGTTCCTGCTGGGTGAAAATCTTTATATTTTACTTCATCATAAGTTTCTTGGAAACAAACATAAGTACCAATCTTTTCTGCTTTAAGCCTTGCAAAATCTTCAACTTCCATTGGAGCAAGTTCAACATTAATTCTTCTTATATAATCTTTTCCACCTCTTTCTTTAACTCCATAAGTAGTACGAATAGCTTCAATCATATAATCAGTACCATTCTTATTATTTTCACCACAAATCAATAAAGCTCTCTTATGACCTTGTTTTAAAAGAGCAGAAGTTTCTTGAGCAATTTCATTCATGGTAAGAATTTTTCTCTTAATCAAGTGATTATCCTTACGGAAGGAGCAATATAAACAGTTATTTACACAAACATTTCCAGTATAGATAGGAGCAAACAATACAAGACGTTTTCCATAAATGCTTTCCTTCACAAATTTTGCTGTCTCCATTATTTTATGGATTTGAGCATTGTCTTCAATTCTAAGTAAAGTAGCAACTTCTTCTAAGTTTAGACCTTTAAGTTTAGCAGCTTTGTTTAGTATTGTATCAATTTCTCCTTGAGTAGGAACTTTCCCTTCAATAAGATTGTAGAGTTTGTCTCTATCAATGAAATTGGTGTTTCTTTCTGATATATTCATATTAATAATTGTTTTATATGTGATTATAAATTATTGTTTTCTTTTATTGTCTTACCCTTTGCCAATATAGACTTAACTTCAACATTATCTAAACGCCCCAACTTACCAGTTAAAGCATTAATGATATCACTTGAAGATTCAATAACAAGAGTAATAATATGTAAACCTTTATCATGAAGAGGTAAGCCTTGACGAGCCAATATGCAATCAGCATACTCTGACAATATCTTATTGACAGTAGTAGCAACAGCCTTATCATAAATAACTATAGAAATAGTTCCAATTCTCTTTTCCATTAGTTCTAACTTTTGGATTAGATTAATAAATAAATTAAGGTTGAATTTACTCGCTTTATAAAAGAGATATAGAAAAGTCTTTTACTTAGGTTTTAATTCAGTGGCAAAAATACAATAAATTTCAATTCAATAACAAGAAAAAGGAATTAATCTTCTTCAAATATCCTTATAGTCTTTACTTCTGCTTGCTTTGGTGTTAAAACAAAACCATATTTCTTTTCCACATTTCTTAATGCTTCAGGCAATTTAACTAAAGGTTGCATGTTATTTCTAAAGAAAGCAATATCATTCTTAATCATTAATTCTTTTAATTCTTCAGGCACTCTAATAATAATTTTTTGTGATTCTGCAAAATTAGAAACAACATATTGCAATTGGTCTTGATGAATAAAATCTTTATTTCTTGGGTCATTATTATTGATTTTAATCTTTTCAATATCCTTTACTTTTAAGAAATATACAGTCTTAATTTCTGAAATAGTATCAATACGAAGATAGCCCTTCTTTACCAATTCTTTAAACAAACTCTTTAAATCAACTCCATTGCTATCTTTACAAACAACCTTGAGGTTATAGAAATTATAACCCTTTGGATATGTTTTATATTGATAATCAAAATTATTATCAATAAGAGAAGAAGCAATACTTGGAAGCAAATCTCTATAAAATTCAGTTGTATCCCCTCCAATAGTTGTTGTTCTATTAGAGGCATTTAATCCAGAAACAGGAGTAAGTTTTCCTGTGTAATTTCCTTGATTTAAAGTGATTTCAGATCCAAAAGGAATAATAAAACCACCTAAAAACATTAATGTAAAATTATAAAGAGCATGGGTTAGAATTGCATAACGGAATTTAAAACGAAGAGCTATATAACATAAAACTAATGCTAAACCAAAATACATAGGGAATGCAATGAGATAGTTTAGTAGGTCTAAATTTCCATAATGACAAAGAGCGAAACCTAAAGAAGTTAGAATAACAAAAGAATATGTTTGCGATTTAGGCTTTTCTTTTAAAAGGAACATAATTGCAGAAAAAGAAAGAGCAAAGAAAATCCCTGCATAAATATTAAAGCTTAATGAAATAAAACCAGTAGCCAAAACCAAGCAAAGATATTTAGTCCATTTCTTTTTAATAGAAAATGAGCGGAAAGAAAATTCTTCCATAATAGGAGCAATAATAACAGTTGCAATAATAAATATCCAACCATTCATATCTGCTATTTCTCCAAGTATTGGATTATCTTCAACACTGGCATCTAAATTAAAGATAACATTTAGAATTATTCCTAAAACATATAAGGCTAATCCAATAATTAATAATAAATTGTAGTTCTTTCTTAGATTAATTTTCATGATATACTTTCTCCTTTTATAAATTATCCAGCAAAGATAAAAATTAATCTTTGAAAATAAGTAATTTAATTAAACGGATTTCCCAACAAAGGAAGATTAACTCAGAAAAAACTTCCTTTTAATCCCATTTCATTTACTCTTTAACTAGAATAATAAGCTTTTGATCTAGCAAATCTTCCTTTCAATCCAAAACAATGCCATTGTTTAATCAAAACAACCGCATTGTTTAAGTCAAACAATGGCATTGTTCAGGTGAAATAACCGCATTGTTTTGAGTAAACAACCGCATTGTTTGAGATTAAGACTTTGTTTAATTACATCAAGAGTTTATTTCGTGAGTTTTATACCTTATTAATTGAGTTGTAAACTTCATTTATTTCCAAAAGAAGAGGATGTAAAGCTATATTCAATAAAGAGTTTTCTTTATGCGTTAAATTAATTTTTCTTTCAACAGTTCTTTTAGTGTCTTTTTGCTTTTTATTAGAAACACTAAAGGTAGAATTATATAAGTTATAGGGTAGAATTTTATTTTAAATGGAAGTCCTAATTCTTGTGTGTAATTTAAATAAAAGTAAATATCGCTTGAGTGGTTATAGATAACAAATACTATTGCAAATATAAGTAGGTATCTACTTAATTTTATATTTTGCTTAGTTATTTGAATAGGATTACGCAATTTCTTTATAAGTTTCTTTTCAGGAGAATAGTAAATAAAGAAAGCAATTCCAATAATTAATAGGCTTATAATTAAATCTATTGTGTCGAATTGGATGTTCATATAATTGTTCTTTATTATGATATTTTTGAGAAGTCTGTTTGTGGTTTGTTTTTTATAAAGTATTGTTTAAGTAGGTAGTTGTTTGGATTGGATAGGGTAGGGTCTTCTTGGGCTATTTGTATTGCAAGGCTTCTTGATGCTTTAAGGATTGGTTCATCTCTTACTATATCTGCTATTTTAAGGTCTAATAGTCCACTTTGTTTTGTTCCTGCCATATCTCCAGGACCTCTTAGTTGAAGGTCGGCTTCTGCTATTTTAAAACCGTCATTTGTTTCACACATTGTTTCTATTCTTGTCTTTGCTTCTGTGGATAGTTTATAGCTTGACATTAATATACAGTATGATTGATCTGCTCCTCTTCCAACTCTTCCTCTTAATTGATGAAGTTGTGATAAACCGAAACGTTCTGCATTTTCAATTATCATAACTGATGCATTAGGTACATCAACTCCAACTTCTATTACTGTGGTTGAAACCATAATATTTGTTATTCCTCTTTTAAACCTGCCCATTTCATAATCTTTGTCGGCTGGCTTCATCTTTCCATGAACTATACTTATTTGATATTCTGGCAAAGGGAATTCTCTAACTATGCTCTCATAACCATCCATTAGGTCTTTAAGGTCTAATGTTTCTGATTCTTTTATTAGAGGGTAAACAACATAAACTTGACGCCCTTCTTTTATTTGTTTTCGTATAAAAGCAAATACTCTTAGACGGCTTTTATCAAAGAAATGAACTGTTTGCACTGGCTTTCTCCCTGGTGGCAATTCATCAATAACAGAACAATCCAAGTCTCCATAAACAGTCATTGCAAGTGTTCGAGGAATAGGAGTTGCTGTCATAACAAGAATATGAGGAGGCATATGATTCTTTGTCCACATCTTGGCTCTTTGTTCAACTCCAAAACGATGTTGTTCATCAATTACACATAAACCAAGATTAGAGAATTGTACCTTGTCTTCCAAAAGTGAATGTGTTCCTATAATTATATTTATTGTTCCATCTTCTAATTGAGGGAGTATAATCTTTCTTTCTTTTTGTTTCGTTGAACCTGTAAGTATTGCAATATTTATTGGCATATCACCCAAGAAGTTTTTAATAGTAATATAGTGTTGTTGAGCAAGAATTTCAGTTGGAGCCATAATTGTTGCTTGAAAACCATTATCAATTGCAATAAGCATACATAATAAACCTACTAATGTCTTTCCACTTCCAACATCACCTTGCAAAAGACGGTTCATTTGATGCCCAGTTTTCATATCCTGACGTATTTCTTTTACAACCCTCTTTTGTGCATTAGTAAGTGTGAATGGAAGATAATTGTTATAGAAATTATTAAATGCGTCTCTAATAGTTGAAAAAACAAACCCCTTAGATTTCTCAGTTCTGAAATTCTTCATCAATTGATGTTCCAACTGCATATAGAATAACTCTTCAAACTTTAAACGAGCCTTAGCTTTAGCAAGCATTTCAGGAGAAAAAGGAAAGTGAATTTGAATTAAAGCATCTTCATGACTAATTAGTTTGAAGCGTTCAATAATGTAAGGTGGCAAATTCTCATGAATATAACCTCTTGTTTGAGATAAAAGAGTACGAGTAAGTTTTGAGATTGCCTTGGAGTTAAGAAAAGAGTTTTTCATCTTTTCAGAAGTATTATAGAGAGGAGAAAACTTTTCTGGTTGTTGTGATTGTTGAAGCATAAAAACTTCTAATGGTTCAAAGTCGGGATGAGCAAAATTATAAGTGTTATTAAATAACGAAGGCTTACCAAATATAACGTATTCCTTATTAAAGTGAAGAGTTTCCTTAATCCATTTCAAACCTTTGAAAAAGACTAATTCAACCATACCAGTTTCATCAACGAACTTAGCAGAAAGTCTTGCCTTAGGACCAGCACCTATTGTTTCTATTCCAACAACCTTTCCCTTAACTTGAATATAAACATCTTCGGAGTTAATATCTCTTATCTTTACAAAATGACTCTTATCCACATAACGATAAGGGTAATAAGTTAAAAGGTCTTGATAGGAAGTTATGCCAAGTTCTTTCTTTAAAACATCAGCCTTCTTAGTGCCAACACCTTTTAAAAATTCTATTTTTGTATTTAATAGACTAACCTCCATTATTATCTTATATGCGTTTCTTAAAACTAATTACTATGCAACAAAAATACAAAAATTAAAAGATAAACTCTTGTTTTCTGCTTATTTAATCTCAATATCTTTTTAACTCCCCAATTGAATCGATATTTTGCCATAAGTAAATCGCCGTTTTGCTATATCTAAAACGGCATTTGCTAAACCTAAAACACCTATTATTCTGCAAGTAGTCTTTGTTTGATGTAATGTATTGATATTAAGTATAATTCCTTTCAGCTACGTAAAGAAAAAGCGGAGATACCTTTTTATAATATCTCCGCTTAATTATAGCTTTCTATCTCTAATTGGTTAGAAAGTTTGGTTTATTAGTTTCTTGGTTTAAGACCTAATATTTCTCTCGCTTCTGTTGGATTCGCTATTTCTCTGCCAAGTTCTTTTGCCATACGAACAACTTTTGCTACAAGTTCTCCATTTGATTTTGCAAGAACACCTTTTGCAAGATATACGTTATCTTCAAATCCTACTCTTACATTTCCTCCATCAATAATAGCAAGTGCTGCAAGAGGAAATTCATAACGACCAACTCCTGCTACTGTATATGTTGCATCTGATGGGATTGAACCTCTTAAGAATACAAAGTCACGAATATCTCCGCCAATACCACCATTTACTCCCATAACAAAGTCAAAGTGCATTGGTTTTACAATATGACCTTTTTTATGAAGTCTTAAAGCCATTTCAATCATACTTTTGTCAAATACTTCAAGTTCTGGTTTAATACCTCTTTCAATCATTCTTGTTCCAAAGTATTTTATTGTGTTTTCAGTGTTAGTGAATACATCATCACCACCAAAATTACAAGTACCACAATCAAGTGTTGCCATTTCTGGACATAATTCTGTTGGTTGAAGACGTTCATCATCTGTCATTCCAACAGCTCCACCAGTTGAAGGTTGAATAATTACATCAGGACATTCTTTATAGATAGCATCCATAATCACCTTGAAACGATTCTTGTCTTGTGTTGGAGTACCATCATCAAAACGAACATGAAGGTGAATTATAGAAGCACCAGCTTCGTAAGCAGATTTTGCTTCTCTAACGCATTCCTCAACAGTGTAAGGAACAGCAGGATTATGTTCTTTTAAAACTTCCGCTCCACAAATTGCAGCGGTAATAATTAATTTTTCCATTGTTTTATTTAATTATTCTTTCTTTGACTTTTCTTTGGAACAACGCAAGTACCAGAAGCACGGCAAACAACTATTGGTTCTGCTAATACATCCGCTGCTGAGTCTGAAATATCAGGGCGAGGTACAATTACTTTTCTTGCTTCAAATGTCATCTTTCTTGAAGAATTACCAATATTAGTTATTTCTCCAACAGCTTCAATATAATCACCTGCATAAACAGGAGCAAGGAATTCTACATTGTCATAAGCACAAAATAGTCCTTCGTCACCATCATTTATTATTAAAAGTTCTGTTGCTACATCACCAAAAAGGTTTAACATTCTTGCACCGTCTACAAGATTTCCACCATAATGAGCATCATGAGAGCTCATTCTCATTCTTATTAAAGATTTTATTGCCATAATTTTTATGTTTTATTTGATTAAATAATCTACGAATAAATAAGGGGTTGATACATTATTTGGTTCTATTGTATCAACTTTTTCTGTTGCTTCTGCTATAACTACATCAGCAGCCATTGCCATTAAAGGATTGAAGTTTTTTGTAGTTCCTCTATATAGAAGATTACCATATTTGTCAGCAACAGATGCTCCAATTATTGCAACATCAGCATGAAGAGCCTTTTCTAATAAATATTCCTTACCATCAATATTTATTTTTTGTTTATCTTTTTCAACAATAGTGCCAAGTCCTGTTTGAGTTAAAACTCCACCAAGTCCAGAACCACCACAACGAATTCTTTCGGCAAGTGTACCTTGAGGAACTAATTCAACTTCCATAGTTCCAGAAAGTATCATTTCTCCAGAAACAGGATTTCCTCCTACGTAAGATACAATAGCTTTTTTAGCTAATCCTTTAGAGAATAATAAACCGGCTCCTGCTTCAGGAAAAGAAGTATCATTACAGATAATAGTTAAGTCTTTTTTACCAGCCTTTACCATTTCTTCTACAATTCTTTGAGGTGCACCAACACCTAAAAAGCCACCAACCATGATAGTCATGCCGTCTTTAATTAAATCAACAGCCTCTTTTATATCAATATGTTTCATATATGTATTTTATTTTTTATGATTTTACATTAAGAAAGAATAGGCAAAAGTAAATATTATTTCCCTATGCACCAAATTAGTTTCAAGAAAAACATTAAAACTATAACGTCCTTAGTTTTTGTGTCTATTAATCTTACTTATTTATAAATTGCTGAATACCTTGGTGATAATCTAAAATTATTCTTACATAACTATGGGTTATGCAATTATTTACTACCTTTGCATACTAAATTTATAATAATCATACTAAAACTATATAGAATAATGAGTACAAAGGTTACAAAAGAATTAGTAAACCCAAAAAGTATTGTTGTGGTTGGAGCATCAAATGATATTACAAAACCAGGAGGAGCAATACTAAGAAATATTATTGAAGGAGGATTTGACGGAGAACTTTATGTTGTTAATCCAAAAGAAGACGAAATACAAGGTGTAAAATGTTATAAAGACGTTAAAGATATACCACAAGTTGATTTGGCAGTTTTAGCAATTGCAGCAAAGTTTTCAGAAGCTACAGTTAAAGTATTAACACAAGAAAAAGGGACAAAAGCCTTTATTATAATTTCAGCAGGATTTGGAGAAGAAAATCAAGAAGGAAAAGAACTTGAACAAAGAATAGTAAAACTAATTGAAGATACAGATGGTTGTTTAATTGGACCAAACTGTACAGGAGTATTTACACCAAATCATCATGCTATATTTTCAAAACCTTTTCCAAAATCATCTCCAAAAGGAGTAGATTTTATTACAGGTTCAGGAGCAACAGGATGCTTTATTATGGATATTGGTATGCAACAAGGTTTGCATTTTAACCATTGTTGGGCTGTTGGAAATTCAGCACAATTAGGAATAGAAGATTTATTAGAATATCATGATGAGGTTTTTAATCCAGAAACATCATCAAAAGTAATCTTATTATATATAGAAAACATTAAGAACCCAGATAAATTGTTGAAACATGCTTCATCTCTTATTAAGAAAGGATGTAGAATAGCAGCAATTAAATCAGGAGGTTCAGAAGCTGGATCTCGTGCAGCTTCATCACATACAGGAGCATTAGCTTCACCAGATGTTGCAGTTGATGCATTATTTAGAAAAGCAGGCATTGTTCGTTGTAATGGAAGAGAAGAATTATGTACAGTAGCCTCTATCTTTACTTATCCTCAATTTGAAGGAAAGAATATAGCAATAATAACTCATGCAGGAGGTCCAGCAGTAATGCTAACAGATGCTTTAAGTAAAGGTGGATTAGAAGTTCCACATATTGAAGGAGAAAAAGCAGATAAATTACTTTCAGAACTATTTGCTGGTTCAGCAGTAGGAAATCCTATTGATTTCTTGGCAACAGGAACACCAGAACAATTATCAGAAATTATTGATGCTTGTAATAATGATTTTGATAATGTTGATGCAATGTGTGTTATATTTGGAACACCAGGTCTTGCACCAATATTTGATGCTTATAGTGTTATTGATGCAAAGATGAAAACATCTAAAAAGCCAATCTTCCCAATTATGCCTTCAACAATGGTTGCAGAAGAAGAAGTAAAAGATTTTGTTTCAAAAGGCAATACTTATTTCCCAGACGAAACAGTATTTGGAAATGCTTTAGCAAAAATAAAAGCAACAGAAAAACCATCTAATGATGCAAATGATATAGTTAAAATAGATACATTAAAAGTTCGTGAGATAATAGATAGAGTAGGTGATGGATATATGGACACAAAGGTAATGTATGAATTACTTGATGCAGCAGGAATAAAACACTCTACTGAAATATCAACAGATAATGTAGAAGATGCAGTTTCATTTGCTAAACAATATGGTTATCCTTTAGTAATGAAAGTTGTTGGACCAGTTCATAAGAGCGATGTTGGTGGAGTTGTTTTAAATGTTAAAGATGAAGAAACTGTACGTAAGGAATTTGCTCGTTTAATTAAGATTAAAGACACTTATGCTGTTCAAGTTCTTCAAATGCTATTTGGAACAGAAATATATATTGGCTCAATGAAAACTCCATTATTTGGACACCAAGTTCTTTGTGGTTTAGGTGGAATATTTATTGAAGTATTGAAAGATGTTCAATCTAATCTTGCACCAATAGGCATTGCAGAAGCTAAGAGAATGATTAAGAGTTTAAGAAGTTATAAGATTATTCAAGGAGTTAGAGGTCAGGAACCCGTTAATGAAGAACTTTATGCAGAACAAATAGCAAGAGTTAGTGCATTGGTTCAAGCAGCACCAGAAATTGCTGAAATGGACTTAAACCCATTATTAGGTTCCGCAAAAGCAGTAGTTGCTGTTGATGCTCGTATTAGAATTGAAAAATAATAACATATTAAGGACATAAGACAAAGGATGTATTTCTTTTGTCTTTTATCTTTAGTAATAAAAATAAAAAGAGATGAATAAAACATTTTGGCTAAACTTAGCAATGTCATTATTGATAATAGGAATGTTCCTATTACAATACTCTCCTGAATTGGAAGAGTTTAAATATTGGATATGTTTTGTAATTGTTGTTGGAGCTGTTTTTTGTATTGTTTATAATACTTTTGTTATAGCATCAAAGCTTTCAAAAGCAAATAAAGAAATCATTAAAGCCAATAAGAGAATTGCAGATTTAGAAAAAACAGTAGAAAGTAATAACCCAGAAATCAGTTCATCAGAAAAAGAAGATTAGAAATATATGAAGTTAAAAGATATAATTGTTTTCCTGATTTTAATCGGGGTGTTATTTCTATTTCTATTTGTAGAGCCTTTAAACGCATGGTTTATGCAATGGAGTGGAGCAAAAGATTGGCGTTATTTTGTACTTGCATTTTTTAAATTTGGTGTTTTAGCAACATTTGGAGAATGTTTAGGTCTTAGAATATCAAAAGGTGTATATAATCAAAAAGGTTTTGGACTTATGCCTCGTGCAATAGTTTGGGGAGTTTTAGGTGTAGTAATCTCAATAGCAATGGGAGTATTTGCAAGAGGTACATTTGGTTTATTATCTTATTTTGGATTAGATATTACACCTCAAAACTTGGCAGAACAAGGTTTTGGAATGAAAATCTTATATGCTTTTAGTGTATCATTCTTAATGAATACATTTTTTGCACCTGTGTTTATGACTATTCATAAAATAACAGATACCCATATCATTGAAAACGGAGGAACTTTAAAAGGATTCTTTAGTCCAATTCCAGTTGGAAGAATAATTACAAACCTTAATTGGAAAGTACAATGGAATTTTGTATTTAAAAAGACAATACCTTTCTTTTGGTATCCAGCACATACAATCACATTCCTTTTACCAAAAGAATTTCAAGTTCTTTTTGCAGCTCTATTAGGAGTAGCCCTTGGAGTAATTCTTTCAATCGCTAACCTAAAAAAGAAATAATTCATCTATGTTTAAATTAAAATCACTAATTATAATCTTATTATTATCTACTTCATTAACTTCATTTTCTCAAGAAGAAAAGAAATATAGCTGTGAGGTTTATGGAATATTAGATATGCAAGGTTTTTATATATCTCGAAATACATATAACGCAATAGATGGTTTGTTTTCTCTTTATCCTTTAGCTCCATCTTATGATGCTCAAGGAAAAGATATAAATGGAAAATCAAGTTTAAACTTTTCTTCCTCTCCTTCACGAATAGGAGTTAGACTAAAGCTTGGAGAAGCAATGGGAGCTAAAATATCTGGAGTTATTGAAGGAGACTTAACAGGACAAGCTGATGGAATAGCAAACTTTCTTCGTTTAAGAGTTGCTCACATTAATATGAATTGGGATAAGGCTCAATTACTTGTTGGTCAATATTGGAATCCTATGGTTTTACCAGAAATGATGCCTTCAAATCGTGATCTTCATAATGGAGCTCCATTTCATCCTTTTACAAGAGAGAATCAAGTACGTTTAGATTATCATCCTTATGAAAATTTCAATATTGTAGCAGCTCTTGCTCTTCAACGAGATTATGCTACAATAGGAGTAAATTCTGTAAGAGATTATAAACAACAAAATAATACAATGCTTCCAGAAGTAAATCTTCACTTCCAATATAAAACAAAGACTATTCTTGCAGGTATTGGAGGAAGATTTTTAGCTACTCAACCTCGAGAAAATGTTGTTCAAGCAGGTGAAACATATTCTCTTGATAAAAAAATATATACTTTTGCAACAACAGCTTATTTCAATTATAAGAAAGAAAAAGATAATCTAAAAATGCAAGTCTTATTAGGTGATAATATGAATGACTTAAACCTTTTGGGAGGTTATTATGAATCTGCCTTTGATACAGTAAATAATTCTTATTCATATAAACCAACAACAGTGTTTTCATCTTGGATAGATTATTCCCATTCTTTTGGTAAGTTTAAACCAGCAATAATTATGGGTTATTCTAAAAACTTTGATATTAATGAATCATCTTATGCAAATGCTTATGGCTTAGGAACGACAATAGATAATTATATTAGAGTAGCACCAAGAATTGAATACTTCTTTAAAGATAATTTCTCCTTAACTCTTGCGTTAGAATATTCAAGCGTAAAATACAAAGATGAAGTGTATAAAGATAGGGTTAATGGATTTAGAACAGCTTTAGCATTTTGTTATTTATTCAATTACTAATATGAAAGAAATACCATTTGTAAAATATCATGGAGCAGGTAATGACTTTGTCTTAATAGATAATAGGGCAGGGGAATACAATTTATCTGAAAAAGAGATCCAAAAGATATGTGATAGACATTTTGGAATAGGCTCTGATGGATTAATCCTTTTGGAGAAAGCAAATGATTTTGACTTTAAAATGGTATTCTATAATCCAGATGCAAGCACAGATATGATGTGTGGCAATGGAGGACGTTGTATTGTAGCCTTTGCTCAAAGCTTAGGAGTAATTAATAATAAAGCAAGCTTTCTTGCACCCGACGGAAAACATACAGCAGAGATATTAGATAAACAAGGAAATAAATATATAGTAAAGCTAAGTCTTTTAGATGTAAAAGAAATAAAAGAATTACAAGATGGACAATTCTTATATATAGGAACTCCTCATTTTGTCAAAGTTGTAGATAATCTTGAAACATTAGACCTAAAAGACAAAGGTTCACTTATCCGCTACGATAAACGCTTTGAAAGAACTCAAGGTTCAAATGCAAATTTTATAGAGATAGTTAAAGACGGAGAAATAAATATTAGAACCTATGAAAGAGGAGTAGAAGACGAAACACTTGCATGTGGAACAGGAATAACAGCCTCTGCAATAGCTTATTCAGAAAAATACAATCCAAAAACTAATCCTATAACAATTAACTCAAAAGGAGGAAAACTAAAAGTTTATTTCACAAAAAATGAATCAAACACTTATTCAAATATTTTTTTAGAAGGAGAAGCCGAAAAGGTGTTTGAAGGAAAAATAATTTTAGACTAAGAAATAAAGCTCTTCTTTTTGAAAATATACTCCATATAAATTTAAAAAGAAGAGCTTTAATTTCAATTATACTTGCTCTTTTTCCAATCTAAGAAACAAAATCAAATTATATACCTATTCTAATGTGATATTTGGTTAAAAAATAATAGTTATTGTTTATAGATATAAGCCTTGTTCTTGATTGAGCAAGGCTTTTTATTTGTCTTAAATTGATTATAATATCAATTCTTGGTAGGAATAGTCTTAATAAATACAAAAAAGATATATTTTTTCTCCTCAAAGTTAATATTATGTTTAAATTTGCAAGTTGTTGAGACAAGAAAAATCAACTTGTCTGAATGTTTTAAATTAATAATATTAAAATATAAGAACCTATGTACGAAAAGTTTCAAGATTTCCTACAAACAGAAATAGCAGGAATTAAAGACGCTGGTCTTTACAAAAATGAAAGAGTTATTATCACTCCTCAATCTGCAGCAATTAAAACAGCTGAAGCTGGTGATGTATTAAATTTCTGTGCTAACAACTATTTAGGATTAGCAAATAGTAAAGTATTAATTGACGCAGCTAAGAAAGCATTGGACGATAGAGGTTATGGTATGAGTTCTGTTCGTTTTATTTGTGGAACTCAAGATTTACACAAAGAATTAGAAAAGAAAATATCTGATTTCTTTGGAACAGAAGATACTATTCTTTATGCTGCATGTTTTGATGCTAATGGTGGAGTTTTTGAACCTTTATTAAATGAAGAAGATGCAATTATTTCAGATTCTTTAAACCACGCTTCAATTATTGATGGTGTTCGTTTATGTAAAGCTCAACGTTTCCGTTATGCTAATGCAGATATGGCAGACCTTGAAAAACAACTTCAAGATGCACAAAAATGTCGTTTTAGATTAGTTGTAACTGATGGTGTATTCTCAATGGACGGTAATGTTGCTCCTTTGGATAAGATTTATGCTCTTGCTCAAAAATATGATGCAATGGTAATGGTTGATGAATCACACTCAGCAGGAGTTTGTGGTCATACAGGAAGAGGAACTACTGAACAATATAATTTAAGAGGTAAAGTAGAAATATTAACAGGAACACTTGGAAAAGCATTTGGCGGTGCAGTTGGTGGATTTACAACAGGTAAGAGAGAAATAATTGAAATGTTACGTCAACGTTCTCGTCCATATTTATTCTCAAACTCAATTCCTCCAATGATTGCTGCTGCTGGTATTGCTATGTTTGACCTTATAGACAAAACAAATACTCTTCAAGATAAATTACATTCAAACACATCTTATTTTGTAGAAAAGATGAAAGCAGCTGGATTTGATATCAAACCAACTCAATCAGCTATTTGTGCAGTTATGCTTTATGATGCAAAACTTTCACAAGACTTTGCTTCAGAACTACAAAAAGAAGGAATCTTTGTAACAGGATTCTATTATCCAGTTGTTCCAAAAGGACAAGCAAGAATTCGTGTACAAGTTTCTGCTGCTCATGAAATAGAACATTTAGATAAATGTATAGCAGCATTCACGAAAATTGGAAAGCAATTAGGTATATTGAAGTAATCAATAGAAAGATTTTAAGATGAAAAAAATATTAGTATTAGGCTCAGGTGGACAAATAGGTTCAGAGCTTACGATGCGTTTAAGAAGTGTTTATGGTGGAGCAAATGTTGTTGCAACGGATATAAAATTGCCATTGATAGATGATATTATGCAATCAGGTCCAGTTGAACAATGTGATGCAACAAATGCAGGACAAATAGCAGATATTGTAAAAAAATATAATATAGATGCAATATATAACCTTGTAGCTATTCTTTCTGCAACAGCTGAAAAGAATCCAATGCTTGGTTGGAATATTGGAATGGGTGCTTTATTAAACTGTTTGGAAGTGGCAAGAGAAAACAAATGTGCAATATTTACTCCAAGTTCAATAGGTGCATTTGGTTCTTCAACACCACTTGACGGAACTCCACAAGATACTATCCAAAGACCAAATACAATTTACGGAGTAACAAAGGTTGCAGGTGAATTATTAGGAGATTATTATTTCTCACGTTTTGGAGTTGATGCTCGTTCAGTACGTTTCCCAGGACTTATCTCAAATGTAACTCTTCCTGGTGGAGGAACAACCGATTATGCAGTTGAAATATACTATGCAGCAGTTAAAGGAGAAAAGTTTATTTGCCCATTAAAGAAAGGTACATTGTTAGATATGATGTATATGCCAGATGCTTTAGATGCAGCAATCAATATTATGGAAGCAGACCCATCAAAACTAATACATAGAAACTCTTTCAATGTAACAGCAATGCACTTTGACCCAGAAGAAATTTATGCTGAAATAAAAAAGTATAAACCTGATTTCGTTATGGAATACCAATTAGATGAAATGCGTCAAAAGATAGCAGACACATGGCCAAATTGGATGGATGACACATGTGCAAGAGAAGAATGGGGATTCAACCCTAAATTCAATCTTCAAAACATGACAGTAGATATGTTAGAAAAAGTAAGCAAGAAATTAGGAAAATAATATTTCCAAAAATTAATGTTTATATATACGTAGAGACGCGATTTATCGCGTCTCTATTTTTTTCCCCCTTTGCACCCAAAATAGAAAATAAATTAGTATATTTTTTTGTGAGTATCAATATAAAATAATATCTAATAATGATAAATAAGTTTATTAAAATTCTTGGATTAAGTATTATTGTTTTAGGTTTTTTGCTATCAATTGCTTCTCTTATGTATAATAGATACGCTAATGAGAATGAATTTCAAGAAAAATTGTTGGCTTTAGATGAAATCAGCAGTAATAATTCAGAAAAATATTTTAAACTAAGGGAAGAGTATCTAACACCAAAATTTGTTTTAGAAAATTATGGTATAACTTCTATTATTGTTGGTTCAATAATCCTTGTAATCTATCTTTACGCTTCTAAGGTTCTAATTATAAATTTATTGAATAATAATTTTGTCTCTTTTTATTTTTTATTAGACAACAATAATTTCTTTTTATCTAAATAATAACAATTCACAGATATTACTCTTCGTGATATACTTAAAACTTGGTATTCAATCCTACATCCATTGTAATTACTATTCCATTCTTCGTAGCAATTGTATATATCAGCACCATAATTTTCAAAGTTATTAATGAAATCATATTCATCATTATAATTGTCTTTGTGATAATTTAGATATGTTATTTCTCCATAATAGAAATTTGAATATCCTAAATCAAAAGCCCTATTATGCCAATTTCCATAATAGTCTAAAGCAGTAGTTGGTGAGTCTGTATAATATTCAAATCTTACTTCTGCAATTTTATTATTATTGTATGGATATAGAATATATACTACTGAACCATTATTATCGGTCATTGTAATAACCCCATTATCATTTGACTCAACATAAAGACCTTCTTCTTTTAAATGATCAACCACATCGAATATGTCACTTCCTTTATAGTCTTGTAATTCACTAATTTTAGAATCAAAATCATAAACGTTATCATTATTAAGATCAAATTCACAAGATGAAAATAAAAATGTACTTAATAAAGGGATAAATAATAAAAATATTTTTTTCATTTGATGTTTTTGTTTTGTTTATTAGGTGTAACTTTAATGCAAAAGTAAAAAAAAATACCGTTCAGTCGTATATTATAGAAAAAAAATGTATCTTTGCAAGCTCAAAATGTTTAAAAAATAGGGTTAGTGATGAAGACACAAATGGATTATACTATTAGTTTTACAGGACTAGCAATAGGTGAATATGAGTTTGATTTTGAGGTGGATAAAACCTTATTTGAAGAATACGAAAACGAAGATATTCAAGATGCAAATGTTTTTTTAAATGTCCTTTTAAAAAAGGAAGAAAGAATGTTGACATTTGATTTTAGCTTTGAAGGAGTATTAAATGTTTTGTGTGATAGATGTTTAGATCCATTGGATATTGATGTTAGGGGAGTAAACACATTATTTGTTAAGTTTGGGGATAAGTTTGCAGAGGAAGAAGATGATGTGATAATTATTTCTAATAAAGAACATAAAATAGATCTTTCACAATATATGTATGAATATATTTTATTACAAAAACCAATGCAATGTGTGCATCAAGAAGGAAAATGTAATAAAGATATGTTGGAAAGAATAAATAAAAAAGAAGAAAATACGAATGAGAGTATTGACCCACGTTGGGCTACTCTTAGAGATATAAAATTTGAATAGAAACGTTTAAAAATAAAAGAAAATGCCAAATCCAAAACACAGATTTTCTCAAACGAGAACAGCAAAAAGAAGAACACATCATAAAGTTGAATCTGTACAACTTTCAACTTGTAGCAACTGTGGAATATCTGTTGTATATCACAGAGTTTGTCCTGAATGTGGATATTACAAAGGAAAATTAGCAATAGATAAAGGCGCAACAGCATAATCTAAATCTTCTAAATTATGAGGATAGGATTAGATGCTATGGGGGGTGATTATGCACCCAAAGCAACAATTTTAGGAGCTATTCTTGCTCAAAAAGAACTATCTGATAAAGACAGAATAGTTCTTTTTGGCAGTAAAGCTATTATATTAGAAGAACTCCAAGCTAATGGAGCTAATGCTAATGATTTTGAAATAGTACACACAGAAGATGTGATAGGTATGCACGACAAACCCATCAAAGCTTTTGCTAAGAAAACTAATTCATCATTAACTATTGGTTTCGACTATTTAAAAACCGGGAAGATTGATACTTTTGCAAGTGCAGGCAATACTGGTGCTATGTTAGTTGGTACTATGTATAGTGTTGGTGTATTAGAAGGTATTATTCGTCCTTGCCTTGCTGCTTTATTACCAAAAGAAAAAGGTGGTTTAACAGTATTAGTTGATGTTGGCGTAAACCCTGATGCTAAACCAGAGATGATATATCAATTTGGGTTATTAGGAAGTATATATGCACAATATGCTTTAGGAATTGAAAATCCTAAAGTTGGTTTGTTGAATATAGGGGAAGAAGAAGAGAAGGGTAATGCACAATGTCAAGCATCAATTCAATTGATGAAGGGAACAAAAGACTTTAACTTCATTGGAAACGCTGAACCAAATGAAATATTTAAAGATAATTTTGACGTTATTGCTTGTGATGGTTTTGTAGGAAATCTAATGATGAAGAATACAGAAGCATTTGCAAGAACAATGGCTAAGAGTGGATTAATAAATGATTTCATTAAAAGTTGCAATTATGAGATATACGGAGGCTTACCACTTTTGGGAGCTAATGGTATTGTTATTATTGGACACGGAATATCTAACGAAAAGGCTATTAAAACAATGGTCTTACAATCAAAGACAATATATGATTCAAAAATAAATGAACGTATAGACCAAGTTTTAAAAAGGAAACTATAATTTTCAAAAAGTAAAGTGTTATGACAAAAATAAGAGCTGCAATTACAGCAGTTGAAGGATATTTACCAGATTATATTTTAACCAATGATGAACTAAGTACTATGGTAGATACCAATGATGAGTGGATAATGACTCGTATAGGTATTAAGGAACGTCGTATTCTAAAAGGTGAAGGTAAAGGTTCATCTGATATGGGAGAAATAGTTGTAAAAAATATTCTTAAAAAGAAGTCTTTAGATCCATCAGAAATAGAGCTTGTAATTTGTTGTACAGTTACTCCCGATATGTTTTTCCCAGCAACAGCTAATATAATTGCAGATAAATGCGGAATAAAAAATGGGTTTGGATTTGATGTTAATGCAGGTTGTTCAGGTTTTCTCAATGGATTAACCATAGCTGCAAAATATATTGAAAGTGGATTTGTAAAGAGAGCAATTGTTGTTGGAGCGGAAAAAATGTCAGCTATTGTTAATTATCAAGATAGATCAACCTGTCCAATCTTCGGAGATGGAGCAGGAGCAGTACTTTTAGAAGCAACAGAAGAAGAAGTCGGATTTATGGATGCAATACTTTGTGTTGATGGAGTAGGAAGACAACATCTTTATCAGAAAGCAGGAGGAAGTGCATATCCACCAACTCATGAAACAATAGATGCAAGAGAACACTACATATACCAAGAGGGACAACCTGTTTTCAAATGGGCTGTAACAAAGATGGCAGAAGTAACAGAAGCAATTATGGCTAAACATAATTTAAAAGCAGACGATATTTCTTATCTTTTACCACATCAAGCCAATTTAAGAATAATCACAGCCACAGGCGAAAGGTTAGGCTTAGATCCAAGTAAAGTACTAATAAATATAGAAAAATACGGTAATACCACTTCTGCTACCATTCCAATTTTAATGTGGGAAAACCAAGATAAATTCAAAAAAGGCGATAACTTAATCCTTACAGCCTTTGGAGCCGGATTTACTTGGGGAGCAATTTGGATAAAATGGGCAATCTAAAGATAATATTTTTAGGAACTGGAACCTCGCAAGGAGTACCTTTAATAGGGTGCCATTGCGAGGTTTGCTCGTCTAATAACATAAAGGATAAGCGACTAAGAACTTCTTGTTTAATAGAAAGCAAACAAGGGACGATAATAACAATAGATGCAGGACCAGATTTTCGTCAGCAAATGCTAGCGTATAAAGTGGATCGATTAGATGCAATTCTAATAACACATTCTCATCATGACCATGTGAGTGGATTAGATGATGTACGCTCCTATAATTATCTGCAAAAAGAAGCAATGCCAATCTATGGGAATAAAATAGCCCTTAGAGAAATAAAAAATGTTTTTTCTTATGCTTTCTCTGATACAAAATACCCAGGCTTACCAACATTTGAACTCCGTAATATAGACAAAAGCGAAACTTTTAAGATAAAAGATTTGGAAGTAATACCAATTGAAGTAATGCATTATAATCTTCCAATATTTGCATATAGAATAGGGAACTTTGCTTACATAACAGATGCAAAGACCATATCACAAGAAGAAGAAAAGAAGTTGCAAGGAGTCGAATATTTAGTAGTAAATGCATTAAGGAAAGAAGAGCATTTCTCACACTTTACTCTTTCTGAAGCATTAGCCTTAATAAAAAGGTTAAATCCAAAGCAAGCATACTTAACACATATTAGCCATTATTTAGGACTCCATGAAGAGATACAAAAAGAACTTCCTCCCAATGTAGCATTAGCCTATGATGGATTAACAATAGAAGTATAAGTTTAGCAACTATCATCATATCTATAAATCTCTAAAAACAGGAATAAAAGTTTTTCCTTTGGAGATTATTTTTATTTTGTCTTTGTTTGTATAGGTAGTATCCCAAAAATTTTTTATTGTTAATTTATAATTTGGGTTGTTATAATTCATTATAGGTAGGGTAGGAGACGCGATTTATCACGTCTCCTACGGGTTTTTCACAATCAATTATTTTACGATTAATTTCTTTGTAATATTACAATCTGAATTTTTTACCTTGACATTATAAACGCCTTTAGCAAATTCTTTAACATCAATTTCTAATTCATTTTGGTTGGCACTAAGTTTATAAGTCTTAATAGCTCTTCCGTAAATATCATAAACTATTACATCTGCATTAGATTTTAAACCTTTTATTTCTAACCTTGTTTTATCATTTGTTGGATTAGGATAGAGAATAACTGATAAATCATTTGTTGTAATTGTATTAATATCAAGGAAAGTTTTACATTCTTCATTAGAGAAATCACTTTCACAATTTTCATTTAGGGCTTTAACCTTATAACAATAATTTTCTCCTTCAACAACATTACTATCTTTATATATTCTTGTTGTAGTCATTGCTAAAGAATCATTATTTCTATATATAATATAATTTTCTTCTTCTCCTTCCCAATTTAGTTCAATGTAGTTTGCGATATTATTTAAAGTAAGATTGGTTGGAGTTGTGATTTCATTTACAATAAGACTTAAATTAATTATACTATCACATCCTTTTATTGTTTGTAGGTTTTGTGTATAGAAACCTGTTGTATTGGCATCAAATCCATTCTCAGTATAAACTTCTCCTTGACATATTTGAGCAAAAATAGTATCACTGAAGGTTGAATTAACTGTTAAATGAAGATTGATTATACTATCACAGCCTTTTGTTGTTTGTAAGGCTCTTGTATATGTACCTGGCATATGAACAAAAAATCCGTTTTGATAATAAAACCTTCCTTCACACACTTCTCCTTGAATATCTATTGTGTAAGTTGGATTAATAAGTAGTGAAAGATTAACTATGCTATCACAGCCTTTATAGGTTTGAAGATTTAAAATATATGTTCCTGCTGTATCTTCATTAAAACCATTTAATGAATAAGTATGACCTTGACAAATTGAGGCTTGAAGGTTTGTTGTTGGACTTTGATTAACTAAAAGATGTAAGTTAATTATACTATCACACCCATTTATTGTTTCTAAGCTTCGATTAAATAGTCCAGCTGTATCTGTATTGAATCCATTTTGAGTATAGGTTTGCCCTTCGCAAATGGTATCATAAATATCAATAGAATAAGTTGGGTTTACTTTTAATTGAAGATTTATTATGCTATCTTTAGTTTGTGTGACTGCAATTGTGTGAGTGTATAAACCTTCTGTTGTTATATTATTCCCAAAAAATGGATAGGTTTGACCTTGACAAATAGTATCATTGATATTGGAATAAACAACTTGCTTAAATATTGCTGTAAAGTTGCTGTCTTTTGTAACTATAACTGTTCTAATAGAGTTAGTGTCGCCATCTTGCCAACCTACAAATGAATAATTTTGAAGTGGAGTAGCAGTTATTATTATTGTGTCAAAAGGATATATTCCTGCTCCTGTAACTGTTCCTAAAGTTGAGTCAATGGATTGAACATTGATATTATATAGGCAGGTATTTAATTCATGAAAGTTGGTAAAACTATTCCAATGATTTGCATTTTGATAATTTATTTGAGAATTGCAAGGAAGGATTATTGAGATATTATTGGGAACATTTTGGAAAGTAGTTGATGAAATTGTTGGTGGATTATTACGATTCATAATAATAGTATCAAGACTAGAACAATTTTTAAAAGCATACTCTCTTATAAAACCTAATAAACTAGGAAAATTTATTTTTGATAAAGAAGTACAGCTATCAAATGCATTGTTTTCAATAAAAGTAATGGAGCTAGGTATATTTATAGATGATAAAGAGGTACAGCCTTTAAATGAACTAGCTTTAATGTTAGTAACAGTAGTAGGAATATTTATTGAGGTTATGCTTGAACAATCTTGAAAAGTATTAATTGGAATGTTTGTAATGTTATTAGGTAATGAATATGAGATTAGATTTTTGCATCCAATGAATATCCCATTTCCAAGTGTAGTTATTGAAGGTGCATTAAGATTAGTTAATGAAATACAATTTTGAAAAGCATTATTTGGTAAAGTGTTAATAGAATTTGGAATACTAACATAGGTTAAACTATCGCAATATGAAAAAATATAAGATCCAAGACTTATAACTGATGAAGGAATAATTACAGAGTCTAAACTTTTACATTCTGAAAATGCACGATCTGCAATTGAAGTAATAGATGATGGAATATTTATTCTTTTTAATGATGTACATTTACTAAAAACTGAACCAGGAAGAGATGTTATTGATGAAGGAATATTTATATTATTTAAGTTTGTGCAGTTATAAAATGAATATGCACCTAAAGTTGTAATAGATGAAGGAATGTTTATTGATGTAAGAGCAGTACAGCCACTAAAAGCAAACATAGGTATCCGAATTACATTATTTCCAATTATTATTGTGTTTAAATTAATACAACCTTGAAAAGCTACACTTGTTAAATAACCTATAGAAATAGCATTTGTTGCATTAAAATAGACGGTATCTAGTGAAGTGCAATTCTCAAAAGCAATTGAACCAATATTTGTAATATTTGCAGGAATGGTTATTGAGGTAAGTCCAAAGCAACCACTAAAAGCACTTTGATTAATTTGTGAGGTAGATAATGGAATATTAACAGATGTTAGTCCTGTGCAATTACGAAAAGCTGCAAGTGCAATTGAAGTAACTTTATAGTAATTACCATTATAAAGTACTGAATCAGGAATTGTAATTTCTCCTGAATATTCATCTTCAAATGAATTTGCATAATTACCCTTAAAGGTTACAGATGCTTTATAAGGATAATTTGAATTTAGAATTGAATAATAAATAGTATCACCATCGCTGTTAACCGCTGAAAAATCGTGAGCTTTTGTATTAAAACTAAACCCAAGTATAAGGGCAAATAGTATAAATATTTTTTTTTTCATTTCAACTTTTTACTTTTATTTATTTCACTATTAATTTCTTTGTGATATTACAATATGAATTTGTTACCTTAACATTATAGACTCCTTTTGCGAATTCTTTTACATCAATTTCTAATTCATTTTGGTTGGTATTTAGTTTATAGGTCTTAATTGCTCTTCCATAAATATCATAAACAATTACATCTGCATTAAACTTTAAGCCTTTTATTTCTAATCTTGTTTTATCATTTGTTGGATTAGGATAAATAATAACTGATAAATCATTATTTATTATGTTTTCTAAACCAGTATAAGTTCTGCATGCAATATTAGATAATTCACTTTCACAATTTTCAATTAAGGCTTTAATCTTATAACAATAATTTGTTTCATCAACAACATTTGAGTCATAATATATAGGTTGAGTTGATATAGCTATTAAAGTGTCATTACGATAAACTTCATAACTTGTACCATTACCTGACCATGTTATTTCTAAATATGTTGGTCTTGCTTGAACAGCTAAGTTGGTAGGAGTATTAGGAGTAGGGTTTACAATTAGATTTATACTATCAATTCCAAAACAATAAATCGAACCATTATAATTAGTTACTTGTGCTATATATGTTATTGAAGAATCAGGACTTGAAAAAGATTGAGCTAAAATAGATTGAGTTGTGTCTCCAGTTGGTAACCATAAATAATTAGTAGCACCAATGTTTCCTGCATCAAGCATTACACTAAACTGTTCACAATTAGAAGTATCTCCCCCAAGATTAACAATAGGAGTTTGAGCAACATTTAAATAAGTAGCAGTATCCCAAATGCAACCAAAATCATCAACAACTTTAACATTATAGCGTAAAAGTCCAGAGGTATCTATCGTAGGGGTTATAATAACAGAATCATTTGAGAGATTATAATTATTCAATCCTTCAACAATAACTGTATCCAATTTTGCTTGATAATCCCATGTTGTTATTTGTCCTAAATCTAGTTTCCACCAGAACAAAAATCCATTATCAGCTCCCCAATAATCATATATTCTTAGTTTCCATTCTCCATTGAGAGGACAACCAATTAGGGTGTTTAATCCATTTAAATCGGGAGTTTCCCAACCTGTTGAAGCACTTGTTGCTGTTTGAACAGGAGTTTGATAATATTTAGAATTATTTATTGTATTAGAGGAATCAATTGGAGAAGGCATATTTCCTGAAATAACTCCTTTTGCAGAATCTAAGTATTGATTGGAATAACAATATGTCCAACCAATTCCAGGTGCATTAGTTGCTGACATTTCACAACCTATGCTTGTATAGTTAGGGATTCCCATATCTGAGCCTTGCGAATGATCAAAATGTTTTAAAATTGTTTTTTGACCTGAAGGACAGAAAAGATCTATTTGAATATCTCCAACAAATGAGTGTTCCATATTAATACAAATACTTCTTAAATCATTTACATTATCAAATACTTCATTTGGTAAGAACTCATTAAAGTAAATAGATGTTTCTATAAATTGTGAAGGACAATTTGGTCCATCTGGAATGATTACAATAGAATCAAATAATCCACTAACTCTTTCCACTCTTTTAATTGAATCAATAACAATTGTAGAGGTAGTATCATAACCAACATTCAACATAAAAGGAGTTCCTGAGCAAATTTCAATTGGTGCTTTAATTGTTTTTATAGGATTTTTAGTGATTCTAATTTTAGTATTAATACTATTTTCACTCTTGCAGCCAATTCCATTCAAGTAGCTGAAACTTGTATCCAATATGCTTAACTCCAATTCATAAGCCTTAGGAACATTCCAAATATGTCCAACCATATTATTATAGTGAATTGTGTCATAATATCTATCTCCAAAACTCCAATAATAAATACAATTATTGATTGATTGATTATAGTGTGAATTATTGTCTGGAAATCGTGGTTTTGCAATAAGTTCAATTAGGTCTCCTTCACAAAAATCAACACTCCTATATGTATTAATTGTCCAAGAGCTATCCGAAGGAGAATAAACAGAATCAGTAATAGTTTTTAAAAGATGAGTAGACGTATTTCCTAAGGTATCATATTTAACAAAAAATGTATCTAAATCGGCAATAACTCTCTGACAACGATCAAAACAATCTACATAAGCCTTAAATCCAGATGAAGAATCTGACGCATTAGTAATTAAATTGAATGTAATGCATCCACTTGTGTCTGAAAGGTTAGCAATTAAGGATTTATTTTCTAAAAAGTTACCAGTAAAATTGTTAGTGTTTCCAATGCTTAGCTGAGTTTGAGGATTAATGCTTCTACCACTATATGCTTTCATAACATCCCCCTGCCCAAGTGAAAACTCTTCAAAATTAACTGATGCTCTCTTTACAGACAAAGATTCATTTGTTTTACGAGTTGGACAAAGAGTAAATGTATAGTTTGAATTATTTGAATGATAATTATCCTCTCCTCCGTCATCGTAAAAGTATTTCCCACAAAGATATGCTGTTTTATTATTAAACATTGAATCAATATATAGGGTGTGGGTTGAGAAATTAAATACATAACTTGAATCAGAGTAGGTTGAATCAGTACAAAGTGTTTGAATAAATGCTTCGTAGTTTGCTTCAGGAGATAAATTACTTAGAAGATAGTTATTTGTGTCAAAATTAATATAGTTCCAAGCACTATCACCAATTTCTCTATATTGAATAACCCAATTACTATCAGTTGGAAAATTCTTATTAAAACTAATACTAGCATAGGTAGAACCAACACTATCAACATTAACTACCAGTGGAGGATAGCATGTTCCTTCTTCAAAACCTTCTGTTTTACCTGCAAAATAACTATATCCTTTGAGATAGGTGCTATTTGCTCTTGCTGTAGTTACTTTAACTCTAACTTTTTGACCTATCTTACTTGATAAATCAACTTGCATTTTTGTCCAAGGTTTCCAATAAAATTTTGTAGAGGTTTGATCTAAGGAATTATTCCAACCAGCTGGTGAATAAACTCCAATTGTGTCATAATATGCATCTGGGGTAACTCTTCCATTTTCAACATAGCTTCCATTGGAGTAATCCAAATTTAGAACCTCTAAGGTAAAACTTGGTCCAGTGATTCCAACATAATTATTTTCCCTATAAATAATTGCATAATAAAGAGAGAGTAAATAGTTGGTATAATCAACATCAATATCATAAGTAATTTGACTTGCCTTTGAAACAGTACTCCAATTATTGATTGTATCGTAGTTTATTCTGACAGAATTTTTATACCCAGAAGGAATGGTTTTAAGATTTTGAACATGAGTGTCAAATGCCGAGGTGTCACTATTAACTTTCAAATATATATCACTTGAAATTATTTCATTGGTATCTCCAATAGTCTGAATCCAAGTAGTAAAGCTTCTTGTAAAATCATGACTATTATTGTATGCAGTATATCCCTTCCAATCAATGAAATTGCCATAAGAGAAATCAAAATTATCACCATGTATTTTTTCTGGATAATAAGTCCACTCACTACTGTCAGTTGCGGAACAAATGGTTCTAATTCTAAGAGAAAGAACTGTTGAAGGAGGAAGATTGTTTAAAGTAAATGGATTTGTTGTTATGTTGGAAACTCTTACTGCATTTTGCCATGAAGTATCAGAATAAGGTTTATATTCAATTTCCCATTGAGTTGCATTGTTATTTGCATACCAAGCTACTTTTGCACTTGTTGGAGTAATATTTGTTACTCTTAAGTTGGTAGGGCTAATGCAAGAGGGTAGTAATGATATTTCAAGATTATCAAGATAAACATTATTAAAAATGGTATTATTAGATTTAAATGCAATATATTGACCAGAACCAGTATATGAATTAAACCAAACTTCAAAATCTTTCCAAGTTTCTAGTTCAGTTGGCATTAATTCTTCTATTTGGACAAATGAGGAAGTGTCATTAGGATTACTCATCACACCAACGGATAATCCATTAGATGCATCATATATTTTTATTTTTAATTTTGCCCTTAAAGTATTTATATGTATTGAAGTGTCAAATTTTGGACTTATAACAATAAGATTTGAATTAGCTGATGATAAAAGGCGAAGGGATGTTGGATTAGAATAATGTATACTAAAAATACTAGAAGTACTAGTTAAAGGATCATGTAATTTTGTCCAAGCAAAAGGAAATTTCATATCAGTTCCGTAAGAATCAAATGACTCAGACCAAGGTAATGAGGAAATGACTGTATAAAAAGAAATATTAGACCATTCACTTTCATTTGTAGAAGAACAAACAGCTTTAACTCTTACATCATAAGCTGTACTACCATATAACCCTGTTAATGTATAATTATTAGAAGTGATATTATTAATAGTTGTTGCATTAGCCCAGGAAGTTGTTGAAGGTTTATATTCAAGAGCCCATTGAGTTTCATTTTGTCCTGAAGTCCAACTTATAGATGCACTTGTTGTTGATATATTATTAGCAACTAAATTAGTTGGGTTTAAACACGAAGGGATTAATGACAATTCAAGATTATCAAGAAGTACAGAATTTGAAATAGTATCATTAGATTTGAATGCAATATATTTACCAGAACCAGTATAAGAATTAAACCAAACTTCAGTATCTTCCCAAGCAGATAATATAGAAGGAGAAACTACAGCAATTTCTGTAAATGAAGAAGTATCTGTAGTATTACTCATTACACCAATAGATAATCTGCAATTAATATTTGACTTTAATAATTTGAATTTTGCTCTTAATGTATTTATTGGAATAGAGTTATCAATTCGAGGAGTCATTACAATTGTATATTGATTAGCTAATGATTTAATATAAAAAGACCCAGGAGATGAATAGCAATATGTATAAATATATGGAATTGCTGTACCATAGCATGACATAGACCAACAAGTTGGGGAAATCATATTTGAAAAAGGAGGATAACTTATCCCATAAGTATCAAATGACTCATACCAAGGTAAAGATGAAATTGTAATACAACCAGTAGTAAAAGAATAAGTGCTTGACCATGAACTTGAATCTGTTGCAGAACAAATTGCTTTTACTCTAACTTTATAGGAAGTAGAAGGATTTAAGCCTCTAATTGTATCTTGATTTGAAACGAGATTAACTGATGTTGAATTTACAAAAGAAGTATCAGTTGAAAGAGAATATTGAAGCAACCATTGTGTTTCACTTCCTCCTGGAGTCCAACTAATAATTCTATTATTACCGCTTTGAACTGAACTAAGATTTGTTGGAGCAATACAAGTTTGCGACCAACATTCAAGAGTAATGAGTATTGCTATTAATGAGAATAAAATTTTTTTCATTGCTATTGATTGTTAAATTTAAAATTGTTAGTTGCAAAAGTAGTAAATAGTTTTTAATAAATTTTGTTTTCTGCACAAAAAATAAATTCAATTTATTTTTATTCACAGGAGTTAAATAAATAGGTTTGTTATTTATGAAGGAAATCAAGGATAAAAATAGTATTTTATTTGAAGATGAAAATATGTAATATTCTCCTGAATTTATGCAGGAGTAATATTCATAGAAAAATATTATTCAATCTATATGTATAGGTTTGAATAATTGAATATTGAATAATTTGAGTTTAAAGGCTTATTTGGTAACTATTTAGCTGTTATAAGAAAAAGTCCCTACGATTTCAAAAAAAATCAGGCTCTTTTTAGAACTAATGGTTAGTGGTTAATTATTAATGGTTAATATCAAATACATTAATATCAAAATACCCAAGGCGTTGCCATTGGGCTATGTTAAATTGCCCTTTCAGGGCGTAGATAATGGTTGATGGTTAATAACACATAAAAAAAATATGTTGATTTATACCTGTAAATAATACCCAACAAAAAAGGCTCAATGTAAAATCTCGGTGGAATGAGGATTAATTATTGAAATTAGATTAAATCTTTTTGAATTTATATTTAATCTATTTGAGAAAAGATTAAACCTTTTTGGATTTATATTTAATCTATTTTTGAAAAGAATTAATCTTTTGGGACTATTGCCTAAATTGTTTTTTCGTCCCACCTGAATTTTACATTGATCCACAAAAAATACACATCGAATAAATATAATATAATCACGAAAACGCCCTGAAAGGGCAAATTATATTAGCCCAATGGCAACGCCTTGGGTACATTAACCACTAATCATTAATCATTGACCCCTATTTTTAGTGCAAAGGTAAAAGAACGACAATAATAAATGCAAGGATAACAACCAAGAAACGTTTTAGGTTGTATTTGTGGCTTTCTTCACTATCGAATAGGGTTGTTGTTGAAACGTGAAGGAGGATCCCTACTACAATTCCTACTATAATGTTTTCGTAGGGTTGGAGGAATGACCATGCTTGATTAAGTAGTGAACCCCAAATAGCCATTGATGCAAATATTGAAAGCATTAGTATTGATTTTATTTTACTGCAACCACTGCTTAAGAACGCTCCTACAATAACAATGCTTATTGGTATATTATGTATTATAATTCCTGTTACCATTGTGGTGTTTACAATTCCATTTACAATAATAGGAAATCCTTCTAAGAATGCATGAATACTTATTCCTATTAATAACATAATAGAAGATATCAAGCTTTTTTTCTCTCCATTTGAATGTATATGTCCATGTTCTGCTCCTTTGGAAAGTTGTTCTAATAATAATTGGAGTAAAAAGCCTAATAATATATATGCTCCAATTGGAATTATTGCTTTATGGATATCTGCTCCTTCTTCTAAGCTATGTTCAAACATAGAAGGAATTAAATCAACAAAACACACAGCAAAAAGGAAAGCTCCTCCAAATACTGTTATTAGTTTTAATGTTTTTGAATGGGTGTCTTTTATTGCAAAAACACTTATTCCACTTATGATTGATGCAAGAAATAAAGTAATATAGGCGATTATAGAGTTCATATTTTTTATTTTAAGATGCAAAATTAATATTATCTAAGTTCTAATCAAAGCAAATGATAGAAAATAACTATCTTTGCGCTATATAATATAATTAAAAATAAATTCTTATGAAAAGGCATATCCTTTATTTACTTATTATACCAGTATTATTTCTTTTTTCTTGTAGAGCAGATGATAGTGATGATATTATTACCTCACAAGAATCTTTTTGCAAGTTAACAAGCGTTGAATTGATTGAAACAAATGTAAATAGGACAACTTTCTGTTCAAATGTTACTCAAGCTCAGTCTTATTTAATGCTTATCCCTATCAATTCTATTCTAAGTAGTTGTAATAATGGTATTGATTCTATTAGTTTTTACAGGGTTAAATATGAATCAACAATCAATAATACTAAAGTAAATCTTTCTGGTTTATTAATTATTCCTAATACTTATTCTATTGATTCTTTCCCTGTTTTAGCGGCAAATCATGAAACTATGTCATTGGTTTCTGATGCTCCTTCTTTAGGTTATTATAATATTGCTTCAACTTCTATTTATAGTTCGATGACTTATGGTGGTTTTATTGTAATGATTCCCGACTATGAGGGGTTTGGAGAAAATGTACAATCCTCAAATTATAATCAAAATACTATACCTTGCTTCCAAAATGTTCACCCATATTGTGTTTTAGATAGATGTGGAATTCCAACCGCAGATATGATAATTTCAACAAAGAAATATATTAATTCTCATAAATCAACATTTGGTAAAAGTGTTAAAGATGATACTTATATGATTGGTTATTCTGAAGGAGGTTATGTTTCTATTGCATCACAAAAGACAATTGAAGAGAATCAAACTAAATACTCTTCAATTAATCTTAAAGGTGTTGCTGCATTGGCAGGGAACTTTGACCTTTCTGGTTCAATGCTGGATTCAATTTTAAGTATTAATGGTTATTATACTCCTTATGTTGTTGCAATGATAATTCAATCATATCAAAGGAATTATGGAGAAGAATTTTCTTGGAACAATGTTATTAAAGTACCATATAATACTACTATACCACCTCTTTTAGATGGTTTGCATTCCGGAACAAGCGAAATTTCGATTCAAATGCCAAATCATATAAGAGATTATTTTACTAATAATATAATTAGTGACTTGATTAATAAGACGGGAATATGGAATAGGTTTGCTGATAATGATTTATATTTGGCAATAGATAGAGGTTGGACACCTAAAACTCCAATTTATCTTTGTCATCATCCAAAAGATGAGACAGTTCCTTATTCAAATTCATTAAACTTTAAAAATAAAGCTATCGCAAAAGGTTGTGATATAGTTTTAGTTGATGCTGTTTCTCTCTTGTCTTATGATTATCATCAATATGCAGCTGCTGATGCAATCCCAAAAGGTTTTAAGTGGATTTACAATAAAGAATATAATTAAAAATATTATCTTTGCAGGTTCTAAAAAAAAATGATTATATGGGAATAATTAGATGGATAACAGGTGGCTTGGGCTTTTTCTTTGGTGGAGGTTTTATTGGTGGAGTTATTGGATATGCAGCAGGTTCACTTTTAGAAAACTTAATAAACAAAGAATATCAAGGCGTGCCTCGTCAGCAAGGTGATTTTTCAATAAGTCTTTTAATTCTTGCTGCTGCTGTTATGAAGGCAGATGGGAAGATAATGAAAAGTGAACTAAACTTTGTAAAAGATTTCTTCACTCGTCAATTTGGCGAAGAACATACTAAGAATCGTTTAGAAATACTTAAAGAGCTTTTAGAAAAAGATATAAACATTGAAGAAGCTTGTGAAAAGATAAGAAGTTCTTTAAATTATTCTTCACGTCTTCAACTTTTGCATTATCTTTTTGGAGTAGCAGTAGCAGATAATAGTTGTTCAGCAGTAGAGAGAGATTTGATACGTAGAATATCACAACTCTTATGGTTAAATGAACCTGACTACAAGACAATAGAAGCAATGTATTTTGATGGAACAGACTCATCATATGTAATACTTCAAATTGAAAAGACAGCCTCCGATGATGAAATAAAGAAAGCATATAGGAAAATGGCAATTAAATATCACCCAGATAAGGTTGAAGCTCTTGGAGAAGGGGCAAAGAAGGCTGCAAAAGAAAAGTTTCAAGAGATAAATAATGCTTACGAAAAGATAAAAAAAGAACGTAATATCATTTAATTTATGTTTACAGAATACTCCCTTTGGTGGTTAATACCAATAATACTTATTTCCTTAGCTGGGAGTACTATACTATATTTTTATACAAAGAAAAAGACTTATACTAAAAAACAAAGCATAGTTCTTTTTTCTCTTCGTTTTTTTGCATTCTTTCTTACTTTTTTTCTCTTTATTGCTCCAACCATTAAACATAAAAAAGATATTGTACAAAAACCAATAGTGGTTATTGCACAAGACAATTCATCTTCTCTTTTAATGACAAAAGATTCTAATTTTTATAAGGGTGAATACTTAAAAAAGATAGAAAATTTGGCAAAAGCATTAGATGAAGATTATGAGGTTAAATTCATTAAGTTTGGCTCTGATGCAAAGGAAATTAATAATGATGATATAAAAAAAATAAACTACAAAGATTACGCTACAGATATATCAGACGCATTACTAAGAATTCAAGATAAGTATTCAAACCTTAATCTATCAAGTATAATACTCTGCACAGATGGGATAATTAATAAAGGGAATAATCCATTAAACCTTATTGATGATTTGCAAATTCCAGTCTTTACGGTTGCAATGGGGGACACTACAATTAAAAAAGACTTAGCCATAAGTGAAGTAAGATATAATCGTATGGCATATCTAAAAAATAAATTTCCTCTTGAAATTGTTGCAATAGCTCAAAAAGCAAAGGGAAGTAGCTCTATTGTTAGAGTAAAGAAAGATGGTAAGACTCTTTTCGAAGAACATTTTTTGATTGATAATAATAATTTTTCAAAGAGTTTCTCCACAACTCTAACAGCAGAGAAAGTAGGATTGCAACGCTATACAATAGAACTTCAAACAATTCAAAACGAGCAAACAACAGCTAATAATGTAAGAGATATATTTGTTGAAGTTCTTGACGGAAGGCAAAAGATATTGCTTGTAGGTAATTCTCCTCATCCAGATATGTCAGCAATTAAGCAGTCAATAGAAACAAATGAAAACTATGAAGTAAAAACAATATTATTCAATGATTTTCCAGCTTCTCTAAAAGACTATAACATTGCAATACTACATCAAATACCAGCTTCAAACCCTCAACAACTAAAAGCAATTGAAAGACTTAAAGAAGCGAATATACCTATTCTATACGTTATAGGTTCACAAACAAATATATCTTATTTCAATTCCCTTTCAACAGGAATAGTAATAAATAATAGTAAAGTCAATTCAAATTCAGCAACAGCTTTTGCCAATACAAATTTCACACTCTTTAGCATAAGTAAAGAAACAGAAACTATACTAAATCAATTTCCTCCACTTCTTTCTCCATTTGGAACATATAATCTTTCTCCAGTAACACAAAGCTTAGTTAATCAAAAAATAGGAACAATTCAAACTAACTATCCATTAATAGCATTTACAAATAATCCGAACCAACGTTCTGGAGCAATAGTAGGAGAGGGCTTTTGGCGTTGGAGGTTACAAAACTACTTAATAAATAAAACTCATAACCAAACAGATGAGATAATACATAAGAGTATTCAATATCTTGCCTCAAAATTAGATAAGAGTCGATTCCGAATAATATGTGATAATGTTTTTGCTGAAAACCAACCAATAATAATGGATGCGGAACTCTATAATGATTCTTATGAATTAGTAAATGAGCCAGATGTAAAAATTGTAATAACAAATCCAGAAGGAAAGAAATTCCCATTTACATTTTCTAAAACAATTAATGCTTATCATCTATATCTTGGAACATTCCCATCGGGTAAATATAACTACACAGCTACTACAACATACGGAGGAAAAACCTTTGTAGTCAATGGCTTATTTCATATTTCAACCCAAAATCTTGAAGCAATAAATATAGTAGCAGACCATAACCTCCTATTTAATATCTCTGAAAAAACCTCTGCTCAAATGATTTATCCAAATCAAATAGATAAACTCCAAGACCTACTAAAGAAACGTAAAGATATCAAACCTCTAATCAACCAAACAATAACAAATCATAAATTAATAGACCTTTGGTGGTACCTTTCACTAATAATTCTAATATTTGCCTCAGAATGGTTTCTAAGAAAGTATTGGGGAAAGATATAATTTTATATCTTGTTGGCTGAATGAACCTTATTATAATCTTTCTCTTTTATCTGAACTACTTTATGGCTATATTTTAGAATATTATCTTATGTTATTAACCAAAGATAAGGAGTTATGAGATTAAAAGACGCCATCTAAATTCAAAAAGACATTATCTAATTTATAAAACTCATTATAAATACCTATTTTCTTCCTATATTGACTCCCCAAGTGTAAGAATTCTTCCATTTTCAAAAGGTTTGAAATAGCTTTACAATCTTTTTGGTTTAATCTGTTGGACTTTAAAGTTTATATTAGCTGTTTTAAAAAGGTATAGCAAATCTCTCTCTTCAATACAAAAAACATATTAGCAGCTTTATATTAATACAATTTGAATGTTAAGGGTATATTATAGAATATTTGATAACAGGAGATACAATTATATTCTGATTGTAATATAAGAAAGGAATACGAAAAGGTTTGCTTTAGATGATATTATATATAATATATGCATAAATAGTAAAGCAATTTTAGTTTACTATTTATGCATATTATCAAATAGTTTTTAGCTAAAGATTATTTGATTTTTAGCGTTTCTTTTATGTTAGATTTGTTTATGTATTGAGGAGATAAAAGATAATTTACATACATTGCTGAAATTGCACAATATGTTGTTTTAGCATTTGCTTCTATGTAAGAAATCATTGCTTGAGACATTTCTGTTTCTGAGTCAAATGAATACATTTCTGAGCAATTTTCAAATGAAGTAAATGAATTATAAGCTGAAATAAAATCGTTATGAGTATCATAATCTAAAACACTACCATTAGTCAGAATATTACCCATATAATCATAAGTTAAGTTTTGATATACAGAATATGCATTATCAGATAATATTTTAAAAGTAGGTAATACAGTAGCTCTACTCATTCCTGCTTCAGCAAAAGCTGCTGTGTAAATAACATTATTATATTCACCAATAATACATTGTTTTCCTCCTGTTAAACTTTGAGCAGACATATAAATGTAATTAATCAAACCATCACCAGGATTTTCTGTTGAAGTAAGAGTGTATCCCTTTGATGTAATTGACGATGATATTTGAGCATTACTTTGTCCTACATAAGACTTTAAATTGGCAATAGTAATCACACTTGCTGCTGTTGTTGTCGTTGTATTGTTGTCGTCAGAGCTATCATCTGAACAAGAACTTAATACAGTAGCTGCACTTAAAAAAGCGCAAAATAATAGAACTAATTTTTTCATGTTTGTTTTGTTTTGGTTATTCTAAATAAATTATTAATTGATTTGTAGATGCAAAGGTAAACTTAATTTTAATAATAGCAAATAATATAGGCAAAAAAAGGAGTAAACTTAATTGTTTACTCCTCTATAATAAGTTTAAATTTTTAGATTAGAAATAAAAACGAAGACCAAATGATGCTCCTAAATTTAATCCTAAATCAAAATTGTTATTTTTGTATTTGTATTCTACACCAGAATCAGTATAGCTTGATGTAAGCATATTATAAGTTACGCTACCAAATCCCATGTTTATAGCAAAATGTTTGTTGAAGCTATATTCAAAACTTAGTGGTTCTAATCCTATGCTAATATTTGTTAAATCATTTGTTGTAGTAACTACATTATTAATAACATAGTTGTCCACATCATAAGTTCCAAAGCCAAAACTTACATATAGTTTTGGAGAATATTTAAGATGATCGGTTATTTTCATAAAATATATTGCAGAAGGAGCAAATGTAAATAATGAAGTTGTGTTGTATAAATCATTGTCATCAACTGTATTGCTATATTGATTGTCTCTATAATATCCAATACCTAGACCAACTGCAATTTGGTTTGTTACCATGTAATGAAATTCTGCATTAATATTAAATGTTGAAGAACTTGGAACATCAGTTGTTGTTGATCCAACTGTTGAGGATGTAGAACTAGAATTAAATCCTATTCCTCCCGTTATGAACATTTTCCCACTTTGTGCAAATGTTAACGTTGATGCTAATAAAATAGCAAATAAAATAAATAAATTCTTTTTCATGATAATTGTTTTTTTAATTGGTTAATAATAAATTACTTTATTAATCTCGCAAAGGTAATAATATAATTTGCATATAATATCAATTCCTTCGTTGTTTTTATCAACAGGTAATTGTTAATAAAAAATATGGTTATATAATGAATATAGTGGATAATCAAGAAGAAATCTTAACTTTGCCCAATTAATAGTCCAAAAAGATTTAATCTTTTTCCAAATAGATTAAATATAAATCCAGAAAGATTAAATATAAATTCAAAAAGATTTAATCTCTTTTTAAGAAGTAATCTGCAATATCCAATCATTTTTCTTTTTCTTATTGTATTTGTAAGTCTGAATAAATACTTGCGTCTGTATATCAACTTTAATCAGAAATAAAGCTAATCTTTTTGAGCTAAACTTTGTTAGCTTTTAATGCTATTCCTATTAGTTGGTTTAGTACTCCTTTATCTAAATCACTTAGCTTTTTAAAATTGATGCAGCCTCTTCCTATTTTTACTTTACCTAATTTTTGTGCAAGTTCAATATTATTTTCGTCATAAAGAATAAAATTAAGGTATAAGGAAATATAGTTTTTCCTTGGAGAGAAACCTACTTTAAACCATTCAACGCTACGATTAGATTGGTAGGATGCCATATATTTTATAAATCCAATTATACTATCTCCCCAAAGTTTTCCTTCCTCTTTTGTGTGTTGAAGTATTATATTATATAATACTATTGAATCTTTTTTCTTGGATTCATCTTCAATTTTTTCAAGAAATTCCATTATAGGAAAATCATTTTCTTTAGTTTTGATTTCAACTTGTTTACTCATAATATTATTCTATTTATTCGTCTATAATGAAAGGAGGAATACAATTAGCATAATTAATCATGTGATTTCATGTTATCAGACTTATTATGAAAGGAGTTTTTCTGCTTTTTCTATAGCTTCGATTTTCCCAACATCTACCCATATATCTTTAGAATGGATATAAGATTTGATAGGGTAGTCTTTGGATAGTTTTAAGTATTCTGGAATTATTGGGAAAGAACCTTCTTGTTGAAGAAGATTTAAAAGTTCTGGATTGATAAATTGAATGCCACTAAAACCCCAATGGGTTAAGCTTTTATCTTCATTTGAAATTATCTTTTCTCCTGTTTTTGTATTTTCCCAACCACAAAGCGTATTTTCTTTATTAAATAATAAGTATCGAGAAGTTTTTCTTTCACTTACAGCTAAGGTGGCTAATGCATTACTTTCTTTATGTTCTTTATAAAAGGAAAAGAAATCTATTTTTGAAAGGATATCAACATTATGAACAAGGATATCATTTTTAGAGTCGAAAAGATGTTTAGCATTTACTAATCCTCCACCAGTATCAAGAAGTAAATTGGTTTCATTGGAAATGAAAATGTCAGCATTATAATGCTTATTAGAAATATGTTCTATGATTTGTTCTGCGAAGTGATGAACGTTTATTACAATGTGATTACATCCACAATCAATAAGTTTGTTTATATTATGTTCCAATAAACTAACGTTAGCTACCTCAACTAAAGCCTTAGGCTTTGAAAGTGTTAAAGGCTTAAGTCTTGTGCCTAATCCAGCAGCTAAAATCATTGCTTGAAACATTTCTTTTAATGATTAATTGAGTATCTATATCATTTATCATTAATCATTATTCAATAATGTAAACATAAGTTAAACCAAGGGTAAGATGTGATTGTGGTTCTAATCTATCCCAAGAAAAATAAGTTTGGTATCCTACTTCAAATCCAAAAGCATTTTTTTCTGTTGCAAACAAAATCCCTGCTCTTGGAAGTATTCCTACACGAACACCTGATTGTCCTTCATAATCTCTTAGATAATATCCAAAATCATCGTCACCTCTATTAGCGTCTGAACTTAAACTATAATCATATCTTCCCCAAATAGCACCTAAACCTAACCCAATATATGGTTTTATTCTATCCAAAAAATTATAATAAGTTGCTTCATTATGAAGGTAGTAGTTGGTGTAAATTGTAAAAGGTATTTGATTAGCTGTGAACAAATACTTTCTTGGAAGATATTTTATTTTATATGAGTTTGGACTAATGTAAGCATAACCTAACTCAAATCCAACTCCAAGGTTTAATTCTTGAAATTGATATTCTAAGCCAAGGTTTATACCGGCACCATTATTATAATTCTTAGTAAGGTCACTGCCCTTAGATTGAAGAAAGAAAGGCTTAGCAATATAAAAAACATCGTAAGGCTCTTTATTTTTAAGGCGATGACGATCTTGAGAAAAAGCTGTTTGACATAAGCAAACCATTGATACTAATAATACTATATAAATCTTTTTCATGGAAATTAATTTTGTTTAGTCCAAGAATCTTTTAATGTACAAGCACGATTAAATACTAAATGTTCTGTAGTAGAATCATAATCTACACAGAAATAACCTAAGCGTTCAAATTGGAATTTATCTAAATGATTAACTATCTTTAAAGAACATTCAACCTTAGCATTTCTAACAACTTTTAATGAGTTTGGATTTAAATTGTCTAAGAAAGTTTTTCCATCTTCAACCTTTTCAGGCATTTCATCAATAAACAATCTATCAAATAATCTAACTTCTGCATCCAAACAATTATTTGCATCAACCCAGTGAATTGTTCCCTTAACCTTTCTTCCATCAGGAGAATTACCACCACGTGAAGCAGGGTCATAAGAACAATGTATTGTTGTTATATTACCTTCAGAATCTTTTTCAACCCCTGTACAAGTAATAAAATAAGCATAACGTAAACGAACTTCTTGACCAATTGCTAAACGGAAATACTTTTTAGGAGGGTTTTCCATAAAATCATCTCTTTCTATAAATAAAGTATTAGAGAAAGTAAGCATTTTCTTTCCTGCTGATTCATCTTCAGGATTATTAATAGCTTCAAGTTCTTCTGTTTGTCCTATTGGATAATTATCAATAACTAATTTAATAGGGTCAAGCACAGCCATAACTCTATTTGCTCTTTTATTTAAATCTTCACGCAAAGAAAATTCTAAACGTCCAACATCAATAAAATTATCTCTTTTAGCAACACCAATACTATCACAAAAGTTTCTAATACTTTCTGGAGTGTAACCTCTACGACGAAGTCCACAAATAGTAGGCATTCGAGGATCATCCCAACCAGTAACTTGTTTTTCTTGAACTAATTGTAAAAGCTTTCTCTTACTCATAACAGTATAAGAAAGATTAAGTCTTGCAAATTCATATTGATGAGAAGGGAATATACCTAATTTTTCAATAAACCATTCATATAAAGGACGATGAACATCAAATTCTAATGTACAAATTGAGTGAGTGATGTTTTCAATTGAATCAGATTCCCCATGAGCATAATCATACATAGGATAAATACACCATTTATCACCAGTACGATGATGTTCTGTATGAAGAATTCTGTACATAATAGGATCTCTCATATGCATATTAGAATGAGCCATATCAATTTTAGCTCTTAGAATTTTTTCTCCATCTCCATACTTACCATCTCTCATTTCTTGGAAAATTTGTAAGTTTTCTTCTACAGTTCTATTTCTGTAAGGACTGTCTTTACCAGGTGTTTGAACATTACCACGATTTAATTTTATTTCATCTTGTGTTTGGTCATCGACATAAGCAAGACCTTTTTTAATTAATTCAACAGCCCAAAGGTAAAGTTGTTCAAAATAATCAGAAGCATAATGTTCACTTGCCCAATTAAAACCAAGCCATTTTATATCTTCTTTTATACTATCAACGTATTCTACATCTTCCTTAACAGGATTTGTGTCATCAAAACGAAGATTAGTTTTTCCACCATATTTAATACCCAAGCCGAAGTTTAAGCAAATACTTTTAGCATGTCCAATATGAAGATAACCATTAGGTTCAGGAGGGAAGCGAGTAATAATGCTTTTATGAACGCCATTGCTTAAATCGTTCTCGATAATCTCTTCTATAAAATTTAATGAAGGCTTATCGTTGTTTAATGTTTGAGTTTCCATCTGTATAGCTTAAAAATAAAAATGTTGTTGATAAAGTGCAAAAGTACGTTTTTTCTCATAAATTTCATACTTTTGCAGTAAAAATATAGAAAAATGTTAGTAGTAGGTAATAGTATAGTCAGCGAAGATATAAGAGATGTGATGTTTTGCTGTAATATTCAACACTGTAAAGGAATGTGTTGTGTTGAGGGTGATGCAGGTGCTCCACTTGAAAAAGATGAAGTAAAACAAATAAAGAAACTCCTTCCAAAGATAAAACCATATCTAACTATAGAAGGCTTATTAGAAATAGAAAAATCAGGAATATCAGATATAGATGTAACAGGAGAGTTATGCACAAGAATAATTGATGAAAAAGATTGTGTATTTTTAACCTACGATGGAGAAATAGCAAAATGTGCAATAGAAAGAGCATATGAAGACAAAGTAATAAACTTTCGAAAACCAATTTCTTGTCACTTATACCCAATAAGAATACAAGATTATGGGGAATTTCAAGCAGTAAATTATCATGCTTGGGATATTTGTAACTCAGCTCTTGAAGAAGGTAAAAATCAAAACCTTCCAATATATAAAATGTTAAAAGAACCCCTTATAAGAAAATTCGGTAAACACTGGTACCAAGAGTTAATTGTGCAAATAGAAGATAAATAAGCTTGCTCTTTCGTACTTTTTTCATACTTTTGCATTAAAATACATATAAAAATAATCAAACATATAAATTAATAATATGCTAAGTAACAAGCTATTTCACGGTAAAATATTAGCAATTTTATCAGGAGGTGGAGATACCCCTGCAATAAATGCCAGCATTGAATCAGTTCGTAATAGAGCTTCAATGTTAGGATATAAAGTCTATGGCATACGTCAAGGTTGGAAAGGACTATTAGGAGATGGAGATATAGTTGATTTAACCTATAAAAACTATGATGGGTATTATGGAGGTTCAGCACTACGATCTTCAAGAACAAATCCTTTTTCATCAAATGCTGATCAAGAAAACAGAGTATCTCAAATAATGAAAAACCTTAAAAGGTATAAGATAGATGTCTTAGTAACTATTGGTGGCGATGATACAAATGGTGCAGCAAAACGTTTACATGAGTTAGAAGGCATTCCTGTAATTGGCTTTCCTAAAACAATAGATAACGATTTAAGAACACTTACAACACACAGCTATAACGGGAAAGATATTGAAGCAGTTATTTGTCCTGGTTTTCCTTCGGCGGCAAGTAGAATAGCAGATATGGCATCAATATTAAAAACTACTGCCGAAAGCCATTCCAGAATTATGGTTATGGAAGTAATGGGAAGAAATGCAGGTTGGTTAACCGGTTCTGGTACATTTGGAGGAGCATCAGTTGCATTAGTTCCAGAATTAGAAATGACAAAAGAAAGAAAAGAACAATTCTTTGAAGTAGTAAATGAAAGATATAAAGAAAATGAATCATTACTTATTTCTGTATCAGAAGGAGTAAATTGGTATAATGACGAAACGGGACAAACGGAATTAGTTTATGCTTCAACAGAATTAGATGAATATGGACATGCACGCCTTGGAGGAGTTAGTGGTAGAATAGCATCAGAAATAACAGCTAAACTAAAATTGCCAGCTCGTTCACAAGTAGCAGGATATTACCCAAGAGGAGGAAGATGTTCTTCATACGATAGAAGACTAACATA
>JBAZSY010000015.1:0-60359 GCA_041662185.1 Bacteroidales bacterium
GCTGTGGAGTATTTTCAAAAACAGATATACAGAATCTTATAAGCAAAAATGTAAATAAATCTGATATTGCAGTATCTATTTTTCATGCTGTTGCAGTACAAACTATTGTTACTCTTTCTCATGGTTTTGATGTTAAACCAAAAATATTATTCTGTGGAGGACCTCTCAACTTCATTCCATCTTTAAGAAAAGCTTTTATTGATTATTTAAATCTAAATTCAGAAGATACAATAACTCCACAAAATGCTAATCTTATTCCTGCTTGGGGAGCTTCTCTTTATAAAGAGAAAACACCTAATATGTCTATTGATGAGTTATTAAATATTTTAAAGAGTGGAAAAAACGAAAGTTTATCTGAAACAAATAGATTGCCTGCATTATTTTCTTCTAAAGAGGAATATTTGGAATGGAAGAAAGAAAAAGAGAAAAATTCTATTGAAAAAATATCAATAAAAGATAATAAAGATGGTGTATGGATAGGTATTGATTCTGGTTCAACAACAACAAAAGTTGTTGCAATAGATAATGAGGAAAGAGTTGTATTTTCTTATTACGCTCCAAATAAAGGAAATCCAATTGATGCTGCTAAAAAAGGTTTAGAAAAACTAATAGAAGAAAGCAAGAATAAAGATTTAAAAATAATTGGTAGTTGTTCTACTGGTTATGGTGAAGATTTAATAAAAGCTGCATTTAATCTTGATTATGGAATTATTGAAACAATAGCCCATTATGCATCAGCAAAGAAAATATCTCCAAAAGTATCATTTATTCTTGATATTGGTGGACAGGATATGAAAGCCATGTTTGTTGAAAATGGAACACTTAGCAGAATGGAAATTAATGAGGCTTGCTCTTCTGGTTGTGGTTCTTTTATTGAAACATTTGCAAAATCATTGGGCTATTCTGTTTCTAAATTTGCTAATGCTGCTTGTAACTCAAAATCACCTTGCGATTTAGGAACTCGTTGCACTGTTTTTATGAATTCTAAAATCAAGCAAGTTCTTAGTGAAGGTGCAACAGTTGAAGATATTGCCGCAGGTCTCTCCTATTCTGTTGTAAAGAATTGTCTTTATAAGGTTTTAAAAGTAAAAAACACTTCTGAATTAGGTAAAGAGATAGTTCTTCAAGGTGGAACTATGAAAAATGATTCGGTTGTAAGAGCTTTTGAACTTCTTACAGATTGCAAGGTTTACCGTAGTAATATATCAGAATTAATGGGAGCTTACGGCTCTGCCATTTATGCTAAAAACACAATAGTATCTAAAGGATTAAGCGTAAATGAATTATTATCTTCTGCTAATTATTCAACACAAGAATTACAATGTAGAGGTTGTGAAAACCATTGTATTATTAACAAATACACATTTAAAAATAGTAATACTTTTTATTCTGGAAATAAATGTGAAAAAATATTTACTAATTCTGGTGAAAAGCAAGAAAAAGGAAAGAATATATATACTCAAAAGTACAAGTTATTATTTGACAGGAAGCCTCTAAAAGAATCTAATTATCCTTTTGTTATTGGTATTCCACGTTGCTTAAATACTTATGAGAATTATCCTTTCTGGCATTCTTTATTTAAAAGTTGTGGAATTAAAACCATTATTTCAGACCCTTCCACTTTTCTGAACTATGAAACAGGAATACATTCTGTGATGTCAGACAATATATGTTTCCCTGCTAAATTAACACATAGTCATATTTATAACCTTATTGATAAGGAAGTTGATCGTATATTTATGCCTTATGTTATTTTTGAAAAGAAAGAGAATGAGAACACTGTAAATAGTTATAATTGCCCAATAGTTTCAGGTTATTCAGATGTTATTAAAAGTGCTATTAATCCATCTATTCCTATTGATTCTCCTTCAATTACTTTTAAAGACGTAAAATTATTAAAAAAATCATGCAAAGAATATTTGCAAAGTTTAGGTGTTGATAATAAAAAAATAGATAATGCTATAAATAATGCTATTTCTGTTCAAGAAGAATATGAATTGGAAATAGAAAGACTCAATTATCAAATCTACCCAAAAGAAGATTCAAAAGACAAACTAACCATTCTACTTGCTGGAAGACCTTACCATACAGACCCTTTAGTACAACATAAAATATCTGATATGATTTCAGATATGGGTGTTGACATTATTTCAGAAGATATTGTAAGAAGCAATACTTCTATTCATTTTGATGATAGTCATTATGTATCTCAATGGGCCTATATTAATAGAATCTTAAAAGCTACTCAATGGGTTGCAGAGCAAGGTAATAATATTCACTTTGTTCAAATGACTTCATTTGGTTGTGGTCCTGATGCTTTTCTGTTAGATGAAGTTAAAAACATTCTGAAACGATATGAGAAAAGTCTTACCATTCTTAAGATAGATGATGTAAATAATATTGGTTCTTTAAAACTTCGTGTACGTTCTTTGATTGAAAGCTTAAAGTATGACAAAAATCGCTCTCATGAAATAAAACCATTTGTAACAACTCAAGTATTCACTAAAAAAGAACGTCAAAGAAAAATTTTAGTTCCTTACTTTACCGACTTTATTTCTCCAATCATGCATTCGTTCTTTAAACTTACTGGTTTTGACTTTGAGATATTACCTAAGAGCGATAACCAATCAGCAGAAGAAGGATTAAAATATGCAAATAATGAAGTCTGCTATCCTGCAACACTTATTATTGGGGATATTATTAAAGCATTAAAGAGTGGTAATTATGATTTAAATAATACAGCAGTTGCAATAACTCAAACTGGAGGTCAATGTCGTGCATCAAATTACTTGGAAATGATTAAAAGTGCTATGGTTGAATCTGGATTTGAAAATATTCCTGTTATTTCCGTTGCTTTTGGCAGTAGTATGAGTAATAATCAATCTGGCTTTAATATTAATTGGACTAAATATATTCATATTGCACTTGATGCAATTCTATTCAGCGATTGCATTGCAAAATTATATTATGCATCAGTTGTAAGAGAAAAAAATAATGGTGATGCTTTAAAATTAAAAGATTATTATCTTGAAGTGGCTAATAAATATATCCTAAAAAACGATTGTAAAGGACTTCTAAGACTACTGAATAATGCATCTTATGAATTTAATAAAATTGTAAATGAAGACAAAAAGATGCCTAAAATGGGAGTTGTTGGAGAGATATTCCTTAAATTTAATTCCTTTGCTCATAAAGATGTTATTTCATGGCTTATTGATAGAAAGATAGAAGTTATACCACCTATGCTAACAGATTTCTTTTTGCAAACCTTTGTCAATCGTAAGGTAAACAAAGAGAATAATATAAAACATGAATTATTACCTTCTTTTGTAATGAATAGGATTTACAATCTAATTCACAGAGAAATTAAAAAGTTTGACAAAACATCATCTATATTTAGATATTATACACCATTCAACGATATTTTTACGGCTGCCAAACATGGAGAAGAAGTAATATCTCTTAATGCTCAATTTGGCGAAGGATGGTTACTCCCTGCTGAGATAGTTACTTTTGCACACAAAGGGATTAATAACGTTATAAGTCTTCAACCTTTCGGTTGTATAGCTAATCACATAATTTCAAAAGGTGTAGAAAAGAAAATAAAAACACTATACCCTCAAATGAACTTATTATCATTAGATTTTGATAGTGGAGTAAGTGATGTAAATATAACAAACAGACTTCATTTAATGATAGATAATATAAAATAAACAGACATTATGGATAGCACAACAAATGTAGAAAATATAGAAGCTCAAATAATTGAAGTAGCAAAACAATTGTTTTTAGAATATGGTTATAAGAATACAAATATGTGCGACATAGCTTCTACTGTTGGTATTAATCGTACAACCTTACATTATTACTTCAACACCAAAGACAAGATGTTTGAAGCTGTATTTGGAACAATTATAAAATCTTTTCTACCTAAAATAAAAGATATTCTACTAAACAATGATACTTTTTTTGAAAAGATAGACAAAATAATTGATGAATATTTTAGGGTTTTTCTTACAACTCCATACCTACCAAGCTTTATAATGGGAGAAATAAATAGAGATTTAAAGCACCTATTATCTGTTGCATATAGCATCGACTTTGCTAATTACTTGCAAATCCTCATAAAAACAATTACAGATGAAATGGATAAAGGAAACATAAAACGTATACCAATACATATTATTTTCATGTCATTTATTAGTCAGGTAACATTCCCTTTTATTGCAAAAAATCTAATACAAGAAATATTAAACTCCAAAGATGAAGAATTAGGAAAAATTATTGAAGAGTGGAAGCCAATAATTTCAATGCAGATGAGAAACCTTTTAATGGTCAATGGTTAATAATTAATGGTAATTTTATTTTAGGAGGATTGTTAGGTTTGTTATTATTAACTTAACACTCATTGCCAAAAGAATTACACCAAAGAATTTTCTTAATACATATATTCCTGCTTTACCTAATATCTTTTCGACCATATTAACATTCTTTATTACTACATAAACAACAAGCATATTTAAAGCCATTGCAATAATCAAGTTAATATAACTACATTCAGCCCTTAAGGATAAAGTTGTTGTTAGAGTTCCTGCCCCAGCAATAAGAGGAAATACCATAGGAACAATTGTTGAATGACCACTTGGACCATCATTCTTAAATATCTCAATATTAAAAGTCATCTCAACTGCCAAAGCAATAAGAATAACAGCACCAGCAATAGCGAAAGAAGCAATATCAACGCCAAACAATTTCAACAATCCTTCCCCCAAGAAAAGAAACAAAACCATTAAACCAAAAGACATTAAAGCTGCTCTCCCTGGCTTGACTTTATTTCCAGAACTATTTAAATCAATTATAATTGGAATTGAGCCTGTAATATCAATAACAGCAAACAAAACCATAAACGCTGTAAATATTTCCCTAAAGTTTAATGTAAAATCTATTGGCATAATTCTAATATTTTTATTGTATTTTAAAGTACAAAGTTACAAATTAATTATTAATGGTTAGTGATTAATGGTTAATGGTTGGTAATTTTTTCTTTGCTTATGATATATTTTTGCATAGCCCTATTATAATTTTGCAACAAATATTTACTAATAAAAGAATGCTTGAATATGAAATTAATTAACTTTGCAATCAGTTTTAAGACAAAGAGGAAAAGAAAAAAAATGCAAAATTTCGTAGCAATAGATTTTGAGACAGCTAACCAAAATAGAAGTAGCGTATGTAGCGTTGGAATTGTTGTAGTAAGAAAAGGAGTAATTGTTGAAAAATATTATAGTCTAATCCATCCACAACCTAATTTCTTTACTTATTTTACAACTCAAGTACACGGTTTGACAGAAAAGGACACAAATAATGCTCCTACTTTTCCAGAAGTATGGCAAGAGATAGCACCAAAGATTAAAAACCTACCACTTCTTGCCCATAACAGTCCATTTGATGAAGGTTGCCTAAAAGCAGTTTTTAATTTACACAAAATGCCCTACCCTAACTATAAATTTCATTGCACCTGCCGAGCGTCAAGAAAGATATTCACCAACCTGCCAAATCATCAACTTCAAACAGTAGCAAAACAATGCGGCTATGACCTAACAAATCATCACCACGCCTTAGCCGACGCCGAAGCTTGTGCTATAATTGGAATGAAAATAATGAAAGAATTTAATCCTAATATTTGATAACTCACAAAAAGATTAATTCTTCTCGAAAAAAGATTAACTCTTGTTGAAAATAAATCCCTTTTTTTTCTATTTATACTTGATATAATTCCAACGAAAGCAAGTCTTGATGTAATTATACTTGATTAAAATATCAGAAAGATGCACATCTTTTGGGTCAAATCATGTGCATCTTTTGGGGTAAAAGATGTACATCTTTTATTTTAAGAAATTTTTAGGAAAATATTTGTGTCCGATTCAACTCTTTCGAGTTATAAACTATTTCAACTGCAAATATAAGAAATTTTCATGAATTATGAGCAATGATAATAATCTTTTTCTTCTCTTTATTTTCTCTTATAAAAAAATAGTTTTACTACTTGGAAACTGTCTTTAAATGTTTTTTAGTTATAAAATATCTTAGAAAACTTCCGAGATTTGTCAAACAACCATTACCTTTGCAAAAAAATCGGAGAAAGAAAGATTAAGACTATGGATTGGATAATAAACCTATTTAGTGGTGCAAGCATTGGGCATTCAATAATGTTGCTTGCTATCACAATAGTGATAGGGATACAGTTAGGGAAGATAAAAATAGCCAAGGTGTCATTAGGGATAACTTGGATACTTTTTGCTGGAATAATTATCAGTCATTTTGGATTAAGGGTAAATAGCACTTTACTTGATTTCACTAAAGAATTAGGACTTATACTTTTTGTTTATTCCATAGGGTTGCAAGTTGGACCTGGGTTCTTTTCATCCTTAAAAAAGGGAGGCTTACAACTAAATATATTAGCTACCATGGTGGTTATTTTGGGTGGATTTACAACATATATTATTCACCTAATCACAAATATAGATTTAGCTACAATGGTTGGTGTTATGTCTGGAGCTGTAACAAGCACTCCTGGACTTGGAGCTGCTCAACAAACATTCACTGATATTACTGGAGTCAATAATCCTAATATCTCCTTAGGCTATGCCGTTGCTTATCCTCTTGGAGTTGTTGGTATTATCTTAACTCCAATGATTATAAAATTCTTCTGTAAAATAAACATCAATAAGGAAGCTGAAAACCTTTCAGATAAGACTAAAGAAAGTATTGCTAAAAGATTATCCATAATAGTTAGAAATCAAGGCGTAGTAGGATATAAGATAAAGGACGTTATTGATTCTCTTGGCAAACCTGTTGTGATAACGAGGGTAAAACATACAGATGGAAACGTTGAAATTGCAACCAACGACACAGTTATTCAGTTAAATGACACATTACGTGTTGTTGTTGAGAAACCAAACGAGAATGCAATCATCATGCTTTTGGGCGAAAAGTGTAAGACTCAAGAGCAAGATTGGGAAACAGAAAATCACGATTTAATATCTCGAAAAATTGTTGTTACCAAGCCTTCTTTAAATGGGCAAAAGATAGGTAACCTAAAGATTCGTTCTCTTTATGGCGTGAATATTGCTCGTATTAGTCGTTCGGGAATTGATCTTGTTGCAACTTACGACCTGCAACTTCAAATGGGAGATAGAGTAACCCTTGTGGGAAATGAAGAAAATATAAATAAGGTTGCTGAAATGTTGGGTAACTCTATGAAGCGTCTAAATCAACCTAATCTAATTCCTATTTTTCTTGGAATATTTATAGGTATAATTGTAGGGTCAATACCTATTGCTATACCTGGCTTGCCTCAACCTGTGAAATTAGGATTGGCTGGAGGAGCATTAGTTGTAGCAATCCTTATGGGACGATATGGACCTTACTATAAATTAGTAACATTTACAACAACAAGCGCCAATATGATGATTCGAGAAATCGGAATCTCACTATTCTTAGCTTCTGTTGGCTTGGGAGCAGGAGAACATTTCGTACAAACAATCTTTAGTGGAGGTTATATGTGGATAATCTACGGATTAATAATAACAATTATACCATTATTAATCGTAGGTTTATTTGCAAGAATACACTACAAAATGAATTACTTCACAATCTTAGGACTCTTGGCAGGAAGTACAACCGACACGCCTGCATTAGCCTTTGCAAACGAAATTTCTACAAACGACTCCCCTTCAATTGCTTATGCAACAGTCTATCCTCTAACTCTCTTTTTAAGAGTATTGCTTGCTCAGATATTAATTATAATTGCTCTTGGATAAAAACCTCTAAATAAAGAACAGTATGCAAACAAACATTTTAATACCTCTTTTATTAACTATATTGGCTGGTTTGGCAACTGGAATAGGTAGCGTTATCGCCTTCTTTGCAAAGAAAACAAACAAGAAATTCCTCTCTTTTTCCTTGGGACTTTCAGCTGGTGTTATGATTTATATATCCTTTGTGGAATTATTTGCCAAATCACAGGAGTTATTAACTGCTGAGTTTGGAACAAAGATGGGAATGTCTACAACTGTTTTCTTTTTCTTTATAGGAATTTTACTTATTGGTATAATAGACCGCCTTGTACCTTCCTTTGAGAACCCTCACGAGATGCGTTCTTTGGAAAGCGTTGATTCAAAACCAACAAAAGACGAAAAACTTATGAGAGTAGGCATTATGACTGCTCTTGCAATAGGAATACATAATTTTCCAGAAGGAATGGCTACCTTTATGGCTGCAATGGAAAACCCTACCCTAGGTGTGGCAATAGCTGTTGCAATAGCTATTCACAATATACCTGAAGGAATTGCTGTTTCAATACCAATCTATCACGCAACAGGCAGCAAGAAGAAAGCTCTTAAACTCTCTTTTTTGTCAGGAGTTGCAGAGCCTATGGGTGCAATATTAGCTTATTTAATTCTTCTGCCTTTTCTTTCTCCAATGCTTTTAGGCTGTGTATTTGCCGTTATTGCAGGGATTATGGTTTTTATATCCTTAGACGAATTACTCCCAGCCTCAAGAGAATATGGGGAATATCATTTAGCTATTTATGGATTAGTTTCAGGTATGGCTATTATGGCTTTAAGCTTAATTATGCTAAGCTAACTCAGAAAGCTCTATCCAACGAATTTCCTTCTTTTCAATCTCATCTATCACTTCCTGAATGCGAATAGAAAGCTTGTTTAACTCATCATTTGAAATTGAACCCTTACATAATTTAGCTGAAATCTCTTGCTTTTCCTTTTCCAACTTAGGTAACATATCTTCTATTAATTCAAACTCCTTTTGCTCTTTATAGGAAAGCTTACGGGGTTTATCAGCCTTAGGCTTTATTTCCTGTGGCTTAGAGTTAAGTAATTTGGCTTGTTGAAGCTTTTGTTTTTGTTCTTGTTGCTTCATTTCCATATAGTCGGAATAGTTACTATGATAATCTTTAATCTTACCTTCTCCTTCAAAAACAAAAATATGGTCAACCAAATTATCCATAAAACTACGGTCATGAGAAACAATAAGCAAGCAACCCTTATATTGGCTTAAGAAATTCTCTAATATAGTAAGGTTAAAAATATCCAAGTCATTAGTAGGCTCATCTAAGATTAAGAAATTTGGATTGGAAATTAAGGTCTTTAAAAGATAAAGCCTTCGACGTTCTCCTCCCGAAAGGTTACCATAATAATTATATTGCATATCGGCAGTAAAGCCAAAATAAGTTAAGAACAACGAAGCCGAAAGCTCTGTTCCATTGTCCATACGAATATTATCAGCAACTTCCCTTATAATATCTATAACTCTCAAAGAATCTTTTTCCTCTAAACCATTTTGAGTATAATAGCCATATTGAATGGTTTGACCCGTTGACACACTTCCACTGTCTGGACGGAGATTTTCAGTAATGATATTTAAAAAAGTACTCTTCCCTGCCCCATTACCTCCAACTATACCTATCTTTTCTCCCTTCTTAAAGGCATAAGTAAAATCTTCAATCAATTTCTTATCACCAAAACTCTTAGAAATATGATTTAACTCCAAAACCTTACCACCTATTCTTTGAGACTTAATAGAAAGCTCTGTTTGTTTGGTATCTATCCTTTGACTTGCCTTATCCTTAATGTCGTAGAAAGAATCAATCCTTGACTTAGCCTTAGTGCTTCTTGCCTTAGGCATACGACGCATCCAATCTAATTCCTTCTTATATAAATTCTTTGCCTTCTCAATCTCTAAACGAAGGTTATTCTCCTGCTCCTCTTTCTTCTCCACAAAATAATTATAGTCTCCCTTGTATTTATTAATCCTTCCTCTGTCAAGATCATAAACATCAGTGCAAACATTATTAATGAAATAACGGTCATGGGTAACAACAAAAAGAGTAAGATTTTGACGTGAAAGAAATTCCTCCAACCACTCTATCATAACAACATCCAAATGGTTGGTAGGCTCATCAAGAATCAGCAAATCACACTGCTCAATTAAAACCTTCGACAAAGCAACCTTCTTCCTTTCACCTCCCGAAAGAGTTCCAACCCTCTGCTCCAAATCAACAATATTTAACTTTGAAAGAATTTCCTTCGCCCTTGCCTCATAATCCCATGCACCAAAACGATCCATCTCAGCAATTGCATCAGAAAGCTCCTGCTCTGTTTTAGAATTATGACTTTTAGTAGCCCTTTGCAACGCCTCCTCATAGTTACGAACAGCAACCATAGTAGGGTTATCAGAAGTAAAAACGACCTCCATAACACTCATATTCTCATTTAAGTAAGGATTTTGTTCAAGATAGATATAGTGCAAATCGTTACGAAAAGAGATATTACCACCATCTGCCAATTCTTTCCCCATAATCACACTTAAAAGGGTACTCTTCCCTGTTCCATTCTTAGCAACCAAAGCTATTTTCTGCCCCTTGTTAATCCCAAAAGAAAGCCCCTCAAACAAAGTCTTTTCACCAAAAGACTTACTCAAATTCTCAACCGTTACAAGATTTTCCGCCATTAATTCAAAATTAAATATAGCACAAAGGTAAGAAAATAATTACGATTGAGAAGAAACAAATCAAGATTTGGCATCTCCCTCTCTCGTAGGGGCAGACCTGCGTGTCTACCCCTACGATTGGGACGAATCAAATTACGATTTGCGCAAAATCAAATTAAAATTGGTGAAAATAAAATGCTCTTTAAGTAAAATTTAAAGGAGTTTGAGCAAAATTAGATTGAGTCTGAGAAAATTTAAACTCCGTCTATTTTTTAGATAAATGGAGTTTCAATTTATATGCTTTTTAATTAGGTTAATTTCATCTTATTTTGCACAACGAAAGATGCAACATATCTCCCCTAAAACCAAATTTTTATTGACTTATCTTTCCACTTCTGCTTGGCTGATTCCTTCTGCAATTTCTGGGATTATTCCTCTTTCGGTGTAGATTCTTTTTTGTTGTATGCTGATTTGTTTGAGATAGGGACTATAGATTATTAGTCCTATTAGGCAGATTATACCACTTGATGCCATTATGATTGATAGCGAGAAATAATGACTTAACCACCCTAAGAATAAACTTCCTAAGGCACTGCCTCCTATAAAACATATTGTGTAGTATCCCATTATACGTCCTTTCATTTTTGATTCGGTTAGGGCTTGAAGCATAGTGTTGGTGGAGGCTATTGTTCCTACTAAACAAAAGCCTAAAAGGGGTGATAAGATTAGGGAAATCCAAAGTGAGGTTACGAAGAAGTATGGTATGATTATTAAAGATGCTACCATTACTCCAAAGAATTGGATTTTATCAAGCCCAACTATGCTTTTTCTTGAGGCTAAAAATAAAGCTCCACTCAAAGAGCCTATGCCAAGAAAGGACATTATTAATCCCAAGGTTTCACTTCCTCCCTGCAAGGTGTCTTTTGTGTAGGCTGGAAAGAAAGAGGTTATAGGAAAGATTAGAAAGGAAAAGATCAAAGTTATGATTAGTAATATTTTTATTGGAGTTCGTTCATTCATATAATGAAACCCTTCCTTCATATCACTAATCATATTTAGCTTTGCTTTATTTATTTCTATGGTATCTAATCTAATTTTAAATAGGGCTACAATTACAAATGTATAGCTTACTGTATTTATTAAAAAACACCCTCCTTCTCCAAAAATGCCTATTAGTAATCCGCCTATTGCCGGACCTATTAAACGTGAACCATTTATTATTGCAGAATTAAGTGCTACTGCATTTGTTAAGTATTCTTGGGGAACTAATGATGTATAGAATGATTGGCGAGTTGGACCATCAAAGGCATTTACTATTCCAAGAAAAATGCTTAGGAGTAGAATTATCCATATATTTGAGGCATCGATGGTGTTTGTAAATACGAGTATGGTTAAAATAAGTGCTTGGAGCATTGAGAAGGATTGAGTGAATATTAATACCTTTTTTTTGCTTATTTTATCTATTAATGCTGAGGCAAATGGAGTAATGAATATGGTTGGTATTTGTGATAAGAAGACCAAGGTTCCTAAGAGTATAAGGGAGCCTGTCAAACGATAGACCAACCAACCCATAGCTACTTGTTGCATCCATGTCCCTATCAATGATATACATTGTCCGTAGAAATAGAGTTTGAAGTTACGGAATCGTAATGAATCAAATATGTTTGAGCCTTTTATTTTCATTGATTTTTCTTCTTATTTTAGCTTAATTGCAATTTTTCTTTTTATTAATTTGATTTAAGTGGGAAAAAGTCATACCTTTGTCCTGTTAAAATTGAATTGTATGAATAGAAAAATTTACTACTTTTCTGCCTTAATTCTCTCATTATTGTTTTGCAAATATACAAATGCTCAGAATTATGACGCAAATTTCTCTAAACCTATTACGGCAGAAAAAGGTCAATATGTTTATTTAGAGCTCCCTGGAATAAAAACAACTGCTGGTGTTTTATTCTTTTTAGACCGAAATCTTGGTGCTACAACAACAAATTTAGAAACATCTGATTGTTGGGGCGATTTATATCAATGGGGACGAAATGCAGATGGACACGAAAAACGTTATTCCGACACAACAATTACTTTATCAAACATTGCTGAGGTTCACAATAATAAATTTATTGTTGACGAAAAGAAATCTAATGATTGGTTAATTAATTCTGAAGAAGATTTATGGCAAGGGGAAAAAGGAGTTAATAATCCTTGTCCTTGTGGTTATAGATTGCCAACTGAAAAAGAATGGCGTGCTGTTTTAAACTTAGGTTATGAGGTTAAAGCTAATCCAAGTGGCTATTATTATTTGAGTGTTGCCAATGGTCAATTAATCCTTCCTTGTGCGGGTTTGAGAAGTGCTTATACTGGGAACTTCCAACATATTGGCACAAGAGGTTATTATTGGGCAAGTGATTCCAAACAAAATGTAACCTCTGGATGTATTGATTTCAATAAAGAAGAATTAACAACAAATATTAGTATATTTGGTTTCCGTGGATTTGGAAGAAGCGTTCGTTGTGTTAGAAGCGAGTAATTTACAGAATCAAATTACAGAAGAGTAGAATCAAATTACAGAAATTTATAATAAGAAAAGATATATGATAATATTTTCCACCAAAGAAGTTTCTAAAACTTATGCTCATCATAAAGCCTTAGATAAGGTTTCTATTGATGTTGAGCAAGGTGCTGTCTTTGGATTACTTGGTCCTAATGGTGCCGGAAAGACTACACTTATAAGAATTATTAATCAAATCACTGCTCCTGATGAAGGTGAAATTACCTTTTTGGGAGAAAAACTAAAAGCTGATCATGTTCATCAAATAGGCTATCTTCCTGAAGAAAGAGGTTTGTACAAAAAAATGAAAGTGGGAGAACAAGCTATTTATTTAGCAGAATTGAAAGGGATTAAAAGAGCTGAGGCCAAGAAAAGATTAGAATATTGGTTTGAGAAGTTTGATATCTTAAGCTGGTGGAATAGAAAGGTTGAAGAATTATCTAAGGGTATGCAACAAAAAGTACAGTTTATTACTACTATTCTTCACGAGCCTAAACTGCTTATCTTTGATGAACCTTTTAGTGGCTTTGACCCTATTAATACAAACTTATTGAAAAAGGAGATATTGAACTTAAGAGATAAAGGTGCAACAATTATTTTTTCAACCCATAATATGGAATCTGTTGAAGAGATTTGTGATTCTATTGCTTTATTAAATAATTCAAAGAAAATACTTGACGGAAAGGTTAATGATATTAAGCAATCATTTAAGAAAAATGAATTTGAGATTGTGATACCTAAAGGTAATGATATTAAATATATGCTTACCAATGGTGTGGAATTGATTAACTCTATTGATTCTAATCACACTCAAATTTCTAAGCTAAAAATTGAAAAAGGAATGAACGCTGAGCTATTAAGTAATATTCTTATGAAAACGGATTTAATCTCTTACAAGGAAATATTACCATCAATGAATGAAATCTTTATAGAAACTGTAAGTCATGAATAAAGTAGGAATAATAATTAGACGTGAATATTTAACAAGAGTAAAAAAGAAATCTTTTTTAGTAATGACTTTTTTAGGACCTATCCTAATTGCTTGTTTATGGATTGTTCCTTTCTTTTTAGCACTCAACTCAGAAACTCAATCTAAAGTTTTGGTTGTTGATGAAACTCTTGTTGAAACAAATGGAGTTAAGTCCTCATTGTATCTAAATCAGTTTAAAAACAATGATGAGTTAAAGTTTGAATATGGTTATGATATTACTGAGGCTCAAAAGAAATTAGAGGAAGGAAAATATGATGCTGTATTAGAAATTGCAAAGACAAATGATATGCCTCCTATAAAAGGGTTCTTATTTTATAGTGAAAATGAACCTTCTCTTTCTGGTCAAAAAGCTATCCAAACTCAATTAACTGATATTTTAAAGAACCATGTCCTTACTTACGATTATGGAATGAATGAAAAAGACTTAGATTGGTTTAATAATCCTAAGATTGGTTTCTATTCAAAAGATATTCGTTCCGGTGAAGACTCTTATAAAGAAATAAAAACTGTTCTTGGAACAATTTCTGGGTTCTTGATTTACATGTTTATATTTATCTTTGGAGCACAAGTAATGAAGTCTGTTTCTGAAGAAAAAACTAATAGAATTGTTGAAGTATTGGTTTCATCGATTAAACCTATTCAATTATTAATGGGGAAAATTTTAGCAATTGCTTTGGTTGGTTTAACTCAGTTTATTCTTTGGGTTAGTCTAACTTTTGTACTTATCACAGGACTTCAATCTTTCTATCCTCAAAAATTTGCTCCTCCACAAAAAGAAAATATAACTATTAATGAACGTGTTATTAGCGTTGATAAAGTTAATAATTTTTCTTCTCAAACTGGAGAGGTTAATCAAATTGTTCAAGGACTTTTCTCTATTGATTATGTGCTAGTCATTTCTATGTTTTTATTTTATTTTATGGCTGGTTATTTTCTTTATGCGTCTTTGTTTGGAGCTGTGGGATCATTAATGGATGTTGATACAGATGCCCAGCAATTCACTCTCCCAATTACCATTCCTTTAATACTGGCAATGGTATGCTTCCCTATTATAATAAATGATCCTTCTGGAACAATTGCTTTTTGGCTTTCAATTATTCCTTTAACTGCACCAATGATTATGATGATTAGAATACCATTTGGAGTGCCTGTTTGGGAAATAGGTCTTTCAATGGGGCTTATGATTATATTTATTTTAGGTGCAATGTGGTTCGCTGCAAAAATTTATAGGACAGGAATATTGATGTATGGAAAAAATATCACTTACAAAGAGATTTGGAAGTGGTTTAAGTATGATAATTAATCTTTTTAGTGAAGATAAAAACCAAATTACAAACTTAAATAAAAAAAAACCATGAAAAGAAAAAGTATTTATTATTTATTATGCTTAATGACATTAAGCATAAGTTTATCATCTTGCTTTGATGAAAAAGATTTTGCTTTTGATAGATTGGCAGAAACAACCATTAATCCTAATGTTCATTTGAACAATTTACTTTCCACGGAAATAACAATGAGCGATTTTTTTAATTTAGATACAATTGCGGATACAATTAGTGGTTTAGAATTAATATCCACAAGCGATGGGAATGGCTCTTACTTAGACTTTGTATATTCTTTTGACACTATTTTTAAACCTGAGATTCCTGAAATAAGTAATATCCAAGGCACATCATTTGCATTACCTGGAATAAGTTTAGGTGATATATCTGGTAATTTTCAAGGTGATTATTATTATCCTGATATATCAGAAAATATGGCTGTTGAAAGTGTTAATTTCCCAACGATACCTAACGGTCAGATTATTGACAGTGTATATATTGAACAAGGTACTATAAATATAACGGTAAATTCAAATATTGACTATAACTCTTACATCGATTTAAGATGTAATGAACTTAGAGACAGAGTAACAAATCAGCCTTATACTAATCGAATACAAATTCATGCTAAAAAATCAGGCAAAAACATTATAACTTCGAATGTTGATTTATCTCAATATACAATTGTTATTAATCCAGATTCTAAAATAAATTTTGAATATAGATTATTTATTGCTATTAATGGCACTGTTCAACCAACTTATAATGTTAGCTTAGATATTCAATTTTCTACTTTAAAGTATGAAAATATTTATGGTTTATTAGGTAATTACAATTTAGATTTTTCAACAATTGAAAATGTTGAAATTTTTAAAGACTCTACATTTACAAATATTTTTAAGGGGGGGAATTTCAGTATAGAAAATCTTTTCCTTGATATGACTACAGAAACAAATAGTGGTATTCCTGCAAATATTAACTTAACCAAAATTGGTGGTTATAACGATAATAATATTTATTTAGATTTAATTCAAAATCCGCTTGAAAAAATAATTCCTATTGCTCCTGCTCCTAATCCAAATACTAATGGTATTTCAACTCATAGGATTAACCTAAATACAAACATTATAAGCCTTCCTCCAATAAAATTTGAATACACAGGTAATATTCAATTAAATCCAGATAATGTAAGAGGGTTTGAACCTTTTGACCCATGGATAAAAATAAAAGCAGAACTACATATTCCATTTAAAGCACAATTAAATGATTTATATTATGATATTTATATAGATAGTTTTGATTTAGGCTCAAGTTCTGATTATATAAATTCAGCTTCATTGGTTTTAGACCTAACAAACTATTTTCCTTTTGATATTAGCGCAGAACTTTATGGATTAGATGCTCAAGGAAATGAAGTAGGACAAATAATAGATGTTAACAATGGTCAAGATGATATTATAGTAAAAGGGGCTAATATTGATAATTATGGTAATATTATCTCTCCTTCTCAAAAAATTAGTACCATAACTATAAATGCAACTAATTTTGACATCCTAAAAAATGCAGCTAAGATTAAACTAAAATTAAAATTAAACACTTCATCAAACAATAATGTAAAACCTTTTGTGAGATTTAAAAAGGATTCAAAAATTTCTGTTTCATTAGGAGTAGATATAAAAGGTCAAATTACACTTTAATCAACAAAAAATCAAAGTGATGAAAAAAATATTGTTAAGCGTAATAGTACTGTTAAGCGTTTTATTTATAAATAAAAACGCAAAAGCACAATATACAGATATCTCTTATTTTATGAGAAATATCCCTGCTTCTTTCAAAATGAATCCGGCGATGACTCCTACTGCTACATTTTATCTTAATTTCCCTGCATCAACTATAAATATGAATTTTTCTACATCTGGATTTGCATACAAAGATATTATAACTCGAAGAAATGATGATTCTTTACAAATAGACTTAGATAAATTTCATAACAAGCTAACAGATAATAATTATTTTAAACTTGAAACAAATATTGAATTATTTGGATTTGGTTTCCAAGCTGGAAAGAAAAATTATGTTTCATTTGGTTTAGATTTTAATATGGATGCAAATATTAATTTCTCAAAAGGATTATTTGATATTCTTCTATACGGAACAGAAACAGCTGATAAAAAATCACAAATACTTGATGGAAAATTATTATCACTTAATGCATATATTGCTCCCTCTATTTCATTTACTAGGATTATTGACGAAAAATTAACCCTTGGATTAAGAGTAAAAATGCCTTTGGGTATTGCTAATGTAACAACTGAAAAATCTGAACTTTCTTTAGATTTCAATAATGACAAAATAACTGCAATGAGTAATTTTATGATTAGAACCTCTATTATTGCTGGATCTTTTAATTTTACTGGAATAAGATCTGTGACAGAAGGAGATAATAATAATGATAATAGCAATAGTTTTAATCAACTTGATAATGCAAGCGACATCATGAAACAAGCATTAAAGAATAAAGGACTTGCATTTGATTTTGGTGGTACATATAAGCTAAATAAAAGTATGTTGCTTAGTTTAAGTGTTCAAGATCTTGGATTTATTAATTGGGCTTCGAATGTAACAAATGTACAATCAAAAAATCCAAATAATTCTTATACATTTAATGGATTAGGAACAATAGATTATAATGGGGATATTACAGAACAATTAAATGACATAGGTGATAGTTTAATTAATAATTTAGATCTTGAAACCGTAAAAGGAGAATCATACACAAAAATGTTACCAACAAAAATCTATGCTGGATTTACTTGGAACTTTGCAAAATCACAATACTTAAATGCTTTATATAAAACTGCTATCGGAAGTAATTACTTTGACCAATACATATCAATCTACTACTCGTTGCAGTTAGAAAGATACCTAAATGTATCCTTAGGTAATACATTTGCATTTGAAAATAAATGGGATAACATATCAGCAATAAATCCAAGTTTAGCTTTTAACTTTAACCTTTACTGCGTTAACTTATACTTTGGGGGATCTTTACGTTCTTCATGTAACTTATCTGCAATTACTGGACTAAACGTATTTGTTGGGATGAACTTAGCATTGGGTTATAACGACTATTGGAAAGAGCCAACAGAAGGAGAAAAAGGAGACAGTCAAATACCAACAGTTCCTGAAACCAATACTGAACAACCAAAAAGTGATAGTAAATAAAATATATTCATCGCTTTGATAGTTATTAAGTATTACTTACAAAAAATAATAAAGAAAGAAAAATAGGATTGAAAGCATCATTAAAAATATACAAAAGGCTTATAACACTACTTATTATTATAGTTGTTTTAATATCATGTTCTACTAAAAAAAACAAATGGTATAATAGGGCATATCACGTAACAGTAGCTCATTATAATGCTTATTGGAATGGTAATGATGCTTTTAAACAAGGCGTTCAGTTAATTCAAGATAATCAAGTTGATGATTTTTCTCGAATATTACCTGTTTTCAAAGTTGGTTCAGAAGAGCAAGCTGCTTCCATTAAACCTAATATGGAAAGAGCAATTGAAAAGAGTTCAAAAGTTATCAAGAAACACTCAATGTTTATTGATAAGAAGGAACGTAACTCAGAAATAAAGAAAGCTTATTTATTAATCGGAAAAGCAAGTTTCTATAAAAAAGACTACAAAGTAGCACAAGCCACATTTCGTTATATTATTTCAGGATGGAAAAATGAGCCAATCATGTATGAAGCAATGATATGGCAAGGATTTACTTCTTGTATGGAAAAAGACTATTCCTTAGCAGAAAGCACCTTAGACCAAGTCAGAAATAGCATTCAAGAAGGTAAAGCTCCAAAAAAATTAAAAAAATTCCTTTACTCTGTATATGCTGAAAATGCAATTGCACAGAAAAAGTATGGAAAAGCATTAGAATATATCCAACTTGCAAAAGATAATTCTTGGTCTCATTCATTTAATACTCGTTTAATGTTTATTGAAGCTCAACTTTATCAACAAGCAAATGAACTTGAATTAGCAAGCAAATTATTTGGGAAGGTGTCTATAAGGGCTAAAAAATATGATATGCAATTTGCGGCTCAACTTCGACAATCAATATGTTATGATCCTAAGAAAGGCGATAGTAAAAAGATTATTGCTAAATTAGAGAAAATGGCAGAGCAACAGAAAAACCTAGACTATAAAGACCAAATATACTATGCCTTAGGAGAAATTTCTTTTAAAGACAAAAATATAGATAAAGCTTGTGAATATTGGCGTAAATCTGTAGCTTCATCTATAAAGAATGAAAATCAAAAAATAGCGTCTTCTTTACGTTATGCTGATGTAAACTATGACCCATTAGAAAAATATGAACCAGCTCACGATTACTATGACACAGCATTGGTAGTTATGAAAAAAGATTATCCAGGTTATGACCAAATTAAAAGTAAACAAATAGTATTAACAAACCTTGTTACAAATCTTAGAATAGTTACACGTTGGGATAGTTTACTTGCATTAAGCAATATTAGTCAAGCCGAATTAGATAAAAAAGTTGAGGTTTGGATAAAAGAATATAAAAAGAAACAAGAAGAAAAAAAGAAAGCAGAAGAATTAGCAAAAGCATTACTTGCTCAATCATCACAACAGAATCCTTACAGCCAAAATAATCAACAAAGTTCATGGTATTTTTATAACAATAATACTGTTCAAACTGGGAAGAGTGAGTTTATGCGTATTTGGGGAGCAAGAAAACTTGAAGACAATTGGCGTTTAAGCGATAAACAACAAGCATTTGATTTCGCCAATATTGAAGTTGATTCAACAGAAGTTGAAGCATCTGACTCATTAGATGAAAATGGTAATCAAAAAAAACCAGCATTAATTTCTAATAATAATCCTGAATCAAAAGAATATTACACGAAAGATATTCCAAGAACGCAAGGTCAAAAAGATACTGCTAACATAGATATATCAAAAGCTCTTCTTGCAGCAGGATATATCTATTATCAAGGACTTTCAAATAATGGAAAAGCAATAGAAACATTCCTTGAATTACAAAAACGTTATCCAACATATCCTACTACCCTCCCTTCTTCTTATCATCTATATTGTATTTATGATAAGATAGGACAAACTCCTAATGCAAACTACTATAAAAATAAAGTATTAAAAGAATATCCAGAAAGTGAATTTGCTATGATGATACAAAATCCAGACTATTGGAAAGAATTAGTATCATCTAACACCATTTCAGAAAAGATTTACAAAGAAGTATATAATACTTATTCAATAAAAGACTATCCTCTTGCTATTTCTCAAGCTCAAAAAGGAATAGATAGTCTTAAAATTGGACCTTATATACCACGTCTTCTATATATTAAAGCTATATCTAAAGGGAAAATTTATGGCATTGATTCTTTGATGAATAATCTAAATATGATTGTTTATAACTATCCACAACATCCAATAACTCCAACAATTGAAAATCAACTAAAATATCTTAGTATTAACTATAATATAGCAAGTAAAAACTTAGCATATAAGGAAGAGAAGGGAGAAAATAAAAAAGAAGAAGGCAATATTAGCGTTGGTAAAGAAACAGCAAAAGATACAACAAGCATTAAAAAAGAAAAAATTATTGATCATACTGTTAATGATGAAGATATATTAGATGCAGAAAGCTTGGTGTATCGTTACAGAAATATGGATCATTTTTATGTTATTCTCTTTGATGATGATAAATTAAATGCTTCTGAATTAAAACGAAAATTCTCAGACTACAATACCAAGTATTATGAAGCTGAAAATCTAAAGCTCACAAGTCTATTATTTACAATGTCAGAACAAATGATAACAGTTGCTAGATTTGACGACATTGAAAAAGCAATGCTATACTATAAATCTCTAATATCAAACAATGAAGTATTGAATGACATTGATCCTTCATTATACAAACATTTCGTTATTTCAAGTCAGAACTACCCTACTTTCTACAACAAAAAAAATGTTCCTGCATATATGAAATTCTTCAGAATATTTTATATAAAACCTCTTGAGAAACAAAAAGAACAATAACCCGAAAACAATAATAATAACAAAATAAATAAACTATTATGGCAAAATCAAATTACGAACAAGAAAGTAACAGCAATTCAATTAACATTATCAGTAATCGCACAACAATAAAAGGAGACGTAATATCTGATGGTGATTTAAGAATTGATGGAATTGTTGAAGGTTCTTTAAACATAAAAGGAAAACTTGTAATAGGTAATAGTGGAAAAATCAAGGGAAATATAAATTGTCAAAATTCAGATATTTCTGGAAAAGTTGAAGGAAATATTATTGTAAAAGAACTTCTTTCACTTCAAAATAATTCCTGTATAAATGGCGATATTTCAATTGGCAAGCTCTCTATTGAACCAGGTGCAACATTTACAGGGAAATGTAGTATGGTGTCTGATCAAAAACCATCAATAGAACAACCTCGAAATATTGAAGCAAAAGCATAAAAATAAATCAAAAATATTATGCAACAACAAAATCCATTAGTATCATATATCATAAAGCTAACATTTTTCTCAATAGTTGTTTGCTTTATAGGTTTGTTTTCATTATTCTTTCTAAAAGATTATATTAGCCCAAATCTACCATATTATATAGTAATATTCTATCTTTGCACTGGAATTGGTTACTTCTTAAACTACTTTTTAGTAAAGGGCAAAAAAATGAAGTTTGAAAACATATTTATGCTAACAAAATTTGGTAAGCTATTTATATACATAATAGTCTTCTTAATAGTCTTGTTTTTAAAGAACGAGAACATCGTACCTTTTACAATACTATATCTTATTCTCTATGCCTTATACCTGATATTTGACACAATTACATTAAAAAACTTTTCAGATAAAATCAAATAAAAAAAATCATAGACTATGAAAAACAAAACACTATTTTTTTTAAGTTCATTATTAATCATTTCTATTACTGTTTTAGTCTTTGGATGTAAGGAAGATGTAGTAGATCATGATTTGATACAAGGTAAATGGATGAAAGAATGTATAATATTAGATACAATGTCCACTGATTGTCAAAAGAAAGCTTACATAGAATTTTCAAACTATGTACTTGAAGGAAAATATAGAATTGTATCACAACGCCATGCTTGTGAAGGTGAAGGTGAAATAGAAACAGAAACAGGAACTGACACATTTACTATTCCTCCATATTCAGAACAAATAGGATATTATACTGTTAGTGGAGATACATTAAGGATTAAAGATATGAATAATATGACCAATGTTTACACTATTGGATATATTAATGCCGAAAAGATGAAATTATCTTCTTATGATGAAAATGGTATATTAAGAGATACTATTTATCGTCGTTTTAATAATTAAACGCTTTTGAATCACCCCATTTATTATAACCAATGGTGTGATTAATTGATTTCATCCTATTATCAAGACAATGTTGGCATTCTTCAGGCTTATCACCAACACAAGCCTTATTTGGATATATCATATAGTCTTCTCTATATTTTGTAGGTGTTAGATTTGGCATAATAATATTTGCCCCAGCCATAACAGCCTCTTCCCTACCATTAGGAGAAAGAGTTTGATCGGCTGTTGCTGCAACCATATTTATTTTGGGCATCAGAAGTCTCAGACAAGCAATCATCTTCAACGTCATATTAAGTCTTGTTCTATCATTTTGAATCAATCCTCTATATTCATACAAAGGGGTATCACCATGAGGAATAAAAGGCCCCATACCAACCATTGCAACATTAATATCCTTAAAGAACAATAAATCATCAGCCAAGTTTTCAATAGTTTGAAAAGGAAGACCAATCATAACTCCTGTCCCTACCTGATAACCAATCGAGAGCAATGAATCAATAGCAGAAAGGCGAGTTTGGAAATTATGTGTTTTATCATTAGGATGAATCTTATAATATAATTCCTCGTTAGAACTTTCAATTCTCAATAAATAACGATGAGCTCCAGCTTCAAACCATTCCCTGTAAACATCTTCAGTTTGTTCTCCACAAGAAAGAGTTATACCGAGTTTTCCATCAGAAAGCTTCTTTATCTCCTTAACCAAATAAGTAATCTTATCAGTAAAAGCCCTATCACTCCTCTCACCACTTTGAATAGCCAAAGAACCATACCTTAAATCAATTGCCATCTTTGCACAATCCAACACATCTTCATCTCTCAAAGTATATCGGACTACTTTTTCATTACCTGAACGAACCCCACAATATAAGCAACTCTTAACACAACGATTAGAGTATTCAATTAATCCTCTCAAATAAACCTCATTGCCTATTTCTCTAATCTTAACCTCCAAAGCCCTATCCAAAAGCCTCTTCATATCTTCACCTTCCAAAGAAAGCAAGAAAACAAGCTCCTCTTTACTGAATTCTTCCTTATATAATAGTGTATCTAAATCCATCTCTTAATTATTATTTTAAACTAATATTTAACGCCAAAACCATAATTATATTTTAATACATGATTCGGAGTGCAAAGATAAGTAATAATTGAATTTAACTCTATAATTGCTGATTTTCAAATATAATAAATCAAAACTTTAAATTCTTAAACCATGCTTTCATATTTTATTCTATATTTTCACAAGGAAAATCTTTACATAAGGCTTGTTGGTATTGAAAAAAGTTGTACTTTTGCATCTCGGGTAAGTCTTATACGGTTAGCTCCCTTTGAATCTCCCCAGGGCAGGAATGCAGCAAGGTAATTAGGTTGTAGCAGCGCGATGTAAGTAGCTTACCCGTTTTTTTATTTCCTTTTTTCTATTGCATTATTCAAAATAAATTTGTATATTTGCACATTAAACTTCTTAAACTCCAAAACAATTCGAAAGAAGTTTTAATAACTCTCCAAAATCATATTAAAATAAAAGATGCACATCTTTCAACCTAAAAGATGTACATGATTTGACCCAAAAGATGTGCATCTTTTGGGAATTTAATCCTTATTTAAATACATAGAGACTTTGATTTAGTAGAATTATATCTACTTTCCGAAGAAAAAGACGAAGTTTAATTTCTAAAAAACAAAAGAAAAAGGCTTTAATTCAATTTTTAGTTTGAAATAAAGCCTTTTCTCTATCCTATAGTTTTAATTTACTCTAAAATATCTATTAAATCTAATGCGGCTTGATATTTACGAGCATTAGTGTAATGTTCTTTTATATCGGAGGTGAAGTTATGAAATCCTGAAAAATCTTCTTTAGCACAGAAGAAGATAAAATCGTGTTTTTCATAATTCAATACTGCATCTATTGAACTTATACTTGGAATACATATTGGTCCTGGGGGGAATCCTAAATTACGATATGTGTTGTATGGAGAATCAACCCCAAGCATATCTCCTGTTATTCTCTTAATTGTAAAATCCCCTAATGCAAACTTAATTGTAGGATCTGCTTGAAGTGGCATTCCTTTTTGTAAGCGATTTATATATACACCTGCTATTCTTGGTTTCTCTGAATTTTGATTTGTTTCTTCCTCAATAATACTTGCAATAGTTAATACTTGTAGCTTATTATAACCTGTAGCTTTTAGTTTTGCTTCTCTTTTTTTCCAGAATTTCTCCTGTTCTTTATACATTCTCTTAAAGAAATCTTTTATTGATATATCCCAATAAATCTCATAAGTATTAGGTATAAAAAGGGATATTACCGTAGTTGTATCAACGCCATAAGATTTCAAGAACTTAACATCATTCATTGCAAGCAAAAAATCTTCTTTCTTAATTGCTAATTCTTGACTCATCTTTTCTGCAAACTCTTCTTTTGTTCTCGATTTACCTAAAATAAGTTTAACTGGTGTTTGACGTCTTTTTGCAAGCATAAAGACTAATTTCCCTACACTCATTCCTTGTGTTACCTCATATCGTCCTGAATAAACTTTATCGTACCCAAAAACCATTGAAAAGGTCTTAAATGCAAAAGAGTTTAAAATAATATTTTGTGATTCTATTGTTTTAACTACTTTTGACTTTTCTGTATTTGGATAAATATAGATATAAGCCTTGTCTTCCATTGTATCTACAGTAGCACTCAAAAGGTAAGTTACCGATATTATTATTGAAAATAGTGCACAAGCAGCTGGAATTATCCAGATTAAGTTTTTTCTAATGTAATTCATTTAAATAATGATTAGTGGTTAATATTCATTACTTTTTGATATACCATCACATCTATATAATTATTTCCTCTTTTAACCCATTGTTTAAGAGTTGAGGTTTTTGTATATCCTGCTTTAAGGAATAAATTACAACTTGGTATATTATCTTCTGCAACATGAGCATAAAGTTGATGAAGATTTAAAATATTAGTTGCATAATTCCAAAGCCATTCTAAAGAATTGAGTGCAATATGTTTTCTTCTTGCATCTCCAGCAGAAATAAATATCCCCACTCCTGCCCTTAAATGTTGAGGTTCCAAGTCAAACAAATCCGCACAACCTACAGTCTTAACTTCTCCATTTTCTTCAATATCTATCATAAAACGCATTTGTTTAACAGAATAAATATCATCATTTTGAGCATTTTTTACATACTCTTCAATAGCATAGCGTGAGAATGGAGCTCTTGTAGAGCTTACTTCCCAAAGTGGGAAAGAGTTTTCCCACTCATATATCAAATTGGCATCACTTAATTCAACTGCCCTTAATCGAATATTCATTTTGCAAATATAGTATAATTAATTAATACCTCCCACCGCAAGCAGATTGGCTATCATAAGTTTCTCTAGAAAAGTGATAATTAGACAACCTTTGATATAAACAAAAGACTATAAAAATTCCAAAAGACACCATCTAAATACATTAACTCCTTATTTAATTCTTAAAACTCATTTTAATTCAGCCAACGGGTGATTATAAAAATATTCATCTATTATTAACAAATTAATTTATATACAATAGAGACAGAAATTTTTGAAGTTAGGTATAATTTTGGGAGTGTATTTTTGGAGTTGTGATATATTATAAGTTGTTGAAAGAGCTATTACATACATTCTTGCAGATAACCCTGATTCTATTCCTGCTATCGAATCTTCAAATACAATACATTTCTCTGGTTCAATATTTAGTTTTTCAGCTGCAAGAAGATATGGAGCAGGATTAGGTTTTCCTTTTACCTTATCATCAGCAGAAACAATTGCATTAAAAAATGTTTTTATCTCAGGCAGTTGACTAAATAGATTTTCAAGCTTTTTATTATCTGAACTTGTTACTAAAGCTGTAAGATGATTTTTTGATTTAAGTTCTTGGAGAAATTCCTTAGCTCCTTCAATGTAAGAATAATTCATATTAGATTCGCGTTCTCTGAAACATGAAATTATTCCTTCCCATTCACTATTTGAAAGGTGAGAAAAATAGTATTGGCGAATATTATTTAAATGGTTACCCTTTATTTGCTGAGCAAAGTTTTTTACTTCAGGAATATATTTATTTCCGACTTCAGTCCAAATCTTAGTATATTCACCTTCAGTGTCTATAACTACTCCATCTAAATCAAAAAGATATGCTATATTATTCATAAAATCTTTTTTATAATAATTGGTATCTAATATAAAGTTACATTTATATGTTTTAATAAAACATAAAGCCGAATAAAGTTTTGAGCTTTATACGGCTTAGGTTTTTTATGCTATTAGTATAAGCTTCTCTTATTTTGAGAATCTTTTTCTGTCAGTTTCGTTTAATAAGATTTTTCTTATTCTTAGACTCTTTGGAGTTACTTCTAAATATTCATCATCTCCGATGTATTCCATTGATTCTTCAAGAGAGAAATGAACTGCAGGAGCAATCGATGTTTTATCATCTGCACTTGAAGCTCTCATATTTGTAAGTTTCTTTGTAAGTGTAATATTTACAACAATATCATCAGGACGTGAATTTTCTCCAATAACCATACCAGTATAAACTTCTTCACCTGGATCAACAAAGAATCTACCTCTGTCTTGTAGTTTATTTATTGAGAATTCAATAGCTTTACCATTTTCCTTAGCAATAAGAGTACCCATTCTTCGACCTGCAATATCACCTTTCCAAGGTTCAAAACCAGTTAAACGATGTGCCATAATTGCTTCTCCTTCAGATGCTGTTAATACATTATTTCTTAAACCAATAATACCTCTTGAAGGAATAGAAAAGTCTAATTGAGATCTATCACCTTTTGGTTCAATTGATATAATTTCACCTTTACGCATTGTAACCAATTCAATTACTTTTCCAGCAAATTGTTCTGGTACAAGAATTGTTAATTGTTCAACTGGTTCACATTTTTTTCCATCTATTTCTTTTATAATTACTTTTGGTTGTCCAAGTTGTAATTCATATCCTTCACGACGCATTGTTTCAATAAGAATTGAAAGGTGAAGAATACCACGACCGAATACAATTAATGAATCAGGAGAATCTGTTTCTTTAATTCTTAATGCTAAATTCTTTTCTAATTCTCCATAAAGACGATCTCTTAAATGTCGAGATGTTACAAATTTTCCTTCTCTACCAAAGAAAGGAGAATTATTGATTGTGAAAAGCATACTCATTGTCGGTTCATCAATCTTAATTGGAGTTAGAGGTTCTGGGTTTTCTAAATCACAAATTGAATCTCCAATATCAAAGTTATCCATTCCCAATACTGCACATATTTCTCCTGGATATACAATTTCTTTAGTCTTTGCTTTTGCTAAACCTTCAAATGTATATAATTCTTTTACTCTTGATTTTACATTTTCACCATTAGCCTTACAAAGCATTACATCCATACCTGCTTGAAGAGTACCACGTGATAATCTTCCTACAGCAATTCTACCTACATATGATGAATAATCTAATGACGAAATCATTAATTGAGTTGTGCCTTCTTCATAAATTGGTTCTGGAATATGTTCTATAATTTGGTCTAATAAATAAGATATATCTTCAGTTGGTTTTCTAAAGTCTTCAGCCATCCATCCTTCTTTTGATGAACCAAAAACTGTTGGGAAATTTAATTGGTCTTGCGTTGCGCCAAGATTAAACATAAGGTCAAATACCTTTTCTTGAGCTTCTTCTGGATTACAATTTGGTTTATCTACCTTATTAACAACAACAATTGGTTTTAGATGAAGTTCTATAGCTTTTTGTAATACAAAACGTGTTTGAGGCATTGGTCCTTCAAAAGCATCAACTAATAAAAGAACACCATCTGCCATATTTAAAACTCTTTCTACCTCTCCACCAAAGTCACTGTGACCGGGAGTATCTATAATATTTATCTTAAAATCTTTATAGTGTATTGAAACGTTTTTTGAAAGAATTGTTATCCCTCTTTCTCTTTCAAGGTCGTTACTATCAAGAATTAAATCTTTCTTTTCTTGATTATCACGAAATAAATTTGCTTGATATAGCATTCTATCTACTAATGTTGTCTTACCGTGGTCAACGTGTGCTATAATAGCAATGTTACGAATTTTTTTCATCTATTTTTATTTATGTGTGTATTACGTTACGCTAAAATTAATTCCTTTGCTTTAATAATTGCTTGTTCTATTCCTTCTATTTTTTTACCTCCTGCTGTTGCAAAGAAAGGTTGTCCTCCTCCACCTCCTTGTATTAATTTTGCAGCTTCTCTAACTACTAAGCTTGCATTCTTTCCATATTTAACAAGGTCATCTGATAACATTACTGTAAGAGTTGGTTTATCTTCAAAGCTACTTCCTGCAATAAATATAAAGTTATTATTATTGAAATGGTTTTTAAACCTGTAGGCAATATCTTTTATAATATCTACTGAAATAGGAAGATTAATCTCAATATAGTTTATACCTTCAATGTTTTCTATTCTTGATTTAAGTTCGTCAAATATAGAATCTGTCTTTTCTTTTTGGAATTCTTCTATTGATGTTTTAAGTGATTCGTTTTCATTAATTAGTTTTTGAATGGCAAGTTTTGTGTTTGGTTGTTGTAACATAATACGAATATCTTCTATTGTATCAATAAATTCATACATATATTCTTCAACCTTAGGTCCTGTAATTGCTTCAATTCTTCTAACACCTGCCGCAACTGCACTTTCTGATACAATCTTAAACATTCCAATATTACCCGTTGCCTTTACATGTGTTCCTCCACAAAGTTCTATTGAATCACCAAATTGAATTATTCTTACCTTATCACCATATTTTTCTCCAAACAAAGCCATAGCTCCAAAGCTTTTAGCTTGTTCAATTGGGACATCTCTTCTATCGTTCGCAATTATGTTTTCTCTAATTGCTTCATTTACTTTTGTTTCAACTTCTTTAATTTCTTCAGAACTCATTTTTGCAAAATGAGAAAAGTCAAAACGTAATCTATCTTGATCAACCATTGAACCCTTTTGTTCAACATGAGATCCAAGAACTTTTCTTAGTGCATTATGAAGAAGATGAGTAGCGGAATGATTAGCTTCTATTCTATTTCTTCTTTCTTTATTAACTACTGCTGTGAAGGTTGAAGAAAGATTAATAGGTAATTTATCTACTAAATGAATTGCTAAACCATTCTCTGTTTTAGTATTAGTTATAGTTAGTTTTTCTTCATAGTTTTGAATATAACCATTATCTCCTATTTGTCCTCCAAGTTCAGCATAGAAAGGAGTTTGGTCAAAAACCAATTGATAAAATGTCTTATCTTTTTGTTTTACTTTTCTATAACGAAGAATCTCTATATCTGCTTCAAGAGAATCGTAGCCTAAAAATTTAGTTTTTTCTCCTTGTTTTATTTCTATCCAGTCATCTGTATCTATTGTTGCAGCATTTCTTGAACGTTTCTTTTGTTCTTCGAGCTTAATTTGATAGTCATCCATATTTACTTCTAAACCCTTTTCTTTTGCCATAAGCTGAGTTAGGTCTATTGGAAAACCATAAGTATCAAAAAGTTCAAATGCAAAACTTCCGTCAATTGTTTTAACTTCTAATATTTCTATATATTTTTCAAATTTAATTATACCATTAGCCAAAGTCTTTAAAAATGCTTGTTCTTCTTCCGTTATTACTTTTGTGATTAAAACTTCATTACGTTTTAATTCTGGGAATTGATCCCCCATCTTAGAAACTAAAAGAGATACAATTTCATTCATAAAAGGTTCTTTAAAACCTAAAAAAGTATATCCATAACGAATAGCACGACGCAATATTCGGCGTATAACATAACCTTGTTTTGCATTTGAAGGTAATTGACCATCAGCAATTGCAAAAGCAACTGCACGTATATGGTCGGAACATACTCTCATTGCAATATCAGCCTTTTTATCTTCTCCGTAAACCTTGTTTGATTTCTTAGCTAAGAATTGAATATATGGCTGAAAAACATCTGTATCGTAGTTTGATTGTTTTTTTTGAATAGCCATACAAAGACGTTCAAAGCCCATGCCTGTATCAACATGCTTTTCTTTTAATTGCTCAAGCTCTCCACTTGCCAAACGATTGAATTGCATAAATACTAAGTTCCATATCTCAACAACTTGTGGATGGTCTTTATTCACTAAATCTTTACCACTTATTTTTGTTTTTTCTTCTTTACTACGTAAATCTATATGTATTTCAGAACATGGGCCACAAGGTCCTTGCTCTCCCATTTCCCAAAAATTATCTTTTTTATTACCGTCAATTATTCTATCTTCTCCAACTATTTCTTTCCAATAATTATAAGCTTCAATATCTTTTGGTTGATTATCTTTTTCATCGCCTCCAAAAACAGTAACATAAAGATCATTAGGATTTAAGCCTGCAACTTCTGTCAAAAACTCCCAACCCCAAGAAATAGCTTCCTTTTTAAAATAATCACCAAAAGACCAGTTACCTAACATTTCAAACATTGTGTGATGATAAGTATCGTGCCCAACTTCTTCTAAGTCATTATGCTTTCCTGATACTCTCAAACATTTTTGACTATCAGCAACTCGAGGAAATTTCTTCGGACTATTACCTAAAAATATATCTTTAAATTGATTCATTCCCGCATTTGTAAACATCAAGGTAGGGTCATTCTTAACAATCATGGATGCTGAAGGAACAATCTCATGTTGTTTTGAAATAAAGAAGTTTAAAAATGCATTACGAATCTCATTACTTGTCATAATAAATTGTTTTTTAAAATGATGAATACTATAATATATTATAAATAAGCGTGCAAAATTAGTGAAAATATACGTCATAATAGGTATTAAAGAAGAAAAAACACTATTTTTGCAAGAAAGTTAGTCCATTTACCATAAAAAAAAGGAGGATAGCTATGGGATTATTTAATACAAAAAAGCCTCGTAAATTTGAGTATAAACCAAGGTTTTACAATCCAAAGAAAGAAGAATTAGAAAATTTAAAATCTAAATATGGACCTATTGAAGGGGAATCATATAATAGAAGAATAAATTTTCGTCAAGCAATGAATGAAAAGAAAAATGAAAAACTGGGAAAGCCTATTCCAGCAGGAAAGATTTTTCTATATGCTACATTAGCTATGATAATAATATACCTCCTATTAACTTATGTTGCAAAGTGGTAATAAAATATGTCTAACGTAATACAACTTCTCCCTCCTAATATTGCTAATCAAATTGCTGCTGGTGAAGTCGTTCAACGACCAGCATCGGTTGTTAAAGAATTGATTGAAAATGCAATTGATGCAAAAGCTTTACATATACAGTTAATTATTAAAGATGCAGGTAAAACACTTATTCAAGTAATTGACAATGGATGTGGAATGAGTGAAGATGATGCTTTGTTATCATTTGAACGTCATGCAACTTCAAAAATAAGAACATCTCAAGATCTATTTCATTTAACAACAATGGGATTCCGTGGTGAAGCCCTTGCTTCCATTGCTGCAATTGCTCATGTGGAAATGAAAACAAAACAAGAAGATTCTGAATTAGGTACTATTATTGAAATGGAAGGCAATGAATGTAGAAACAAAAGCTCAATCTCTTGTGAAAAAGGAACTTCTATCTCTGTTAAAAATCTCTTTTATAATGTTCCTGCAAGAAGGAATTTCTTAAAAACAGATAGCGTTGAAAATAATCATATAATTGATGAATTTATTCATACGTCTCTAATAAATCACAATATTACTTTTACTTATTATAATAATGGCAAACTAATTCATAAACTTGAAAAGCAAAACTTCAAGAAAAGAATAATTGATTTATTTGGAAATTCATACAATGAAAGACTAATTCCTATTGATGAAGAAATTGATACTGTAAAAATTAGTGGATATATTATTAAGGCAGAGTTTGCAAAGAAAAACCGTGGAGAACAATTTTTCTTTGTAAATAATAGGTTTATAAAAAGTCCATATCTTGCTAACAGTATTGATAGAGCCTATCAGGGACTTCTTGCTGAAAAGACCTATCCTGCTTTCTTTATTAATTTAGAAGTTAATCCTGAAAATATAGATGTTAATATACACCCAACAAAAACAGAGATAAAATTCTTAGATGATAAAGTAATATATGCTGTTCTTCATGCTGCAACAAAAAAAAGTCTTGGTCAATTTACACTTGCTACACAATTAGACTTTAATTCAGATTCAAGTTTTGAATTTATGCCATTAAAGCAAGGACAAATGCCAATAATTCCACAAACTAACTTTAATCCAGATTATAACCCTTTTGAAAATCAAAAAGATTCAAATGATACTTATTCAAAATCATTTGAAAAAGAGATAAATAATTATAGCAATGACTCTAAAAATTATAACCAAGATTTAGTAAAGTCTAATAATGCTATAAGTTATAAACCAAATAAGATTGGTTATGGAAGTAGTATAAATATATTTGCAGTCGAAGAAAGCTTAGAACAAAATTATTCTAATTCAAATTCAGACCTTATTCAATTAAATAATAAATACATTGTAACAAAGACAAAAAATAGTATTATAATTATAAATCAAGAAAGAGCTTCACAAAGAATACTATTTGATAAATTTTCAACCTCTCACTATGAAGATATCTGTTCTCAACAGCTTCTTTTCCCTTACAATCATTTTTTCTCACCAACTCATACTTCTCAACTTTTAGAACTTCTGCCAGAGATAAGAAAATACGGTTTTATGATTGAATACCAAAAAGATGGTAGTTTTAATATTACAGGTGTACCAAATAACTTAACATCAGAGAATGCACAAATAGTTTTAGAGGATTTGTTATTTGAATTTAATGAAACTCTTTTTGATACCTCTACACCTAAATACTATAAAGTTGCTCTTTCAATGTCTAAACGTTTATGTATAAAAGAGGGTGACATACTTAAACAAGAAGAGATGTCAGGCATTGTTGGTCAATTGTTTTCATGTCAAAATTGTGAGACAACTCCTTGGGGAAAAAAGATTTTGCACAAAATAGATATTGACTCAGTTGATAAAATATTTGAAGAGTAAAAATACGATAATATAATTTTATTTGTACCTTTGTTGCTTGTATAATGAATATTAATTAATCTAATATCTTACCAAGATGTTGAAAAATAGAATATACTTATTAGTTACCCTATTATTTTGTAGTGCTTATGTATCGCAAGCACAAATGGTTCCAATATCAACTGCCGATTATGGACTAATGGGATACCCTATAACATTACGTTATCAAAAATACGAAACAGATACAACATACAAAGAAAAAAATAAACGCATAAGCTATATTGACGATTATCAAATGACTTTTAATGAAAACCGTCAGTTAGTTGAAAGACAACATTATATTGTTGGCAATAAAGATAGATGCTCTATTTTTTCTTATGATATAAATCGTCAGTTACAAAAAGAAGAATTATTTGAAGCCAACAAAAATATAGTTTCCACAATTAATTATTCTTATGGTTATCTTGGTCGTTTATCTGATGTCGTTGCTGTTGAATATCCTGCTTCATTAGGAGGAGCAAATAAAATGGTAAGCAAGCAAGCTTATAAATGGAACGAAAAAGGACAATTATCAGAATATTCTACTTACGGTGATGATGCAGCGCTTCAAAAGACAATTAAATATTTTTATGGACCTCAAGATAGTTTAATTTATACTATAGCAACCTTTGGTTATAATAAGAATATTGAAAAGACAACATATAAAAGAGATTTCAAACATAATTTGATTGAAATGACAATGTTTCGCAATGATAGTCAAGTAAGAAGAGAAACTTATGATTTAAACGATAAATTCCAAGTTGCAGGAAAGAAAGTTTATAATGGAAAAGATAAACTAACTCTTACTTATGAATATACTTATGATGAACATAATTACATGTTATCAGAAATAGCTAAAGATGAAAAAGGGGTATGGGCTATTGAATACTATTATAAGTATGAAAAAGACAAATTCTTTAACTGGATAAAGAAAACAACTTATGATGGTTGGGAACCTAAATATGTAGAAACAAGAGAATTCACATACTCTGATAAGGAACATTTCTATGATGATTTAAAAGATGCAGACCAAAAGAAAGTTATACGTAATGTTGAAGAAGAACCTCCAACTCATAAATCATACGAAGATTCTGATAGACGTTCCGAATAATTCTAATAAAAGTACAAACACATAGAGAAAGAGGAAGTACAATTTAAATTATACTTCCTCTTTCTCTATACTATTGTCAAGTTATAAAAGCAGATTTATAATAATCTTTTTAAAGTTTTGTATCAGGATAAAGTTCTTTCCACCAAGAGTCTTGTCCTTTTAAATATTTAGCAAACCAAGCATATATTGTGTTATTCCATTTCATTCTTTTTTCATAATCAACAATACCGTGATTTTCTCCCTTAATTGTAATAAACTCAACTTCTTTTCCTAATATCTTTAAAGCATTATACATTTGAATACTTTCCCCAATGGGAACATTTGTATCTGAAGTTCCATGAAGAAGTAGAATTGGGGTCTTTATTTTATTTGCATTAAATAATGGGCTTCTATCAATATAAATATCTCTTCTATTCCAAGGGTAAGAATTAGCTGTTGCACCACCAGAATAAGAATAACCCCAATAACCTTCACCCCAATAAGAAGTTATATCAGAAATTCCAGCATGAGAAATTGCACAAGCAAATATATCAGTTTTGGTTTGAAGTAACTGAGTCATAAAACCACCATAACTTGCACCAATGCAACCAATTTTTTTTTCATCAATAAATGAATGTTCCTTACAAAATAGTTTTACTCCATCAATAATTTCATCAGCTGTTTTTTCTCCCCAAGCATTTACATGACGAGCGGCAAACTCTTGTCCATAGCCTGTTGTTCCACTTGGATTAAGAACATAAACAACATAACCTTGGGCAGTGTAAAGAAAAGCAGAATAACGCATTTCAAAACTTCTGTCAGTTGGAGATGTTCCTGCATAATAATAAACTATCATTGGATATTTCTTTGTAGCATCAAAATCAGAAGGTAAATAATAACGTCCTTCAATATTAGTTCCAGAGTGTTTAAAGTTCCAAACATTCATTTCTCCAAAAGCTAAATTGCTTTTGTCTTTTGCCTTGTAAATAAGTTTAGAATTTAATCCTTTATCAATATTATTTATAACAAATGCTTTAGGATAATCATTATACCTTTGTCCATGATATGCAATTGAATTACCATCTTTTGAAACATCAAATGAAGAAATTATATCTAAGCCAAGATTTAATTTATTAATAGCTTTAGAAGAAAAGTCATAATTATAAACAGAAGTAGAATCTTTATTTTCAGCACTAAAGAATAATTTCCCATTATCAGATATCTTTACCTCTCCAACAGAAGGATCAAAGTTTTTGGTAATACATTCAACCTCTTTTGTTTTAGTATTAAAAAGGAATAACATATTATGAAATACATTAGGTATTACTCCTTTTTTCAAAGTGCTACCAATTGAATTAAAAGCTTCGCCACTTCCTTCAACAATAATCTTATTAGAACCTGGAATATAATTAGCACTACTTACAAAAGCATCTTGATTAATTATAGTATCAACTTTTAAAGTATTAAGATTAAGCTCATAAATAGAATTCTTATTAAAAGGTCTAATAGTTATATTATCATAAGAAACAGAAAAAAGAATAGAATTTGTTGTTGGGTTATAATCATTTAAATTAGTTGAATGATAACCATAAGTAAGAGGTTGTAAGGCACCAGTTTTTAAATTATAAAGAGATAAGGTATTTCTATTTCTCCAACCTTCAATTCTATCATCAGGCATTAAATAACGATGTAAATCATCTTTGGAATTATCAATAGAAGATGTTTGAGATATAATAATATTATTTTCTTGATTAGATAGAATATTTACACTTCCCTCTGGTAAATTTTCAGCAATAACAGTCTTTACTCCAAAAATATTTTGAGCTATTAATTTATTCTTTTCATTCTTTGTTTCAGTATAATATAAGTCATATTTCTTACCTAAAAGCTTAGTATTTGCTGGAAGCCAAGAGATTGATGAATTACTCTCTTCTGTAAAAACAATTTTTGGTTCATTTTCTTTATTGGAAATAATACTGTAACCATAAGTCCTTTTACCCTTATCATCACAATCAAAATACTTAACCAACGAATAATCACCATTAGGAGATATAGTAGTTGAGTAGATATTTCTTCCTCCCAACATTTCCTTTAGAGTCAAACCATATTTTAAATAGCTTGTGCTTATTTCAACCTTATCACCTTCAATTTCATAACGAAATTGATGAATTGTATTATCATTTGAAGCAAGAAAAGTAAAAGAAAGAATATAAGAACCAGATTCTAATTTTAAATCATCAACAATCTTAGAATCCTCATTTAAAGAATCTTTAGTTGATAATCTTTCTTTAATGCTTTCACCATTTAAAGCAATTTTTACCTTATCTGTAGCATAAAGATTTAAAGTTACTTTACTAAAGTCGTTAGCTTTTAAATAACAAATATAAGTATTAACCTCATAATTTCCTTTCTTAGGAGAAGGTAGAGTTATGGTTTCTTTTAAGCCAACCTTTTTATAATTATCACTTTCTTTTAACATATCAAACGAAGGGATATGAAGAAAACAATTATTATCAAATTTTTCTCCCTTATTATTGGTGGAATCAAAGAAAAATGGTTGAGTGTAAACAATTTGTGAATAAGAGTTTAATCCACAAAACGTTAATAGCATAAACAATGCCAATGTTTTAATTCTTTTCATATTAATTATCGTATATTTTTATAAATTATCGCTTAATTTCAATCGCCAAAAGTAGATATAAATTTTGAAAGCTTAGACGAAATAAAAAATATTTACTTGACAATTACTCTAATGATCCTTTTTTCTACCTATATATAAGGATGATAATAATTCAAATTTAGTTGATAAATTAGTAGTTTTTTTCTATATAATTCAACTTTTTTTTGTATTTTTGCATTACGTAAATAACACATATGTAAATACTTCACCACAAAAAAACAAATCAAAAAGGTTACACTACATTCAAAACAAATTATCTTTCTATAAATATTTACGGTGTACACCAAAGAACTCCTACGGTATAGACCATAATAGTGCTACGGTGTACACCGTAATGGTGTTATCATCTACACCATAGTGAAATTTTAATTTAGTTTTAGTAGAACAAGACTTCAATTTAATAAGAAGAAATCAGATATAATCAAAAAAAAACTTTGATTATTTTGAAAAGAAAGCTCTTCTCTTCTAAACCTACTTCTTACATTGAACCTTTATTTACATTATATTGAGACCGTTGCAGAGTAAATTTAATACCTCTTGGAAATACACTTATTTTACAACGGTCTCAAATTAATTTGATGTTATATTTCTTATACCTAAGTGGATAATTACAATAAAATCTTCATGAATTTGCAATATATTATTTGTTATTGTATCTTTGCTTGTTAAAATTATAATATTTTTGAGATGAATATTCTTTTGATAGGTTATGGTAAGATGGGAAAAATGATTGAAGAGATTGCTTTAAGTCGTCACCATAAAATTGCTTGTATTATCGACAATGACTCTGATTGGGATTCTGTTGACTCTAAACAAATTGATGTTGCTATTGATTTCTCTGTGCCTGATTCTGCTGTGGATAATATTGTAGAATGCTTTAATCGTTATATTCCTATTGTTGTAGGAACTACTGGTTGGTATGGAAGGTTAACTGAATTAAAAGAATTGGCAAATAAAGAACAAAGAGGTTTATTTGTTGCTTCTAATTTTAGCATTGGTATGAATATATTTAATAAGATTAATTCTCAATTATCTATATTAATGAATGACCAACCTTCTTACGATGTTTCTATTAATGAAATTCATCATATTCATAAGCTTGATGCTCCAAGTGGTACTGCTATTACCTTAGCTGAAACTATTATTGACAATTTAGATAGAAAAACTAAATGGGAGCTTGATAGCCATAAGGAAGAAAACAATATACTAAATATTACTTCTGAAAGAATTGGAGAAGAGCCAGGAACACATACCATTACTTATACTTCAGAAGTGGACGATATTATTATTACTCATCAAGCTCATAACCGAAAAGGACTTGCCTTAGGCGCTATTTTAGCTGCGGAATTTATGAAAGATAAGAAAGGCTTTTATAATATGAAAGACCTAATAAAATAAACATTATGAAAAAATATTCTATCGGTATTGATATTGGTGGGACAAACACAGTGTTAGGTCTCGTTGATGAAGATGGTAATGTATTGGAAACATTATCAATAAACACAAAAGACTTTGATGTTACTGAAATTTATCTTGATGAAATCACTCGCAATATTATATTATTAATAGATAATTGTGATAATAAAGAAGCAATAAAAGGTATTGGTATAGGTGCTCCTAATGGTAATTATTATAATGGGACCATTGAGTATGCTCCAAATCTTAACTTTAAAGGTATTATTCCTGTAAAAAAATATATTGAAAGCAAGTTAAAAGAGAAAGGATACGAACTAACTGTTATTATAACAAACGATGCTAATGCTGCTGCTATTGGAGAAATGATTTATGGAGGAGCTAAAGGATTAAAAAACTTTTTCATGATAACATTAGGAACAGGAGTTGGAAGTGGAATTGTTGTTGATGGTAAATTAGTTTATGGCTTTGATGGCTTTGCAGGAGAAATTGGTCATACAATTGTTCAACCTGAAGGAAGATTGTGTGGTTGTGGACGAAGAGGTTGTGTTGAAACTTATTCTTCTGTAACTGGAATAAGAAAGACAGCAATTGAATTAATGGAAAACACAAATACACCTTCCTTACTCAGAATGTTACCAGAAGAAGAAATTGGAGGTAAAACAATATATGATGCAGCAATAAAAGGAGATGAATTAGCTTTAAAATGTTTCGATATAACTGCAAAGATGCTTGCAATAGGTATGGCAAATGCTGTAGCTATTACATCTCCAGAAAAGATATTTCTTTTTGGAGGCCTAACTAAATCAGGAGATTTATTAATGACCCCATTAAAAAAATACTTTGAAGAAAGCCTTTTTGTTGTATTCCAAAACAAAATAGAACTAAAACTATCACAACTAAACGAAAATAACGTAGCAATCCTCGGTGCTGCAGCATTAGTGTTTTAAGTGAAAAGATAAAAGTGAAAATTTAAAAGCTATAAGTTAGGAATAAAATAACTTAATACATGAAAAAAGTTCTACCCATTTTTCTTATTATAATATTATCTATTAATGCCTTTTCTCAAAAAAATGATTATAAAGGGAGTATATTATATATAGGTAGCAAGAGTTTGCTTGAAGAAAAGGGGTTATTATATATTGATAATTATGATAATCCTACAAAAATGTTCATTGGAACTAATGAAAAGAAATATAGTTTTTTAGATACTATTTCTTGGTGTTACAGTAAAGACTTCTTAGTAAATAGTGAGATATTAAAAAGTAAGAATATCAATATTTTTATTGAGGATATAATTGGTTATGCTAAGTTATATTTAAATGATAAATTAGTTTTAGAAACAAATAATGGATTTATTTCTCATAAAGTTGATGTGAGTGAGTTTCTTATAAAAGGAAATAATAAATTAAGGATAGACTTCACTCCTATTTCATCTTCACTTAATTACGATAATAATAAGTATAATACTCTTGCTTCGGAAAAAAGAGTTATAAATCGTTTTCCTCAGTATTTATTTGGTTGGGATTGGTATCCAAAGATGCTTTATCCTTCTTTTGGACATTTGGATATTAATAGCTATGATTTGTCATTTGAAGATTATAATGTACAAACACTAAAAATTGAAAATGACACAGCTTATATGCTTTTGAATATAGGAGAAAATAAACATTATTTTCAAATAGCAAAACCTATTCTTTGGTGGCCTAATGGTATGGGCGACACTTATATTTATTCTATTAGAACAATTGATATTGGATATAATAAAATTGATAAATATATTCAATTTGGAATAAAAACAATAGAACTTATTCAAGAAAAGGATACTATTGGTCAAAGTTTCTATTTTAAGATTAATGGAAAGCCTATGTTTGTAAAAGGTGCAAATTATATTCACCAAAGTGTATCTAATTTAGATGAAATTAAGCTAGCAAAAAAATCTGGTATTAATATGCTTAGAATTTGGGGAGGTTCGAATTATGGAGATGATGATTTTTATAATAAATGCGATGAATTAGGTATTTTAGTTTGGCAAGACTTTCCTTTTGCTTGTGCATTATATCCTGCTGACTCTAGTTTTTTGGAAAATGTTAAACAAGAAGCAATTCAAAATGTTAAAAGAATAGCAAAGCACCCTTCACTTGCTCTTTGGTGTGGAAATAATGAAATTTGGGAAGGCTGGAATAACTGGGGATGGAAACAAGAAGTAAAAGATACAATTAAAGCCGTAGAAAACTATAATAAGTTATTTAAAGAACTACTTCCAAATATTGTAAAAGAATACACTCCAACAATAAACTATATACATACTTCTCCTTTGCATGGTTGGGGAGAAAAGGAAAGCTTAACACATGTGATTGTCATTATTGGGGAGTTTGGTGGGCAGATTCTACATTTGAAACCTATACAAGAAAAATCCCACGCTTTATGAGTGAATATGGATTTCAATCCCCTCCTACTCTTTCAATTCTTGAAGATTATATGTCAAAACCATATTCAAAAGAAAATCCTGAATTTGCAATTCATCAAAAACACCCAAGAGGTTTTGAACTTATAGATAATAGAATAAAACAGTGGTATGGCGACTATACATCAGATGAAGATTATATATTCAAAGCAGGAGAAACAGCACAAGAAGCTTATAAGATAGCCATTGAAGCTCATCGAAGAGCAATGCCTTATTGTATGGGAACAATGTTTTGGCAATTTAATGAACCATATCCAGCAATTGGATGGTCTTGTATTGACTATGAGAATACTCCAAAACCAATTTATTATACTATACAAAAAGCCTATCAACCAATAATATTCTCTATAGATAAGTATTATAATTCTGACTCAATATTTATTTATATTTGTAATGACTCTTATCAATCTTCTTCTTTGGATTATAGTATTCAAATAAAAGATAACAAAGACAATATTAAATTTTCAGTTACTCCAAATACAATTTCAGCAGAAAAGTTTAAATCAAAGATTATTTATTCTTTTGCCCTTAAAGACATAAAAGACTTTAACCCCAAAACAGATTACCTATGGGTAGAAGGAGAACTTGAAGACAATTTTAATATTTATAATGGAAAGATAAAGATAAGTAACTACACATTCTTTGTTTACCCAAAAGACTATATAGACCAAAACAAATACAACGAAGTTAAAAGAAAATATTATCAATAAGGATGCTAATAAGCTTAAAGTCTTTAAGCTTATTAAGCTTATTAAAAAACAATTATACTATGAACAGATTAAGAGTATTTTTTATTGCGGTTGCTTTGTTTGCGGCTACTTCAAATTTAATTGCACAGAAACCTTTGCAATTTGAGAAGAAGGTTGGTTTGGTTAATCCTTTTGTTGGGACTGATGGGCATGGGCATACTTATCCTGGGGCTGTGGCTCCTTTTGGTATGGTTCAGTTGAGTCCTGATTCTCGTTTGGAAGGATGGGACGGTTGTAGCGGTTATCATTATTCTGATACAATTATTTATGGGTTTTCTCACACTCATCTTTCTGGCACTGGGTGTTCGGATTATGGTGATATTCTTCTTATGCCTACTTTGGAAAATAAGTTTGACAAAAACAAGCAATACTTTTCTTCTTTTTCTCATCAGAATGAAGAGGCTCAACCTGGATATTATAAGGTTAAGTTAAATAGTGGTAATATTATTGTTGAACTTGCAGCAACAGAGCGTGGAGGTTATCATCGTTATACGTTCCCTAAGGGTGAGCAGAGGAATGTTATTTTAAATCTTCAACACCGTGACTTTTGCATGGCTTCTTCTTATAAACCTTTAGATAAATATACTATTGTTGGGATGAGACGTTCCAAGGCTTGGAATGAAGACCAGGTTGTTTACTTTGCTATTCGTTTTTCTGAATCTGTTGTTGAAACCAATTTTATTGAAAGCACTGGTAATGGAACTATTGCTGTCTTAAGTTTTGGTAAGGAAAACAACAATCTGGAAGCAGTTCTTAGTCTTTCTTCGGTAAGTGAAGAAGGTGCATTAAAGAACCTTGGTGCTGAAACTTGCAAGAATTTTAATGAAGCTAAGGAATTAAGCACTAAGCTTTGGGAAAAAGAACTTGGAAAGATAGATATTGAAGGTGGGACTTTGTCGGAACAAAGAACGTTCTACACTGCCTTATATCACTCTATGATTACTCCTAATTTATATTCAGATGTTGACGGTCAGTATTTGGGTATGGACAAGAAGATTCATAAGGCTGACAATTATAATCGCTATACTGTTTTCTCTCTTTGGGATACCTACCGCACTCTTCACCCTCTTTTAACTATAATTGACCAAAAACGAACTAAGGACTTTGTTAATACTGCTTTAGATATATATAAGCAAAATGGGATTCTACCTGTTTGGGAACTAGCTTCGTTTGAAACCAATTGCATGATAGGTATGCATGGTATTTCTATGATTGCTGATGCTTATATGAAAGGTATTCGTGGCGATAAGGAATTGACTTTGGAAGCAATGGTAAATAACGCCAGTAGCATAAAGAGAATTGAAAACCTAAAGAAGTTTGGAATTGAAGAACCTAACTTATATGGTTTAGATGCTTTTGATAAGTATGGTTATATCTCGTCTGAAATGGAGCATGAGTCGGTTTCCAAAACTTTAGAGTATTCCTATAATATGTGGTGTGTGGCTCAGGTCGCTAAGGAGCAGGACAAGATGGATGTGTATAAGGAATATATCCAAAAGGCTCAGTATTACAAGAACCTCTTTAACCCTAATAACAAGTTTATTCAGCCTAAGGAAAACGGAAGATTCTTACCTAATTTTGACCCTAAACAAATTGATCAAAACTATACGGAAGGTAATGGTTGGCATTATGGCTTTTATGTTCCTCAAGATATTGAAGGCTTAAAGACTCTTATGGGTGGCGATAAGGTTATGGCTAATTTCTTAGACACTTGCTTTAATTCCAAGGAAAAGACAACTGGAAGAAATCAAGCTGACGTAACTGGTCTTATTGGTCAATATGCTCAAGGTAATGAACCATCTCATCATGCTGCTTATCTTTATGATTATGTTGGTCAGGCATGGAAAACCCAAGAAACAGTACATAAAATTCTTACAACCCTATTTACTGACAAGCCAGACGGAATTTGTGGAAATGACGATTGTGGTCAAATGAGTGCATGGTACATTATGAGTGCTTTAGGTTTCTATCCTGTTTGCCCAAGTTCAAATGAATACGCCATAGGTTCACCTCTTTTCACTAAGGCTACACTTCATCTTGAAAATGGTAAATCTTTTGTTATTAATGCTCAACAACAAGAAACCTATATTCAGTCTCTTAAACTTAATGGTAAGGATTATAATAAGACATTCTTAAATCATAAGGATATAATGGAAGGTGGAGTTCTTGACTTTAATATGGGTTCTACTCCTAATAAATCGTTTGGAGAAGAAATAAAATCTCGTCCTCATAGATCAATAAAGGACAACCTTATAACTATTGTTCCTTATTTTGAATATGAAGGCAATAATACTTTTTCTAACTCTAAGGATATTACAGCTTACCCTGTAAATAAAAATGATAAGGTTACTTATTATTTCAAGGACACTACAAAAGATAATAATATCATTAAAGACAAGAAAAGTAATAAAGGAAATAATGCAATTACCTTGGAAGTTGACAGGACTTTAGTTGTTAGTGCTGTATCTAAGGATAAAGACCAAGAAAGTAAACCTGCAACATGCTCATTGTTTAAGATACCACAAGGAAGAAAAGTTCAACTTCTTTCAAAATACGACCCACAATACACAGGTGGAGGGGCAGAAGGATTGATTGACCTTATACGTGGCTCCAACAAGTGGAGGCTTGGCTCGTGGCAGGGTTACAATGGATGCGACTTTATTGCCATTGTGGATTTAGGAAAGAAAGAGGAAGTCAAACGAATTGGGGGAAACTTTATTCAGGAAACCTCTCCATGGATATTTATGCCAACAAAGGTTAATTACTATGTGTCTGACAACGGAGTGGATTTCACTTTGTTTGAAACAGTTCTAAACCCAATTGATGAAAAGGATACTGGCGTTAAGACTCATACTTTCTTTACCACAAAACCACTTAATGCCCGTTACGTTAAGGTTGAAGCTATTAACCGTGGAGTTAATCCTCCTTGGCATATATCTGCTGGAGAAAAGAGTTGGTTGTTTATTGACGAAATTGTGATCGAATAATAATAAAAAATATTCCGACAAATAATAAAGCAATTATTATTTCGTATTATACCAAATGGATAAGTAAAATACCTCATTTAATTGTTTTGAGGACTCCGTTTAGTTTAAAACTAGGCGGAGTTTTTTTATATTTGATTAAGTAAAAATAGGACTTATTTCTGTTTTGAAAGCTTTAAACTAAATAATAGAAATACTTTTTTCGTTACCTTTGCGTGAAATTCCAACAATAATGACGAAAAAGATTTTTGGATTAGAAAAAAATGTATTTTTCTCTGGATTAACTAGCTTTTTTACTGACACTTCGACTAAAATGGTTTATAGTGTGATGCCTCTTTTTCTTCTTTCCTTGGGCTCTTCTAAGACTACGATTTCTCTTATTGAAGGTATAGCTGAAAGTACTGCATCGTTAATTAAGGCTCTTTCAGGTTTATGGAGCGACAAGATAGGGAAGAAGAAACCTTTTATGATTATTGGCTATGGTCTTACGGCTTTGGTTACTCCTATTTATGCTTTTGTTCGCTTTCCTGTACAGGTGCTTTATCTTCGTTTCATTGAACGCTTTGGCAAGGGATTAAGAACTGCTCCCAGAGATAGTTTGGTTAGTGCCTCTACTCCTAAGGGTGAAACTGGCAGGAGTTTTGGGTTTCATAAGGCAATGGATAATAGTGGTGCTATAATTGGACCCTTGGCTGCTTTTTTTCTCTTAAAATATCTTCCCTTAAACTATGGTAATATTTTTCTTCTCTCCACCATTCCTGCTCTTATTGGGGTTATAACCATAATTCTCTTTATTCAAGAGCCAATAAAAGATAAGGAAAATCAGGAAAAGGGTAAAAAGAAAATATCGTTAAGGGATTTGCCTAAGAGGTTTTATTTTTTCTTGGTTGTTATCTTTCTTTTCTCCTTGGGTAACTCTACCGATACCTTGCTTTTGATTAAGACCTATGAAACAGGGATTGACAAGGCTTATATTCCTTTTATTTATATGATATTTAACACTGTTTCTGTTTTTCTTGCCATTCCCATAGGTAAGCTTTCTGATAGGATTGGTAGGGAGAAGCTTATTATTGCTGGCTTTCTGGTTTATGCCATTGTGTATTTGGGCTTTGGTAGTTTTAATTCAATTAATATTTTTATTATTCTCTTTGTCTTTTATGGGCTTTACAGTGCTCTGACTGATGGTAGCCAAAAATCCATGGTGTCAGACCTTGTTGGCTGTGAGTTAAAGGGTACTGGATTTGGGATTTACCATGCTGTAATTGGAATTACCCTTTTGCCTGCTAGCATTATTGCTGGTTATCTTTACGATAATTTTGGCTCCAAAGTGCCTTTTTATTTTGGTGCCATAATGGCTTTATCTGCCAGCCTTCTTATGATTCTCTTTACTCTCTATTCAAAGAAACAGAATAAGAAAGAAACGGCCTGCTAAAAACAAAAAACTGCTTATGTCTTTTTGTTTCTCTATTTATACTGCAAGAAACAGCATGTATGTTTTATTTATATGCTTTATATCTACTATTATTCACAATAAAAAATATTAAAGCCTCGTTTCAATTACTTAAATATTTAAAATTAGTTGTTAGACTAATTATTTATCACAAATAACATCTATTATGAACAAACATTGTTTATTAGTAATTGTATTATTGACTCTCTTCTCCTTTAGTATTCAAGCTCAAGAAGAGACTCCTCTCTCAAAAAATAAGAATTCTATTTTTTTTGAAACAGGAATTCCTTTTCGGTTTAAGGGTGAGAGTAACTATTGGTATTCACCTAATGGTTATTTTTCTATTGTTCCTTTATTAGATATTAAATATACTCATGAATCTAATTTAAACTTTCAAGTTAGCATTGGCTATAAGTATATTTCATTATCTTATTCTAAACTACGATTTATTTACAATTGCGATTGGAGAGCAAATAATGTTTTTATTGGAGTAGGCTATAATTTGCATACAATTGATAAATTATCTTTTATTCCTTCAATATATGTAGGATTATCCAATGTGAATTATAATGTTACAAAAAGCAATGATTTGTATTATCAAATAATAGAAATAAACTCTATTAAAATTGAGGATGCTAATCCTTTTTATATAAATGCAGAATTAGCAATGGATTATGAAGTTACTAATAATTTACACCTAAGATTATCAATAGGATATGATAGATATTGTGTTAATAACATGAATAATACAGAACGTGAATCATTAATAACATTTCAAACTCTTGAAGCAAAATTAGGTTTAGGATATTCTTTCTAAAGATAACCTATGCTGAATTAATTTTAAATTATTTACAAAACACTAATGGAGATTTTAACAATTAACGATATTGAAATTGAGATAGAGAGAAAAAATATTAAGAATATACACCTTAGAATTTATCCTCCTGATGCTCGTGTTCATATCTCTGCACCCAAACGTATGGCTTTAGATACCATCCGCTTATTTGTTATTTCAAAAATGATTTGGATAAATAAAAAAGTAGAGCTTGTTAAATCAAGAGAATTTCAGTCTGTTAAAGAATATATTTCTGGAGAAAATCATTATTATAAAGGTAATATATATATATTAAATGTTATTTACAAAAACTCTACTCCTAAGGTTGAAATTAATGAAAGTGGATTTATTAATTTATATGTTAGAGAAGGCTCATCAACAAAGAAAAAAGAAGCTGTTCTTCGTGAGTGGTATAGAAAGGAATTAAAAGAAGAGATAGAACCTATTGTAAAGAAATGGGAAAAGGTTTTAGGTGTTGAAGTAAATGATTGGGATGTAAAGAAACTAAAAACAATTTGGGGAAGCTGCAACACGAGAACTCATCATATTCTATTTAATCTTGAATTAATAAAAAAGCCGGCTTATTGCATTGAATATGTTGTTTTACATGAATTAACTCATTTAATCGTAAGACTTCATAATGCTAAGTTTCATTCTATAGTTGAAACTCGTATTCCAAATTGGAAAGAGATAAAGACTGAACTAAATAATTTTATTCTATAAACCACTCCCCTTAAATATCTTATTTATTCAAAATTGTAATATTAAAAATCTGTTTTACGAAAGTCATTAGGGGTTTTTCCTGTATTTTTTATAAATGCTCTACGAAAAGTGCTTACACTATTAAATCCCGATTGTTGAGCTATTTCATCTATTGTTAGATTTATATTTTTAGCTTTTAAAAGTTGTTTAGCTTTTCGTTCTATACGTATTGAATTAATAAAATCATAAAATGTAGTTTTTAATTCGTTATTTAAATATGAAGACAAGTAAGTGCGATTTGTTCCTATTGAACGGGCAACATCATTGATTGTAAGCTTTGGGTTAAGATAAAGCTGTTTTTGCTCAAAGGCATCTTTAAGTAATTCTTCAAAATGAAAAGAATCATCTATTAATATTGATTTTTCTTGAGTTTCTTCAATATCTACTTTAAGAAGTTTACAAAAGTCTAAATTATTTGGAATAAAAATATCGGCATGTTTGTTTGTTTTATTTATGATTATTATCCATAAAATAATCGATGAAATATAGTATATGCAATCACCTAACCATGTGATATTATAACTTGTTAAAACCCACAATACTAATATTATAAATAATAGGATGCTTATTAAAAATATCCATTTGACATCCATATTTTCATTATAAGAGTAGTTTTTTAAGATATATTTGTTGTATCTTTTTGCCGCAAAACCTACTATTAATAAAATCATTATAGAAAATATAATAGTATAAATAAGAAATGCTGCATAATACCATTGAGTTGGATAAAAAATATAGGTTACTGTCATTGCTACAAATGGCAATAATGTATAAATTACTTTTTTGTGGTTAAACCATTTTGGTGATACTAATTCTAATACAAAAAAACTACATATAGGAACTACTATTGTGTCAATCATTTTTACTATAGTTGATAGTTGTTCATTTTTTGATAATTCTGTATAGAAAAAAAAGTCCAATAAGGTTGATAAAGTCCAAAATATAAATATAGTACAAAGTAGTGTTTGCAAACATGTACGTTCTTTTATTTTTAACAATAAATAGGTGTTATAAGAGAAAAAAAAAGTCGTCATTCCATGAAAGAAATATACTAAATACTGTCCATTCATTTCAAGTAAAAATTTATAATCACCAATCTATAGTTTGATGATTTTTTTTATTCTGCAAATGTATAAAAAAAAGTGGATTTTGTTACCAAAATCCACCAAATTAATGCTTGTTAGCACTAATAATTACTAATCGAACAGTTTTATTTCTTTATTATTGTATTTTTATACTCATCTTCAGTTATAATTCCTATTTTTTCAAAGTCAATCCACCTTTCAGCATTTTTTGGATTAATACATTCTAATGCTTTAAGTCTTATTTTTTCTCCAGCAGCTAAAATAGTATTTTCTTTTGTTAATTTATCTGGTATAAACGAAAATATAGATAAATCTATTGCTTTGCCATTTTTATCTTCATATTTTAAATATAAATTTACTTGTTTGTTAGCATCTATATTCAAATCTTTTATTGTTAAAAACAATCCTTCTATCGTTACACATTGGTCTTTGTTTATACTTGTAAATTTAGGTGATAATATTACCTTTAATGGTACACCTTCTGATACGTCACAAGTGATTTCTGCGTTTTTTACTTTATCAAATTCTTTTTTATATAGGTCATAATTATATTTCTTATTTATTTTATTGGACTTATCATTTAATATTTTCAAACCATTTTCATTCGAACATTTCTTCGCTTTTTTTTCTATTTCATCTTTTTGCTTTTGCATTTCAAGAATTAACATAGGTACATTACCTAAATATTTATTAGATACTTTTCTGGTAAAAGCATTAACTAAAAGTACCATACCTATTAACAATACAACTATACTAATCAATATTTTCTTTTTCATCGCTCTGTCCAGCTATTCCTTGTTAAAAACTTTATGCAAATGTACTTTGCTTTTTTTTAATAGGTAGCATCAACAGAACAAAAGAAACGTCACTCTAACAATTCTATATTTATTGTTATATCGACATTGTTTTTTTGTCGTATTGCTATACAAAAATAACTTGATAATTTATTTCATAAACCTTTTTACCCTTTAAGCTATTTTTTCTAACTCATTGGCTAAATTAATTTAATATTATTTACTATTGTTGTCTGATAAACTTTTGATGTTTCAATCAATATAGGCTAAACTTTTGCAAGTGTAGCCTATATTGATTTACTTTGCTTTTCTCTAAAAAACGTATAACTATTATCAAACAACAATAGTTTTCTTTGTTAAAAATCAGCAAATCAGTAAACAAAAATTAATAAGTTGCGTATAAAAATTAAATCTTATCATAGAAGATTAATAATATTTCATTTAATACTAAAGAACATGGATAATATAAAAAATGAGGTTAATAAAATCCGAGAAAAATTAATTGACCATTCTATAACAACTCTTATGATTTTAGCAATTCCAGCAGTTGCTTTTCTAGTTATGAATGTAATAAAATTTGGATGGCATCCAAACTATATTCTTCATCTTATTGAATTTATAATTGTATCACTATTATTTTTATTTCATAAAAAAATTCCAACTATATTTAAAGCTCATATATTAACTTCTTTTTTTATTGTTGCAGGCTTTTTAGGCAATTTATTCTTTAGTCTTTCTGGAGGACATTTTCTTTGTTTAATAGGAATTGCATTAATTACTCTTTTTTATGGCAAGAAAAATGGTATAATATATTCTCTAATTTCATTTTCTGGCTATATTCTAATAGCCGTTCTTAATAATTATGGAATTATTCAAAGAAATATCGATTTTAATCAATTCAATAATAGTTTTAACGCTTGGATTATTGGAATTTTCGTATTAACATTAATCGCAATAATTCTAATTATTTCTATAAGCTATTTCTATAATTATTTTATTAGTCTTATTACTGACCTTAATAAAAAGAATAATGAAATGGCAATATTGAATAAAGATTATCAAATTGCTTTAAAGAAAATTGAAGATAGTGAAATTAAATATAAAAGTATATTTCAAACACTTGAAGAAGGAATTGTTATTACAGATGATAAAGGCAAAATTATTGATTGTAACTCTGCTTCTGAAAATTTATTAGGAGCTAATAAAGAAATATTATTAAATATAAATATACTTGAGCAGGATTGGGGGTTTATTAGACCTGATTTTAGTATAATGCCATTTGAAGAATGTCCTGGGAAAATATCATTTAATAAAGGAACTCATGTATCAAAAGTTGAATTAGGACTTATTAAAGAAGATGGAATTAAATGGTTTATTGTAAGCTCTGCACCGCTAGAAATAGAAGGATATGGAGTTTTTAATACTTTCACAGATATTACAAATAGAAAACAAGAAGAAGAAATAAATGCTATATTTAACCGTAATTTTGAAGCTTTTTTGGAACACATTACAGACTTTGTTTACTTTAAAGATATTAATAGTAAAATACTATTTTGTAGCCAAAGTACAGCAGATCTTACAGAACATAAAAAATGGCAAGATATTATTGGTAAAAATGATTCTGAGATTTTTCCTTCAGAAACAGCTAAAATGTATCTTGAAGAAGATAAATTTGTTATTGAAAACGGAAAACAATTATTAGGAAAGATTGATTTATTTTATGATAAAAACGGGGGAAAAGGATATATTCAAACCAATAAATGGCCATTGTTTGATGAAAAAAATAATGTCGTTGGAATATTTGGAATTAGTAGAGATATTACTGAGCAATTAAAAGAACAAGAAATTTTAAAAGAAAGAGAGGAAAAAATATCATTATTATTAAACTCTACTGCCGAAGGAATTTATGGTGTTGATTTAAATAGCAATTGCACATTTGCAAATAAATCTTGTGTTGAGATTTTAGGATATAATTCAGAAGAGGATTTTTTAGGAAAAAATATGCATCATTTAATTCATCATTCCTATGAGGACAAAACTTGTATGGATGCAGAATCATGTAAAATATTCAAAGCAATTAGTAAAGGGGAAAGTGTTCATGCTGATGATGAAGTCTTTTGGGGAAAAGATGGGACTTGTTTTCCTGTAGAGTATTATTCTTATCCACAGATAAAAAATGGAGAAATTGTAGGAAATGTAATTACATTTACTAATATAACAGAAAGGAAAGCAATTGAAGAACAATTATTTAAATATGCAAAAGATCTTAAAGTTCTTAATTCTGATAAGGATAAATTTATTAGAATTCTAGCCCATGATCTAAAAAGTCCTTTTACTTCTCTTATTGGTTTCTCTGAATTACTATTAAATAATTTGGATAATTTGGATATGGATACAATAAAAGAATATATATCAATTATCAATGAAACGTCGAGTAAAACATTTAGTTTATTAGAAGAAATATTACTGTGGCTTAATACACAATATGGAAATCTTAAATTTGAGCCTTCAAAAATTGAACTTCAAGAATTAGTCTCTAATATTACTTCAGACCTTAAACTATCATCAGAATCAAAAGAAATATCATTAGCTTCAAATATATCAAAAAAGATTTATGCTAATGCAGATACAAACATGCTTAGAACTATTTTGAGAAATTTAATCTCTAATTCAATAAAGTTCACAAACTATAAAGGAGAAATTCGCATTAATGCTGAAACAACAAACAATGAAATAATAATAACAGTATCTGATAATGGCATAGGAATTAGTGAAGATAGTATTAAAACAATTTTTGATTCTATACAACTTAACAGCAGAGTAGGTACTGGAGGAGAAAAAGGAACAGGATTAGGATTAACTATATGTAAAGAATTTGTTGAAAAACATGGAGGAAAGATTTGGGTAGAAAGCCAAGTTGGAGTGGGGAGTAATTTTAAGTTTACAATACCATTAAATAAAAAATAATATTTATTGCAATGAAAAAGGAAGAAACCTCTTTTAAAAATATAGAAGACAAGAAAACTATTTCTGGAGAAGACATTGAAAAGGGAAATGCTATATTATTTCAAGCCCTTTGTGAGAACTCTCTTACTGGTATATTTATTCTAAATGAAAACAAGTTACAATATTGTAATGAAGCATTCAATGAAATATTTGGTTACGAAAAGGATAAACTTATTGGGGTTAGTCCTGAAGAATTAGTAATCCCTGAAGATCACGGAATATTAAAAGAAAAAAATAACTGTAGACTTTCTGGTGAATTTGATAAAGTTCAATATGAGATTAGAGCAAAGTGTAAAAATGGAGATACAAAAAACATCATTGTATTTGGTAGTATTATTAAAATAAATGGGAAACGTCTATTAGTTGGAAATATATTTGATATTACAACAAATAAAGAATTAGAGGAAAGGCTCTTAAAAAGTGAAGCAAGATTATATTCAGCATTTAAAGCTACGGGATTTGGAATTTATGAACAGGAAGGAGTTATAAATGAAAGTAATCATATTTCTTTTCTTGATGATAGGGCAAGGTATCTTCTTGGTATAAAAGAGGGAGAAGACAATAATTGGAGAGATTATTGGTTGAAAAATATTCATACTGATTATTATAAATATATTACTGATTCTATTTTTAATTTCAATTTCAATGGATTGGATTTAGACTCATCTGAATATAAGTATAATCACCCTGAACTTGGAGAGATATGGTTAAGACATATTGTACATAAAGTTAAAAGGAATGAGAAAGGTCAAATAACTGATATGATTGGGGTTCTTCAAGATATTACTATAGAAAAGGAATCCAAATTAATATTAATAGAATCTAATAAACAAATCCAAGAAAATGAGTCCCGACTTCAATTAGCAACACAATCAGCTCAATTAGGAATTTGGGAATGGAATATAGAAAATGGCGATAACACTTGGAGTGATAGGATATACGAACTTTTAGGAATAGATAAATCAGAAAAAATTAATATTGATTCGTTAACAGACTTAATTCACCCTGATGACAAAGAAAAATTTAAGCAAGCTAACCTTTTAGCATTAGAAGGAAAAGAAAAATACAACATAGAAGTTAGAATGTTCCGTAGTGATGGGAATATGGTTTATGTGAAATCAAACGCAATAGTAATTAGAAATGATAAAGGAAATCCTATAAGAATGATTGGAACTTGTAGAGACATTACAGAACAAATCAATACGGAAAAAGAATTAATTGCAGCTAAAGAAAGAGCAGAAGAAAGCGATAAATTAAAATCTGCATTTATTAAAAATATGTCTCATGAGGTAAGAACTCCTCTTAATTCAATAATAGGATTCTCAAAACTTATTTCTCAACCAAATAATAACAATGAAGACTTAGAAGAATATTCATTTCAAATTCAAGAAAACACAGGAAAACTTATTGCAATAATTGATGATATAATTGAAATTTCTAAGATATATGCAGGACAAATACATGCAAAACTAAACCCTTTTGATTTCACACAATTAATAAAAGACATTGTTTATGAATGGAATTATAAAGCTATAGAGAAGAATATAAAATTAGATTTAACTATTGAAATGCCTTCAAATGAATATATTTTGAATTCAGACAAAGAGAAAATAGAGGAAATATTAAACCATATTATAGACAATTCAGTAAAATTTACATTCAATGGAGGAGTTGAAATCAATTGTAAGGTTAATAATAAAAACTTGAAAATTTCAATAACTGATACTGGAATTGGTATCCCTGAAGATATGCAGCAAATAGTCTTTGAACCATTTAGACAAGTTGAATGTGGAACAACAAGGAAATACGGAGGAAATGGTTTAGGTTTAACATTAGCAAAGGCTCATACTGGATTATTAAATGGCAGCATTACTTTAGAATCTGAATTAAATAAAGGCACAAAAGTAATGATTTCCCTACCAATCAAAGATTAATAAAATATTTTTTTCTCCCTTACTTAATTCTAAAATGCAAATATTATTAAGAGTTTCATTTATCAAAGTACTAAAAACAAAAACGAAATATTTATCATAGTTTTTTTGTTTTTAAGTAAATGGATAACCCTTGCCGCAAGCGGACAGGGTATTATAAGTTTCAGTAGAAAAGGTAGTATCCTAAAAAGTGTGTATCTCTACTTTATTTTTGCCTTGCAACAGTCTCGTTTTTCTTGAGAGAAGCAAAGTAAATCAATATAAGCTAAACTTGAAAAATTGATCGGACAATAATATATTTAAACTTAATATAAATCTACGGAATCCTTATTTAAATTTCCTAAGAGTTCGTTTTATTTTCCAAAATCCTTATTAAAATCTGCTACGATGAGCATTGTAGTAGTTCTACAATGCCCATCGTAAGTTTTAACTTTATTTTAGTTCATATTTCTTTACTTTGAAAGTATATGCACTTATTATTAAGTGCAAAGGTACAAAATATTATTGACTTTGTCAAGTGATTTTTGAAAAATAATCAGGCTTTTGTAGGAGATGGACGCAATGTAAAATTCCAATAAAAAAGCTTAATCGGCTTAAAGGACAAAATGGATGCTGTTTTTTGACTATTATCATTGATAAAAAACAAAATGTATGAAATTTGCTTTTGTAGTGGTGGTTGAAATAACAAAAAAAACTACTTCAGATCAAAATATTATCTTTCTTTATACATTGATTCGTAATATTTTTCATAATCTCCACTGGTGATATTATCCATCCATTCTTGATTATCTAAATACCAACGTACTGTTTTGTCTATTCCTTCTTCAAATTGAAGTGATGGTTCCCATCCTAATTCGGTTTTTAGTTTTGTAGAATCTATGGCATAACGTAGATCATGTCCTGCTCGGTCGGTTACATAGGTTATTAGATTATCTGAGGCACCTTCTTTATTGCCTAAGAGTTTATCTACTGTTTTTATTAAGACTTTAACTATATCTATGTTTTTCCATTCGTTAAAGCCTCCAATATTATAGGTATCACCTATTTTTCCTTTATGGAATATAATATCTATTGCTCTTGCATGATCAACTACATAAAGCCAATCTCTTACATTTTCGCCTTTGCCATAAACTGGAAGTGGTTTTTGGTGACGGATATTATTTATAAATAGTGGTATTAGTTTTTCTGGGAATTGGTACGGTCCGTAGTTATTTGAACAGTTAGTTATTACTATTGGAAGTTCATAAGTATCGTGAAATGCTCTAACAAAATGATCGGAAGACGCTTTTGATGCTGAGTATGGTGAGTGTGGGTCATATTTTGTTGTTTCTGTAAACATTGTTCCATCAAATTCTAATGCTCCATAAACTTCATCTGTTGAAATATGGTAAAATAGTTTTCCTTCATAGTTATCTTTCCAACATTCTTTAGCAGCTTGTAAAAGAGATAGCGTTCCTAAAACATTTGTTTGTGCAAAGGTAAATGGGTCTTTTATGCTTCTATCAACATGGCTTTCGGCTGCAAGATGAAGCACTCCATCTATTTTTTCTTCTTGGAAAATCTCTAATATCTTTTCAAAGTTACAAATATCAGCTTTTATAAACTTATAGTTGGGTTTATCTTCTATATCTTTTAAATTAGCAAGATTACCTGCATAAGTCAATTTATCCAAATTAATTATATTGTAGTCTGGATATTTATTTACAAATAATCTTACTACATGTGAGCCAATAAAACCAGCTCCTCCAGTTATTAATATATTTCTTTTCATCTTATTTCATTTTTGTCCACAGATTTTCATAAATTGGTACAAATTATTTTTTATCAGACGCGATAAATCGCGTCTCTACAATATTATTTAATTAATGCCATTAAATATTGTCCATATTGGTTTTTTAGCATTGGGGTTGCTACTTGGGTTAGTTTTTCTTTTGTTATCCAGTTTTTTGTATATGCTATTTCTTCAAGACAAGCTATTTTTAAGCCTTGACGCTTTTCTATTACTTCTACAAAGGTTGAAGCTTCGGATAAGGATTCATGAGTTCCTGTGTCTAACCATGCAAATCCTCTTCCTAATAGTTTTACTTTTAGTTCTTTGTCTTTTAGGAATTCTTGATTAACTGTTGTTATTTCTAATTCTCCCCTATCTGAAGGTTTTATCTGTTTTGCAACATCCACCACTTTGTTTGGATAAAAATACAATCCTACTACTGCATAGTTTGATTTTGGTTCTTTTGGTTTTTCCTCTATTGAAATAACATTACCTTCTTTATCAAACTCAGCTACTCCATAACGTTCTGGATCATTTACATAATAACCAAATACTGTTGCTTTATTATTATTTTCTGCATCTTTTACTGCATCTTCAAGCATTTGAGTAAATCCTTGTCCATGAAATATATTGTCTCCTAAAACTAAACAACCTGCTTCTTTTCCTAAAAACTTGTCCCCTATTATAAATGCTTGTGCTAATCCATCTGGCGAGGGTTGCTGAGCATATTCAAATTTTACCCCATAGTCTGAGCCATCTCCTAAAAGACGTTCAAACCCTGGAAGATCTTGTGGTGTAGATATAATTAGTATTTCTCTAATACCAGCTAACATAAGAACTGATATTGGATAATATATCATTGGTTTATCATAGATTGGGAGTAGTTGTTTTGATACTCCTTTGGTTATGGGATATAATCTTGTGCCAGAACCTCCAGCTAATATTATGCCTTTCATATTATATTTCTTTTTCAGTGAAAATATCTATTTTAGTTGACAAAGGTAAATCATTTACCCTAAACAAATATAATTTTCTAATATTTATTTACAGAATATTCCACATAAATATAGGGACATATTGTGTACGCCCCTATATAATTACATATTAATCATTGAATATTAGTCTCTATTCTTTTATAATTTTGTATGTTCCTTTTCCTTCTTTGGTTTGGATATTTATTAAATATACTCCACTTTCAAGGTTTAAACAATCAAGTTTTGTTGTTCCAAGTGATGAAGAATTGTTATAATTAACTCTCCTACCCATTACATCATATACTTCAATTTTCTCAATTTTATTTGGAGTTTCAATTATTAGCTCGTCTTTCATAGGATTTGGATATATGCGAGCTTCAATTATTGAAGGAACAGAAGAGAGTCCTATTGTAAAATATGGACAATCATATATTGAATTTATAATGTCAGTATGAGTATGAAATTCCCAAACTTTCCAATTTTTATTTGTTGCTAAAGTATCGCGACAAGTAAAATTTCCTGGATTTGTTTCATCTCCATCTTGAAGAATTATCACTCCTTCATAAACGCCATTACGATTAGGTAACATATGGAATATTGAATCTATTGCACATGCAGATAGATTATTCCCATCACAATCTATATATCTTAAAGCTTCACATTGCTCAATGTTTAGATTTGGCAAATTATTACTACAACAACTTAAATTAATTAATGAAGGACAAGATTTTACATTTAATGATGTAAATAAAGGACTTCTACTAATACCTAAATTAGATAAGCTATCACAATTATTTATTGTAGCATCAGTTAATAAATCATTTCTATAACAAACAAAACTTTTGATTGATGAATTATTTATTAATTCAATAGATTGGGTAGTAGAGTCAACTTGACTTGCATGAAACTGGTTTACATCGCCAAATATTTCAACACTATTTGAATTTGTAGTAAATTTTAAATCATAAGGATTAGAATAAGACATTGAACTTTTTTCAAGACTTTTATTTCCTGCATTTGCATATTCCATATAACTAGCAAAAGTATAAATAGTATCTTGTCCATTTAAAATTACCACAGGTGTATTCGAAGTATAATTATTTATTTTAAAAGATATTTCTCTTTGAGGTACTACATTAAGAGTAATCTTATTATTATAAATAGCATTACATGTAAAATTTGTGTTAACTATTTCTGTTGCACCCACGCTCATATTATCTAATACTCTCCAATTTTTATTTGAAGCAATAAATGTTCTACATTCATTCATTCCAGGATTTAAAGCTATTGTTACAAATCCTGAATCTGTTGTCATTGATGTTCTGTCTGCTAATGTTGTAAAAAGATAATCTAATTCACATGCTGAAAGTTGATTATCTTGACAATATATTTTTTTTAATTTTGGAAAATTATTTGCATTTAGAGAAATTAACTGATTCGCATTAAGATTTAAAACTTCTAAACTATCTAGATAATTAAATTCTTTAAGAGAGGTTAAGTTATTATTGAAAAGTGAGATTTCTCTTAATCTCGGACAATCTGTAAAGTTAGCATTATTAATATTATTTTTACTAGCTAAAATATATTCTAAATTTGAATCATCGCCAAATCCTATGTATTCTACAGTATTCCCACTACACTCTACTTTTTTTAATTTGTTATTAAACTGGGAATATAAACCCGATACATTTGTATTATTATTTAATCTGATTCCTGTTACATCTCCATAAATAACAATTCTATCAGATTGAGTATTGACTATTATTGGCTGCATTAAGGAATCACTTATAAGCAACTTAGTAGTGTCCATTTCTGAAACTATCCATACTGAAACAGAATCATGATCTGTAAATAAATTATTAATAGTAACATCATTGGTTGAGAAAACTAAAATTGTTATTTGGTTTTCAAAATTTGGTGTTTGAGAATAAGACTTAAACGCAAAAAGTCCTACAAGAATTAATACTAAAAGGGTAATCTTCTTTTTCATAACATTTACATTTATTATTTTTAAAATCAATTTAAACTATGGGGCAAAGATATACATTTTTTCAAAACACCATATAAATAATATAAATTTTATTTCAGCTAATTTATGTAAAAAAAATAGGGGGCGTATAGCTGAAGTGCACCCCAAAAGTTAGACAAAAAACTTTTGGGGTTTATTATTTATGTCCAAATACACAATTGAAGAGAAATTGAAAATAGTTTCTCTAGTACAAAATGGGAAATCAATCCATAGTTTATGGTGTGAGACTCATATAAAAGAAAGAACAATATTAGAGTGGGTTCGCAAATATGATCTTTATGGAGAATCTGGTTTACGCAAACAACCTAATATACATGCTACTCCTGACTTTAAGGAAAAAGTTGTAAGACTTATTATTGAAAAATCGGTACCTTCGCCTCAGGTTGTTTTGCAATATGGGGTGAGTAATAGTGCTTTAGAAAGTTGGGTAAGATTAGTAAGAAACAATGATTATAATGCACTTTACCAACAGAAGAAACGCATACGACCATCAAC
>JBAZSY010000016.1:0-59503 GCA_041662185.1 Bacteroidales bacterium
ATACGGAAAAAATTGCAGAGTAATTAAAAAATTTATCTTACTCTGTAAGACTATACCATTAATAGTAAAGAAGATTCTATAAGTATTCAAATGAACTTATTAAATAATCATTCAAAAAAGTAATGGACTTTAAGGTATTGACAGAAGAACAAAATAAAAAGATTATGTGTCTTAAAAAAACTTTGTTTTTTTATTGCTACCTTGAAAAATAAAAAAAAAGTAATTATAATAAAAGAAAAGTTGCATTAGCAACTTGAATTAATGTTTAATAAAAAACATACAAGAAATGAAAAAAAATATTATTATTGCACTTTTATGTGCAGGAAGTTTTATATCAAGTGTTCAAGCACAAACAGTAACATTTAAACCAAATGCTACAATTGGAAAAGATGCAGAGATTTGGATGTTAGACAATAATTGTCTTGTGGACTCAATTCATACTGGTGCGGAATTAAATTATGGCAATGCACCACAAATTAAGATGGCTGTATGGACTTATGGCTCTATTCATTGTGGAAAAGGCACATCACGCTCATTATTAAGATTTGATCAATTAAACACTATACCATCTACTGCTACGATTACTAGTGTTGAGTTGAGATTATATGGAACAACATTAGAATCAAATACTTGGTACACAGGGCATCCTGCTAGCTTCTACGAAAATAGTGTTTTAGTTAGTAGAATTACAAGTGCTTGGCAAGAAAATACTGTTACTTATAACACTAGACCTTCAACAACGACTGTAAACTCTTTTATAATTCCAGCTTCAACATCAGAATACAGTTGGAATTATTCTAATAGTTCAAATGATTTATTAGCAATGGTACAATATATGGTTTCTAATCCTGATCAAAATTATGGTTTTATGTTTCAATTACAAACTGAAAATCCATATTATAGACGTATGGTTTTTGCGTCAAGCGATTATTCCGATTCTACACTTTGGCCAGAATTAAGAGTTACTTATAGGGTTTGTGGTAATTTCAGTATGTGTGGAAGTAGTGATGGTAATTTTAATTTTGATTCATATGCTAGTTCTCCATTTTATATTTGGACAATAAATGGAAATATTGTCGCAAATACTATGGGATTTCACTATAACTTAGAACAAGGTAACAATGAAGTTTGTCTTACTTCAACATTGAATGGGGATACATGTACAAAGTGTGTAACAATTAATGTTGGTAACGGTACTAATAATATAATGGCAAAACAAGGGAAAAATGAAACTCTTGTATCTAATGTTCCTCAAGGTAAAATAATACCTGGAGATATTATTGAAAAAGATGAAATGATAAAAATTTACCCTAATCCAACAAAACACAACTGGAAATTATATGTAAACTCTTCAAAAAAAGAAGATATAGACATTTATATAATTAACATGAATGGAGATAAAATATATTCATCCAAAGAATCTTTAAATATAGGAGAGAATAATTTGATTCTAAAAAGTGATAATTACAAAAACGGTACGTATATTCTAAAGGTTAAAGGGAATACAATAGATTATTCTCAGAAAATAATAAAAGAATAATTAAATTTGGCGTATAGGTCAAAAAGTAAGCTGAAAATAATATATTTTTTATTATTATCTTTGGTTTGTAGTTCAAAATTGAATGAACCTCTGCTGTTGAGCAGCTTTACAATGGTATAGATTTATGAACGCTATGCGTGTTATAAAGAGTGCTTTTCGGCACTCTTTATTTTTTTTATTACGCAGTGTGTTCCCTTAGACCTTAAAACCAAGATCATTGCAAAAGCAGCATCGCCCTCTACATAGTTGAGCCTGAAAAATGTATATTATTAATATTTAATTTCAATATTGTATATCTTTTCTCTCTGATTAAGTATTTCATATAGTTGCAATCTGGCTGAGGAGCTTGGATTATTATTAACTTATCCGTCAGGAAAAAAGGGGGGTTCCCCAAAATTTCTTTTCTTCTTGAAAAATATATTAATATTATATTACTATCAGCACTCCATAAAAGTTGCATTTATAAGTTGAACTTGGGCAACAAAAAAAAAGTAATTCCCTTTCTTTTAGTGCCTCTTGTTAAAGATATAAGACAATTTATTCAAAAATATACCCTTGTTGAGGTGGTTTTCAATTAAAAGCAACAGATGGTTGTTAAATAACAACTATAAATAGCGTAATTACAACTAAAAGTATCTGTACTTTAACTATTAAGGAAATGAATCATAGTATCTTTGCAGCATTGAAAAATTAAAATAAATAACACTTATGGTAAATGCAAAAATGATTGGCAATAAAATTGCCAAAGCACGAAAGAAAATAAATCTCTCTCAAGCTCAACTTGCTCAACGTCTATTCATCAGTTCACAGGCTGTTGGGAAATGGGAGAGAGGAGAATCGATGCCAGATATTATAGCTCTTAACCGTCTTGCTGAAATTTTGGAGGTTGACCTTAACTATTTTTCAGAAAGCGTAGAGCTTGCGATAACCGAAATTCTACCCATTGAGTCTTCGGTTAAAGAATCTTCTGAATTGCCAACAGGGAAACAGAAGAAGAAGCTTAGTTGGGATATGTCGCATGGGAACTGGTTGGATGCTGACTTCTCTGGATTAAAAAATCTAAATGAAAAATTTACTTCTTCCAACATGCAACGTTGCCTATTTATCGGTTCAGATATGTCGGGACTTCTGCTAAAAAGTAATAATGTTGATAGTTGCGACTTCTCAAGTTCCAACATCAACAGTAGCTTTATTCAGAACTCTAATTTACTCAATAATTTATTTAGGGACTGTTCATTGAAAGAAACTGAATTTTCAGGGAGTTATATTATGGGCTGTGATTTTTCAGGTGCCAATTTTACTGAAGCCAAATTTAAATCTGGTGGATTCCAAAACAATCCAATTGCAAATGCAGTGTGGAATCATACCTCTTTTATTGGAATGCAGATTATTGATATAGTTTTCGATAGCAAATTAGAGGACTGCTATTTTGAAAACTGTGCCTTTAAAAAAGTAACATTCCAGAATTCAACTCTTATAAATACTTTTTTTAAAAATAAGAGTTTGAAAGGGATTCGCTTTATAGATTGCCAAGTAGATAGGATGACCTACACATTCCTGAAAATTGGGAAAGCAGATTTAACAGGTATAACATTGTTAACCTCATAAATGAGAAAATAAATAATGTGAGTTCGATATAAGAAAATAGCTTATAATCAACAGATAAGATTGTTATTAAGAGAAATATAATTCATTTCAAGTGTAAAATATGACAGTATTTATATGTCTTTATTATTCTGATTATAAATTCAAGTTTAATTGATAAAATAAATAGCAAATATAAAACTCATTGACAATCATTAAGTCTTACATCGAACTCACGTTATTTAGTATCTACAATAAAAATGGATGAATTTGTTGAAAAAAGATTTTAGGTGTGATATATTTTTTAATAGAGAAGGAACACGTTGTTTTTTTAAGACAAAATAATAATACATTAAAAGAGTTGAACTTAAATATAGGTGAGTATGTTAAAACAATAAAGCTACCTCAAAACCGAATAGAGAAAATACGCATAGCCAAAAACTATATATATTATACTGTTGCTAAAGAGGAATTAAATGGTATTGAACGACAATTATATAAACAAAAATTAGATTGAATGAAAGGGAAGGAAATAATTGCTTTTTGCTTTAACGAATAACAATTAGATAATTTGGATATAATATAATTAATCCATTGCTTAATCACGCTATTTCATAATATGAAGGAGACTCGTCCTGAATAAAGTTGATAGATTTGTGATTACTTACTCTATTTGTTATAGAGCCAAATATTTAATCATTCTTGTCAAATAATTCGTCTTATTTTATTGCTTAATCTAATTTTATATTGTGCCTTATCTTTAGATTAAAGAATCAAAAATATGTCGTTTTTTTAGTTGAGTTATGTATTTTTATTACTATACATATATGTAATTATGAAAATGATTGTATTTTTGCATCTCATTTTAATGTAATTATTTATGAAGAAGTTATTTTTAAGACTTGTAATTCTTGTTTTATTCTTGGTTAATTGCCAGTTAAATGCTCAAAATATTATTGGCAATAGAACTAATAATCCAAAACCACTGATTAAAGAATCGATGGAAAATTTATCATTTTCTCAAGAGTTTAATTCTTTGAGCTTGGATAAAGTTAATACAGAAAAAGGATTGTTTTTCCGTTTATTTATGGGTGATGATTTTGGGAAGACTCAAAAATTAGGACTTCCAGAATTACCTGTTTATTATCAATTGATAGAACTTCCTTATGGTTCTGAGGTAGAAATAGAATATGTTAATGTTGTAACTGAAACTTATTCTTTAAATAAATATGGCGATTTAAAACTTATTCCTGTTCAAAAATCTCTTTCTAAGAGCAAAACAGAACAGCCTTTTGTAATAAATGAAAAGGCATATAGTACCAATAAATATATTGGTAAAGACTTAGTAAGTGTTGAGAAATTAGGTTACATGGGAGCAGTTCGTTTGGCTCGTTTAGCTATTTCTCCTATTAAATATAATCCAGTTACTAATACAATTGAATTTGTTAAGTCTTTTGATGTAAATATTAAGTTTGCAAATGCTGATATTAAGGCAACTATTGCAGCAAAACAAAAATACAATAATCAGCATTCTTCTTTTTTAGCTGATAAATTGATGAATGGTAAAAATCTATCTGCAACAGTTTCTTCAACTCCAATTAATCGTCCTTTAAAGATGATTATACTTTCTGACCCTATGTTCACTGATGTACTTCAACCTTATATTAAATGGAAAAGAGAAAAAGGATTTGAAATAGTTGAAGTATATAAAGGGCAAACAAATGTTGGAACAACAAATTCTTCAATGAAATCTTATTTGGAATCATTATGGAATAATGCAACTTCAGAATCACCTGCAGCTGATTATCTTTTGATTTGTGGTGATGTTCAACAAATACCTGCTTTTGATGCAACTACAGATGCAAATAACCCAGCCCTAACAGATTTATATTATGCTGAATATACAGGAGATTTTTTGCCTGAGGTTTTTTATGGTAGATTCTCTGCTCAAACTGTTTCTCAAATGGAAGCAATTGTTAATAAGACTATTAATTATGAAAAATACTTGATGCAAGATACTAATTACTTAAAGAAAACCCTTTTAGTTGGAGGTAAAGATGTAAACAATACAACTCCAACAAATGGTCAGATGAATTATGCTAAAAAGTATCTTAAAAATATAGTAACAGACACTTTAGTATATTATAATCCTGCTTCAGGGGACTATTCTACACAAATCCTTGATAGTATTTCAGTAAATGGTTATTCTTTGATTAACTATTCTGCACATTGTGGTCAATCAGGTTGGTCATCTCCTTCTCTTACAGTAACAGATATTAATAGTAACATTAACAATATAGGTAAATTTCCTCTATTTATAAATAATTGTTGTTTATCAGGTCAATTTAGCGAAAGTGAATGTTTGGGAGAAGCAATTTTAAGAGCAAATAATAAAGGGGGAATAGGTGCTATAGGAGGAAGTAATTATACTTATTGGGATGAAGATTATTATTGGGCAGTAGGTAATAAAACTTTAAGTTTAACTCCAAGCTATGAAGTTAATAATTTAGGGGCTTATGATAGACTTTTCCATACTAATAATGAACCAATAAGTAAATGGTATATTACAGCTGGTCAAATGGTACAAGGAGGAGATTTGGCTGTAATGCAATCAAACTCTAATCTTACTAATTATTATTGGGAAATTTATCATCTTATGGGGGACCCTTCACTTATGCCTTATGTTGGATTACCATCAACAATGATTAATCATATTCCTGATTCATTAGCGTTAGGTTCATCTAATATTTCTATCCAAACTCAGCCTTATGCTTTTGTTGGTGTTTCTAAAAATGGAGTTTTATTAGGTGCTTCACAAGCTAATAGTAATGGGGTTGCTAATATTAACTTTAATCAAACACTTAATCAATCGGGTTATGTGAAAGTTGTTATAACTAATCAATTTTCAAGACCTATCATTGATTCTATAGCGTTATTTACTCCAAATTATCCTTTAATTAGTATTAATTCAGTAAAGTACACAAATGGTCAAAATCAAGAAATAACAGAACTTAAAAATAATGAAGAATACTTTTTGAGCTTTGATATTTCTAATGTAGGGGCACAACCATTAGATAGTATTAGAATAAATACTAACAATACAACTAATTTAATATTTTTGGATTCAAGTGAATATTTAGTAAGCTTAGGTGGATTATCATCTATTACTTTAACTAATGCAATGAAGATTAAAGTTGTCGATGGAACTTTGGACAAAAGCCATTTAGATTATATTATTAATATTGATGGTGCAAATAATTATTTTGATAATAAGTCATGTACTATTGAAGCTTTTTGTCCAGCATTAGATATAGAAAACTTAACTATGACAATTGATACTACAAATAGTTCTTTAGTTGGGGAAGAAATTATTATTAGTTTTGATGTAAAAAATAATGGAAGAAATACAACAGATGTGGGAAATGTAATTTTAAATCATCTTTCTTCAAATCTTTCTTATATTAATGATAGTACTTTTGTTTTAAATTCATTAGCTCCTAATTATTCTGTTAGATATTCTTTCAATTTATTAATTAATTCTCTTGATGTAAATAACTTCATAGGATTTAAAATAGGGGCATTTGCCAATCAATATTATAATGCAAAGGTTTATGATTCGATTGCAATAAATGGAAATATTGAAACATTTGAAACGGGAGATTTAACTTATGTTCCTTGGGTAAATGATTCTTCATATCCTTGGACAATAGAATCAAGTTCAGCTAATGTATATCACGGTTACTATTCTCTTCGTTCAGGTTCAATTTCAGATAATCAGAAGTCGGTATTAACTTTAACCGCTTTTTCAATGGTAAATGATAGTATTTCTTTTTATATAAAAGTATCAACAGAATCAGGATATGACTTTGCACGTTTTTATATTGATAATGTAGCTGTTTGTGAAAAATCAGGAAATCTTGATTGGCAAAAATTAGTTTATCCTGTTGATGCAGGTAGTCACGAATTCAAATGGGAATATGAAAAAGATTATTCAAATGCAGACGGTAGTGATGCCGTTTGGATAGATAATGTTAAGTTACCAATAAATGGAACAATAACTTCAATTGAAGATATAATTAAAAATAAAGATAATATTATTGTTTATCCTAATCCTGCAAAAGACTTTATTACTGTTTCTAACATAGAAAATAATTCAGCAATAAAAATATTTGATGCAGTTGGAAGAATATATTATTCTTCAAATAACTTGATAAATAATGTTAACGTATCAAGTTTCCCTAATGGAGTTTATTATATGTTAATCAAATCAGATAATAATATATCAACAAAGAAAATAATTATTGCAAGATAAACATTAATGCAAGATACAATTAAAACTAATATTGATACACTTCATGCAAATGTAGGACAACTTAATAATATTGAGCAACCTTTGTTTATTATACCTCCTTCTCCAGATAGAGATACTACTATTCTTGGCTTTAATGGTTATGTAGTAAAAATGCTAAATGAGAGTATTCCTCCATTAGTTGAAAGGAAATCTCTTTTTAAGGAAAAGGTATTTCTAAATAAAGAATTAAGTGTTATTAATAGACCAAATAATTATTCTGATAGTTGGGTTTATGGAATAATATTATTTGTAACTATACTTTATCTTGTACTAATAAAAGTATTCTCTAATAAGATAGGACAAGTTATTAAGGGGACGTTTAATCAAGAGGTATTATTAATCCCTGTAATATTTCTTTTTGTTCCTGTAATGGCTCTTTTGTGCTATGCACCAATAAGTCAATATAATTATTTTATATATTTCCCTATTGCATCACATTTTGGTGTATATATGCTAATTTTTTTAGGAGTTTTTGCTTTCTGTTTTACAAAATACATCTTAATTTTCTTCTTTGGGACTTTATTTAGAACAAAAACAATATGTTCACAATATAATGCAAATCAAGTAGGTTTTTATCTTCTTGATGGGATAATTTTAATCCCTATCCTCTTTTTATACTATTATTTGCCAAATGATACACACAATATAGCACTAATAATATCATTAATTGTACTGTGTATTCTTCTGTTAATTAGATTAATAAAAGGACTCCTTCTCGTTTTAAATGAAACAAAGTTTTCTAAGTTCTATTTATTTTTCTATCTTTGCACCATTGAATTATTACCATTAATAATAATATATAAGTCTTTAATATCATATTAAAAGTGCGTAAGAAAAATGTCATTTATGGGTAAAACGATAATTAAAAATATTCTTATCTCACAACCAGCACCTGCTGATATAGAAAAATCTCAATACAAGATTTTGATAGATAAGCATGGAGTAAATCTAACATTTAATAAATTTTTTGATGTAGTTGGAATAACGAATAAGCAATATAGAGCATCAAAGATAAACATATTAGACCATACTGCTGTAATAGTAACAAGTAAATTAGCTGTTGATAACTATTTCCGATTGGCAAAAGAGCTAAGATTGGTTATCCCAGAATCAATGAAATTCTTTTGTGTTTCAGAAGGAATAGCTAACTATCTTCAAAACTATATTCAATACAGGAAAAGAAAAATATTTTATGGTAAGCTTCAATTTGTTGAGTTAATAGATGTTATTCTAAAACATAAAGAGGAAATTTTTTTATATCCTTGTTCAGAAGATACAACTATTGAAAACTTCAAATTACTTGAAAAAGCAAAAATAAAATATACCAAGTCTGTTATGTATTGTTCAGCTCCAAAAGACTTAAAGGAGATTGATATTACTAAATTCGATATGGTAGTAATGTTTAGTCCAATAGGAGTTAAATCATTTACGCAAAGTTTCCCTGACTATAATCACGAAAAGATACTTTTTGCAGCATTTGGAGCAGCAACGCAAAATGCGTTAAAAGAAGCTAAGATAAAGACAATGATACCAGCTCCAACACCAATCGCTCCTTCGATGATAATGGCAATTGATAAGTATCTTTCTTTTAATTCGAAGGAAATGGCTGACCATGTTGAAAAAGTAGAAGAAGAATACAATAAGAAACCAGAGAAAAAAACATCAGTTTCTTTAAAAGTAACAGCAAAGAGAGCAACAAAGCCAAAGTCGAAAGAATAAATTTACTAATGTATAAATTCAAAAAACAAGAAAGACTTTGTAGTTTAATAGAAATAAGAAAACTATTTGTTTGTGGCGAGAATTTTTTGAATTATCCATTTAGTGTTCGTTATAAGATTGAGGAGAAAAGTATTTTTCCACAAGTGCAAGTTGTTATAGTATCTCCTAAAAGATATCAGAAATTGTCTGTAAATAGAAATAGAGCAAAAAGATTAATCAGAGAAAGTTATAGACTTAATAAAGAAGAAATAACAAAATTTGCAGAAGAGAATAATATAGGGATTAAAATATCTATATCTTTAGTGAGTCAGAATATTCCAGATTATAAAACTGTTAATACTAAAATACAAAAAATATTATCAAATATAATCCATAAGACAAGCGAAATAATTGAAAATAATAATCAGTCTAATAAATAAAATCTTTTACTATATATTTATAGGTCTAATACGTTTATATCAAACAGCCATTTCTCCACATACTCCATCTACATGTAGGTTTCTCCCTACATGCTCTCAATACGCATTAGAAGCCATAAAAAAATATGGACCATTTAAAGGAGGTTCGCTTGCTTTACGAAGAATTATGCGATGCCATCCTTGGGGAGGAAGTGGATATGATCCAGTCCCATAATAAGCTTATATTAAAAAGGTAAATCCCCTAAATTATCAGTATCAGAATAGTCATTAATGATATTAGATAAATTAGTTTCCGAACTATTACTATTGTTTACTAAAGGTTGTTCTGCTTGAGGAGTATAATTTTTTGTTAGTATCATGAAGTTTTCAGCAACAATCTCTACAGAATGTTTTTTATTACCATCCTTATCTTCCCATTGGCGATTTCTTAATTTACCTTCAATAAACACTTGCATGCCCTTTCTCAAAAATTTTTCAGCAACGTCAGCCAAACCCCTCCAACAAACAATATTATGCCATTCAGTTTGTTCCATCTTTTGACCTTCTTTGTTTTTATAAGTCTCAGTTGTAGCTAAAGGAAAAGTAGCTTTTTTAACCCCATCGAAAACTATTATATCAGGGTCTTTACCCAAATTACCAATTAAAATAACTTTGTTTACACCAGCCATAAGTTTACTGTTTTATTATTTGTTTTTATTAAAAATCCGACCTAAATTAATTATCTAATGAGTCTGCAAATATATAAAATAGTTTCAATTAACATATATTTTCCCTTGTCAAATTTTAAAAGACCATAATAAAGAAAAAATAAATCCATTAGCAATTAGAGGAAGAAAAGAATAATTATTTTGTTTCAAGCATCTGGATATTAAGTCTGTAAGTGTAAAAAATAAGCTAATAATGACTGTTTTAAAAAACAAAATGAGGCAAAAAAAAAATTAAACTGATTGAAAATGAACAAATTTGTTTTGTAGAAAAAAATGTTTTTATATCTTTGCAAGCCAGTTCTAATCAAAAAAAGGTTGGAAAAGTAGTAAATAAAACTATAGTTATTAATCAAATAAGTATTTTAAAGAAATGACAAAAGCTGAAATCGTTGCAGAAATTGCACAAAGAACAGGACTAGAGAAAGTAAACATTCAAGTAACTGTTGAAACTTTCATGGATGTATTAAAAGATTCTCTTGGAGACGGAAACAATGTTTATTTAAGAGGTTTTGGTAGTTTTATAATCAAAAGAAGAGCAGAAAAGACAGGAAGAAACATTTCAAAAAACACAACTGTTATTATTCCTGCACACAATATTCCATCATTCAAGCCATCAAAGACTTTTATGAATGAAATAAAATCAAAAGTAAAATAATTTAATACTTCGGTAAAATGCCAAGCGGAAAAAAAAGAAAAGGCCATAAAATGGCAACTCACAAACGTAAAAAACGTTTGCGTAAGAATAGACATAAGAAGAAATAGTTTTTCTTAAAAGGTTTTTGAATTATAGTGATATAATTACAAGAACGTCAATATTGCGAAGCATTATAGCTTTAATGTTTCGCAATATTTTTGTTTCATATAATAATGTACGGCTCCTATGAATAAAGATTTAATAATAGATGTAAGCACTTCGGGAGTTGAAATTGCTTTACTTGAGGACAAACGTCTTGTAGAAATTCACCAGGAAAAGACAGAAAATAGTCATATTGTTGGGGATGTTTACTTGGGGTTAGTCAAAAAAGTAATGCCAGGACTTAATGCAGCATTTGTAGATGTTGGGCATGAGAAAGACGCATTCCTACACTATCTTGACTTAGGACTTCATTTCAATTCTCTAAATAAATTCACACGCAATGCAATGGGTGGAGATCCCAAGAGTGCATTGATAGAAGGGATGAAGGTAGAACCAGACTTAGAAAAGAATGGTAAGATAAACACTGTCTTAAAACAAGGACAAATCATTTTAGTACAAGTTGCAAAAGAACCTATCTCAACCAAGGGACCAAGGTTATGTTCTGAGATATCTTTTGCAGGGAGATTTTTAGTTCTCATACCATTTTCAAACAAAATATCTATATCATCAAAGATAAAAAGTGTAGAAGAACGCAATAGATTAAAACGTTTAATACAAAGCATACGTCCAAATAACTACGGAGTAATAATTAGAACAGTAGCAGAAAGCAAAAATGTAGCTGAATTAGATGCTGACCTTAAAGACTTATTAGCAAAATGGGATGCTATTTATAAAAAACTCCCAAAAGCACTTCCTCCTCAAAAACTTGTATCAGAAATAGACAAATCATCAGCAATCCTTCGTGATTTACTTTCTGATGATTTCTCAAATGTTTATGTAAACGATCCAGATATATATGAAGATCTGAAAGCTTACATAAAAACAATTTCCCCAGAAAAGGACGATTTAGTACGTCTATATAAGCTTCAAACACCGATTTTTGAACAATTCGGAGTAGCTAATCAAATCCGTAACTCGTTCGGAAAGGTTGTTACAATTCGTTCTGGTATCTATTTAGTAATAGAACAAACAGAAGCAATGTGTGTTGTTGACGTAAACTCAGGACACAGAAGCAAGTCTTCACAAGACCAAGAAGAGAATGCTCTAATGGTTAATATGGAAGCAGCAGAAGAAATCGTACGACAATTACGATTAAGAGATATTGGAGGGATAATAGTAATAGACTTTATCGACCTTAATATAGTAACAAACAGGAAACTGCTTTATGACAAAATGATGGAACTAATGTCCCATGATAAAGCTCGTCATACAGTACTTCCATTAAGTAAATTCTGTTTAATGCAGATAACTCGCCAAAGAGTAAGACCAGCTATTAGTGTAGATTTATCGGAAATATGCCCAGCTTGCGGAGGAACAGGTAAGATAAAATCATCAATAATAATAGTTGACGAGATAGAAAGTGACTTAAAATATTTAGTACAAGAGCAAAACGAAAAAAACTTAACAATAATAGTTCATCCATTCGTTCATGCTTATCTTAGTAAAGGTTTCCTTTTATCTAAAGTAAAGAAATGGGAAAGAACCTATAAAACAAAAATAAAGCTATTGGAAGACAATAACTTTAGTTTATTAGAATACCAGTTTCTTAATGCTAATAAAGACGCTATTAAGCTATAAATGCTCTGATTTGTGGCAATTCTTCCACATAAAACAAAGAATAAAAGATAACAAAATAGAATCAAATTATGGTGAATTGTAATTTGATTCTATTTTTTTTTGATGAAAAGCCTTGCATTTTTTGATGAAAAGCCTTATCTTTGCAAGAGATAAAAAAGAAAGAAAAATTTCCACCAAAAAGAGCATAAAAAATAAGATGCACATCTAAACACTGGTTAGATGTGCATCTTATTATGTTTTAGATGTACATCTAAAGGGTCAAAAGATGGCGTTTTCTATACATAAAAATGGCGTTTCTTGTATATAAAGATGGCTTGTTTTAACCATAAAGATGGAGTTTTCTGAATGCAAAGATGGCTTCTTTATATTAAACTATAAGCAATAATGCTGTGGACTAAGTTTGTGATTTTGGAATATCAGGGCAATTTTAAAAAAATCTATGCTCACTATTGTTCTTGGATCATGAATTATTTTTTTGAAGTCTTGGTATGTGTGTTCGTTTTTATAGGGGTTTCCTATTATTAGAATTTTGTTTTCGGTGTTTTGTTTATGTATTTCTTGAAAGATATTGTATTCGCAAGGGATTTGTATAATGCTGTCTTTCCCATATTCTTCTTCAAGTTTTTTGATTAGTTTTTGTGGGTTCTTGCGGTTTTCTTTTATCGTTTTTATATATAAATCAAACATAAAGGGGGAATGAATTGAGTATTCATCTTTCTTGTTAAAATAGTATTTTATTCTTTGTTTTTGTTTAAAAAAACTCATCTTGTTTTCGATTATATCATTAATTATAAGTGCAAAGATAAGCCTTTTTGAAATAAATTATTTATCTTTGCTGTTTATAATCCATTATTAATATTCTACGTGAGTAGATGAAATTGGGAAAAGGCAATAAATTGTTAATTATTAGCGATGAAATTATATACTGAAAATGTTGTTAAGAAATATAGAAAGAGAACCGTTGTTAAAGGCGTTTCTATAGAGGTTAGTCAAGGTGAAATAGTAGGTTTATTAGGACCTAATGGTGCAGGAAAGACAACTACTTTCTATATGATGGTTGGATTGATAAAGCCTTTTAGCGGGAAAGTGTTTCTTGATGAAAAAGAAATTACTGATATGCCTATGTATCAAAGGGCTCAACATGGAGTTGGTTATTTGGCTCAGGAAGCTTCTGTATTTAGAACATTGTCTGTTGAAGATAATATTATGTCGGTATTGGAGTTCAGAAAGATGACTCAAAAGGAAAGAGTGGACATAATGGAGGGTTTATTGGATGAATTTGGGTTAAATCATATACGAAAGAGTAAAGGTAATCAGCTTTCTGGAGGAGAAAGAAGGAGAACTGAGATAGCAAGAGCTTTAGCTGTTGACCCTAAATTTATTCTTCTTGATGAACCTTTTGCAGGTGTTGACCCTATTGCTGTTCAGGATATTCAGAATATTGTTGGCAAGTTGAGAGATAGAAATATAGGAGTCTTGATAACAGATCATAATGTTCATGAAACACTTACTATCACAGATAGGGCATATTTATTATTTGAAGGCAGTGTTTTAAAAGCCGGTACTCCACAAGAACTTGCCTCTGATGAACAGGTAAGAAAAAAATATCTTGGAGAGAACTTCGAATTACGCTAATAAATTTTTCTATGCTTCTTATATTTGTTGATAAAGTTACTAATCGTTTAGGATATACTTTGAATTTAATTTTCAAGGATATTTTGGGCGTGGATTATCGTATCACAACACATAAAGAAGATTTTTTAAAACATGAAGGGGCAAAACTTTCTTATTGTAAGAGAAAGGTTGGAGATGAACCCTTTATTTATTCAACGGATTTTTTATTTGAAACCGTTATAGAAATAAAGGAATTGAATTTATTTGATTATAATGGCACTCCGGCATTGTTTAGAAATTATTCAAAGAAATCTATTTTACCTTTTGATGTTTTTGCATCTTCTTTCTATTTTGTTTCTCGTTATGAGGAGTATTTACCTTTTATTCAAGATAAACAAGGTCGTTTTCGTTATGAAGAAAGTCTTGCTTTTAAGAATTGTTTCTTGCATAAACCTGTGGTAAATATTTGGGCAAACTTATTAGGACAAAAGCTAAAAGAGGCTTATCCTGAAATAGAATTTGCTAAACATTATTTTCGTTATTATAATACTATTGACGTTGATTCTGCGTATTCTTTTAAGGGAAAAGGATTATTTAGAAAGGTTTTTGGCTTTTTTAGGGATTTAATTAAGGGTGATTTTTCTGAGTGTTTATTTCGTTTTAAGGTGTTATTTGGCAAAAAAGCAGACCCATACGATACCTTTAATTATCAAATATCACTTATAAAGAAATATAAGCTTAAAACGATTTACTTTATTCTCTTTGGACATTATGGTAAATACGATAAAAATATTTCTCCAGATAATCGTAAGTTTCATCGCCTAATAAAGTTCTTATGTGATTATGCTAAGGTTGGAATACACCCTTCTTACGCATCGTTTGATGATGAAGAAGAGTTGACAACACAGATAAAAGACCTGGTATCAGTTATTCATAAACCTGTTCTTAGAAGTAGATTTCACTATCTAAAGTTTAGGTTACCTATTTCATATAGGCGATTGTTGGATAATATGATTAGTGATGATTATTCTATGGGATATTCTAATGCAATTGGTTTTAGGGCAGGAATATGTTCTGGTTTTAATTTCTATGACTTAGAATTTGACAGAGAAACGAAATTAAGATTGCACCCTTTTGCAGTTATGGATGTAGCTCTTAAGAATGGATTAGGACTAAATTCGACTGAAGCAATAGAAAGAATTAAGAAGATTGTTGATGAGGTTAATTCAGTAGAAGGGGATTTTATTAGTGTTTGGCATAATGAATCTTTATGTGAAAGGTATCAATGGAAGGGTTGGAGAAAGGTTTATGAAGATATGTTAGAGTATGTTTCAGAAATAGATAGGACTCCATTTGGAAGAGAGTATGGAACATAAAAAAAGATAATTCGTATAAAAATATTTATTAATAATTCATATAAAATATGATAGTTGTAACAGGTGCTGCGGGCTTTATAGGGAGTTGTATGGTTAGCAAGTTGAATAAACTTGGCAGGAAAGATATTATTATTGTTGATGACTTCACGAAATCAGCAAAAAAAGAAAATTATTCTAATCTTCAATATTCGAAAAAGATAGAAAGAAAAGACTTTATTAGTTGGTTTGAAAAGAATGCTTCTAAGATAGAAGGTGTTTATCATCTTGGAGCGAGAACAGATACTACAGAGTTTAATTGGGATATATTCTTAGAGTTAAATTTAAATTATTCAAAGAATATTTGGCGAATATGTTGTTTTAATTCAATACCATTAATATATGCTTCTTCTGCTGCTACTTATGGCGATGGTGCAAATGGTTATGATGATGATAACAATGCTATTGGAGATTTAAGACCTCTTAATCCTTATGGACGGTCTAAACAAGAGTTTGATTTGTGGGTATTGAGACAAGAAATTAAACCTCCATTTTGGGCAGGCTTAAAGTTCTTTAATGTTTATGGACCTAATGAATATCATAAACAAAGAATGGCTTCTGTTATATTGCATTCATTTAATCAAATAAATGAAACAGGATTAGTTAAGTTATTCCGTTCTCATCGTCCAGACTATAAAGATGGAATGCAATTAAGGGATTTTGTTTATGTGAAAGATTTGGTTTCTGTTATGGCTTTCTTAATGGAAAATGAACCAGAATCAGGTATTTATAATCTTGGAACAGGAAAAGCAAGAAGTTTTTATGACTTGGCTGTAGCCACTTTTAAAGCTTTGGGAAAAGAACCAAATATTGAATTTGTTGATATTCCTATTGATATTAGAGATAAATATCAATACTTCACTCAAGCTAATATGCAAAAGTTAAGAGATGCAGGTTATAAAGAAGACTTTTATACTTTAGAAAATGGTGTAAAAGACTATGTGCAGAATTATTTAATATCGAAATTATATTATTAATATATGAATTATAAGTCTAAACTTCATTCTATTAAAGCATTTGTATTTGATTATGATGGTGTGATAAGTGATGGTTATATATGGGTTGCAGACCAAAAAATAGTTGTGCGTTCAGGTAATGTTAAAGATGGTTATGCACTTCAATATGCTTTAAAGAAAGGCTACTTCATTGCTGTTATTTCAGGAGGTAATGGTGATAGTATTTCGACAAGAATGGAGATGTTAGGGATAAAAGATGTTTTTATCGGTTCTCATGATAAGAAGAAAATTTTCCAAAACTATATAGAAAAAAAAGGTTTGAAACCAGAAGAAGTATTATATATGGGTGATGATATACCCGATTATGATGTAATGCTTGCTTCAGGTGTTGCTACTTGCCCTTCTGATGCTGTAGAAGAAATTAAATCAGTTGCAGATTATATCTCTCATAAATGTGGTGGTCAAGGTTGTGTAAGAGATGTTATAGAGCAGGTTATGCGATTGCATAATCAATGGTTTCACGAAGATGGAAAAGCATGGTAAAGACGATAAAGAATCTTCTTTTATTAATCTTGTGCATAAGCTCTTTAATGTCTTTTGCTCAAGAGAAAAAAAAGAAGCCAATATCATATAAGAAAGCGACTTATTATCATAATAATTTCGTTAATAGGAAAACTTCTACGGGGGAGTTGTTTGTTCAAACAAAATATACTGCTGCTCATAGGACTATTCCTTTGAACACTTTGGTGAAGGTAACGAATAAGAATAATGGTCGTTCTGTTATAGTTAAGGTTAATGACCGTTGTCCAAAGAATGGAGTTATTGACTTATCTCTTATCGCTGCTAAACGTTTGCATATGATAGAGAAGGGTGTTATTTCTGTTAAAATAGAGATTTTAAGTAATGATTATCTTGATATTTGGGAAAAACAAAATGAAATGTTTAATATGTTTGACCGAGCAAAAGAAAGGGATAGTGTAAGAAATTCATATTTTGATTCTATAATTTTTGCGAAAGAAAATAAACCTCAAGAAAGTTTTTTATTTGCAAGATATATTCGTTTAACAACAGCAGAAAGTAAGGTTCAGGCAAAAAGAATAATTGACCAGTTGCCGATGGAGTATAAATATATTACAAAGGCAGTTATAGGAGAAAATGGAAAGTTCTATTATATAAATATAGGTCCTTTTGTTTCATTGAAAAAAGCACAAGAAGTGGTGAAAGAATTGAAAGAAAGATACCCTCAAATGCATATTTTAGAAAAGAAAAATGCAGAATAGTTTTTTATTATAGAATTTTTTTTTACTTTTGCAAGACGCATTTTTGTAAACTATTAGGTTATAAGAAGAGCTAAAATATTAATAATTAAAGAAAAGCAAATTGAAAGTATTATTTATATAGTACTATTTGCATTGTATTTATTATATTATGGATAAACGAAATATCTTGTTTTCACACATTAAGGCAACAAAATCTTGTTTGTTTGTTCTAATAGCGATTATGCCTTTTATAGGTTTTTCGCAACAAGAGCCTCAATTTACTCAATATATGTTTAATCGTTTATCATATAATCCAGCGTATGCAGGTAGTAATGGTGCAATGTGTTTAACAGGTTTCTATAGAAATCAATGGATGGGACTTACTCTTACTGATGTTAATGGAGGGAATCCATCAACGCCTAAAACTTTAAATTTCTCTTTTGATTTACCAGTTTCTTTTCTTCATGGAGGTTTAGGTGCAACAATTATTTCTGATAAGATTGGTTATTGGAATCAAACATTTTTTAAGATAGATTACGCTTATAGAATGGAATTACCAACAGGTAATTTAGCAATAGGTTTAGAAGCTCAATTATTTAGTTCAGCAATAGATTTTGGTAACCTTGTTGGTAGCGACCAAATAAACGAGTTAGATGAAATAGGTGCAACTAATGATCCTTTATTAAGAGATGCTTCACAAAAAAATGATTTTTTAGTTGATTTAGGACTTGGTATTTATTATCAAGTACCAGGTAAATTTTATGCTGGATTTTCTTCTTCAAAAGTACTTGAAACAAAGAGTGATAAACTTAAATGGGAAGATAAAAGAAATTATTATGTTATAGCAGGATATGAATGGACAATACCAGCTAATCCTTCATTTAGGGTATTACCTTCTGCTTTATTTAAAACAACAGGATTTAATGCAGGTAATTCTCAACTTGATGCAACTGCACTTTTAGAATATAATCATAGATTTTGGGGTGGATTAAACTATCGTATTCAAGATGCAGTAAGTGTTTTGGGTGGTTTAACCTTAGGAGGTTTTAAGTTAGGTATGTCTTATGATATCCCTACATCAAGACTTTCAACACAAGCTTATGGCTCATTTGAATTATTTGTAAGATATTGCTTCAAGATAGAAAACCCTCCAAAACCACCAACAACATATAGAAATACTCGTAGGAACTAGAAGGAATGTAACTAATCAAAATAATTTACGTTAAGAAAGAGAAATAATTATAAGAAATATAAAACTTCGGAGAATATGAAAAGATTCATTTTATTAGCATCTTTAGCTTTATTAGCAGTAGGATGTGGTTCATCTGGAAATGGAGAACTAATAGGAGTTCAAGATAGAAAACAATTTGAAGATATGCAACCTTATGGAATGGTTGAAATTCCTCAAGGAAGTTATATGATGGGTTCCTCTGATGAAGATATATATTCATCATATACATTCCAGCCAAAGACAGTACAAATTGGTTCTTTTTGGATGGATGAAACAGAGATAACAAATAACGAATATCGTGAATTTGTTTATTGGGTAAGAGATTCAATTGCTTATAAATTATTAGCAGATGTTTCTCCTCAAATTTATTCTATTGAAGTTGATCAATTCGGAGAAGACCTTCCAACTCCACTTATAAATTGGAAAGCTAAAATAGATTGGAGCTTAAATAATGCAGATGAAAGAGAAGCGTTATCTTCATTATTTATTCCTTCAGAAGAAAGATTCTATAATAGGCAACAATTAGATGCAAGAAAAATGAATTTTGAGTATTATTGGATTGACCAAAATACTGCAGCTAAAAAAGAACATAATACGCAAGCAGGAATTGACTTAAGCCAAGAATTTAAGGGTTCTTCTTATGCAGGAAGACCAAATGGTTTGAAGAATAGAAAACAATTGGTTAGAAAAGAAGTAATTAATATATATCCTGATACATTATGTTGGATGCATGATTATGCATATTCATACAATGATAATTTAACTCGTAATTATTTTTCTCATCCAGCTTATGATGATTATCCAGTAGTAGGGATTACATACAAGCAAGCTAAAGCATTTTCAGTTTGGAGAACATTAATGATGAACAATTTCTTAGAAGGTCAAGACTTTTCAAGAATGGAAGATTTTCGTTTGCCAACAGAAGCAGAATGGGAATATGCAGCAAAGGGAGGTGGAGAAGGAACGCCATATCCATGGGGAGGTCCTTATGTTAGAAATGGCAAAGGTTGTTTCATCGCAAACTATAAACCAATGAGGGGAAATTATGATAATGATGGTGGAATAGATCCAATAGTAGTAGCACATTATGCTCCAAATGACTTTGGATTATATGATATGGCAGGAAATGTTGCAGAATGGTGTGAAGACACATTTAATGAATCATCATACAATTTTGCACACGACTTAAACCAATATACAGGATATCAAGCAACAGATCAAGATAAACCAGAAATGAAGAGAAAAGTAATTCGCGGTGGATCTTGGAAAGACCAAAAACATTTTATCCAAACAGCTACACGTGCTTATGAATATCAAGATTCAGGAAAGAGTTATGTAGGATTTCGTTGTGCTCAATCATACCTTGGTAGAGTTCGTGGAGACAACCCTAAGACATCATCAAACGTTTACAAAAATTAATTACGTAGAAATATCATTAATATAAATCATTAAAAACAAATTTATTATGGGCTTAGATAGTTTTGTAAGAAGTAAAGCTTATAAAAACATGACAGCAAAACTCTATGGTTTAGGTGCTTCAGCAGTTATCATAGGTGCGTTGTTTAAAATCCAACACTGGAATGGTGCGGGATTATTATTAACCATTGGGATGGTTACGGAATCAATAATCTTTTTTGTATCAGCATTTGAACCATTGCATGTTGAGTATGATTGGAGTTTAGCATATCCAGAATTAGCTGGCATGGAAGAAGAAAAACCTGAAGAAAAAAGAAAAAAGAAAAAAGAAAAGAGAGAAAAAGAAGGAGGAGAGATGATGTTTAGTGGAATGACTGAAACACAAGCATTAGATAGTATGTTATCAAAAGCCAAGATAGGACCAGAATTAATTGAAAGTTTAGGAAAAGGACTACAAAATCTTTCAGATACAGCTGCTCAATTAGGTTCAGTTTCAAATGCTGCAGTAGCATCTGACAGTTTTATTCAGAATATTAATGGGGCATCAGAATCAGCTTCAGAACTATCAGCTTCATATAGAAAAACAGCAGACTATTTAAATAAAGATTTAATGGTTTCTGGTGAATATTTAGCAAGTGTTCAGGATGCAGCAACAGCAGTATCTACACTATCTAATATATATAAAGAAACAGCAGTTGCTTTAACAAGTGGAGATTCATCATATTTGAATGAATTAAAAACTATGGCATCAAGCTTATCTTCTATAAATGCTTTATATGAATTGCAGATTCAAAATTCAACAGCACAATTAGATTCAACAAAACAAGTACAAGAAAAGATAGATAATTTAGTCGTTAACTTTGCTGACACAGCAGAAAACGTACTTAGATATAAAGAACAAGTAAACGCACTTTCTAAGAAAGTTACGGCTTTGAATGATATCTATGGTAATATGCTTGCTGCTATGCAAACAAGAGCATAGTAAATACCTATTAATTAATTTACGAACGCTAAAATAATAGAATAGAAGACTATGGGTGCAACAAATTGTCCGGAGACCCCGAGACAGAGAATGATTTCAATGATGTATTTAGTGTATACAGCTTTGTTGGCACTAAATGTTTCAGTTGAAATACTTCAAGCTTTTGTAACAGTTGGTGATAGCATGGAAGTAACAAATAAGTTATTTTCTTCAAAGATAGAAAACTCATACTATAGTTTTGAGAAAGCTTATCTAGCCAACCCAGAAAAGGTGGGTCCAAATTGGGAAAAAGCAAAACAAGTAAGAAAAGAAACTAAGGATATTCTTTACTATATTGATGATATGAAATATGATGTAGTATCACAAGTAGAAGGGATGAAAGGCGGGAAAGAAGAAGCTAAAAAATTATTGATGACAAAAGGTTTTGACGGAATAGATTCAAAAGATAATTATGTCAAACCTACACAATATTTTATAGGTGCAACAGAAGATGGTTCCAAAGGAAAGGCAATGGAATTAAGGAAGAAGATTGAAACCTATCAAGCAAAAATGTTGACTCTTGCTGATCCAGGATATATATCTAAATTAAAAGGCATACAAATTAATACTACTTCTTATCATAAGAATAGAGATGGAGAAAATTTAAATTGGCAAATGTATAATTTCTTTCATACAATTACTTTAGCCGATTTAGTCATTTTAAACAAATTGAAATCTGAGATACAAAATGCAGAATTTGATGTAGTAAATAACTTATTAACTGCAGTAAGTGCAAATGATTATAAGTTTGACAATGTTAGAGCAAAAGTGGTTCCAAAATCAACTTATGTAATGCAAGGCGATTCTTATGAAGCAGATGTATTTGTAGCAGCTTATGACTCAAAAACACAATTGAGAGCAGATGTAAGAGGTGCAAATATGGTAAGCGATTCAGGAGTTATCAAACTTAAATTTGGAGCTGGAGCAGTAGGATTGCAAAAATATCAAGGAACAGTATATGTGAAGGGTGAAAAAGGAGAAGAACCTTATCCATTCTCAGGAGAATACTTTGTTGCTGCACCAGCTGTAACAATTTCTCCAACCAATATGAATGTATTCTATATTGGAGTTGATAATCCTGTTTCAATTTCTTCACCGGGAGCAAGCTCTGAACAAATTGTTCCAACTATCACAGGTGGTGGTGGTGCAACCATAAAAAAAGTATCTGCAGGTAATTATATAGTAAATGTAAAATCACAACAAAAAGTTGTAATTTCTGTTTCTGCAAATATGAATGGAAAGGTTATGAAACAAGGAGCAATGGAATTCCGTGTTAAATCAATTCCTAAGCCAAAAGCAATGGTTGGTTCAGCTGACGGAGGACAAATAGCAAAAGAAATACTTGTTGCCCAAGGGGGATTAAAAGTTGTTATGGAAGGATTTGATTTCCCAGTAAAATATAGTGTAACTGAATACCAAATGACTTTCAATACAGGAGGAGATGGACAAGCTCCATTAATAGGTAAAGGTCCAAATTTCACCCCAGAGATGAAAGCTCAAATACAAAGATTAAGAAGAGGTAATAAAGTTTATATTGAAGGTATCAGAGCAAAAGGACCTGACGGAGAAAAATCTGTTCAAAACCCTCAAATGATTTTTAGAATACAATAATATATATTATGAAAAAAATAGCTTTAATCGCATTTGTGGCAATTAGTTTAGTTAGTGCAAATCTTTTTGCACAAGTATTAGATGAGCCAGAATCTGAACCAAGAGATAGTTTTTATGAAAAAATATCTTTCAAGCAAAGAAAGCCATTTGACTTCCCTTTTGTTCGTGAAGCAGATGTAGTATATAAATGGAGAGTTTGGAGAGTTATAGATTTTCGTGAAAAAATGAATCAAGTTTTTTATTATCCAATATCTCCAATTCAAGGGAGAATAAATTTATTCTGTGCTCTTGAAAATGCAATAAATGAAGGGAAAATAAAAGCTTATAAAGACGATGAATTTACACAAGAAATCGTGGATTGGCCAGCTTTAAAAATGTCTTTAACTCCTCCTCAAACTATAATGAAGGATACTACTGATATTGATGGAACAGAATTCCAAGTTGAAGTTAAAGTTCCGATTTCTCTTAAAACTGAAGATATTAAAACTCTTCGTATAAAAGAACTTTGGTTTATTGACAAACAAAGATCAGTACAAGATGTGAGGATTTCAGGTTTCTCCCCAATTTGGTACAAAGACAATAATGATGGTTCTGCTCCAGTCCCTTATACACTTTTTTGGATAAGGTATGATGATCCAGGAGTAAGAGAATTGCTTGCAAACACTGATGTGTATAATGAAAAAAATGATGCTCAAAGACGTTCCTATGATGATATCTTTATAAAAAGAATGTTTAGTAGTTATATTATTAGAGAGTCTAATAATTATGAGCGTTCAATTAATACCTATACAACGGGTGATGAAGCTTTAGCCGAAGCAGAAAGCATTAAAAATAAAATCTACGACACAGAAGAAGATATGTGGGAATATTAGGAACTATTAGTTATAGTAAAATCACATTTATACAAAAAAAATACAGCAAAGAAATAATAATCTTTGCTGTATTTTTTTGCTTAAATAATAAATTGACAAGCTATTTATTTGTATAAATGAAATTGAATAATAGGTGCAGTATAAGAAGTGGATGGAGGAGTAAAATAAATTAAATTCTTGGACAAGAATAATCAAATATTTATTATCTTTGCATCATAAAACTTCTTTATAATCAAGGAGTAAGATTCGTATCTAATATTTTCACAAGAACATCATTAATTATTATGATAGACATCAAACTTTCATAGGGTGTACACCAAAGAATGGCTACGGTGTACACCCTAACACCAATATGATGTGCATCTTTTCAATATTTAAACTTGATTTAAATAGTTCTACACTTAGTTTCGTTGGACTTAAACTTAATTTCCTTGCAAAAAGGCTTAATTTAATTTCACTTATATTTTACTTTGAAACAGGTTTAGCTACAAAATAACTCAATTTTGTTCATTCACAAATAAAATATTACCTTTGCAAAAAATAGGACTATATGGCAAAAAAGGAAATCTTCAGAAAAATACTAGCATCTTGTATGCTTATTTTGTTTGTTGCTTTTTATGCTAATAATAATTTATTTGAACATGTGCACATTATAAATGGCACTTTTGTTGTTCACTCTCATTTTCATACGGATAAACATCATTCTACAAAATCAGGAAATCATACAACAAAGGAAGTTACTTTAATAGCTCATGTTTCTAATTTACAGATTCTTTCTCCTAATTTCTTCTATTCTGATTTTAAACCGTTTATTTGCGAAACTGATATTTTCTTCCAAAAACCAACAGGGAAAACTAACTTTGGTTATGTAGGTTTTATTTCGCTTAGGGCTCCTCCCGTTTATAATAATTTTGGACATAAGAAAATTGTTTGATTGAGAATTAATTCTTAATCAATTTATGTTCTACTGTAATATTCTTATTTACAGCATGTATTACTATGTATTATTATAAATTAAATAATCATGAATAAAACAAAGATTATAATACTATGTTTTTTGTTAGCGTCTTGTCATTCAAATGTGCAGAAAAACGATAGTTCAAGTATAAAAAATATAAAAGACACTATAGTTGTTGCTGAAAATTCGGTAATAAATAAGAAAATTCAATTAATAAAGATTGAAAATCAACAATTCAGTTCAGAATTTAAAACAACAGGAACAGTACGTGCTATATCAGGTCAAATAGCAAATGTTTCAGTTCCTTTTGATGGTCGTATTGTGAAATCATTTGTGAAGTTAGGTCAAAAAGTAAATAAAGGAATTCCAATAGTAGAATTTAGTTCGACTGAATTCTATGAAATAACTAAACAATATTTTCAGTCCTTACAAAATCGTAATTTAAAAGAACGTAGTTATAAACGTCAGAAAGATTTGGTAAACAATGGTGTTGGTTCACAAAAGGAACTTGAAGAAATTCAAATGGATTATGAGAATGCAAAGAAAGAATATGAAAGTGAATTGGCGAGATTAAGACTTTTCAATGTTGATGTATCAAAATTAACTATGGGGCAACCATTGAAAATAACATCTCCAATTAATGGAGACATTGTTAAAAACAATATTGTGATTGGTCAATATGTAAAAAATGATGCAGAACCAATTGCTGTTGTTGCAGACATCAGTAAGGTCTGGGTTGTTGCATTAGTGAAAGAAAAATATATTGGTTCAATTAAATTAAACGATAAAGCAGAAATATATACTGATGTATCTCCAAATAAAACAATATTGGGAAAAATATTCCACGTTGGAGAAATCTTAGATGAAGAGACTCGTTCTATTCAAGTTATAATTGAGTGTGATAATAAAGATAAAGAATTAAAGCCAGGGATGTTTGCAAGTATTCATTTCCAAAGCTCTTTGAGAGAATCTGTTTTAATACCTTCATCTGCGATTCTTCAATCAGAAACAGGAAGCTATGTATTTGTTCAAATTGAAAAGGGTAAGTTCAAGAAAAGGTTAATAAAAACAGAAAGTGCCAAACAAGGAATGTCTCTTGTTACAGAAGGTTTAGAGGAAGGGGAAATTATTATTTCTAAAGGTGGAATTTATCTAACAGAAGAATAGTTATGAAAAAGCTTATAACTGTTTTTATTCGTCGCCGTTGGTTAATGGCAACGATTTTTTGCATAATATCAATATTTGGTATTTATGCTTGGCAACAATTAGCAATTGATGCATATCCTGATATAGCAGATGTAACTGTACAAGTTGTTACTCAAGTTCCAGGTCTTGCGGCCGAAGAAGTTGAGGAACAAATAACTATTCCTTTGGAAAGAGCTTTGAATGGAATTCCTTCTCTTCATACAATGAGGAGTAAAAATACTTTTGGTTTATCGACAATTATTCTTGTTTTTAATGATAAAACAGATGATTATTGGGCAAGACAAAGAGTTCAAGAACGTATCAATGATGTAGATTTGCCTTATGATGCAAAACCGGGACTAAATCCTCTTACTTCTCCAACAGGGGAAGTTTATAGATATATAGTTGTAAGCAAAAATCACACAATTAGAGATATGACTGATTTAAATAAATGGGTAATTATACCTCGGTTAAAACAAATCAGTGGTGTTGCAGATGTAACTAATTATGGAGGAATTACTACTCAGTTTCAAATTGAGATTGATCCTCAGAAATTAAATAAATATAATATATCATTATCTGAAGTTACAGAATCTATAGAGCATAATAATTCTAATGCAGGAGGCAGTATGCTTACAAGAGGAGATTTGAGTTATGTTGTTCGAGGAATAGGATTGATACGTGACTTAGATGATATGTGTAATATAGTTGTAAAAACTGTTAATGGAACTCCTGTATATTTAAGCGATTTAGGTACATTAAAGTATGGAAATTTAGAAAGAAAGGGTGTATTAGGTTTTGTTGATGATAAGTATAATTATGGTGATGGAGTAGAAGGTACTATTCAAATGACAAGATTTCAAAACCCTTCGAAAGTATTAGAAGAAGTACATAAGACAGTTGATGAATTAAATAATAGCGAACTGCCAGAAGGAGTAAAAATATATCCATTTATGGACCGTACTAATTTAGTAAATACTACTCTTCATACTGTTTCTCATACTCTTTTCTTCGGTATGCTATTAGTGATTTCCATTTTGATTATTTTTTTAGGAAGTTGGCGAGGGGCTTTATTGACAGCAATAACCATTCCTATTTCGTTGCTAATTGCATTTATATTAATGTATTTAACAGATATACCTGCCAATCTACTTTCATTAGGAGCCATTGATTTTGGTATATTGGTCGATGGAACAATAGTTATGATGGAAACTATTCTAAAGAAACGAGAGGATGATGAAAATAGTGAACTTAAAGAAGAATCAATAGTAAAACGTATTTTTGAAGTTGCAAAACCAATATTCTTTTCAACCGTTATTATTATTGTTGCATACTTACCATTATTTACTTTTGAAAGAATTGAGAAAAAACTATTTACCCCAATGGCATTTACTGTTGGTTATGCTTTAATAGGAGCATTGGTTACGGCATTGATTCTTATTCCAGGATTAGCTTATGCAATATATAGAAAACCTCAGAAGGTTCATCATAATAAATGGTTAGGTAATCTTACTGAGAAATATAAAATAAGAACAGCTAAAATTCTCCAAACTCCCAAAAGGATTTTTTTACCATTATCTATAATTCTTGTCGCTGTAATTACACTTAGTATAACAGTTGGAAAGGATTTCTTACCGACCTTAGATGAAGGAGGTATTTGGATTCAAGTACAAACTCCTCCAGGAATATCTCTCGAAAAAGCAGCCCAAATGAGTGATGAATTGAGAGAAAGGTTAAAGAAATTTGATGAAGTTACTTATGTAATGACACAGACAGGGCGTGATGATGAAGGAGTAGAACCATTTACGGCTTCACATATAGAATGTTCGGTTGGCTTAAAGTCTTATGACCAATGGAAGCATGGAAGAAAGAAAGAAGACCTTATTAACGATATGTCAAAAGCTATTGAAGCAATGCCAGGCTATAATGTTGGATTTTCTCAACCTATAATTGATATGGTAATGGATCAAATAGCAGGTTCTCATAGTGATTTAGCTGTTAAAATATATGGGGAAGACTTAAATGAAACACGTAGAATAGCAGAAGAAGTTGTTTCTGTTGTCAAAACAGTAAAAGGTTCTGCCGATGTTATTATTGATCAAGAACCACCACTTCCTCAACTTCAAATTACTGCTGATAGAGATAAGATTGCTCAATATGGTTTGAATGTATCTGATGTTGGGGAATTAATTGAGGTGGCAATTGGAGGTAAAGCTGTTTCTCAAGTATTTATTGGCAATAAGGTATATGATGTTATATGTCGTTATGATGAACAATCCCAATACACCAGAAAAAATTGGAGCTTTATTGCTAACCTCTGGCTCAGGAGCAAAGATACCTTTATCAGCTGTTGCCGAAATAAAAACAAATATAGGGGCAAGTACTATTGCCAGAGAAATGAATAAACGATACTTAACAGTTCGTTTAAATATTAGAGGTCGTGATTTGACTTCGTTTTTAAAAGAAGCACAAACAAGGATAGGTAAAGAAGTGAAATTTGATCTTACAAAAAATCAAATTCATTGGGACGGTCAATTTGAAAATCAAAAAAGAGCATATACTCGTTTAGTTATTGTTGTTCCATTTACATTAGCAATAATGTTTTTATTATTATTTGGTGCATTTGGAAGATTTAGACAAGCGGGATTATTAATATCAATTTTACCATTTGCTTTATTCGGAGGTATGCTTGCTCTTAATTTGAGGGGTATGTCATTTAATGTTTCTTCTGCAGTAGGTTTTATAGCATTATTTGGATTAACTATTCAAAATGGGGTAATTATGATTTCTCATATAAATATAATAAGAAAGCGAGGGGAAGGGCTTAGAGATGCTGTTATTGCTGGAGCATCACATCGTCTCCGTCCTATATTAATGACAGCATCAGTTGCAATTTTAGGACTTCTCCCTGCTTCATTATCTACTGGTATTGGTTCAGATGTTCAAAGACCCTTAGCTACAGTAATAGTTTATGGGCTTTTGTTTAGTACCATAATTACTCTTTATGTATTACCTGCATTGTATTATATAATGGAAAAGCGAGTTATTGATAAAGATTTGGATAAAAATTTAGATGAAAATGAAACTAAAGTTTAGATTATTAATAATGATGTCTATAACATATTTTTATAGTTATGGGCAATCACAAACATTAACATATAAAGAGTATATGAAAAATGTTAAGGAGAATAATATTGATTATGTTATTAAAAAATATGATGTAAATATTGCTGAAGCTAATTTACAAGCTTCAAAAGTATTTCCTGACCCTGAATTATCTTTTTCTTATTCTAATAATCAAGATAAAACAATGAATATGGGACAAAGTTATGAAGGAGGTTTAGAATATACACTTGAATTAGGAGGGAAACGGAAAGCTCGTATTGGAGTTGCTCGAAGTGAATCAGAACTTACTAAAATCTTACTTGAAGATTATTTTAGAAATTTACGCGCTGATGCTACATTATCTTATTTGAATGCTTTAAAACAAAAAGATTTTTTAAACTTTTCAAGATTGTATCAACAAAAAATGATTATGCTTGCTCATTCAGACAGTATTAGATTTAGTTTAGGAAATATTACTAAGGTAGATGCAATACAATCAAATTTTGAAGCAAATAAAACATTTAATGATGTTATTCAGAGTGAATATGAATTCAAAAATTCTCTAACTAATTTAATAATATTTCAGGGAGATAAACAGTTTTCAGGAATTGATTCTATTTCAGGGCAATTGATTTTTATTAAAAAAGAGTTCAATCTTATGAATCTAATAAATATAGCATTGAATAATCGTACAGATTTAAAAGCTATATTACAATCAAAAGATTTGTCTGAAAAGAATTTGAGACTAATAAAAGCAAATAGAGTTCTTGATTTAGGATTAAATCTTAATGTTTCTCATAACACGGAAGTAAAAAATGAACTTGCTCCTGCACCTGCTTTTTCATCTATAACGGCAGGAATAGCAATACCGATTAAATTTTCTAATTTAAATAAAGGAGAAATACGATCAGCAAAATATGCTATAAAGCAAAGTGAAGCAAGTTATCAAGGAATTGAGATTCAAATTCGCAAAGAAGTAGTTCAAGCATATAATTACTATACATCTACATGTAATCAAGTTGAGCAATATAATAAAACCTTACTAATAGATGCGGACACTATTTTAAAGAGTAAAACATATAGTTATCAACGAGGAGAAACTACTCTTTTAGAAGTGCTTAATGCTCAAAAGACTTATAACGAAATATATCAAAACTACTATGAAACATTATTCAATTGTTTATCATCACTCGTTGAATTAGAACTTTCATGTGGTATTTGGGATATTGAATTGTAAATAAAATAAAAATAACACCAAGACTCAATTATAAATTAATAAGGTCTTGGTGTTATTTTATAAATTATTATTTTCCACGTCCTTGAAGAATTATCATAAAGGTGTAGAGAAGAATTTTAATGTCGGTAGCTATTGATAGGTTTTCTATATATATAAGGTCGTATTGTAAACGTTCTATCATCTCATCTACATTTTCTGCATAGCCGTATTTTACCTGTCCCCATGAAGTAATGCCTGGTTTTACTTTTAATAATAGTTTGTATTCTGGGGCTCTTTCTACTATTTGGTCTATAAAGTATTTCCGCTCTGGTCTTGGTCCAACAAGACTCATGGTGCCGATCAATACGTTATAAAACTGTGGTATTTCATCTAACCTTACTTTTCGCATAAATCTTCCAAATGGTGTTATTCTGCTGTCCCTGTCGCTTGATAGCATTGGCGTTTCTTGCTCTGCATTTATGTACATTGAACGAAATTTATGCATAAAGAAAGGTTTTCCTTTTTGACCTATTCGTTCTTGTTTATAAAAAATTGGTCCTTTTGAAGTGAAATAAACTATTGCTGCTGTAAATATGTAAACGGGTATTAATATTATCATTGCTATTACTGAGCATACTATATCCATTGTTCTTTTAATAACTTTTTGCCAGTTAGAAAGAACTTCATTTGACACCAATACTAATGGCGTTTGGAAGATAGACGACATTTTCACTCGTCCTAAAAGTATATCTTTTGTATCGGCTGGTATTTTTATTAAGACGTTATTTTGTGATTCTATTTGTGTTATGATATTATGTAAGTCGTTTTCATAGTCTTTTTCAATTGCTATAATTATTTCTTCAACTTTGTTTTCCAAAATAATTAAGTTTATGTCTTTATACATTCCAAGGCAAGGTAAGTATTTTGAAAGGCCATTATTATTTTTGTCAAAGTTTACGTAGCCTATTATTTTATTCCCTGATGATATTTCTTGGTTTTCTATATCATTATATAGCTTTATAGCTCTTGAGTTATTGCCAATTATTATTGTTGAAAATCCTATTGTTTTCTTATGTATCTTTCTTGCAGCGGCTGTTGTTATAAATAGCCGAGGAATATATGTTAGAATGAAATGTGTTAGAAGTAGTATAAAGAAAGAGAAGTAGTAATTTTGATATGATTGGATTTGGTCATCAAGCAAGAGTGAAAAGAATATTATTACTATACCTACTACACTAATAAAAAAAGTTTGTTCTAATTCTTTTAGTCTCGATTTTCGATAAGGGTCTAAGTAGGTTCCTTGGCAAAAATAAAGAAATACCCAAAATAAGGGGACTAAAAGAAGTCCTTTATAGAGATTTGAATCAATAAAAACTGCATTTATATCATTAAAATCTCCATTTTCAATTGTTGTTTTTCGAAATATAAAAAATAAAGTCCAAGCAATTAAGGCAGCTAAAATATCAGAAATAAGGTATTTCGCACCTTGTAATTTTCTATTCATAAGTTATTTAATAAATGGAAGTTCATCATTAGCTATTAGGTTTATGAATAATCTTTATGTTATCAACATAAACCCAGCCATTTGTAACACCATCTTTCTTTTGAGGAGTAAGATAAACCTGAAAGTAGTTAGGATATGAAAGCTGAGACCAAACTTTACCTAATACAACATATACTTTTTGCCAACCCTTAGTGTCATTTGCATTTAGAGTCATGGCATCAATATATTCCAATTGTGCAGCAGATGAAGTTCTCCCAGCGATACCAATGCCAAAAGGAATATTACACCAATAATCAATTTCCATAATTAGAGCATCATAGTTGTTACAATATAATGAGTCGGTAGTAATAACTTTATAAGTGCTTTGGTCAGAATTTAAATACATCGCACCGCAATAGCTACCCCATTTAACGGTATCTTGATTATTGCATTTTACTAATTTTGTTGAGTCTTGAGTAAGACCAACAGTTGAAAAAGATATATATGGATCTTCAAATAATTCAGTAATTGCGAAATTAGTTATGCTTGTTTTATACATTATGCTAATTGTGTCAATATTTATTTCTTGTCCAGCAATAAGATTTTGGTTTTCTGAATAATATGTATAGAAAGGATATTCTGTTCTTGTCATTGATATCCCATTAAGTTTAACCCCTGGACGAATATCTATCTTGTGATTTCCCTCTTCTAAGATTGGTACTTTACATGGTAAAGAATAAGTCCCAATATAAACATTATCAACATAAACCCAAGCGTCTTTAATCGCTTCTGTTTGAAAGCCATCTTTAGCACTTTGAACAATGTCTGGGTTTTCAACCATTTTAAATCCTTTTATGTTGATATATGCAGGAGTTTCTTGTGATCCTTCAAAATCATTGCAACTTACAAGATTAAAGGAAAAAATGATTAATGCCAAAATAGTTAAGTAACTATTAGATAATAAAGTTTTTTTCATGCCAATAAAAATAAGATTTCAACTAAAACGAAATAATAGTGTGTTTAGTATTAATACTAATTATATAATCAAAAGGCAAAAATAGATGTTTTTTTTGAATTATTACCTCTACCTCGTAACTTCTTTGTAAATTCGCATACTGAAAAAAGAAAATAAATGATAACTGACAGTTTTAAACACAAAGGACTAAGAAAAGCACTTGTTGAAGAATTAAGTAAAAAAGGGATAACAGACGCAAGAGTATTAGAAGCAATAGGGAAGGTCCCAAGACATATATTTTTGGACTCTACATTAGATAATATAGCTTATCAAGATAAAGCATTACCAATAGGTTGCGACCAAACAATATCACAACCTTTTACCGTTGCTTTTCAGACTCAACTTTTAGAGATTAAGCCTAATGATAAAGTATTAGAAATAGGTACGGGTTCAGGATATCAAACTTCTGTTTTATGTGAAATGAAAGCAAAAGTATTTTCTATAGAAAGACATAAACCCCTTTTTGTTAGAGCAAAATCTATCTTAGAACTAATGAAATATAATGCAAAATGTTTTTTTGGAGATGGATATAAAGGATTACCGATATATTCACCTTTTGATAAAATAATAATTACTTGTGGTGCAAAAACAATCCCTGATGATTTAATTTCACAAATGAAGTTGGGTGGTGTATTGGTAATACCAATTGGAGATAAGACTCAAACTATGTATCGTATAACAAAAATCTCCGAAAAAGAATTAAGTACAGAAAAATTTGGAGATTTTAAATTTGTGCCAATGCTTGAAGATAAAGAGAGCTAAAATAATAAAATAAAAAGTTCAAGATAGAAATTATTTTCTTCTAAAAGGCTAACAATTTGATTTTTTCCTTTATTATTACTACCTTTGCATGATATTTTATTAAGATTTAATATGGTAAAAGGCAGAGTATTATTCGTTAGTCAGGAGATTGCACCTTACTTAAAAGAGACTGAATTGTCGCTTATGGCGAGGAATCTTCCTCAGTATATCCAAGAGCATGGTAAAGAGATTAGAACATTTATGCCACGTTTTGGAAATGTTAACGAAAGAAAGAATCAACTTCATGAAGTAATTAGACTTTCAGGAATTAATCTTATCATTGATAATTCAGACCATCCATTAATTATTAAGGTTGCTTCTATTCAACAAGCAAGAATGCAGGTTTATTTTATTGATAATGAAGATTTCTTTCTAAGAAAGTATGATTTACTTGATGAACAAGATAAATTGTTTATTGATAATGATGAGAGAGTTATTTTCTTTTCACGAGGAGTTTTAGAAACTATAAAAAAACTAAATTGGAGACCCCATGTAGTACATTGTAGTGGATGGTTTTCTTCATTAATGCCTTTTTATATTAAACGTACTAACTATAAAAATAATCCTTTATTTGGAACAAGTAAAATAGTCCTTACTTTAGTTGAAGATGAGTTTGCAGGTATGCTAAACGAGAGCTTTGTTAAGAAATTAAAAATGGATGGTGGTACAGTAAAGGATTGGGGTATGTATAAAGAGGCAGACTATTTAAATTATATGATGGCTGCAATATCTTATTCTGATGGTATTGTACTTGCGAGCGATAAGGTAAATCCAAAGCTTATTGAATTTGCAAAACAAAATAAGAAACATATTGTTGAGTATGCTTCTGCGGAAGAACAGTTCCCATTGATAAATGAACTATATAATAAAATAATTGTATTAGACGAAGATTAATTCTTTATCAATACAACATAAAAAAAATGTTCACGTTTATATCGAGTAAATTAATATTCATATTATGTTTAGATTAAAATATTTATTCTTATTAATCCCATTATTTTTAGTTTCTTGCCTTGATGAAGATTCTATGTTGGGTTTAGGCTTAGTTGATCAAGCTGATAAATTAATTGTAAAAAAGTACGATAAATTTGATATTAACGCTTTATTTTTTCATGAAGGCGATTCATTGAAAACGAGTGATTATCGTTATATGACATTAGGTTCATACAAAGATAATGAGTTTGGAAAAGTAACAACATCAATTTATTCTCAAGTGAGCTTATCTTCAAGTTCAATTGATTTTAATTATTACAAAGATAAGGCAGACTCTATTGTTTTAACAATGGCATATACAGGTCTTTTTTCAAGAGATACAAATATTAAATCAATGGATATGAATATTGAAATATATGAAATTACTGAAGCCTTTGATGATTCAGCTTCATACTATTCAAATTCAACATTACAACATTCAAGTACTCCCATAGTATCTAAAACAATTAGAATTGCACCAAAAGAAAGTGTGATTTTAGGAACTGATACTTTGTCAGCTCATTTAAGAGTTAATTTGGGTGGTACTTTCTTCCAAAGAATAATAAATTCAGGAGAATTTTCAAGCAATGAAAACTTCTTGAATAACTTTAAAGGGTTATATATCAAATTAACAACTACTGATGAAAATGGAATGATAGCTTATTTTGATATGTATTCTTCTGTTTCAGGTATGATGTTATACTACCAAGATGATAATAACAAAACACAAAAATATAATTTTGTGTTTGATGAAGATTCACGTCGTTTTACTCATGTTGATTATGATTTTTCTTCATCACAAATATCACGATTTTCTTCAAAAAGAAAATCAATTAATGACTCAATAAACTGTAATGACTCTATTGGAACTGCAAGTAAGATATATCTTGGAACATTAGGTATTAGTATGGCTAAGTTAGATATTAAAGACTTAATGCAATGGTATCAAGACTCCACAAAATCAATTGGCATGTTTAATCAAGCAATGCTAATTCTTCCTGTTAATGATGAATATATTGCAAGCGTAGGAGGAACAAAAAATATTCCATCTAAGATAATTTGTTATCGTAAAGACTCTGATGGAAATCTTGTTTACATTCACGATGCATATACTTCGGAATCATATATGGGAACTTATGATGCATCATCTCAGTCTTACAAGATGCGTATTACTTCTCACTTGCAGAATTATTTAAATAAAAATATTCCATCATCAGAAATATATCTTATTCCTGACTCAAAAACCTCGACAGCAAATAGAGTAGTGCTTAATGGTCCAAAACATGCAACAAAACCAGCTAAGATAGAAATCATATACACACGATAGATGAAGAAGATTATTTTTACACTAATATTTCTTAGCGTTTTTATTCTAAATTCTTTTTCACAAAAAGAATATACAGAATATTGGAAAAATAATAAGATTTCAACCAAAGGGTTTAAATCAGATAAAGGTGTTAGAGTAGGTCAATGGATTTGGTATTATGAAAATGGAAACAAAGAACAAGAAGGTACTTATAATAATAATGGCAAGAAAATAAATACTTGGAACTATTATTATGAAGATGGTAAATTAAAGAAAGAAGAATGTTTCTCAGAAAATGGTTTCAATAAAGCATACTATAATAATGGTCAAATATACTATTCTGTTGAGATAAAAGACGGTAAAAGAGTTGGTTCTTACAAAGAATACCATAAAGATGGTAAAGATAAAATGGTAGGAGTTTATGTTGATGATGAATTAGATGGTCCAGTTACTTGGTGGTATGAGAATGGAAACAAAGAAATGGAAGGAACTCTAAAAGCAGGGAAGAGAGATGGGAATTGGAAGTATTATTATCGTGAAAATGGAGAATTAGGTAGTGAAGGAAGTTTCTTAAATGATAAAGAAACAGGTTTATGGACATATTTCTATCAAACAACAGAAAAATGGAGAGAAGGAGAATATGAAAATGGTAAGAGAGAAGGAGAATGGATAACATATTATGAAAGTGGGAAAACTCTACATAAAGGAAATTATAAAAATGGTTTAGAAGAAGGCGTTTGGGAATCTTGGTATGAAAATGGTACGCTTAAAGATAAAGGTTCTTTCTTAGCAGGTAAGATGAATGGAATTTGGTTATCGTGGAATGAAAATGGAATTCCACAAACAGAATGTTCATATAAAGATGGACTTAAGGATGGTACAGAAGTCTTGTATGATGAAAGAGGTAAAATATATGTTAAGTCAGAATACAAGCAAGGAAAGTTTGATGGAATGTATGAAAAATATTCTGATAGAAATGTTTTAATAGAAAGCTCAAACTATAAGAATGGAAAGAAAGATGGTAAATGTATATTTTATTTTATACAAGGAGCAAAACTAAGAGAACAATCTTTTAAGGAAGGAAAACCTGATGGTACATGGGTTGAATATTATGAAAATGGTAATAAAGCGTCAGAAGGAGAATATTCAAACGGAAAACAAACAGGTAAATGGACAAACTACGATAAACAAGGCAATAAAACTTCAATAGTAAAATATAATCAAGGAAGAAAAGTCTCTCAAGAAGTAATTAAAAAAGATAAAGAGCAAAACGCAAAATCAAAATCATTCTAATAAAATAGATTTACCTAAATAAAAACCTATGGTTAATCTGAATGAGCTTTTTAGTTATAAGATAATACTTGCATCAAAATCGCCTCGACGTTTAAAGTTATTAAAACAAATGGGGTTTGATGTTGAGCTAAGAGATGTTTATGTTGAAGAAAGTTATCCAGAAGAACTCTCATATAATAATATTGCAGAATATTTAGCAAGAAAGAAAGCAGAAGGATTTAACATTGCTGAGCTAAAAGAAAAAGAAATACTCTTAACAGCCGATACAATAGTCTTTATTGATGATAAACCTATAGGCAAACCAAAAAATAGAGAAGAAGCAATTTCTTTTCTCCAAACGCTATCACACAAAAAACATAAAGTAATAACAGGTTGTTGTCTTAAAACAATAGATAAGACCATATCATTTAGTGAATGTACCGACGTTTACTTTATAGCTTTGTCTCTCGAAGAAATAGAATATTATATAGATAAATACCAACCTTACGATAAGGCAGGTGCTTATGGTATACAAGAATGGATAGGCTTAATAGGAATAGAAAAAATTGAAGGATGTTTCTATAATGTTATGGGCTTGCCAACTACATCTCTATTTCAACGTATAAAAGAAATAATAGGAAATCAATAATAAACTAATAACTAAAAAAGTATGGCAAACGATAAATACAAAGTATTAGTTGTGGATGATGAAGAAGATATATTAGAATTTCTTTCATTTGCATTACAAAAAGATGGTTTTGATGTACAAACTTCTACTTCAGGAACAAAAGCTATACCATTAGCAAAAGAATATAAGCCAGATATTATAATATTAGATGTTATGATGCCTGGTATTGATGGAATAGAGACATGTACAGAACTTAGAGCTATAAAAGAATTAGAAAATACGATGATTGTTTTTCTAACAGCTCGTAATGAAGACTATTCTCAAATAGCAGGTTTTGATGCAGGAGCAGATGATTATGTTTCAAAACCAATAAAGCCAAAAGTATTATCTTCAAGGCTTAAAGCGTTACTAAGAAGAAAAATATATCAATCTCAAGGAGGAGATAGTAATAATATCTTAGTTCGTAATGATGTAATCATAGATAAAGAACGCTATATAGTAAAAGTAAAAGATATAGAAATAATACTATCGAAGAAAGAATTTGAACTATTATATTTACTTGCCTCAAAGCCAAACAAAGTCTTTTCAAGAGAAGAAATATATTCAGCAGTTTGGGAAGATGGAATAATAGTAGGAGAGAGAACAATAGATGTACATATTCGTAAGCTAAGGGATAAACTAAAAATAGATAATATTAAGACATATAAAGGAGTTGGATATAAATACGAAGAATAGAATATAATGAAAACAAGGTATTTATCAGGACTTATAGCAATATGCTCAACAATTGCTTTTGTTGTGGCATTAATCATTATTAATAGTTATTTCAAAGAGAATATCTTCCTGCCAGCCGTAATAGCAACAATACTTTTTTTTATTATCAATTATCTTATAGTGCGATATTGGATACGTAGAGAAATATATGAAAAGGTAAGAACAATCTATAAAAACATCTATAATTTCAAAGTATCAAAGATAGACCTAAAACAAAAGGTAAAATCTTCCATAATAGGTCTTGATCAAGTTAATGAAGAGGTAACTCAATGGATGGAAGAAAATAACAAGCAGATAGATAATATGATTGCCTTAGAACAATATCGAAAAGAATATATAGGCAATGTAGCACATGAACTAAGAACTCCAATATTCAATATACAAGGATATGTTTCAACGCTCTTAGACGGAGCGATGGAAGACCCTAATCTTTTAAAGAAATACCTATTAAGAGCAGATGCAGGAATAGACCGTTTGATAGCAATAGTACAAGACCTTGATACAATAACCCAATTAGAGTTAAATGAAGTCCAATTAGAAATTACAACTTTTGATATAACTCTAATAATAAGAGATGTAATAGAAAGTTTTGAATTGAAGGCAAAAGAAAGAAATATAAATGTCGTTCTACAACACCAAGAACCAGTAATGGTTGAAGCTGATAAAAGTAAAATAAGACAAGTATTAGTAAACCTTATTGAAAATGGAATAAAATACAGCAAAGATAAAGGAGGAGAGGTAAGAATAAAGACATTTGATATGGAAGACCAGTATCTAATAGAAATATCAGACCATGGTATAGGAATAGAAGAAAAAGATATAAATAGAGTATTTGAGAGGTTCTTCCGTACAGATAAAGCTCGTTCAAGGCAATTTGGAGGCACAGGCTTAGGTTTAGCAATAGTAAAGCATATTATAGAAGCCCATAACCAAACAATCAACGTAAGGAGCAAATACGGTGATGGAACAGTATTTGGTTTCACATTAAAGAAAGGGTAGTCAAAACTTATCCTTTCAACAATCTTTTCATTATTAATTATCCAATCATAACTAATAAATTTTACAACCAATAATATTTGAAAATTTATATGCAAAACCACTTGCATATAGGAAAGAAATGTTGTATATTTGCAAAGTAAAAGATTAATAATGATAACTATTAGCTCTTTTACTTCAAAATAAATTCCAAAAATAAGTTAAAATAAAAGATGCACATCTTTCAACCCAAAAGATGTACATGATTTGACCTAAAAGATGTGCATCTTTCCACAATTTAAATCAAGTTTAAATAGATCAAGACTTGATTTAAGTAGAATTATATCAAGTTTCGTTGAAAAAAGAAGGACTTTAATTTTTCGAAGAGTTAATCTTTATTTACCGTTATAGGCATTCATGGTTCTGTCCATTCCTATTGTTGCGAAGGATTTTATTATTTCGTTTACCGTATCACATTTTAGGTTGATTGTGGCTTTATCTCCTTCTGAAAATTTACCTAAGACGTAATCTATTTGTTTCCCTCTTGAGAAATTATCACCTATTCCAAAACGAAGTCTATTGAATTTGTTTGTTCCTATTGCTTCAATTATGTTTTCTAAGCCATTATGACCTCCAGCACTTCCTCCCATTCGCATTCTTATTGTTCCAACCGATAGAGCTAAGTCATCTACTATTATTAAAAGGTTCTCTATTGGTATCTTTTCTTTATCCATCCAATATTTTACAGCTTTTCCGCTAAGGTTCATAAATGTTGTTGGCTTGGCTAAAATTATTGTTCTACCCTTATATTTAGTTTCTGCTATATAGGCGTGGCGTTCTAATGTGAATTTACAGTCGTCTAAGCTTTTTGCGAAGTAATCTATAGCCATAAATCCTATATTATGACGTGTTTCTGCGTATTCTTCTCCAATATTGCCTAAACCTATTATTAAGTATTTCATCTTGTCTTTTATAATTTCTTTCTCAACGTTTTTCAATTTGCAAAGGTAGGATTTTTGTTTGAAATGACGTTTGAGACATAAAAAAACAGCGAACAATAATGTTCGCTGTTTGGGTATTTTTTAAATAGTTATTGTCTTATTTCTTTTGACGAGTTGCTTGAACCCAAAGAACTATAGAAGTTTTAACATCTAATTTTTCTATATTAGGTATTTCAAGATCTTCTACTTTAACACTTTGTCCTATTTCTAAGTTTGAGATATTAATATCTACTACTTGAGGTATGTCGTTTGGACATCCTTTTAGTTTTAGTTTACGAATCTTAGTTACAAGTTTCCCCCCTTGTAATACACCAGGAGCAACTCCAACTGGTTGTACAGGAACTGAAATTGTGATAGGTTTGTCGTCGAATAAACGTAAGAAGTCAGCGTGCATTACTATATCAGATACTGGGTGGTATTGAATTTCTTGTAACATTGCTCTTGTTTTCTTTCCATCAATTGTTAATTCCACATAGTTAGTGTCTGGAGTGAATAATAATGGTTTGAATTCTGTTGCAAGAACAGAGAATCTTACTTGTTCTTCTCCACCATACATTACGCAAGGAACTAAATCTTTACGACGAAGTGCTTTTGCATCTTTTTTCCCTACGTTCTCGCGAAGAGAACCGCTCATAGATACTGTTTTCATCTTAATTTTATTTTTATTTGTTTATTTAATGCCCTATTTTGTTAGGGTTTATCTTTTCTATTAGAATTTAATTGTTAATCCTTTTTTGCTTATAGCCATTTCGTAAAAGTCTGCAATTGATTCATTGTATTCAACTCTTCGTATTGCTTCCGCAAATATTGGTGCAACAGATAATGCTCTTATCTTAGATGATATTTGCATTAAAGGAATTGTATCTGTAACGATTAATTCTTCCATACAAGACTCTTCTATCTTTTGAACAGCATCACCACTTAATACAGGGTGGGTAATCATTGCTCTAACACTCTTAGCTCCATTGTCAATAATAACTTGAGCAGCTTTGCAAAGTGTGTTTCCTGTATCAACTATATCATCAACTAAGATTACATGTTTACCTTTAACGTCTCCAATCAATTGCATTGTCCCAATTTCGTTAGGTTTGTTCCTTTGTTTGTAGCACATAACGAAACCACAACCCAATTTCTTTGCATATTCACTTGCACGCTTTGTTCCTCCAACGTCTGGTGAAGCAAATAAAATATCATTTAATTTGAAACTTTCACAAGCTAATCCTCTTAAATAAGGGATAAAGATAGATGAAGCAAGAAGGTGATCTACAGGAACATTAAAGAAACCTTGAATCTGATCTGCATGAAGGTCTATTGTTATAACACGAGAAACCCCTGCTGCTGTTAAAAGGTCAGCAATAAGTTTTGCAGTAATTGGAACACGAGGTTTATCTTTACGATCTTGGCGTGCAAACCCAAAATAAGGGATAACAGCAATAATTCTCTTGGCAGAAGCACGTTTTGCAGCATCAACATACATCAATAATTCCATTAAATTATCAGAAGGAGAAAATGTTGATTGTATGATAAATACATCTTTTCCTCTAATGTTTTCTTCATAAGAAGGCTGAAATTCTCCATCAGCATATTGAAGAACTTGAGAATCTCCAAGTGGTTTTTCGTAAATGTTTGCAATCTCTTTGGCTAAATAAGCAGTTGCTCTACCTGTAAAAAGAGCAACAAGGTCTTTTGAACTATTTTTTTGCATGATTTATGCTATAATGTTTGGATTTGAGTTTGCAAAATTAGTGAAGAATTTTGAAACGAGAAAAAAAATAGTGGTTTATTTGCATAAAAAGAAAATCTTTGTACCTTTGCAATCCTGTTTGAGGATAGAAATAGTTGCATCAGTGGCGGAACTGGTAGACGCGCTAGACTCAAAATCTAGTGAGGTAACACTCGTGCCGGTTCGATTCCGGCCTGATGTACAAGTAATAAAAGGATTCTAATTTTAGAGTCCTTTTATCGTATAATCTTGTTTGGTTGTAATTTTAGAATGCAATTACGTTTAATTATTCTTTTCCCTTCAATAAATCCCTTATTTCAGTTAAAAGGATTTCTTCTTTTGTTGGGGCAGGTTTCTTTTCTTCTTTTTTCTTAGCTGCGTTTATTGCTTTAACAACTATGAAAATTGAAAATGCTATTATTAAAAAATCAAATGCAACTTGAATAAAATTTCCATAATTCAAAGTTACTGCGGGAATATTCCCTACTGCATCTTTCAATACAAATTTTAAATCTGTAAAGTTTGTACCTCCAACCAATAACCCTATTGGGGGCATAATAATATCACTAACTATTGAAGTAATGATTTTACCAAAAGCGGCCCCAATAACAATACCTACTGCCATATCAATGACATTGCCTTTAATAGCAAAAGCTTTGAACTCATTAATTATTTTCATTGTAATTGTTTTTTATCGAATCTAAGCTGTAAATTCAACTTCTATTCGAGGTTAATAATATTTTGTTGTACTGGAATCACGTATAAAAATATAATTTATGATGCCATATTATTGGCAAATATATATAAAAAATATAAATGAATGTTTTTGAGATTTTAGAATTGTGTTATTCATAGCAAATTTTATTGTCTTGTACATTCTACTTCTTAATAAGATAGATAATTCATGTGTTTTTTGCGAGAATAAGAAATAGTAATATCTTTGCAAAATAAATATGGAATACTCTTATGAAGATAAATAATTAATAGTTGGTTAATTAAACCGACTCTGAAAGAAAAGTTTTAATTAATTTCGGTTTAACATTACCTTGTTCAAGGTAACTATTAATTGTTTTATATGAGTATAATTATTAGTGATTTATCTTATCACTATCCTAATCAAAATAATTTATTTGAGCATTTAAGCTTTTCTGTACAAAAGAATTCTAAATGTGCATTAATAGGAAATAATGGAAGAGGAAAGTCTACATTATTAAAATTAATTTCTGGTGAATTAAAACCAATTTTTGGTGAAATCAATTTATCCTCTAAACCATTTTATATTCCTCAGCAAATAGGGAATGATTATGGAAATGTTTCTAATATGCTTGGAGTCGATAAAAAATTAGAGGCTTTAAAGGCAATAGAAGGTGGAAGTTTATCTCAGATACATTATGATATTCTTGAAGATGATTGGGATATTGAAAGCAGATGTGAAATTGCATTAAGTTATTGGAATTTATCTCACTTGAGACTTAATACCAATGTAGATGAATTAAGTGGAGGGGAGAGAATAAAAGTATTTTTAGCTAAGTTAAATATTTTTAGTCCTAAAATCATTTTATTTGACGAGCCTACTAATCATCTTGATTTATTAAGTAGAGAAATGTTATATAAATACATTAATCAAACAAAAGCAACAATGATTGTTGTAAGTCATGATATAACATTGCTTAATCAATTAGATACAATTTATGAGATATCTCATAATGGAATTTATTTATATGGAGGGAATTATTCTTTTTATGAAAAACAAAAGGCAATAGAAGAAAATGCAATAATAGAAGATATTAATCATGAGGAAAAGAAACTAAAAGAAGTAAAAAAGAAAGCAAAAGAAGTGATTCAACGTCAGGAGAAAAGACAATCTAAAGGGGAAAAAACAAAGATAGAAGTAAGAATTCTAAAAAAGACAATAGTAAATAGAGGAGAACAAACCCAAGCAAAATTAAAAGCAAAACATGATAAAATAATAGATGAAAATACAGATAAATTAAATCAATTGCAGCAACAGAGGGAATTATTGAAAAAGCTGAAGTTTGAATTTGATTATTCTAAATTACATAATGGTAAGTTGTTGATTAATGCAAAAGGGATTAATGAATCATTTGAAACGGATAGATATTTATGGACATCTCCTTTCGATTTTGAGCTTTATAGTGGAGAAAGGATTCATATAAAAGGTAATAATGGAAGTGGAAAGACAACTTTAATTAAGATAATAACAGAACAACTTGTCCCAACTTTAGGTAAGGTAAAAAATGCAGAGTTTAATTATTGGTACTTGGATCAGGAATATTCTCTTATGAATGTTGATTATACTGTTTTGGAAATAGCTCAGAAATATAATCGAAATAACTTAAAAGACAATGAGGTTAAAAACCATTTAATAAAAGCTTTGTTTACTGTTCAAGAATGGAGTAAAAAATGCAAAGTATTAAGTGGAGGAGAAAAGATGCGGTTATGTTTATGTTGTATGATTATATCTAATAATATTCCTGATTTGATAATATTAGATGAGCCAACAAATAATCTGGATTTATCAAGTTTGCAGATTCTTCTGCAAGCAATAAAGAATTATAAAGGAAGTCTAATTATAATATCTCATGATTTGCATTTCATAGAAGAAGTAGGAATTACTAAGGAATATATTACTAAGGAATATATATTATAACAAAAAAAGCTGTCCCAGTTAATGAGACAGCTTTTAGATATTATTTTAGATATGGATTATTTATTCCAATCTTGGCTTGCCATTCTTTTGTAAGAATTGTAACGCCATAGTGCATTTTCTTGTGATGAACGGAATAACTCATCTGCTTCTTTTGGAAAGGCTTTTCTTAATGAGTTGTAACGTACTTCACCGTCAATGAATTCTTGGAATTTATCCCATTCAGGTTCTTTCGAATCAAGGGTGAAAGGATTTTGTCCTTGTGCTGCTAATTCTGGATTATATCTCCATAAGTGCCAGTATCCACATGCAACTGCACGTTTTCCTTCTTCTTGAGTCTTACCCATACCAAGTCTTAAACCGTGGTTAATACATGGTGCGTAAGCAATAATTAATGAAGGTCCGTTATAAGCTTCTGCTTCTTTGATAGCTTTTAAGTATTGTGCTTGGTTAGATCCAATTGCAACTTGTGCAACATAAACATAACCATAAGTTGTTGCTATCATTCCAAGATCTTTCTTACGGATACGTTTTCCTGATGCTGCAAATTTAGCAATAGCTCCAACTGGAGTTGCTTTTGATGCTTGTCCACCTGTGTTAGAATAAACTTCTGTGTCTACAACTAATATGTTTACGTTTTCTCCAGAAGCAATAACATGGTCAAGTCCACCGTAACCGATGTCGTATCCCCAACCATCACCACCAATTATCCATTGTGATTTCTTTACAATGAATTGACGGTTTTCAAATAATGCTTTGCAAGTATCGCAACCACATTTTTCTAATGTAGGTACTAAGTTATTATAAACTTGTTGTGAGATTTCTGCATTTTCACGATTATCTAACCAAAGTTGGAATAATGCTTTTTGTTCATCTGAGCAACATGTGCAAGCTAATCCATCTTGCATTAATTTTTCAACTCTGTCTCTCATCTTATTTGTAGCAACTGCCATACCTAAACCAAATTCAGCATTATCTTCAAATAAAGAGTTTGCCCAAGCTGGTCCTTTACCCTTATCATTAGTTGTATAAGGCATAGATGGACAAGAACCACTATAAATAGAAGTACATCCTGTTGCATTAGCAACCATCATTCTATCGCCAAATAATTGAGTGATAAGTTTAATATATGGAGTTTCACCACAACCAGCACAAGCTCCTGAGTATTCAAATAATGGTTTAGCAAATTGAGAATTCTTAATGTTTTTAGCAACATCAACTAAATCTGATTTGTAAGAAACGTTCTTAGAAATACTATCCCAACGTTTAGCTTCTTCCATTTGAGAGATAAGTGGTTTCATTTCTAATGCTTTTGTCTTTGCAGGACAAACATCAGCACAGTTACCACAACCAGTACAATCAAGTGGACTTACTTGCATACGGAATTGTAAACCTTCAAATTCTTTACCTATAGCTTTAAGAGTCTTAGTATCTGCTGGTATCTTAGTTAATTCGTCAGCACTGATTAAAAATGGACGAATTACTGCATGAGGACAAACCAAAGAACATTGGTTACATTGAATACAGTTTTCAGGAATCCATTCTGGTACATGAGAAGCTATTCCTCTTTTTTCGTATTGAGAAGTTCCAACAGGGAATGTTCCGTCTTCTCTGCCAGTGAATGCAGAAACAGGTAGACTATCTCCTTCTTGTGCATTAATAACATCAACAACATTCTTAATAAATTCTGGATGATTGATAGTTGGATCTTCACAGTCTCCACAACCGCAGCCACAACCACATTCATTAGCCCATTCTTTTTTAACTTCAATTTTTATTGCATCACCTCCACGGTCAACAGCAGCGTAGTTCATCTTAACGATGTTTTCGCCTTTTTTACCGTAAGATTTTTCAATAGCTTTCTTCATTTGAGTAACTGCTAATTCGTAAGGAATTACGTTTGCAATCTTGAAGAATGCTGATTGAAGAATAGTATTTGTTCTATTTCCTAAACCAATTTCTTCAGCAATAGCTGTTGCATCAATGATGTAGAAATTGATATTCTTTTCTGCTAATTCTTTTTTTACTTTTGCTGGAAGATTTTTAACTGTATCTTCAGCATTATATATTGAGTTTAAAAGGAATGTACCATTTGGTTTGATACCTTTTAATATTTCGTACATGTTTAAATAAGCAAATACATGGCAAGCAACAAAGTCTGGAGTTGTTACCAAGTATGGAGAACGAATAGGAGAGTTACCAAAACGAAGGTGAGAACAAGTAAAACCACCTGATTTCTTACTGTCATAAGCAAAATATGCTTGGCAATATTTATCTGTGTTATCTCCAATAATCTTAATAGAGTTTTTGTTAGCTCCAACAGTACCATCAGCTCCTAAACCATAAAATTTAGCTTCAAAAGTTCCTTCTGTAGCCATTGAAATTTCTGGAAGAATTGGTAGAGAATGGAAAGTAACATCATCAACTATACCAACAGTAAATTGATTTTTTGGAGTTGAAGATTTAAGATTTTCAATAACAGAAAGAATTTGAGCTGGAGTAGTATCTTTTGAAGATAAACCATATCTTCCACCAATTATTAATGGTCTGTTTTCTTTGTTGTTAAATAATTCTACAACGTCTAAGAATAATGGGTCTCCATTAGCTCCTGGTTCTTTTGTACGGTCTAAAACACAAATTTTCTTTGTTGATTTAGGGAATACATCAAAGAAGTATTTTGCAGAGAATGGACGATATAAGTGAACAGTGATTAATCCAACTTTTTCTCCTTTTTTAGCTAAATAGTCAATAGTTTCTTTGATTGTGTCAGAAACAGAACCCATAGCAACTATAATATTTTCAGCATCTGAAGCACCATAGTAATCGAAAGGTTTATAAGTACGTCCAGTTATTTCTGAAACTTTTTGCATATAATCAGCAACAACATCAGGAATTGCATCATAGAAAGGATTACAAGCTTCTCTTGCTTGGAAGAAAACGTCAGGATTTTGAGCAGTACCACGAATTACTGGATGTTCTGGATTAAGAGCATTGTCTCTATATTTCTTAAGAGCATCTTGGTCAATAAGACCTTCCATATCTTCGTTAGATAAAGCTTCTATTTTTTGTATTTCGTGTGATGTTCTGAAACCATCGAAAAAGTGCATAAAAGGAATTCTTCCCTTAATTGCAGAAAGGTGAGCAACACCTGCTAAGTCCATAGCTTCTTGAACAGAACTTGATGCTAACATTGCAAAACCTGTTTGGCGACAAGCATAAATGTCTGAATGATCTCCAAATATAGAAAGAGCTTGTGCAGCAAGTGTACGAGCTGTTACGTGAAAAACTCCAGGTAATAATTCACCTGCAATCTTATACATATTTGGAATCATTAATAACAAACCTTGTGAAGCAGTAAATGTTGTTGATAATGCTCCTGCTTGAAGTGAACCGTGTAAAGCACCAGCAGCTCCAGCTTCTGATTGCATTTCTACTAGTTTAACTGTTTCCCCAAAGATGTTTTTTCTTCCGTTTGCTGACCATTCGTCAACATATTCTGCCATTGGTGAAGAAGGGGTGATAGGATAGATAGCCGCACATTCACTGAACATGTATGCAACATGAGCAGCAGCTTGGTTACCATCGCAAGTCAAAAATTTCTTTTCTTTTGCCATTGCTTTTTATTTTTATAAGTGATTGAATAAATTTCAATTAGAGTGAATAATATCACTATATTAACTTGCAAAAGTACAACTTTTATATTAAAGAAAAAAAGAAAAAGGGAAAGAAATAAAGAATTTGAATTTCAGATAGTCAAAAATCAAGTCCTCAGACAATAAAATCAAGTATTGATTAATTTATATCGAGAAAAATTCCACTTATCCAAAGATAAATTCTTGCTAAATAAGGATTAAATCTTGCCAAATAAGGATTAAAATTCCTGAAACAAAGTAAGAATTTCATAAAACAAGATTTAATTTTTGTAACCTGGCAGGATACATCTTGCATCCTGCCACCTTGCACTGTGTAACCTGCCAGGATGCAACCAACATCCTGGCAGGTTACAAAATTTAAACTTGATAAAAATAAACTTATTCAAAGTCTTAGTAAATTATCTCTTTGTTTAATTAGATTTTTACTTGCTTTATTTCTAAAGGGATTAACTCTTATGATGTAAAGTCTAATTCTTGTGCTTTAATAATTTCCTTATTTGAGAAATTCAATAACTTCTTTTAGAAAGAATGAAGGATTATCAACCTGTACCCAATGCCCTGAATTAGGAACACTAACTATTTTGGAGTTAGGGAACTTTTCTTTGAAACTTATGCAATCTTCCTCTTTGACATAATTTGAGTTTTCTCCTCTAATAAGCAAAGTGGGAATATGAATTCTTTTAAAATCAACCTCAGCTAATACTTCATCAACTTCTTGTGCTAACATTGGAATGTTTGATTTCCATTGAAGTGTATTTTTTTTGTATTCCAAATTCTTTAAAAGAACAGCTACCCATTCTTTATCAATCCCTTTTTCGAGGAAATAGGTTTTAAATTCTGATAGATTCTTGAATTGAGAAATATTGGTTTGAATTAAGAGAGAGTTTAGAAGAATATTGAAATCAGATCTTTCATAGCGGCGAAAATGAATATCGACAAGGATTAGGGCTTTAAAATAGTCTTGGTTTTCTTTAATCATCTCCATTGCTATTTTCCCTCCCATTGAATGTGCAAGTAAGATAGGCTTTTTTAAGTCTTTTGCTTGACAAAAACAATTCAGAATTTCTCCCATTTCTTTAAAAGAAAACTTCTCGGTATGAAAGCTTTTACCATGATTAGGCAGGTCTGGAATTAAAACATTATATCCCTGAGAGGCTAAAAACTTACCTACTGAAAGCCAATGGTCGCTAACTCCCAACCAACCGTGAAGTATCACAATTGTCTCTCCTGTACCATATTCACGAAAGAAAAAATCCATTAATTATGCCCCTTTTTTGAGTTAAAACTCTATCATATTGAATGCAAAAATAAAAAAACATAACGAATATTCTTTGACGGGTTATAAAATTTAGTTATTTTTGCACGGTAAAATAAAACTTGGAACTATGGAATATGTAGCAATAATTATTTTTGCGGTATTTGTTAATAACGTAATCCTTTCTCAATTCTTAGGTATTTGTCCATTTCTTGGAGTATCAAATAAAGTTGGTACATCAGTAGGAATGGGAGCAGCAGTAGTGTTTGTTATGACTCTTGCAACTCTTGTAACATACATCATTCAATCCTATATTCTTAATCCATTAAATATAGCCTATCTGCAAACTATTGTATTTATATTGGTTATTGCAGCATTGGTTCAGATGGTTGAAATCATACTAAAGAAAGTTAGTCCTGCATTATATCAGGCTCTTGGTGTTTATTTACCTCTTATAACAACAAACTGTGCTGTTCTTGGTATAGCAATCTTAGTTATTCAAAAAGATTTTAATCTAATTACTGCATTGGTTTATACAATTGGTATAGCATTAGGATTTACTCTTGCAATGGTTCTTTTTGCAGGTTTAAGAGAAAAAATGGAATTAGTTGGTACTCCAAAAGGAATGCAAAAAATGCCAATTGTGTTGATAACAGCAGGTATCTTAGCAATGGCTTTTATGGGTTTTGCTGGCTTAGTTAAAATCTAAACTTATGGTGGAAAACGAAATTACAAATATTTCGGAGACAGAAACTCCTAAAGAAGAAGTTCAAAAAATAGATATTGAACCAATAAAGTCTTTAGTTAAGGACAAAACAAGTAAGAAATTAAATAAAAGTTTGAACAAAAAAGCTAAGAAACCATCTTGGTGGGTGCGTTCAAGAAGAAAGAAATTAGTTTTTGACCTTCAAATTGCACTTAAATATCTTGGCGTAAAGAAAGCTTGGGTTCATAATCATTTCATAAATGCTGAAGAAAAAGCAAAGAATATTACTATTTACGTCGATATAAATAATTCCCAATCCATTAATTATGATGCACAAGAATTAGATGTATTAATGGATAATAAGTTTAAGAAAAGAAAGATAACAGTAATTGATGTCTCTTCTCTTCAACCAGCTATAAAAGAATTTGTTTTCAAAGACGTAACACCTCTTTTCTAAACAAAATAATATTAGGCTTCTTTCTAATATCATATACATATTAATATATGAAAATATCAGCTGCTATTATAACCTTTAATGAAGAAAAAAATATAAAACGATGCCTTTTATCGCTCCAAGGAGTTGTTGATGAAATAGTTGTTGTGGATAGCTTTTCTACTGATAAGACTGAAGAAATTTGTAGTAAGTTTGATGTTGTTTTTATCAAAAATAAGTTCTTAGGTCATATAGAACAAAAGAACTTTGCACTTTATAAAACAAAATACAGCTATGTTCTTTCTTTAGATGCTGATGAGGTTCTTTCACCAGAATTAAAGGAATCTATATTAAATATAAAACAAGAAAATCAAAAAGAAGATTCTTCTGAATTCGATTCATATTCTTTTAACCGCCTAACAAATTATTGTAATGAACGTTGGATAAAACATTGTGGTTGGTATCCCGACATTAAGTTAAGGCTTTGGAATAAAGAAAAAGGTTCTTGGGGAGGTGAAAATCCTCATGATATGGTTATAATGCAAAAAGGAGCTAAGACAAAATGGATTAAAGGTGATTTATTACACTATTCTTATCATTCAGTGCAAGAACATATAAATCAACTTAATAAATTTACAACCATTGGAGCTTTAGAAAGTTATAAAAAAGGTAAAAAGGCAAGCATTGGAACAATAATAATAAAACCCATTTGGAAGTTCCTTAGAGATTATATCTTTAAAGGAGGATTCTTAGATGGTTTTGCCGGTTTTAAGGTTTGTAGCATTTCTGCCTTTGCAACATTTACAAAATATGTCAAACTTAGAGAGCTTTATAAATAATAGTCCAACAATATTAATTTCTCGCACCGATAGCGTAGGAGATGTTGTATTAACATTACCAATGGCAGGGGTGTTGAAACAATTATATCCTGATTCAAAAGTTATTTTTCTTGGGAAGACATATACAGAACCAATAGTAAAATGTTGTTCTTATATTGATAAATTTCTAAATTGGGACACTATTAGTAAGTGTAATTTGGATAAACAACTTGAACTTATTAAGCAGGAGAATATAGATATTTTTATTCATGTTTTTCCTTCAAAAGAAATAGCCTCCTTAGTTAAAAAAGCAAGAATTCCAATTAGAATAGGTACTTCTCATAGGGTTTATAATTGGCTCTATTGTAATAAAAGAATAAAGTTTTCAAGGAAGAACTCCGACTTGCATGAAGCACAATTGAACATAAAACTTATAGAATGTCTTGGAGCAAAGACATATTATAATATAGATGAATTAAATAAGAATATTGGTATAATATCTAATGATATAGCTACACCAGCAGATGGATTAATTGATATAAATAAATTTAATCTTATTCTTCATCCAAAGTCAAAGGGAAGTGCAAGAGAATGGGGTGAGGATAACTTCAATAGATTAATCTCGTTATTGCCAGAAGATAAATTTAATATCTTTATAACCGGAACTAAGCAAGAAGGGGATTTGATTAGAGAAAGCATTATTGATAGAAATAAAGATAGAATTCATGATATGACAGGTATGTTTTCTCTTGAAGAATTTATTTCATTTATTAATAAAACAAATGGATTAATTGCTGCAAGTACAGGTCCATTACATATTGCGTCTGTATTAGGTAAACATGCTTTAGGACTTTATCCTCCAATACGTCCAATGCACCCAGGAAGGTGGAAGCCAATAGGAAAGAATACAAAAGTTTTTTGTAAAGAAAAAGAATGCTCTCAATGCAGAAAGGAAAATAAATGTGAGTGTATGCAATCAATAACTCCAGAAGAAGTTGCAGAATATCTCAATTCTATTTTGTAAGATTTTCCTTATACATTATTATATAAGAAAAAGCCCACAAGATTAATTTCTTGTAGGCTTTTTTATTTATTGTTAGAATTTATTTTTTACAATACTTGTACTGTTTCAACAAGAGCTTTTCCTGTTTGAACAGCTTTTAAGTTATCTGGTATCATTTTGTGGTGGCGTTCAGGAAGGGATTTCATTAATCCTTTTTCAATAAATTCTTCCGTTACCACTGGTTTAACTTGTAAGAAAGCTCCAAGAACTATCATGTTAAACACTTTTGCCATTCCAAGTTCTGATGCTTTTTCTGTTGCTGCAACCTTATAGATATTTATATCTTTACGTGTTGGAGGATTAATGATTCCATTTGGGTCATATAATAATACTCCACCAGGTTTTACACTGTGTTCAAACTTATCAAGTGATTGTTGATTAAGTATTATTGCAGTATCAAATTGGCTAATTATAGGAGAACTGATTCTTTCATCAGATATTATTACTGATACGTTTGCAGTACCTCCACGCATTTCAGGACCGTAAGATGGCATCCAGCTTACTTCTTTATCTTGCATAGCGCCGGAGTAAGCAAGAATTTTACCCATTGATAAGACACCTTGTCCACCAAAACCGGCTATGATGATTTCTTCTGTCATTGCTTTTACGTTTAAGGTTATTTATTTAACTTTTGTCCGTCAACTTTAATATCACCAATAGGATACTTAGCAAACATATTTTCTTCCATCCATTTGTTAGCTTGTATTGGTGTCATTTTCCAACCAGAATTACAGTTAGAAACTACTTCAACGAAAGAAGTTCCTTTTTTGTCTTTTTGGTTTTCAAATGCTTTACGGATAGCTTTCTTTGTTTTTCTAACAGCTCCTGGTGTTTGAACAGATTGACGAGTAACATAATATGTTCCTGGTAGTTCTGCTAACAATTCTGTTATTTGCAAAGGATAACCATTTAATTCAACTGTACGACCGTAAGGAGTTGTAGCTGTCTTCATACCAATTAAAGTAGTTGGAGCCATTTGTCCTCCTGTCATACCATAAATACCATTGTTTACGAAAATGATAACTATGTTTTCACCACGGTTACATGCATGTATTGTTTCTGCTGTACCAATAGCTGCTAAGTCGCCATCTCCTTGATATGTAAAAGTGTGGTGGTCTGGGTGAAGACGTTGAATTGCTGTTGCAATTGCAGGAGCACGTCCGTGAGCAGCTCCTAAAGAGTCAACGTTGAAATAATTGTAAGCTAATACCGAGCAACCCACTGGTGCTATAAGTATAGCTTTGTCTTGAATACCCATATCTTCAATAACCTCTGCGATAATACGGTGAATTGTTCCGTGTCCACAGCCAGGGCAATAATGCATTACAGCTTGTGTAAGTACATCAGTTCTTTTGTAAACCAAATTTTCAGGTTTAATTATATCTGGATTAAACATATCTTTTATCCTTTAATGATTTTTTCTTCCAATGCTTCTAATACTTCGTGTGGAGTAGGGATGATACCGCCGTAACGTCCGAAATGTTCTACTGGACAACGGAATTCTGCTGCCAATCTAACATCTTCAACCATTTGACCTGCACTCATTTCTACTGATAGTATTCCTTTAACTTTCTTTGAAAATTCAGCAACTTGTTTTTTAGGGAAAGGGAATAATGTAATAGGACGAAGAAGACCTACTTTGATTCCTTTTTCACGTCCAAGTTGGATAGCTTTTTGAGCTATACGAGCACTTGAACCATAAGCAACAAATATATATTCAGCGTCATCACAGTTAATAGTTTCAAAAAGGACTTCCTTTTCTTCCATTTCTCTGTATTTTGCTTGAAGTTTGTGATTATGTTGTTCTTGTTTTTCTGAATCAAGTTCTAAAGATGTTATTATATTATGATCTCTATTAGCTGGTTTTCCAAAGCTTGCCCAAGGAGCATTCTTTTTTATTTCTTCAGCTGTCCAACGAGGAACATAATCTCCAACGTATAGTTTCTCCATAACTTGACCAATTGCACCATCAGAAAGTATCATAACAGGATTACGATATTTGAAAGCAATTTCCCATCCTTTGAATACGAAATCATACATTTCTTGTACTGATGCAGGTGCTAATACATACATTTGATAGTCTCCGTGACCGCCACCTTTTGTTGCTTGAAAATAGTCAGCTTGAGATGGTTGTATAGTTCCTAAACCAGGACCTCCACGAACAACATTAACTACTAATGCTGGAAGTTCAGCTCCAGCAAGGTAGGTTAAACCTTCTTGCATAAGACTGATTCCAGGAGATGAAGAAGAAGTCATTACTTTCTTACCTGTTCCTGCTCCTCCATATACCATATTTATTGAGGAAGTTTCACTTTCTGCTTGTAAAACGACCATTCCAGTTGTTTCCCATGGCTTTTCTACCATAAGGTGTTCCATAACTTCAGATTGTGGAGTGATAGGATAACCGAAATATCCATCGCAACCTGAGCGTATTGCTGCTTCAGCAATAGCTTCGTTACCCTTCATTAATTTTAGCTCTTTTGCCATTTCTATAAAGTTTAAATCGTTTATAACTTAACTTTGTAAACAGTGATTACACCATCAGGGCATACGATAGCACAACTTGCACAACCAATACAATCATCTTTAATTGGTTCACAATAGTTGTATCCCTTACTATTTACATTTTTTGCAAGAGCGAGAACTTGGTTTGGGCATGCTGCAAGACATACTCCGCAACCTTTACAACGCTCTGTATCAACTACAATTGCTCCTTTTATTGCCATTATCTTTTTGTTTTTAAGTGGTTAATATTTATTTTCTACTAATTTTCAGACCTCAAAATTATAACTTATTTTCCATTGCAGCAAATATTTCTGACTAAATAAATGTTTTTGAGAACAATAATAAAACGACCAATATCGTTTGTATATTATGAATTAATCATTTTTATAAATTAAAAATCAAATAATTATGGCACAATTTAAATTACCTGAGTTACCATTTGCACAAGATGCTTTGGAACCACATATCTCAAAAACTACATTAGAATTCCATTATGGAAAACATCATCAAGCCTATGTTGATAATCTAAATAAATTAATCATAGGTACTGAATTTGAAAATTCTAATTTAGAAGATATTATAATGAAAGCAAGTGGCGGCATTTTCAACAATGCAGCCCAAGTATGGAATCACACATTTTACTGGAATTGTTTAACGCCAAATTCTAAACTTCAACCTGAAGGAAAGCTAAAAGAAGCTATTGTTGCAGAGTTTGGAAGCTTTGAACAATTCAAAGAAAAATTTACAAATGCAGCAGTAACTTTATTTGGCTCAGGTTGGGCTTGGTTAGTAAAAAATCAAGAGGGGAAATTAGAGATAGTACAAACCTCAAATGCTGAAAATCCAATGCGTCAAGGAAAGAATCCTATCTTAGTTTGTGATGTATGGGAACATGCTTACTATTTAGATAAACAAAATCGTAGACCAGCTTACTTAGAGTCTTTCTGGAAAATAGTTGATTGGAAGAAAGTAGAAGATAGATACTAATAAATGGCATAAGCCGAAAACTTTCGTAAGGGCAATTAAATAATTTTATGTTTGATTGCCCTTATTTGTTGTTAATTACAATAATAATTTAAGGCTTATGATTATTGATGTAAAATAGTAACAAGATAGAAATTTGACCTTTATAAATAGATTAAAAATTGATTGTTTTTTTGCCCTTTCAGTTATTCTTTCTAATTTTGTCAGCTTGAAATGACTATATTAATAATCTAAAATATAAAATAAATGAATGTATTAGTGTTGAACTGCGGAAGTTCTTCGATTAAGTATCAATTAGTTGACATGGCTAATGATGCTGCTGTATTAGCAAAAGGGTTGGTTGAAAGAATTGGTTTAGAGATGGGAGAGTTTACTCATAGAGCAGAGAGTAAAGATAAATACTATGTAAAATGTCCTATTTCAACACATAAAGTTGGCATTGATTTAGTCCTTAATGCCCTTGTTGATCAAAAAATTGGTGTAATTAAATCATTGAAGGAAATTAATGCTTGTGGTCATAGAGTAGCTCATGGTGGAGAAATATTTAAGACTTCTGTTTTGGTTGGTGAAAAAGAAAAAGCTCAAATAAAAGAACTTTGTGCATTAGCTCCACTTCATAATCCAGCAAATCTTGAAGGTATTGAAGCTATGGAAACTCTTCTTCCTGGAGTGCCTCAAGTTGCGGTTTTTGACACTGCATTTCATCAAACAATGCCTGCAGAAGCATATATGTATGCTATTGATTATAAGTATTATACTGAAGATAAGATTCGCCGTTATGGTTTCCATGGAACAAGTCATAAGTTTGTTGCTGAAAAAGCAGCTAAATTGGCAGGATTAGATATTAATAATTCTAGGATTATCAGTTGCCACCTTGGAAATGGTGCTTCTGTATGTGCTGTTAAAAATGGGAAATCAGTTGATACTTCCATGGGATTTACTCCTGTTGAAGGTTTAGTAATGGGTACAAGAGCAGGCGACCTCGACCTTGGTGCATTACTATTTATAGCAGAAAAAGAAAATCTTAGTATCAAGGACGCAAATAATTTAATTAATAAAAAATCTGGTCTTTTAGGTATTAGTGGTCATGCTGATATGAGAGAAGTTTGTGAAGGAAAAGACAAAGGTGTATTAAGAGATACTATTGCTTTTGATTTATTCTGTAATAGAGTAAGGAAATATATTGGAGGTTATGCTGCTACAATGGGAGGTGTTGATTTAATACTTTTCACTGGAGGTATTGGGGAAAATGCTACTGATGTTAGAGAAAAAATATGTGAAGGATTAGAGTTCTTAGGAGTAGATTTTAATTCAGCTGCAAATGATGGAAAACGTGGAGTTGATTGTATGATATCAAATCCTTCTTCAAAAGTAAAAGTAATGATAATAACAACTAATGAAGAATATGTAATAGCAAAGGATACTTACGCCTTAGCAAAATAATAAATGGAAAGATTTGCTTATCTTATAATGAGGCTTTTTGGCTGGAAATTAAATGGAAAGCCGGAGCCTCAAATGAAAAAATGTGTCTTTATAGAAGCTCCTCATACAACAATGTGGGACTTTGTTTGGGGGCGTTTAGGTTTATGGCAGTTGGGAGCAAATGTTAAATTCTTTATCAAGAAAGAAATGTTTTTCTTCCCTCTTGGAGGAATATTAAAATTATTAGGAGGAATACCAGTAGATCGAGGAAAAAAAACTAATATGGTAGATCAAATTGTTGAGATGTATAATAAATCAGATAATTTTTCAATAGTAATTACTCCTGAAGGAACAAGGAAATATACAGAACATTGGAAAAAAGGTTTTTATTATATTGCAATGAAAGCAAATGTTCCAATCTATCTCGGTTACCTTGATTACGAAAAGAAAGAAGGTAGTGGAGGAAAGATATTCTATCCGACAGGCGATTACGAGAAAGATTTAGCCGAAATACAAGAATTTTATAAAGACAAGGTCGCAAAATATCCTAAGAACTTTAATTTAAGCAAACAATATCAAAAATAAATAACAATAATATATGTTAAGGACACATACTTGTGGAGAGTTAAACATTAGTCATTGTAACCAAATTATAACATTAAGTGGTTGGATGCAAAGGTCTCGTGATTTAGGCGGTATGACTTTTGTAGATTTAAGAGATCGCTACGGTATTACTCAATTAGTTTTCAATATGGAAACTAATGCAGATCTTTGTGAACAAGCAAGAAAAATCGGAAGAGAATTCGTCCTTCAAGTTAAAGGGATTGTTGCAGAGAGAAGTAATAAGAATAATAAAATTCCAACAGGAGAAATTGAGATAATTGTTCAAGAATTTAAAGTATTAAACGCTTCAAAAATACCTCCTTTTACAATTGAGGATAGTACTGATGGTGGAGATGAGTTAAGAATGAAATATCGTTACTTAGATCTTCGTCGTAATATTGTAAAACAAAATATGGAACTTCGTCATAGACTTTCTATTATTATTAGAAACTATATGAATGATATGAAGTTTATGGAAATAGAAACGCCATATCTTATTAATTCAACACCAGAAGGAGCAAGAGATTTTGTCGTTCCTTCAAGAATGAATCCTAATCAGTTTTATGCACTACCTCAATCTCCTCAAACATTTAAACAACTATTAATGGTTGCTGGTTATGATCGTTATTTTCAAATAGTTCGTTGTTTTAGAGATGAAGATTTAAGAGCAGACCGCCAACCTGAATTTACTCAAATTGACTGTGAAATGTCTTTTGTTGAACAGGAAGATATTCTTAATTTATTTGAAGGATTAATAAAGCATTTATTTAAAGAAGTAAAGCAAAAAGAATTTTCTGACTTTCCAAGATGAACTTGGGCAGATGCAATGAGGC
>JBAZSY010000017.1:0-56192 GCA_041662185.1 Bacteroidales bacterium
TGTAACAGGAGCTTACACTGCAACATATTATCCTACAGATGTAGATAATTACACTTCAGCACAAGTTTCAATATCAGTTACAGTTAATGCATCTGCTCCAGTAGTTACATGGCCATCAGTTTCAAGTTTAGTTTATGGACAAACTTTAGCAGATGCAGATCTAACTAATGGTTCTGCAATTAATGTTTATAATTCTGCTTTAACAGTTCCTGGACATTTTGTTTGGTCAACACCAATAGTAGTTCCAGTGGCAGGTCCAACACAAAATGAATTACAATTTATCCCAGACGATGCAACTAAATATACTACAGTTTCTCAAAACAGACAAGTATATACAGTTAAAGCGACTCCAGTAGTTACATTAAATGAAGTATCAACTGATACTTATGGAAAAACTTTAGCAAATAGACCATTGTCATATAATTCTGCAAGTAATGTAATTTCTCACAGAACGATAGAAGAAACAATAGCAGTTACAGGATCTATTTCTTGGAATTCTACTTCTATTATTCCAACAGTAGCAAATAATGATTACGTTGCAACATTTACACCATCTGATATTGCAAATTATAATACAGTTGTATTTAATGTAAACGTACCAACAACAAAGGCTACTCCAATTGTATCAGCAACAGTTGCTGCTTATAGTTATGGTCAAACATTACCAGTAAATGCACCAACATTAACATCTGCTGTTAATCCAGTAAACAATTCACTTGTATTATCAGGAGGACAATTAGTATGGAATTCAATAGATCAATTACCTGTAACAGGAGCTTACACTGCAACATATCATCCTACAGATGTAGATAATTACACTTCAGCACAAGTTTCAATATCAGTTACAGTTAATGCATCTGCTCCAGTAGTTACATGGCCATCGATTTCAAGTTTAGTTTACGGACAAACTTTAGCAGATGCAGATTTGACTAATGGTTCTGCAATTAATGTTTATAATTCAGCTTTAACAGTTCCTGGACATTTTGTTTGGTCAACTCCAACAACAGTTACAGCTGCAGGTTCAACCTCAAACGTATTACAATTTATCCCAGACAATTCTAGTAACTATACAACAATTACTAATAATGTAATATCTGTTTACACAGAAAAGGCTACTCCAGTAGTTACATTAAATGCAGTATCCACTGATACTTATGGAAAAACTTTAGCAAATAGACCATTGTCATACAGTTCTGTAAATAATGTTGTTTCTCATAGATCTTCTGTAGAAACTTTAATAGTTGCAGGAGCAATTGCTTGGAATAATAATACAACTATTCCAACAGTAGCAAATAATGATTATACAGCAACATTTACTCCTTCTGATATTAATAATTATAATACAGTAGTAATCAATGTAAATGTTCCAACTTCTAAAGCAACACCAGTAGTTAATGGTGCCGCAGTTGCAGCTTATACTTATGGTGAAGCATTACCAGCTAAGACTATAACAGTAACTAATGTTGTAAATCCAAATAATGCTTCAATTGTATTAACAGATGGAACAATTACTTGGAATTCAATAGATGTATTACCAACAACAGGAGGATCAATTCATACTGCTACATTTACACCATCTTCAACAGATGTTGCAAATTATAATCCAGCAGTATTTAATGTAAATGTAACAGTTAATAAAGCAAATCCAGCAGTAACATGGCCAACAACAACAGCTATTACTTATGGTCAAACTTTATCACAAGTTGCATTAACAGGATCTCATTATGCTGTAAATACAATTAATAATGCAGACGTACCTGGTACATTTGTTTGGGCTAGTGCAACAACAGTTACACCATCTAACACTAACACTGCATATAGATTAAGATTTATCCCAACTGATTTAGTTAATTACTATACAGATAGTACAATGATTAACTTAATAATCAATAAAGCAGTACCAACTGTTAATTGGGGTACATTCTCAACAATCACTTATGGTGCAAGTTTATCTAACGTTACAATAACAGATGAAACAGCAGTTAATCCTATTACAGGATTGACTATTACAGGAGGAACATTTGCTTGGATCAATCCAACAATTCAACCTAATGTAAATAACTCTGGTTTTGTTAGGACATACACCCCATCTGATGCAGCTAATTATGAATCTGTACAATCTCCATTATTACCAGTTGTTGTTAATAAAGCTAATCCAGTTATAGCTCAAACTTCAAGTCCTTATGTAATTACCTACGGACAAGTATTACCTACAATAACAGCTACAGCAACTAATGCTATTAATAGTGCATCTGTTAATGGTAATTATGAATGGAATTATACAGAAGAACATTTACCTCAAGCAGGAGCAGTTGCACCATATCAAGTTCGCTTTACTCCAATGGGAATAGATGCTGAAAACTATAATATAGTTGATCATGCATTCAATGTTCAAGTTAACAAAGCAAAACCTGTTGTAATTGCACCAACAGCTTCTTCATTAGTTTACGAACAAACATTAGCTGAATCTCTACTTACAGGTGGTTCTGCAATGAATTCTTATAACAATGATGATGTTGCAGGTACATTTACTTGGGAATTGCCAACAACAATTCCAAATGCAGGTAGCCATGGCTATCCAGTAGTGTTTGTTCCTCAAGATCAAAATAATTATGTAAATTCAGATCCAATTGATGTTGTTGTAGAAGTTGCAAAGAAACATATTGATATCTTGATATCGAATCTTGAACATATCTATGATGGAAATCAAAAAGAAGCTACCTTTAGCGATGCAGAAGGTAGAGTTGATTTAACAGGTATGATTGATGCAAAATATTATCAAGGTAATACAAATATATTGATAGCTGATCAAGCTCCAATTTCTGTAGGTTCATACCGTGTTATAGCAACAATTCTTCCAACAGAAAATTATGAAGGATGTGATACTGCTGTATTAATTATCAATAAGAATGCTTCAAAAATGAGCAATCCAGAAGATGAAGTAGAAATAGTAAATGCTATTATACCTGGAATGAATCAATATTTCAAGATTCGTGACTATGAACAGATGAAACCAATTAAGGTTAGAATGATTAACGCTAATGGAAATCAAGTTTATCAGTCAGATAATTATACTAACAACTTTGATATGAGTAATCTTCCAAAGGGTACTTATTTCTACACTGTTACATTTACTTTAAAAGGTAATGAATATACTAAGACAGGTAGAGTAGAAGTAGTAAGGAAATAAGTAATCTAATTATTCCATTGTGAGTAGCTCTTTTGAGTTACTCGCAATGAGATAATAGATTCTAAAATTAAATATTGAGGATTAAATAAAAACAAAAGAGAGATGAAAAAAATTAATTTATTTATACTTCTAATGATATCTAGTACTGTTGGATTATTTGCTCAAAGTGATTTTCAATACGCTCAAGTAGTGAATAATTTAGGATGGGTAAACCCATCTTATTATGGTATGAGTCGAGATATTACTGGAACGTTCGTTTATGCTAATCGCTTAGATGGACAAATGAATTCAGAAGCATTTGATATTCATGGAGGTCTACCTTATCAACATTTAGGATTTGGTATCCAAGGGGATTTCAATGATTTTGGATTAAGAAAACAATCAATTGTAGGAGTTGATGCAAATGTTGACTTAAAAGTTTCTTGTAATTCATATATCTTATTTGGTATATTTGCTGGATATGACTTATGGAGATATGATGAAAGTGGAGCTATTAATGATGTAGGTGTTGATCCTAATCTTTATACTGGATATTTACCAAATTATAACACAGATAATTTCATGACATCATTTGGTGCTACATATGTATATAAAGGTTTCCGTTTAGGGTCTTCATTACGTTGGAATATTCGTAATAAAGAAACTGTAAGCGATAAAAATTTATTAACATACTATGGTCATGCTGAATATGAATTTTTGGTTAATAAGTTTGCGATTCGTCCATTAGCTATTTATATGTGGAATGAAGAAGCTGGTGTAAATGCTGATTTAGGAGTAACTGTTGGTTATAATCGTATTTGTAACATAGGTCTTTTATATAGAGGAACAACATATCTTAACCCAAAATCATTTGCAGTTCTAGCAGATTTAACAATTGCTAAGTTTACAACATTGTATTTTGACTATGAATTTGGTACAACTTCATTCTCAAGTATTAGACCATCTTGGGAAATTGGATTACGTTTTAATCTTAACAAAGCTCTAAATAGAAAATCATTTGATAAGAGAGAAACAATCAGAGATTTTGAGTGGTAATTTATCAAACCTATAAATACAAATGAATATGAAAAAATATATTTTAATAGGATTGATGTTTGTTTTTGGTCTTTCTATGACTGCAGAAGCTCAAAATCTTCCTGCAAAGAAAAGACAAGCTATTGAACAAACCATGTATAACATGGATTATACAAAAGCATTGCAAGATGTAAATACAGAACTTCAAACATATCCTGAAGATTATGATTTAAATCTTTTCAAAGCTATTTGTTGCTCAGCTATTCCAGAAAATAATCAAGAAGCAGTTGCTGCATATGAAACAGCAATAACAAAAGCTAAAACAGATTGCGAAAAGAATGAAGCAAGATATTATCTAGCTAAATATTATTGTGAAATAGGACAAAAAGCAAAAAGTCTTGAAGTAGCAAATACAATCTTAAATAGTGATGGACAACTTGATGATTGTTCAAAGGAAATGATTGAAAAGCTTAATAAATCAGCTTGTATGTCAAAATGTGACGATACAGAAATGCAAAACGAAATTGCTAAGATTAAGAAAGCAGCAGCTGATAAAGAAGCAGCAAACAATCAAAAAATAAATGACTTAAGTAAAAAAATATCTGATTTAGAAAATCAAGCTAAACAAGCAGAACTTTTGAAATCTACACAAAATGTTGGAAAAAACATTGCTGACCCTTCAAAACCTATTTCTGCTGATGCATTCTATAAATTACATTTTGGATTCAACAAAGCAGTATTAGATGCTCAATCAAAAGACATATTAGAACGTTTTGTTATATTCTTAAAGAATAATCCAGATACTAAAGTTACATGTATTGGTCATGCTGATATGGTAGGCTCTAATGAAGTTAATCAAACAATCTCAAGAGCAAGAGCAATGAATGCTAAAGATTATTTAGTTTCAAAAGGAATTGCAAAAGATAGAATCATAGTTTTATATAAAGGCAATGAAGAACCAGAAATTATGGATGAATACTTAGTTAAAACTCAAACTGAATTTAAAGTTGGAGAAGAATTAACTAATGACTTTATTAATAAACTTGATAGAGCTAAGAAAGCTAAAGCTAATTATCTAAATAGAAGAGTTGAGTTAAAAGCTACAAAATAGTATTAACTATCTCAAATACAAAAAGTCGCTTCAAACAATTGAGGCGACTTTTTTGTTTTCTATATATTCTGTTTCTGTAAAGTTACACATGTAAATATCTATAGTAAAAATATATTCAAAAATCATTGCATTATTTGAGTAAATTGTATATATTTGCATTTACAAATACTCTCTAATTCAAAAGAGTAGAATTGAATAAAACATTATCCTAAAAATATCTTAAAAACTACGATGCCCATCGTAGATAGTATACGATACCCATCGTAACACCACCACGATGCCCATCGTAGTGCTATTTATCCTTATTAAAATAATTTTTAATCCCGTTTCTGAAAAATTATATCCCGTTTCTTTAGAAAAAGATCCCTTTAAATTTCAGGAAGAAGGGGATTATAACAACAATATTACTTTCTATGCAGATTTTATAAAGGTTTTTCCATCCTTGGTTTTCCCATTAAAATAGTCTTTTTTGGGTATTAACCCTTTTAGTAAATTAGATAGTAAGAAAAAAGGTAACTTGCGTTTGACGAGTTACCTTTTCCATTTTTAGATGTGCTGTGTTTACATACAATAAATTATAAGTATTCTTTAGATTCAATTTCTCCATTTATAAGCATCATTGCGTTTTGTGCTAATGCTCCCATTTCGTCTTCTCCTGGGTAAACTTGGATTGGAGCTATAAATCCTACTCTTTCTTTTAATAATTCAACAAATAGTTTGCTGTATGCTATTCCTCCTGTTATTAGAATTGCATCAACTTTCCCTTTTAGAACTGTTGCCATTGCTCCAATTTCTTTTGATACTTGGTAAGCCATTGCTTCTTGGATAAATTCACATTTTTTATCACCTTCTTTAGCTTTGCATTCTACTTGATAAGCATCGTTTGTTCCAAGGTAAGCAACAAATCCTCCTCCTCCAACTATCATTTTCTTTACTTCTTGCTCTGTATATTTTCCACTAAAGCATACTCTTACTAATTCATTTGAAGGTAATGAGCCTGTTCTTTCTGGTGAGAATGGACCGTCACCATCAAGAGCTTGGTTTACGTCTATTACTTTCCCTTTATTGTGAGCCCCTACGCTTATTCCTCCTCCTAAATGTACTCCAATTAGGTTTAAGTCTTCGTATTTTTTGTCTATTTCTTTTGCATATCTGCGAGCTATTGCTTTTTGATTTAGGGCGTGAAAAACTGATTTACGAGGCATTAGTGGATGTCCGCTTATTCTTGCTATATCTTCTAATTCATCAACAACTACAGGATCTGCAATTATTGCTTTAGCATTTGGAATGCTCCCAGCTATGTCAGATGCTATCAATCCACCAAGGTTTGAAGCGTGTTCTCCTGATATTCCTATGCGCAAGTCTTCTATCATTTTCTCATTTACTGCCCATACGCCTGAAGAGATAGGTTTTACTAAACCGCCACGACCTACAATTACCTTAAATTCTTGAAGATTAAAACCTGCTTCTTGCACTTCTTTAAGTATAATTTCTTTTCTAAATTCATATTGGTCGGCAATCTTTGCAAATTGTGCTATCTCATCTGATGAGTGTTTGATATTTTTTATAAATAATTGTTCTGCTCCATCATATACTGCAATCTTTGTTGAAGTGGAACCAGGATTAATTGCGAGGATTAAATTTTTCTCCTTCATTATGAAATATGTTTTTATGAAATTAACATTTAATAATGTGCAAATTTACAGCCATTTTAGGAATTCCCCAAATTTCATTTGTGATTATGTCAATAATTTGTTTTATGTTTGCATCTTAAATTAACAGGAAATAATAAGTATATTATGGCATTACAAGTAACAGATGCAACATTTGAAAATGTTGTTATGCAATCAGATAAATTGGTTGTTTTAGATTTTTGGGCACAATGGTGTGGACCTTGTCGCCAAATTGCTCCAGTAATTGAAGAGCTTGCAACAGAATATGAAGGAAAAGCAGTTATTGGAAAGGTAGATGTTGATTCTTGCACTGAAATCACTTCGAAGTTTTCTATTCGTAATATTCCAACTGTTCTTTTTATTAAGAATGGAGAATTGGTTGAGAAATTAGTTGGAGCACAATCAAAATCTAAGTTTACTGAAATAATAGAAAAGCATTTATAAAAAAGAGATGTCCGATAAGGTAGAAAGCATAATCGGATATCCTTCACTTGAGCTTGTAACAAATCAAGTTGTAGAAGGGTTTATTACAGGTTTACATAAGAGTCCATTTCATGGTTTTTCAGTTGAGTTTGCTGAGCATAGGCTTTATAATCCAGGCGAATCCACTAAGAATATTGATTGGAAACTTTATGGAAGAACCGATAAACTCTTTGTAAAAAAATTTGAAGAGGAAACAAATCTACGCTGTCTTTTGGTTGTAGATAATTCCTCTTCTATGTTTTTCCCTATTGACAAGGAATCCTCTTTTAAAAATCCCAATAAAATAGCTTTTTCTGTTTATGCATCTGCGGTTCTAATTCAAATGTTATCACGTCAAAGAGATGCTTTTGGATTAAGTTTGGTTTCGGATAAGATAGATTTTATTACAGATATTAAGTCTAATTTTGGACATAAGAAATATATGTTTCAGCTTTTAGAAGGATTGCTTAAACCTAAAGATAAAGAAAACAAACAACAAACAGATATTGCTCCTCTTCTACATCAATTAGCAGAACAAGTACATCGTCGTTCATTAGTAATTATCTTTACAGATTTACTTTCTTCACAGAACGATGAACAAGAAATAATATCGTCACTTCAACATCTCAAGCATTCAAAACACGAAGTAATTCTTTTTCATGTAAATGATAAGAATAAAGAAATAGATTTTGAGTTTAGTAATCGTCCTCATCGTTTTATAGATATGGAGACAAATGAAGAGATTAAACTTAATCCTCAAGAAATAAGACAAGCTTATAAATCAGCAATAGAACAAAAGATACAAAACATTAAGACTTCTTGTGATAAGATAAGGATTGATTTTGTTGAGTCAGACATCAATCAAGGCTTTGACCAAATCCTCTTACCTTATATCATAAAGAGGACTAAAATGAATTAATTTCATTGATAAATACACTCTGTATCACAATTTTTAATATTTTTGCATATTGTAATGTGTAGTTTTTACGTTACAAGTAAATAAGAATAAACAAATTAATTATAAAGAGAGATGAGAAAAACGGTATTAGGCACTTTAATAATAGGTCTTTTGATACTTACTGCTTCTTGTGGTAGTATAAAAGATATGCAAAAGAATCACAATACAGTACGTTATCAAATTTCTCCAAACCCATTAGAGGTACACGGAGATAAAGTTGTGGTTACAATAAATGGTAATATTCCAGAAGGTTATTTCAAGAAAGATGCAGTTGTTTATTTGCAACCAGTATTGACTTGGGAGACGGGAGAAGTAATTCTATCACCAATGAACCTTAAAGGAACAAAGGTAGAAGGAAATGGAAAATCAATAGATAAAAGTACAGGAGGACGTTTTGTTTATAAAGACACAGTGCAATATCGTCAAGGAATGGAAAATGCACAATTAACTCTTAATCCAATTGTTTACAAATCAAGTAAAGTAAATGAAGCAAATGCTACATGGGCAGAAGCATTGGAAAATGAAGGTGCAATCAATTTGGGAAATGTAAAACTTTCCCAAGGGATTAACTCAACTTCAAATAGGGTAGATATTAGAGGAGATTTAGCAATAGCTCCACATAACTATGCTCCAAAAACAACTCAGTTAATGACAGCTGATATTTTCTTTACTGTTAATATAGCCGACCTTAATTGGAATAATGAACAAAATAAGAAAAATGATGCAAGAAGAGCTGTTGAAAATATGAAATCATATATTGCAAACAATTCAGTCCCTCGCCAAATCTTGGTTAATGCTTGGGCTTCACCAGAAGGAGAAGAATCATTTAATATAGGATTATCCAAGAAACGTGCTGAAACGACAGCAAATTTAGTAAATCAAATCTTAAACGAAGCTTTAACAGAAAGAGCAAAAGCAGAAAATATCAAACCAAACGATATTCAAAAATATATTAACGACGCTAAAAAAGACGTTGTAATCACAACAAATGCAAAAGGAGAAGACTGGGAAAATTTCTTACGTTTAGTAGAAGGTAGCTCATTGAAAGAAAAGAATGCTGTAGTAAACGTTGTTAAATCTCAACCAGACAAAATACGTCGTGAACAAGAAATAAGAAATATGTCAGTTGTATTTCGTCAAATAGAAGAAGATATATTACCAACATTACGTCGTGGTGAAATAGCATTTAACTTTTCAGGAGTACAAAAGACAGATCAGGAAATAGCTAAAATGGCTGTTACAAATCCAGATGATCTTACATTTGATGAAATGATGTATGCAGCATCTTTAACTTCTAATTATGCTAATAAGCTTACTATTTATAATTCAGTAACAGAACGTTTTGGTTCAGAATGGTCAGGCTGGAATAATGCAGGAGCGGTATCAATTAACCTTAATCAATTAGATGAAGCAAAACGTTATCTTGAAACTGCTGATAAACTTTCTCCAAACAATGCTGTTGTAAATAATAATTTAGCTCTTCTTTATTTAGCCCTTAAAGATGTTAAGACAGCAGATACATATATGCAAAAAGCAGTTCAACTTGGTAATGAACAAGCACAAGTAAATCAAGCAATAGTTGAAATAAAGAAAGGAAACTATGAAGAAGCAGCAAGAAAATTAGATGGAAGAAAATGTATCTATAACTTAGCTCTTATTCAATTGATGACAGGTAATACAGGAAATGCAATACGTACACTTGATTGTTGTATGGATCAAACTTCAGAAGTAAATTATCTAAGAGCAGTTTGTTATGCACGTTTAGACGATGTTCCCGGCTTAGTAAAGAATTTACGTGAAGCTTGTAATCAAGAACCAGACTACAAATACAAAGCAAAGAATGATTTAGAATTCCGCCGTTACATATCTAATCTAGAATTCCAAAATATAGTAAACAACTAAGAAATATAAAATACTCTATACATAGAAAAGACTACTAAGCAATTGGTAGTCTTTTTTTATTAACTATTGCATTTGCAACTCTAATCGGGTAAATGTAAAATTCCGGTGAGATGAAAAAATAAGCCAATGATTTTGACAATAGTCCAGAATGATTAATCCTTATTCCACCGAAATTTTACATTGAGCCATTTAATCTGTGAAGAAAATATTTGAAGAAAAATATCTAATGTCTTGGAAATAAAATAAAACATTGTATCTTTGCACACTCTAAACATAGACTACGCACTTCTAATTATCCAATAGTTATTATGTTTAGAGAAATGATTTTCATTGCTTTATAAAATTCTGATTGCCCGTTAGAATATAAAATAAAACAATGAGTATTGATAATATTTTGCTCTAAATAAGAGCAGATTTTTGATGTTTTATAAACATAATAGGAAAAAATGAATACGTTAAGTTACAAAACAGTATCTGCAAACAAAGAAACCGTTCAAAAAGAATGGATAGTTATAGATGCAGAGAACCAAATTTTGGGACGTTTAGCTACAAGAGTGGCAAATGTGTTAAGAGGCAAACATAAGCCATCTTTTACTCCTCACGTTGATTGTGGAGATAATGTAATAATCATTAATGCTGAAAAAGTACGCTTTACAGGTAAGAAATTAACTGATAAAGTTTATGTCCGTCATACCGGTTATCCTGGTGGACAAAGGTTTGCTACACCAAAAGAAGTATTAGCGAAGTTTCCAATCCGCGTAATTGAACATGCGGTTAAAGGTATGCTACCAAAAAATAAATTAGGTGCAGAATTATATAGGAATCTTCATGTTTATGCTGGTACAGAGCACCAACATGAAGCTCAACAACCAAAAGTAGTTAATTTAAATTCAATCAGATAATCTCATGGAAGTAATAAACAAAATAGGTAGAAGAAAATGTGCTGTTGCTCGTATTTATATGACAGCAGGCAATGGTAATATTACTGTAAACGGAAGAGACTATAAAGAATATTTTCCAACTCCACCATTACAATATATTTGTCGCCAATCTTTTGAAACTATCGGAGCTTGGGAAAAATATGATGTAAAAGCAAATTTAGATGGTGGTGGTATTTCTGGACAAGCAGAAGCATTACGTATGGCAATTGCTCGTGCATTATGTGAAATCAATATAGAAGACCGTTCAGCCTTAAAAGCAAAAGGATTACTTCGTCGTGACCCTCGTATGGTTGAAAGAAAGAAGCCAGGACAAAAGAAAGCTCGTAAACGTTTCCAATTCAGCAAACGTTAATCGATTATTGGATAGCTGTTTAGTATCCAAATTGATAAGATTTGGTAATTCCTACCAACTACTTATCAATTGAATAAATTAAAGGAAAGTAAACAAACAAAAACAAAAACAAATGTTAGATTTTAATGAAATGTTAGAGTCAAGTGTTCATTTCGGACACATGAGAAGAAAATGGAATCCTAAAATGGCTCCTTATATCTTTATGGAGAAAAATGGTATTCATATTATTGACTTAGCAAAAACATCAGAAAAAGCAGACGAAGCTGCTGCCGCAATTAAACAAATAGCTAAATCCGGTAAGAAAATTCTTTTTGTTGCAACAAAGAAACAAGCAAAAGAAGTTGTTTCTGAAATAGTAGCCAAGGTAAATATGCCTTTCGTTACAGAACGTTGGCCAGGTGGTATGTTAACAAATTTCGTTACTATCCGTAAGGCAGTAAAGAAAATGAACATACTAGATAAACTTATAAACGATAAAGACACAAATAAGATTTCAAAACGTGAACGTTTACAAATCTCTCGTGAAAAAGCTAAATTAGAAAAGAACTTAGGTTCTATATCTGATTTAACTCGTCTTCCATCAGCAATATTTGTTATTGATATCAATAAAGAACATATCGCAGTTGCAGAAGCACGTCGTTTAAATATCCCTACTTTTGCATTAGTTGACACAAACTGTAATCCTGATCTTATAGATTTTCCAATTCCAGCAAATGATGACGCTTCAAAATCAATCGCATTAATAGTAAAATATATGTGTGAAGCAATTGAAGAAGGTTTGAATGAAAGAAAGATGGATAAAGATGCTCGTGAAGCTGCAGAAGAATCTGAAGAAATCAGCGAAAAAGCATTAGCTACTGAGTTATTAGATGATGAAGAAGAAGGAACAACTAAAGATGGAGCAAAAGTAAAAAGAGTAAAAGGTGTTGCTGACGATGAAGGAGAAAAGAAACAACGTCCACGTAAAACTATTACTACAAAGAAACCAGCTCCAAAGAAATAAGAATAATAACAAGTAAAATTTATATCATGGCAAATATAACTGCTTCTGCCGTTAATGAATTACGTCAACGTACTGGCGTTGGTATGATGGATTGCAAAAAAGCCTTAGTTGAATGCGACGGCGATATGGATAAAGCAATTGACTACCTACGTGAGAAAGGACAAAAATTAGCTAACAAACGTGCAGATAGAGATGCAAGCGAAGGTTGTGTTTTATCAGCAACTACAGCAGACAAAACTTTTGGTGCTGTTTTAATGTTAAATTGTGAAACTGACTTCGTTGCAAAGAATGAAGATTTTGTTAACTTCACTCGTAAAATTTTAAACGCTGCAATTGAAGTTAAAGCTAAAAACGCGGGTGAAGTAACTGCATTAGTAGTTGATGGAGTAACTGTTGAAAATTTAATTATTGAACAAATTGCAAAAATCGGCGAAAAAATAGAATTATCTCACTACGAAACTATTGAAGCTCCTGTTATTTATTCTTATATTCACCCAGGTAATCGTTTAGCAACTATAGTTTCTTTTAATAAAACTGGATTTGACGCACAAGGACATGATGTTGCAATGCAAATTGCAGCAATGGCTCCACTTGCGTTAAATAAAGATTTAGTTTCTGCAGATGCTATTGAAAGAGAAATGGAAGTATATCGTGGTCAAATTCGAGAAGAAGGAAAGCCAGAAAACATGGTTGAAAAGATAGCTGAAGGTAAACTTAACAAGTTCTTCAAAGAAAATACTTTATTAAGTCAAGACTTTATTAAAGATTCTAAGAAAAACGTTCTTCAATATCTACAAGAATGTGATAAAGAATTAACAGCAACAGCATTCTATCGTTTTATGCTAGGCGAATAATTTTTAATCAATATACAAAGTAAGGGTTCTGAAAATGTTTTAGAGCCCTTTCTTTTTATCTAAAAACCAAAAAAATCAAAACCATTGTACGAAGTTAGAGCAAAAAAATATCTTGGACAACATTTCTTGAAAGATGAAGCAATTGCAAAAGAGATTGCAACAAGTCTAACAGGTGAATATAATAATGTATTAGAAATAGGTCCAGGAATGGGTGTACTAACGAAATACTTACTTCAAGACCCAGCCATAACATCATTAAAAGTTGTGGAAATAGACCAAGAATCAGTAGAATATCTAAATAAGAACTACCCAATACTTTCGGGAAATATATACTCTGAAGACTTTCTAAAAATGGACTTAAATCAGATATTCTCCTCCCCATATGCAATAATAGGAAACTTCCCATATAATATATCAAGTCAAATACTCTTCAAAGTCTTAGAAAACAGAGATAAAATACCAGAACTTGTTGGAATGTTTCAAAAAGAAGTAGCTGAAAGAGTATGCTCTAAATGTGGTACGAAAGTATATGGAATACTAAGCGTTCTTCTCACAGCCTACTTTGATATGGAATACCTTTTCACAGTAAATGAAACAGTATTTATCCCTCCACCAAAAGTAAAGTCCGCAGTTATAAGAATGAAAAGAAACAATGTTACATCTTTAAATTGCGACGAAAAACTATTTATTACCGTAGTAAAAACAGCCTTTAACCAAAGAAGAAAAATGCTACGTCAAGCACTTAAGCCTCTTGGAAAAAGCTTAGAAGAAATAGATCAAGAACTACTAACAAAAAGAGCAGAGCAACTAACGGTAGAACAATTTATATACATCACAAACACCATTAAATAAATAATATAAACCAATAATGATAGCATTTATTCTTTATGCAATCCTATTAGGAGTAGCTCTATCGATGGATTGCTTAGCAGTATCAATTACTTGTGGCTTACAAAAATCAATGACACTAAAAAGAGGAATGATTTTGTCCCTAAGTTTTGCATTCTTTCAAGGTCTCTTACCTTTACTCGGAGCTTTAATTGGTGATTTTGCAAAAGAATATATAGAAGCAATAGACCACTGGGTAGCATTCTCTCTCTTAGCAGTAATAGGAATAAAGATGTTTATGGAAGGGTATAAATACGATATAAAAGAACATGTATTTGACTTTACAAAACCATCTATGCTTATAACTCTATCAATAGCAACAAGTATAGACGCCTTTATAGTAGGAATAGGTTTTGGTATTCAATACAGCATGAAGCAACAACTAATCTTAGTAGGATTAATAGCAATATGTACTTTTATTTTTTCAATCTTAGGAGTAATAATGGGAATGAAAGCTTATTTCTTTAAACCCAAAATAGCATTAATGTTTGGAGGAGCAATCCTATTTGGTTTAGGTTTAAGAATACTCTTAGAACATCTTTTAATTGTGTAAGGGAAAAATAAATTAAAAATATATTAGAATGCTGAGTTTATGAGAAAAGACTTAGCATTTTTTATTTTCATGAACAAGATAGTTAATCCAAATTAGTAAAGCTTTAATGGTGGAGTAAAAAAGTTATATGGAGCAAAAAATAAGCCAATTATTGGACAAGAATAAATAAATATTTACTATCTTTGCATTATAAACATTGCTCTAAATCAAAGAGTAGCGTTTATGTCTAACATCTTTCCAAAGCATCATTAATTATTATGATGTACATCATAACTCTCCTACGGTATACATCAAAGAAAGGCTACGGTGTACACCGTAACACCCAAAAGATGTGCATCTTTTCAACATCTAAACTTAATATAAATAGTTCTAAACTAAGTTTCGTTGGAATTAAACTTAATTAAACGGAGAAAAGACTTAATTTAATTTCAAGTAGATTTGACTCAAAAGCAATTTTATATGTTTTATCCCTTTTGAAAAGATACATTTTGGGGCTATTAAACCAATAATTGGAATTAATTTACATTAGATTATAGTTTTTAGGTCTTTTTTTTCGTGTTAAATTTTATTGTTATACCTTTGTAAACTATTTATTTTGTAATATGGGTTATTTATAGATTGTTTATGGAGAAACGTTGGGTATTAAAACAGTATGGTGATGAGAAATTGGTTGAGCAGCTTGCTCAAGATTTGCGTGTAGATGAGACTTGTACAAGACCAGAAGATATTAAAGCTTATAGCATTATTGCTAATCTTCTTGTGCAACGTGGGATTTATAATTATAATGATGCTAAGAAATTTTTCAGACCTCTTTTAAAGGATTTGCACGACCCTTTTCTTCTTAATGATATGGAGGAAGCTGTTGAGCGTATTATGTTTGCTATCAAGGGTGGTGAAAGAATTCTTATTTATGGAGATTATGATGTTGATGGAACTTCGGCAGTTGCCTTAGTTTATTCTTACTTGGAGATGTTTTACTCTGAGGTTGATTTCTATATTCCTGACCGTTATTCTGAAGGTTATGGTATTTCTTATCAAGGGATTGACTGGGCTTATGAGAATGGATTTAAGTTAATTATTTGTTTGGACTGTGGTATTAAAGCTACAGAACAAATTACTTATGCTTCGGAAAAGGGGATTGATTTTATTATTGCAGATCATCATCTTCCTGGAGAAGAATTACCAAAGGCTTGTGCTATACTTAATCCTAAGAGAGAAGATTCCACTTATCCTTACAAAGAACTGTCAGGTTGCGGAATAGGATTTAAATTAATTCATGCTTTAAATATTAGAAAACGCCTTCCTTTTGAGAGGTTAATTCCTTTTTTGGATTTAGTGGCTATTGCAATTGCTGCTGATGTTGTTCCAATCACTGGAGAAAATAGGATATTAGCTTTTTATGGACTAAGGGTTATTAATAAACAACCTCGTGCAGGATTGGAAGCTATCTTGAAATACAGTAAGGTAGTTCATATTTTAGATACAGAGCCTTCAAGGTTTTATTTTAATCGTGAACTTAATATTTCAGACTTAGTTTTCTTAATTGGACCAAGAATTAATGCGGCAGGGAGAATTGAATCAGGGAGAAATTCTGTGGAACTATTAGTTTGTAAGAAACTAGAAGATGCTGAGAAAGTTGCTGAGAAAATAAATATAAATAACGACGAACGTCGTAAATTAGATAATGAAGCTACCGAGCAAGCTCTTTTTATGCTTCAAAACTCTGAAGATTTAAATATTAGTAAGGCTACAGTTGTATTTAAGGACGATTGGAATAAGGGAGTGATAGGTATTGTTGCCTCTCGTTTAATTGAGAAATGTTATAAACCTACAATAGTATTTACAAAGTCTAATGACTTAATTACAGGTTCGGCTCGTTCTATTAAAGATTTTGATATTCACGCTGCAATTGAATCTTGTTCTCATCTCTTAGAACATTTTGGAGGGCATAAGTATGCAGCAGGGTTATCTCTAAAAGAAGAAAACTTAAATGAGTTTATTCGTTTGTTTAAGGAAAAGGTAGAAGAAAATATAAGTGATGAACAATCAGTTCCAGAGATAGAGATTGATGAAGTTATTAAACTAAGTGATGTTACTCCTAAGTTATTTAGAATATTAAAACAGTTTGCTCCTTTTGGTCCTGAGAATAATATTCCTATTTTTCAATCTAACAGAGTTGTTGATACAGGGAATGCAAGACCAGTTGGACAAAAACATTTAAAGCTTTCTGTTATTCACCTTGACATTCGTCATCTTCCATTTTCTTGTATTGGTTTTGGATTAAGTGATTACTATAATGATATTCGTCATGGTGAAGCTTTTGATATTGTTTATCAGGTTGATGAAAATGAATGGAATGGAAGAACCGCTTTACAATTAAATCTTAAAGATATTAAATTGAATAATTAAAAAAGTTTTGGACTGAGAGTTTAAGGTTTATAGGATAATTATTATTTGATTTTTACTCTCAATCCTAAACAATAAAGAAAAAAATATGGCATTAGAAGAAAAGAAAATTATATTTTCAATGGTTGGTGTTGGTAAAATATTCCCACCAAGTAAGCAAGTATTAAAGGATATTTATCTTTCGTTCTATTATGGAGCTAAGATAGGTATTATTGGGTTAAATGGTTCTGGAAAATCTACTCTTTTGAAGATTATTGCAGGACTTGACTCTTCTCATCAAGGAGAAGTTCATTTCTCTCCAGGTTATAGCATTGGATATTTAGAACAAGAACCTCATCTTGACGACAATAAGACAGTAAAAGAAATTGTGATGGAGGGAGCAAAAGAGGTTGCAGATTTAATTAAGGAGTATGATGAAATAAACCTTAAATTCTGTGATCCAATGAGTGATGATGAAATGAGTAAGCTTTTGGAACGTCAAGGCGAAGTAATGGAATTAATGGATCATCATGATGCTTGGAACTTAGATAGCAAACTTGAAAGAGCTATGGACGCATTACGTTGTCCTGAAGAAGATGCTTTGGTTAAGAATCTTTCAGGAGGAGAACGCCGTAGAATTGCTCTTTGTCGTTTATTAATTCAAGAACCAGACATATTATTATTAGATGAACCTACAAACCATTTAGATGCAGAATCAATTGATTGGTTAGAGCAACATCTTCATCAATATAAAGGAACAGTTATTGCTGTTACCCATGATAGATATTTCTTAGATAATGTTGCAGGTTGGATTTTGGAACTTGACCGTGGAGAAGGAATTCCTTGGGAAGGAAACTACTCTTCTTGGTTAGACCAAAAGACCACTCGTATGGCAATGGAAGAAAAAACAGAGTCTAAGAGAAAAAAGACTTTGGATAAGGAATTAGAATGGGTGAGAATGAGTCCTAAGGCAAGACATGCAAAAGGAAAGGCTCGTTTGAATGCTTATGAAGAAATGCTTTCTCAAGACACTAAGGACAAAGAAGACAAACTTGAAATATATATTCCAAATGGACCTCGTTTAGGTCAAAAAGTTATTGAAGCTAATGGAGTATCGAAAGCTTTTGGAGATAAAGTACTATATGAAAACTTAACTTTTACTCTTCCTCCTGCTGGTATTGTTGGAGTTATTGGACCAAATGGTGCAGGGAAAACAACATTATTTAGAATGATAATGGGGCTTCAAAAAGCCGATAATGGAACATTTGATGTTGGAGAAACAGTAAAGGTTGGTTATGTTGATCAACAACACGCAGAAATTGATCCAGAAAAATCAGTTTGGGAAGTAATCTCAGGAGGAAATGAACAGATACAAATGGGAGGCAGATTAATTAATTCCCGTGCTTATGTTTCTCGTTTTAATTTCTCAGGTACAGACCAAAATAAAAAAACAGGGGTATTATCGGGTGGTGAAAGAAATCGTTTACATTTAGCTATGACTCTAAAATCAGAAGCTAATGTTCTTTTACTTGATGAGCCTACAAATGATATTGACATAAATACACTAAGAGCCTTAGAAGAAGGTTTGGAAAACTTTGCAGGCTGTGCTGTGGTAATAAGTCATGATAGGTGGTTCTTAGATAGAATTGCAACACATATACTCGCTTTTGAAGGTGATTCAGAAGTTTATTTTTTCGAAGGTTCATATTCTGAATACGAAGAGAATAAGAAAAAACGTTTAGGAGATATTACTCCAAAACGTACAAGGTATAAAAAACTTATTGCGGATTAAAAATGAAAAAGAAAGAAATAACAATATGCTTAGGTAGTTCTTGCTTTTCAAGAGGAAACAACAAAAACCTTGAAACAATACAGGAATACATTAAAACAAAAGGATTAGATGCAGAAGTAAACTTCAAAGGTCAGTTATGTACAGAACAGTGCTTAAATGGTCCTGTACTAATTATTGATGGTAATACTTATACAGAAGTAACAAAGACAAAACTGGCAGAGATATTAGATAAGGAATTTAGTAAATAGTATTGGTTATGAATAAATCTTCTGCAATATATACAGAAAAGAATAATTGTCAGGATTGTTACAAATGTGTAAAAAATTGTCCTGTAAAAGCAATTAAATTAGAAGATGGTTCAGCTTCTGTTATTCCTGAACTATGTATTTATTGTGGGAAATGTACTCAAGTCTGTCCTGCTAATGCAAAAAAAGTAAGAGATGACATTCCTTTGGTACGTGCTGCCCTTTCTAAAGAGAAGATAATTGTTTCCCTTGCTCCAAGTTATTTGAGTGAATACAATAAAGAAGATATTCATAATGTAATTGCTGCATTTCACGAAGCTGGATTTTATGGAGTAAGTGAAACAGCTCTTGGTGCAGAAAAGGTTGCTTTAGATACAAGAACTTGGCTTGATAAACAAGAAAATGGAGTTTATATATCTTCTTGTTGTCCTTCAGCAGTGCTATTAGTAAAGAAATATTACCCTCAATATTCTTCTTCAATTGCCCCTGTTTACTCTCCAATGGTTGCACATGCAAAATTCTTAAAATCAATATATCCTGATGCAAAGGTATTATTTGTTGGTCCTTGTGTTGCAAAAAAAACAGAACTTGAACATTTTGGAAACTTAATTGATTATGTACTTACTTTCAAAGATATTAAAACTCTCTTTGAAGATATGGGTATATTCTTTGAATTTATGAAACCAACTGAAGAAGATGTTTTTATTCCAATTAAAGCTAATAATGGTAATCTATATCCTATTGATGGAGGAATGCTTACTTGTATGATTAATTCTATTTCTTCTGAACCCAAAAGGATTAGTCATAATTCAGGTAAAGATGTTGATGTTAGATATATGACTTTCTCTGGAGTTCAAAACTTAATGGATATTTTTAATGATTTTGATAGTTTGAAAGAGTATGGCAAAGCATTTATAGAGGTTATGACTTGTGATGGTGGTTGTATAAAGGGACCTTGTTCAAATTCTGATAAATCTTCTGCTTCAAAACGTCTGAATATATTAGATAAAGTTAGAAATAATGAAAGAAATGAGAACATTCTTGATAAGTTAAAATCAATAGACATCTCAACTAATTATGATTTCATAAATAAAGTAGAAAAGAAAGAATATACTCTACAGCAAATTTATGAAGCTCTTCGAATGGTTAATAAGAAGAGTGAGAATGATGAATTAAATTGTGGAGGTTGTGGTTATGATAATTGTAAGGAGTTTGCAAAGGCATTAATTGCAGGAAAAGCTGAAAATGATATGTGTATATCATATATGCGTAGAATGGCTCAAGACAAGACCAATATTCTACTTAAAAAGATGCCTTCAGGAATTGTTATTGTTAATGATAAAATGAAGGTTGTTGATGCTAATCAAAACTTTGCTGACCTTTTAGGCGATGAAGTTAAAATGATATTTGAAGCTAATCCAGGTCTTAATGGAGCAGATCTAACAAAATTGATAGATTTCCATAAATTCTTTTCTTCTGTTTTACAATCAGGAGAAGACGTTGTTGAGCAAGATATAAGAGATGGAGATAATTTCTATAGCTTATCGGTTTTCTCTGTTCAAAAGTATAGTTTAGTATGTGGAATAATACAAAACCTACATGCTCCCGAAGTAAGAAAAGACCTCGTCCTTAATCGTACAAAAGAAGTAATTATGGAGAATATGAAGGTTGTACAACAGATTGCATTCCTTCTTGGAGAAAATGCTTCATATACCGAATCAATGCTTAACTCAATATTAGAATCTCATAACGATTCTAAAGAAGGATCTGATGCAATTACAAATGACGATAAGAAATAAGAGATGCTACAGAATACTAAGAAATTCTTTATTGAAATAGGGAGTTATCAACACAACAAATATGGAAATATTGTTTGTGGAGATAGTATATTGTTCCATAAATCAGTTAAAGAAGATAGAACAATTGCAGTAATGTCTGACGGACTTGGTTCAGGAGTAAAAGCAAATGTACTTTCAACAATGACAGCTTCCATGGCTCTTAATTTTCGAATAAGACGAGAGCCAATAGTAAGAACAGTAAAAACAATTATGGACACATTACCCGTTGATAGTGTTCGTAATATAAGTTATTCAACATTTACAATAGTAGATATAGATTCTGATGGAGTTGCAAAAATTGTTGAATACGACAATCCTCAATTAATCTTAATTAGAGGAGGAAAGGTTTTTAAATTAGAGACGAAAGATACTATTATTCAGAGTAAGATTTCCGATAATGTTGCAGACGATAGAATAATAAAGATTTCTGATGTAGAGCTTCAAAAAGAAGACCGTTTAATTTTCTTTTCTGATGGAGTAACTCAATCAGGAATAGGAAATATGAATATGCCGTTTGGTTGGGGAAATAAGGTTGAAGACTTTATAATAGATAGATTAAATGAAAATCCTTTTATCTCAGCTCGTGACCTTTCTCGAAGAATTGTGAAGCAAGCAGAGCTAAACGATATACTTAAACCTAAAGACGACACAAGTTGCGTAGTGTTTTATGTAAGGGAGCCAAGAAAACTATTAATTTGTACAGGACCTCCTTTCACAGAATTAAAAGACGAATACTTAGGAGAAATAGTAAAGAACTATAAAGGTAAGAAGATTATATGCGGAGGAACGACTTCAAAAATAATATCGAGAGAGCTTAATAAAGAAATAATAGTTGATCTAAATAATATTGTCCCTCCTCTTCCTCCTTCATCAAAAATGGAAGGGATTGATTTAATAACAGAAGGAATAATAACATTAGGCTCACTTGTTGAGTTATTGGGGCAAGAAATACCTAAAAACTTAAATGCTAAAGGTCCCGATTGGGATATGTTTAGAATGATACTTGATGCAGATATAATTGATATAATTGCAGGGACAAAGATAAATATTGCCCATCAAGATCCAACACTTCCAGTAGAACTTGAAATAAGAAGAAACGTAGTTAAGAGACTTGCCGCTGTTTTAGAAGAGAAATACATGAAAGACGTTAAATTACAATTCATATAAATCACACACAAAACAAATAATAATATGTTAAATATAAGAATATGTGTTGGAACTTATTGCTACATAACAGGAGGTTCTGACTTGGTAAAAGTAAAAGACCATTTACCAGAAGAAATAAAAGAAAAAGTAACATTTATAGGTTCAGCTTGCCTTGGTTGTGAAGAAGATAAACAAACTGCAAAACCTCCTTATGCTAAGGTAGGAGATGTTATGATTGAAGATTGCACACCCGAAAAGTTAATAGATGAAATATACTTACAACTTGGAATAGAAAGATAGTCTCAATCTAAAATAAATAAAGGATTACTATGGCAATGAACAATGCTGTGGAGATACGTCGTGAAATAATACAACGACTATCAAAACTAATAATAGAGAATAAAGTAATAGAGAAGATAGACCGTCTCCCTTTGGAAATGAGACCAAGGGAAATGGTTAAAACCCGTTGTTGCGTTCACAAAGAAAGAGCAGTGTTAAAATATAAATTGATGGCACTACTTGGATATAATATATATGATGAAACAGATGAATTGACTCCTCTTTCTGAATATGCAAAAAAAGCAATTGAAAGAAGCGAACCCTCTGAAATAATGATGACAGTTGTTGATGAAGCTTGTTCATCTTGCGTTAAGAGCAGTTATATTGTAACAAATCTATGTCGTACTTGTGTCGCACGACCTTGCACCTATGCTTGTAAGAAAGAAGCAATAAGTCTTGGAGAACATCAAGCAAATATAGACCCTTCTAAATGTGTTAATTGCGGACTATGTATGGAGGCTTGCCCTTTCCATGCAATAATTTATCAACCTGTTCCCTGTGAAGAATCATGTCCTGTAAATGCAATTACAAAAGATAAAAATGGAATAGAACATATAGATCCAGAAAAATGTATTTACTGTGGGAAATGTATGGTGGCTTGTCCTTTTGGAGCAATTATGGAAAAGACCTTTATGATTGATGTATTCAAAGAAATTACTGGGGGCAAGAAAGTAATTGCAATGGTAGCACCATCACTTGGAGGACAATTCAAATCAGACTATAGAAAAGTTCTTACAGCTATTAAGAAATTAGGTTTTGATGATGTAATAGAAGTTGCAAAAGGAGCTAATTTAACAACAGAAAATGAAGGAAAAGAACTAATTGAACGTCTACACGAAGGAGCTCCATTTATGACAACTTCATGTTGCCCTTCATGGATAAACTTAGTAAACAAACATATCCCTGAAATACGTCAATATGTATCTTCAACTCTTTCACCAATGGCATATACTGCTCAAATAGCCAAAGAAGAATTCCCAGACTGCATAACAGTATTTATAAGCCCTTGCGTAGGAAAAAGAAGTGAAGCATTCCGAACTCCAGAAGTTGATTTTGTTATTACTTATGAAGAGCTTGAAGCACTATTCAATGCGTCAGAAATAGATATAGAAAGCTGTGAATTAACAGAATTTGACACAAGAATAGCAGCCCACGGAAGAGGCTTTGCAATGGTAACAGGAGTTGTAGAATCAGTTAAGAAAACCCTGCCAGATGCTTCAATAGTAAAAGAAGTAGTTATTGACGGATTAAATAAATCAAACATCAGACAACTAAAACAATATGCACAAAAAGGAGAATGTCCTGGTAACTTTATAGAAGTAATGTCATGCCCAGGAGGCTGTGTGAACGGTTGCGACACAATCAATAACCCAAAAACATCAGCAAGAGTAATCCTTGCACAAACAAAATAGGAATTATTGGTTATTAAATTGTCAATGTTAAGCAACATATAAACAATGAAGAGGCTGTCTTGAATAAAATATTTCATGCAGCCTCTTTTTTCTTTCTTTATCTTTAAAAACAAGCTTAAAAATAATGACAAAAGCAAGATACTATACCTAAAACGCCGATTTACTTTTTCAAGTGCTTAGATTGGTTTTGTCATATAATTGAAAACAGAATTATTTCTATTTGTTTTCTTCTTTTCTTTTATTGTATAGTTTTGCTGTTGTATAGACTGTGGCTAAAGATAATAATAAAGCTGTTGAGGTTCCTATTGGTGCAGATTGAGGTTCGATTGTTGTTACATTATTACCATGTGTTGCTGGTGGAGTTGGTTGGCAATAAGTATTAGATGCAAATGCTGTTATTATCGCTATTATTAATAAGGCTTTTATTTTCATAGGTTTATTACCTTTCTTTGATATTTATTCTTTGAAGTAGTAATTGTAAGAATAAATACTCCTTTTTCTGGAATTCTTATTTTGTTTGTTTTGCTATTTTTATTTATTATTTGTCCTTTCATATTTGTTAGTTGAAGGCTTTTTATTTTTGAAGAAGAAACTACTGCTACCTCATCTTCTTTTTGTTGTAATGAGATTGTTTCGTTTGATTTAACTTCCTCTATTGATGAAAGGTTTTTATATATCTTTAATTGGAATTTGTCTTGATTATTACCAGCAGATGAATAGAATGTATATGCAGTATCTACCATAAAGTTTATTAGTTCTGTATTACTTGCTTTATCATAAAGAGCAACTTTTTCAAAGTCTTCTTTATTATCAATATCTAATGTTACTCTATAGTTTTCATCTACTTTTGAAATGAAATTTATATCAACCACAAGACTATCTTCTATATTTGGAATTGCATTTACTGCAAAATCTTCATCTACTATCTTTGAAAATATCTCAGGACTTAATCCATAACCATGAAGTTTTCTATTATCATATTTAACATCATAGCCAAGTGTTGTACTATCCATTATTATTAATCTTGTCTTATCACTTCCTTGATTAGAAGAAACTTTAAGGGTTAGAATATTTTGTGGAATTATCGATGCCTTTGAACTATTCGTTGCTTTAGTTGCACTGAAAGCATTTGTTGAATTTGAGACTTGTCCCATAAACCCTGCAAAAGGAGGAATAGAATCACTTTGAATTAAGGCAATGTAATTTGAAGTTTCAGGATCAAGAAGAGAAGGTAAGGAAACATTTGTTCTTTGTAAGTTATCCATACTTATATAGAAAGGATATGGATTACTACATAAATGCCAACCTCTTTCATTGTTTGGAATTGATAATGAAGCATTATTGAGTAAAGAATAAGAAGCATTATTATTTAATTGTCCTGAGAATTCTAATTGAGTGTTTTGAGCATAACTAATTAAATAACCCCTTGTATCAATAAAAAAATCTCCACTACCTATTGGAATATCCTTCCAATTTATCCAACGTCCATTATTATCAATATCTGTATAATCTTCTTGCCAATAATAAAGGTCGTCATTAGCTGTTGGTTTGAAGAAATTATTCCCAATTGTATCTTGAAAACTTGAATAAACACTTATAGGCAAACCAAATAAATACCAACCATTAGCATTAGATGTATATCCATTAAAGTAAGCTTCAATTTCAGCCTTATTTGTTATATCCAAAGATCCATTATTAATTAATGATGCCTTTGTTTGACTTAATGTATCTTTAATAATTAGGTTATAGCACTTAGCTGTAAAACCATCAGGAATTATTATCTTTTGTCCATTAAGAATAATTGCATTATCAGTACTTGCAGGAATTCCTTTAGACCAATTATCATCATTCCAATCTCCACTCGCTGTTCTTTGAGTATTAACTCCTGTTTTAAATTCTATACTATTAGAAACAACAGTATCATTTCCAGTACCAATAACTAAAAAAGCCTCATAAATAGTTCCTTCTTCCAAATTGCTTAAATAATAAACATTATCAGAAATTCCAACTCCAATATTTAAAGCTAAACTATCAAAATCACCAAAAGCATTATTCATTGTATGCTTTCCAAAATCTTCAAAATTAGAAGCTGTAGTAGTAGAACTTGCAATTCCTATCTGTGTCCACTCAGTTCCAAGAGTAGGAAATCCAGATGTTGGATTTGTTTTTATCCCACTACTAACACTTGAATTTCTTCTAAGAGTTGTTTGATAAGTGCTTATTGAAGTTCCACTCGTCCAACCATTACCTGGATCTTGTCCAATACATCCAAAAATATCAATATAATTACCATCTTTTATTATTGCAATAGCATCGTCTCCTGTAACTGTTAATGCCCCCAATTTATAGTGCTTATAGAAATATCCTTCATTTGCTACTGATAGATTTTCTAAATATTCCATTAATACTATACAAGAACTTGATTTAATAGTATCATATTGAGAGAAAGAAAAAGTAGTATCTATATGACTTGAACCAGAGTTAATAGAATAGTATAATGAATATGATTGTAAACAAATATCTTTCCCTGTCCCATTATAAATTTCTATTGCTTTATTATAAGTGCCAGCAGTAGTATATTCTGAGATAAATAAATCATCAGCAAAAACTGTTTGATAATTAGATTTCTTTTTTACAATTAATTTACGAGTTGTAGTATTATCGGGAGAAGAGAAGTTAATTTTTGCTGTATTAGGTGTTATGTCAGATATGCTATTTAATTTTATCCAATCTAATGTAGTAAAGCTAATAGTATCTGTTCTTCCTTCAATAAAACAATGATAAATAGTATTAGGATTTAGATATGTTAGATTAATTGAATTGGATGAGGTATTAAAAGGAGAAGAAGCTATTGGTGTTTTTGTTGTTGAGATATAAGAAATAGATAAGTCATCAATAATTAAATTTGAATATGGGGAATAAAATTTAATTCTTGCGTTAGAAGTTCCAGCAGTAAATAATGAATCATAAGCTTTTGAAGTGTTTTTATTCACAACAACATTTGAATAGTTGGAATAATTTTCTGAACTATCAGATTGATAAATCCTCATAATAATATTACTTGCCGTTGAACCTTTTGCTTTAAACTTTATCCTATAATTTCCACCTGACTTTGATAAATCAAGGAAAGGAGTTATAAATTCTCCATTAGTATTAAATGAACAACTATCTCCATTAGTATTAAAGAGGTTTCTACCTTTGCAATTAGAAAGATTAGTATAAGTTGAAGGAAGATTTAATGCTAATAAATATCCACCAAAATAATTTGCTAAATATACTTTTGGAAACCCAGAAAAGTTTTCAGTATAAATTATTGTATCTTCTACTGATTTTATAAATACGTGAAGGTTTAAAGATTGACTTTCTGAATTAGTGAAAGATATTGTTGCAGAGTTATTTGTTATATTTGAAGATGTAAGAGTTTGAGCAAAACCAATACGATTAAATATCAAAAGAAGAATAAAGATTGTTTTTATTTTTCTCATAATAAATATATTATGAATGCAAAAGTAATAATTATTTTGAATGACGTATATAATATCCACTAAAAAAATATAATTATATATACAATAATCTATAAAACAAATAAATACACAAATGATAATTATATGATAATTTGAAAAAAGCATGACTAACAATAAGAAAAAATCTTTTTCTTGCTTATTTCTTTGGTAGGAATAAAAAAGAATATATATTTGCAATATCAAAATGATATTATTTTTAACTAAAAAAATTATTGAAATGGAATTAAAAGAAACAGAATTTAAAGGGTTTAAGATGTCGGGATTTATTATGATTCTGATACAAATTATTATCGCTATTCTTATTGCTTTTATAGCTTGTAACATTAGTGATACTTCGGCTTGGGGTTTTGCAATTATTGCTTTAGCCATTGTTTTTGCATTTTTATCAGCAGGTTATTTTTTAAATGAACCTAATGAAGTTAGAGTTATGATTTTCTTTGGGAAATATAAAGGTACTATGAAAGAAAATGGTTTCTTCTGGGCTAATCCTTTTTATTTAAAAAAGAGACTTGTTATTAGAGCAAGAAATTTAGATGTTGAACCTATTAAGGTTAATGACAAGAAAGGTAATCCTGTTATGATTGGATTGATTTTAGTTTGGAGAATTAAGGATACTTATAAGGTAATGTTTGATATTGACAATAAGGCTGATGCTCAATCAAAAATGAATGAAAGGATGAATTCTTATCAACAATTTGTTGCTATTCAATCTGATGCTGCATTAAGAAATATTGCAGGACTTTATGCTTATGATAATAATGAAATTGATGATGATATAACTCTTCGTTCAGGGGGAGAACAAGTCAATGATAGATTAGAAATGGAATTAAATAAGAGATTAGATATTGCTGGCATTGAAATTGTAGAAGCAAGAATTAATTATTTAGCTTATGCTCCTGAAATTGCTGCTGTAATGCTTCGTCGTCAACAAGCATCTGCTATTATTTCTGCTCGTGAAAAGATTGTTGAAGGTGCTGTTGGAATGGTTAAAATGGCTTTAGATAAACTTTCTGAAGAAAAAATTGTAGAGCTTGACGATGATAAAAAAGCAGCAATGGTTAGTAACTTATTAGTTGTTCTTTGTTCTGATGAACAAGCTCAACCAGTGGTTAATGCAGGTACTTTACATCAATAATGGAAGAAAAGAAAAAAGGTAATAAAGCATTTATTTTAAGGATAGATGTTAATAGAATGGAAGCTTTGGAGAAATGGGCTTCTGATGAGTTTAGAAGTGTTAATGGGCAGATATTATATATCATAGACCAAGCACTTCAAAAGGAAAAAAGATTAAAAAAGAAATGATATTTTAGGCAACTTGTTTATTGAGTTGCCTTTTTTTATTACTTTTGTGCTTGAATACATTATTTAATAATCTTTTTTATCTATGGAACAAATACAATCTTTTATTTCTGCTTTTAGTAGTTTCTTATGGGGGTGGCCTATGATTATTTTACTATTAGGTACTCATATTTTCTTAACAATTCGTCTTCGTTTTCCTCAGTTAAAAATCTTTACTGCAATTAAACTTTCGATTACTAAAGATGAAGGATCTTCTGGTGACGTTTCACAATTTGGGGCTTTAATGACTGCTCTTGCAGCAACTATTGGTATTGGAAATATTGTTGGAGTGGCTACTGCGGTTTCACTTGGTGGACCAGGAGCCGTGTTTTGGTGTTGGATAACAGGAGTACTTGGCATTTCGACTAAGTATTCAGAAGGTTTGCTTGCTATTAAATATCGTCAAAAAACAAAAGATGGAACAATGATAGGTGGTCCTATGTATGCATTAGAAAAGGGATTAGGGATGAAGTGGCTTGCTGTTTTATTTTGTGTATTTACTGTTATTGCTTCTTTTGGCATAGGTAATGGAGTTCAAGCAAAGGCAATAGCAGAGTGTTTATACCAATCTTATGGTTTGCCAAATTATTTTACAGGTTCTATTTTGGTTGTATTAGTTTCATTAGTAATTTTCTTTGGAGTTAAAAGAATTGCAAATGTTTGTTCCAAATTTGTTCCTGTTATGGCTGTATTATATTTCCTTGGTTGTGTAACAATATTAATTTTGAATTGGAATTTTTTAGGTGAAACAATTGTATTAATATTAAAATCTGCATTTTCTCCACAAGCAGCAGGAGCAGGCTTCTTAGGTGGTACGGTTATGATGGCTGCACGTTATGGTATTGCTCGAGGTTTATTCTCTAATGAAAGTGGTTTAGGTTCAGCACCTATTATTGCAGCAGCAGCTCAAACACGTAATCCTGTTCGTCAAGCATTAGTTTCTTCAACTGGAACATTTTGGGATACTGTTGTTATTTGTGCTTTAACTGGACTTGTAATAGTCAGTTCTGTTATTGCTCACCCTGAAATTGATCAAAATTCAGCTTCTATTCTTACTCAATTAGCTTTTGCTAAATTGCCTTATGTTGGAACACTTATTCTTAATTTCAGTATTATTACTTTTGCATTTTCAACAATTCTTGGCTGGAGCTATTATGGAGAAAAGTCGATAGAATATTTAGGTGGGAAAAAAGTAATTATTTATTATCGTTTGGCTTGGGTTGTTTTTGTATTTATTGGTTCTATAATAAACTTAACCTTAATTTGGGACTTATCAGATAGTATGAATGCTTTAATGGCAATACCTAATCTTATTTCAATACTCTTTCTTTCAGGAGTAGTAGTTAAAGAAACAAAAAAATATCTTTGGGATAAACATCTTGATGAATTTGACCCAGACTGTAAATTATAAATCTTAAAACAAAAAAACTATTAATAGCATGAATAACAAATTAACAATCTCATTATTTCTTATACTTTTCTTATCATTTACATTTATTGCTTGTGATAAAAAGAAAGAAGAAAAGAAAAAGACAGTAAAGTATGATGTAAAAGAAAAATATGTAATACCAAAATCATATACTATAAGTGGTTTACATTTAAAAGATACGGTAAATAATATTTTTGGAGCTGTACTTATACCAGTAAGTAGAGTAAAAGAAAATCCAGTAAATATTAAACCTATAAACAAAAGCATAGGAACACAAATGCAAGAATTTGTTGATCAAGTTAAGAGTAAAGGAAAAACGCAAGGGAATAATTATATAGAAATACGTCCTTCATATTTTATATTTCATGGCGATATATATAGTTGTTTAATCAAAAAAACAATTTGTTTTGCAAATGCAGATACAATAAAGAGTTATAATACTATTATATATAACGATAACAAGAAGAAACAACTTGGCTTTGAAGATATATTTTCAGTTGATAAATCAAATTTATCAGACTTCTTAGCGTTATTCAATAAAGGTATGGCAATTACAACTATTGAAGAGCTAAAAAAAATAGACTTTAATATAGAAATAGACTCAATTTCTTTCAATGCTAAACAAACAAAACCAACAAACTGCTTTATCCAAAAACAATTTAAACAAAGTATAGCAACATTACGTCCTTACTTAAAAGGCAAAGAACTATTTATAAAAGACTAAAAGTTAAGTTTTGTCGTCATTTTATCTATCTTCTTTTGTCGAAAAATAAAAAATGAATAAGAAAGTAAAAAAGAGGTTAATAAGATGGATAATATTAATGGTATTGATTATGATACTATCATTTTCTGCACCTTTTATTTATAATTATGCTTTAGATTATTATCGAAACTTTTATGCTTGTGACGGAATAAAGGTAGATGTAAATAAATATCCAATTTATGGAATAGATGTATCTTCCCATCAAGATAATATAAATTGGCAAGAAGTTTCTAATAGTAATGTAAAGTTTTGTTTTATAAAAGCAACAGAAGGAGCAGACTTTGTTGATAAGAAATATAAAACAAATTACCTTGGAGCTAAAAATAATAAAATACTTGTTGGAGCATATCACTTTTTCCGTTTTGGTAGTTCCGGTAAAGAACAAGCTCAGAACTATATTAAGAATGTAGCAATAGAAAGATTAGATTTCCCTCCCGTTGTTGATGTTGAAAGACATGGGAATTACCTATCTTTCTCTAAAGAAGCGAAAATTCGTGAAGAAATAAAGAATTACTTAAACGAGATAGAAAAACAATACAATATCAAACCAATTATTTATACTAATGTAGATGGTTACAAAAGGTATATAGAAGGAGATTTCTATAACTATGAGGTATGGATATGTCGTATTTGTTCTTATCCAGAAGCAAGTAATTGGAGCTTTTGGCAATATTCACATAAAGGAAAAGTAAAAGGAATAGATACTGACGTAGATTTAAATACATTTAATGGTGATAGTGCCGACTTCATAAATTATATTGAAGAATATAAAGAATCAAAGGTATGAAAATATTAATTATCGACATTACGCATAAAGTCTTAATTGACAATCTTACAAATGCAGGATTTGAAATTATCCATAAGCCAGACTATAATAGAGAAGATATATTACAGGATATAGAAAACTATGAAGCAATAGTAGTAAGAAGTAAGGTAGAAATAGATAAAGAAATAATAGATAAAGCAAAAAAATTAAAATGTATAGCGAGAGTTGGAGCAGGAATGGACGCTATAGATATAGAATATGCAGAAAGTAAAGGTATAGCTTGTCTTAATTCACCTGAAGGAAACCGTGATGCTGTTGGAGAACATGCAGTTGGAATGCTTTTATGCTTATTTAATAAACTTGTAATTGCAGATCATCAAGTAAGACAAGGTTTATGGAAGAGAGAAGAAAATAGAGGTTTAGAGATAAAAGGTAATACCATAGGAATTATAGGTTATGGAAATATGGGAAATTCTTTTGCTCAAAGATTATCAGGATTTGATTGCAATGTCATAGCCTATGATAAATATAAAGAAAACTACTCAAATGAATATGCTCAACAGGTATCCTTAGAAACCTTATACAAAGAAACAGATATACTTTCTCTCCATGTTCCTCTTACAGAAGAAACACATTATATGATAGATTATGATTTTCTATCTAAATTTAAGAAACCAATTTATTTAATAAATACATCTCGAGGGAAAGTAGTAAAAACAAAAGATTTACTTGATCAAATGAAACATGGAAAAGTTTTAGGAGTATGTTTAGATGTTTTAGAATATGAACAATTTTCTTCTGAGTTATGTACAGGTCAAAAAATCCCAGAAGAATTAATTCAACTCTTACAAATGCCTAATACAGTCTTTTCTCCTCATGTAGCAGGATGGACAGTAGAATCATATTATAAACTTGCCTACTTTTTATCTCAAAAAATAATTGATTGCCTAAAGAAATAATAAGCTAACAGTAGTTATATATAAGAAAAAGCTACAAAAACATATTAAATAGCAAGTAAGTTATTTTTTTTTTGTTATTTTGCATCAACTTTTCTCATCCTATGGGAAGAGAAAAACTATTTTAATAGACCTATTATTAGTTATTTATTATAAATATTTCTAAATAAAACGATTGATAAATGGCAGTTAGCTTTAACTTTGTGGATACTAAAGATATACTTTCACAAAAAAATAAAATAAAATCGTGGATTAAAAGTGTTGTTGAACAGAGAGGATGGAAAACAGGTGAAATATCATATATCTTTTGTAGTGATGAATATCTTTTAAATGTAAATCAAACTTATCTCAACCACGACTATTTCACAGATATTATTACATTCGATTATACTGATGCAACAAAAGTATCGGGGGATTTATTTATAAGCATAGACCGAGTAAGGGATAATGCACAAGAGCTTAATTTAAGTTTTGAACAAGAACTTCATAGAGTAATCATACATGGAGTATTACATCTTTTAGGTTTAAAGGATAAAACAAAAGAAGAAGCAAAAGAAATGAGAAAGGCGGAAGAAGAATGTTTAAAAAGTATGATGTAATAGTTGTAGGAGCAGGACATGCTGGTTGTGAAGCAGCTTCGGCAGCCGCAAATTTAGGTTCTTCTGTTTTTCTAATAACACAAAATCTAAATGCAATTGCACAACTTTCTTGCAATCCTGCAATGGGAGGTGTTGCCAAAGGACAAATAGTAAGAGAAATAGATGCCTTAGGTGGTTATTCTGGTATAATTACAGACCAAAATACTCTTCAATTTCGTATGCTTAATAGTTCTAAAGGACCTGCTATGTGGAGTCCAAGAGCTCAAGTAGATAATGTAATGTTTTCAATATCATGGCGAAGTTTATTAGAATCTTTACCAAGTCTTAACCTTTGGCAAGATGATGTTATTGGTTTAAAGATAGAAGAAAATAAAGTTTGCGGAGTTAAAACTAAAATGGGTTTAGAGATTGAAGCCAACAGTGTAGTTTTAACTAATGGTACATTCTTAAATGGAAAAATACATATAGGGGAAGAAAACTTTCTTGGAGGAAGAATAGGAGAAATGCAATCAAAAGGATTGTCAGAAGACCTTAAGACATATTCTTTTGAAGTAGAAACTCTAAAGACAGGAACTCCAATGAGAGTTGATGGTAGAAGTATAGATTTTTCTAAATTAGAAGAACAAAAAGGCGATGAAAACCCTAAACAATTCTCTTTCTTGAACAAAAGAAAAGAACCATTAAATCAAAGATCTTGTTTCTTAGCCTATACCTCATTAGAAGTTCATAATATATTAAGAACGGGATTTGATGAATCTCCACTATTCCAAGGAAGAATAAAAGGAAGAGGACCTCGCTATTGTCCTTCAATAGAAGATAAAATAGAACGCTTTGCAGGAAAAGATCATCATCAATTATTTATTGAACCAGAAAGTAATTACACTAATCTTTATTATGTTAATGGATTTTCTTCATCATTACCTTTAAGCATACAATATGATGCCTTAAGAAAGATAGACGGTTTTGAAAATGCAATAATACAAAAGCCAGGTTATGCAATAGAATATGATTATTTCCCACCAACCCAACTAAGAGATACATTAGAAACGAAACAAATACAAAATCTATACTTTGCAGGACAAATAAATGGCACAACAGGTTATGAAGAAGCAGCTTGTCAAGGATTAATGGCAGGAATAAATGCTCACTTAAAGATAAATGATAAGCCCGCTTTTGTACTTAAACGTTCAGAAGGATATATAGGAGTTTTAATTGACGACCTTATAACAAAAGGAGTTGATGAACCTTATCGTATGTTTACCTCAAGAGCAGAATATAGAATACTACTTCGTCAAGATAATGCAGACCAACGCTTAACTCCTCTCTCCCATTCAATAGGTTTAGCATCAGATGAAAGAATGAGAATGGTTGAAAGGAAGAAAGAAAGTCGAAATGGATTAGTTTCCTTTATAGAAAAAAATAATGCTTTACCAGAAGAAGTAAATAATTTATTTGAAGAAAAAGAAACTCCAACAATTAATCAAAAACTAAAAATAGGACAATTGCTTCTTCGTCCTCAAATAACAATTAATGAATTATCCCAAAATATAACTTCACTCAGAGAAAAGATAAATTCAATAGATGAAGATATAAAGGAAGAAACAGTTGAGTCCGCAGAAATAAAAATAAAATATCAAAGCTATATTGATAAAGAACAAGAAATAGCCGACAAACTATCAAAATACGATAACCTAATAATAAAAGATGACTTCAACTATCAAGCACTTAACTCCCTTAGCTTTGAAGCCCGTGAGAAACTAACAAAAATTCGTCCCAAAACAATAGGACAAGCCTCCCGCATAAGTGGAGTTTCCCCATCAGATATATCCGTATTGATAATATATATTAGTAGATAAAGAAATATTACAAATGAAAAAGGAGTGAATTAACGTTTTTATTGTTAATTAACCTCTTGTAAATGTTTGCGATTTGTCTTTCAATTCTTATTTAATAATTCCAATGTTATTCTATGTAATCAATTATACTATCTTTTATTTGTTGTAACAAAAGAATCAGAAATATTCATATATATCTGTCCTGTATCAACATTAACTAAATAAGCTTCTAGAGTGTTACAAAAAATCACTTCTTTAGAACCGAAGATACCAAAACTATCAACTCTTTCTACTTTGTCAAAATTAAAAATAACTAAAACTTTAGCTGCACATTTTTTTCCCTTAAGAAGTTCTTTGTCTATTTGAAGTGCTATATTCTCATCAATTTTTTTTGTTGATACTTTTTTTTGATACCACTTATCAATTCCATCATAAGTTCTATAAGAATAAGTTACTAACTTTTTACACTTAATGAAATGATTATAACCTTCGCAAAAGATATAGCCATTTATTGAAGATAGACAATATTCGTCAAATTCCAATGTATATGTACCAGTATTAATGTCATATGGTTTACAATTATATAGCGAAATTAAAATAGCATGTTTCTTTTTGCAAAAATCTTTACGTAGTATTGCTATAGAATCTAATAAGTGGTTATAAGTGTCTGTTCGCTCAAATATATTTCTTTGCAATGGAGTTTCATAATCTCTTATTTGAAAATAACTATATACATCTTTTTTCAATAATGTCTCGTTATCTATTTGGTTCCAATACTCTCCTATATCATCTTTTGTTGATAGTTTCAAATCAACAAAGCTTTGTTCTTCGCATTTTAGTAATAATTTAAACATTGGTGTTTGCGAAATGTCATTTCTATCTTGAGCAACTATATTACTGCTGTTAGTAATAAATAAAAGAATAATTATTAATATATTTAATGGCTTCATAATTAATATATTTATGTTTAACGGTGAATTATTTAGTAAGATTATTTCCTACATCATGCGGGATTTGCAATCCCGCATGACGAGAGATTCAATATTTTTATTTGAATTATCAATATCATTAATTTCATTATTATTATCTACCATATTATTAGAAAACCGTTTAATAATGTTAGATTCTAATTTAGATAATAACTCATAAAATTGTTTCATAGAATTTATCGTTTAAAATTGTTTTGAATATTGCAAAGTAACTAAAAATAATTAACCTATTCATTATTATTTTCTTTAAAAGTGATTCTCTTAATAAGGAAACATAATGTTAGGCTTATCAATTATATAATAAAAGCATTGATTTTAGAATTCTATGCTTTTATTGGTAATACCGCAATGTTAAATAAACATAACGTTAAGTATTTTTAGGGTTTGATTAAGTAATTTTTCTATGGGTTTTGATCTTCTTTTTAAGGGTTGTTATGTTAATTTTTCAACATTTTATGTTTTGGTGGGGTGATTTGATGTTTTCAGAAAATATTGAGATGTTTTGGAAAAATAATGAGATCTTTTTTTAAAATAATCTCATTATTTTGGGAAAAAATCTCATGTTTTTTAGCGTTTTTGGACAAAAAGAAAGACCAATTTCTTGGTCTTTCTCTCTTTTTATTTATAAATCTTTTTGATTTTTAATACTATTTTTCTCTTTTTTAGTCATTTCTAACTAATTTATATGTTTTGGCTTTATTTTAAGAGGCTTATACCTCTTCGGTCTCCTCTGCTTCTGTTTGAGTGTCTGTGGTTCTGTACTGAACTCCTGTAATGTTTGTGTCAACGTACACTACTCCTGCATTAGCAATGATTTCTTTCAATTCCTTGGTCGGTAGAAAATCGATACAAATCTTTGCTACTGTTGAGGATTTTACTTCTTCCATTGTGTTCATTGCAGTGGCTCTAATGGCGGGTTTGAAGATTCCTAATAATTCAAAGTTGATTCCTTGACCTTCGGATAAGTGTTCCGCCATTTTTTCTTGAACACTTCTGATTACACTTAAAACATCTCCAACTGAAAGTGATGATGAACTTGCAATCTCTTTTGCAATTTTTAATTGATCTATCGTTCTTTCTCTGAAGATACGAGCTACGAATTTTATGCCAGGTGTTGCACCGACAGCAATTCTTTTTTTCTGGATAATAAATCTTATTGCCATAACTTAATTCCATTTTTAAAAAATTTATAACTAAAAAGAGCTAATTATTATCTTTTAAATTGAAGTTATTGGAGCAATATTCAGAGCTATTGACTTTAGAATTGTTTGTTTCGTTTTATAGATAAAACAACTTTTAGAAGATAAAGTAACCTATTATCTGTACATTTAACTTTAATTTAATTTTGTAAATACTTATTAATATATGCGTTTTGCAAGTATTTATATATCTTCTCGCATTTTCTATTATCAAATGCTGTATTTTTTTTGTTTTTATTTCTCTTCGCTATATCATCATTTATTTTTTCTCGGAATATTTATATTGCTTATTTAAAATTAATTGTACATTTGCCGAACATATTATTTTGGGAAAGACTAAACAATTAAATATATATATTATGAAGAAGTTATTTTCTGAGAAATTAAAAGAATTTAAGCTTAACATTGTTCAAAGCTTTAAGAATTCACCAGTAGAAATTATTATTTCAATTCTTTTCTTTGTTTTCTTTGTCATTGATCAATATTCTAACTTTTCGGATAAACATATTGGTAGTTTTATATCTTGTTTTCCTATTGTCTTTGGTTTAATTTATGCTTTAAATCTTTTCTTTAAGTCTTCTAAGCTGAGGATAATTTATTATTTAGCATTCTTAGTTATTATTCCAATTCTGTTTTACTTAAAGATTGAAGATAAGTTTGAGACTTATTTAATAGCTCTTTTATCAACTCTTTTATTAATATTCTTATCAAAGAAGGATAAAGAAAATAATGTTTTTGCAACATCTTTAACTCAAGAGGTTATAAATATAGGTATTTCTCTTTTCCTTTCAGGGCTTTGTTATTTCTTATTCTTCTTAATCTTCCAGTCAATTTGGACTATATTTGAAATAGGTTATGATAATAGAATCATTAAAGAGAGCATTTTTGGAGGGTTTAGTTTTATTCTAATTCTTCCTTTACTTTTTATTGTTTTTGATTATAAGAAAGAAAAGAAATATTTAGGAGGAAAGATAGAAACTATTCTAATTAAGTATATACTTACTCCTTCTTTGTTTATATTTGGAATAATACTTTATGTTTATTTTGCTAAGATTCTTTTTACTCTTTCTCTTCCAAAAGGAGTTGTATCTGCAACAGCAATAGGATTTATTTTATTAGCTCTTATTGTTAAGACTTATTCTGAAAGTTTTGAAAAGCCTTATAATAAATGGTTCTTTTCTTATTTTACCTATTGGTCTTTGCCTTCATTAATTATGTTATGGATAGCTATAATTTATCGTATTAATGAATATGGATTTACTATGCCAAGGGTATATTTATTACTTGCTGCAATAACTCTAACTATATGGGTATTATCATTGCTATTCAAGATAAAAAGAAAGTATTATCTTCTTACTATATTAACAATTATATTGTTTAATCTCTTTACATTTGTCCCATATATTGATGCAAAATCAATTGAAAAATACTCTCAAGATAGCAGGATAAAAAAAGAAAAATTATCAGGAAAGAAGATTGAATCGGTAAAAGAAGTTATTCAAGAAGATTCTTTTTTTAATATCTATAATAATAATACAACAGTAAATATTCAGGGCTATAGTAAGTTGATTAAATTAAATTCTAATGAAGAGCTTAAAGATGATTGGTATTATTTAGATAAAGATGAGAATATAAGTATATATAATGATAAGGATAGCTTAATATTTAAGCAGAACATAGAGAAGTTAATATTAAAACAGATTAATGCAGCAAAGCTAACAAAAACAGAATTACTTATATTTAAGGATGAAAGATCGCCAGAAGCAGAAGCATTAAAAAAGAGAATAGGTAATACATTATTTGAATATGAATTACCTACAATGAAAATAGTGTTTAGTAATATTAATATTTCTAATGACACCTCTTGTAAAAGTAATGTAAATATAGATTATTTATTATTAAAATAAACAAGCGAGAAAATCAATAAACTAATAAGGTCAAAAAGACTATACAAATCTTGGTAGTCTTTTTTATTGAATGATTTATGGACTTTTTTTTGCAGTTAATTCTTTAAGAGTTGATATTTATTCGTACTTTTGCCGATTATTTAATATATAAATGGAAAGACAAAAACACAATTATGGTAGCAATAAGCCTGAGAGAGGTCATTCGCCATACAAGAAAAAAGAAGGTTTCGTTGGTAGAGATAACGAAAAAAGAGGTGATTCACGTTCAAAAAGACCTCGTATAAATTCAGAGGATAAAGAAGAACGTCCACGTAGAAGCTTCAGTAACGACCAATCAAGAAGAGGAGGTTTCGCAGGAAGTAGAGATGAACGTCCAAGAAGGACATTTGATAACGACAGACCAAAGAGAAGTTTTGACAATAATAGAGAAGATCGTCCAAGCAGAAGCTTTGGTGAAAACAGAGATGAACGTCCAAGAAGAAGCTTCGATAATGATAGACCAAAGAGAAGTTTTGACACTAATAGAGAAGATCGTCCAAGCAGAAGTTTTGGAGGAAACAGAGAAGAACGTCCAAGAAGGTCATTTGATAATGACAGACCAAAGAGAAGCTTTGACACTAATAGAGAAGATCGTCCAAGCAGAAGCTTTGATAACGATAGACCAAAGAGAAGTTTTGACACTAATAGAGAAGATCGCCCAAGCAGAAGCTTTGATAATGATAGACCAAAAAGAAGTTTCAGTGAATATAGGGATGAACGTCCAAAAATAGACTTTGATACTGATAGACCAAAGATAAGTTTCGATAATAATAGGGAAGAACGTCCAAGAAGAGACTTTGATAATGATAGACCAAGGAGAAGTTTTGACAATAATAGAGAAGAACGCCCAAGAAGAGACTTTGATAACGATCGTCCAAGAAGAAGCTTTGATAACGATAGACCAAAGAGAAGCTTTAGTGAAAATAGAGGAGAACGCCCAAGAAGAAGTTTTGATAATGACCGCAGAAAAAGAGATGATTTCTTTGAAGTAAGTGGTAATTCTCAAGGTTATGATGAGGTTCAAACAGGTAAAGATGGATTAATCCGTTTAAATAAATATATTTCAAATTCAGGTATTTGTTCTCGTAGAGAGGCAGATGAATTAATTAAGGCTGGAGCTGTTACTGTTAATGGCGAAGTCGTTACAGAAATGGGTTATAAGGTAACAGTTGATGATGTGGTTGTTTATGGAGGAGAACGTTTGGCTAATGAAAGAAAGAAATATCTTTTATTAAACAAACCAAAAGGATATATAACAACTTTGGATGATCCTCAAAATAGAAAAACTGTTCTTAGTTTAATTGATAGAGCTTGTAAAGAAAGATTATATCCTGTTGGTCGTTTAGATAGAAATACTACTGGATTACTATTATTCACTAATGATGGGGAAATGACTAAGAAACTTACTCATCCTTCATTTGGTGCAAGAAAAATATACCACGTTGAACTTGATAAAGCATTAACTCATGCTGACATGCAACAAATTATGGATGGTATTGAGCTTGAAGATGGAAGAATTGTTGCAGATGATGTTCAATATGTAGGTGCTGGAGATGACAAGAAAATAGTTGGAATAGAACTTCACTCAGGAAAGAATAGAATTGTAAGAAGAATTTTTGCATCATTAGGCTATGAAGTCTTTAAATTAGATAGAGTTGCATTTGCAGGATTAAACAAAAAGGCTCTTCCTCGTGGACAATTCCGTTTCTTAACAGATAAAGAAGTTGGTTTCTTAAAAATGCTAAAGGCAAACTAATATATAGGCATTCTGCGTTAGCATTCATAAATGTGCTGAATGCTAAAAGCTAAAACAAAGTGAAGAAGAAAATCATTAAAATAACACTATGGTCAGGAGGAATATTCTTCTTCTTGGTCATAGTTTCTGTTTTATTATTATATATCAATAGAGAGAAAATTAAATCAGTAATTGTTTCTGAACTCAACAAACAATTGATAACAGAAATTAAGGTTTCCTCTATTGGCATAGAGTTCTTTTCTACATTTCCTCAAGCTTCACTATCATTAAATAATGTTGTGGCTTTTGATGCTTTCCCAAAAGAAGGGAAAGAAAATATTATAGCAAAAGGAGAGAATGATACTTTGTTCTCTTTTAAAAAGGTATATCTTACATTTAATATTTGGGATATATTGGATGGAAATTATGAGATTAAGACTATCATTGCTAATGATGGGTGTTTCAATATGAAAATCAAACAAAATGGAGATGCTAACTATATCTTTTGGAAGAAAAGTCAAAATAAGGCGAAGTCTAACTTTTCTCTTTCTCTTAACAAGATTAAGTTAAATCAAATCAAATATTCTTATCGCAACGATTATAATAAACAATATTATGAGATATTTCTCAAAAAAGCAGTAGCAAAGGGAAACTTCACAGATGAAGAGCAGAGTATAGAAATTGATTCAAAAGCACAAATAAAGAAAATACAACTTGATAATCTCTTAATATCTAATCAAAGAGATTTTGATTTTGATATAAATTTCTCAAACAACACAATTACCAAAATAATACAAGTAAAAAGTGGAGACTTAGCAATTGATGGTCTAAAGTTTGATGTTTCAGGTAATTTAAATTATAAAGATATTCCTAATATTAATCTATGGGTAAAGAGCCAAAAGGTAAAGATTGAAGAAATGATAGGACTATTGCCAGAGAAATATCAAAAGTTATTCAAAGACTATAATAGCAAAGGTGAGTTAATATTTAATTTTAATATGAATGGCAGAATAAATAGAACTAATATGCCAAGCATGACATCAGATTTTAATATTACTAATGCAGAACTGACAAATAATAAATTAGGTATAGCTTTTACCAAGATAAATCTTAAAGGGAAATTTTCAAATGGCATTGGAAGAAAATCAGAAACATCATATATTAATTTAGATAATTTCTCTTTGCTTTGGAATAATGGAACTGTTAAGGGTTATGCTAAACTGTATAACTTCTCAAATTTAAATCTTGATGCAAAGATTGATTGCAATCTTCCTTTGGACATTATTCATAAATTTATTCAAAGAAAAGAAATAACAACATTAACAGGAGCATTAAATCTTAGTCTTCAACTTAAGGGTGATATTAAGAGTTTAGGAAATATATCTAAAGAAGGCTTGTCTGAAATAAAAATGACAGGAAAAGGAGCTTTGAAATCTTTTAATTATTCTGATACGAGAATACCTTATCCGATAAAGAATCTTTCCACAGACTTTGTTTTCAATAATACTACAATTGAAGTAGGGAATCTGAATGCTTATTTAGGCAACTCTTCAATTGCTTTTAATGGACAGGTAGAAGAAATATTACCATATATATTCAAGCAAAAGAAGGCATTTAATCTTATAGGAAATTTAAAAGTAGGAACATTTAAGATAAATGATTGGGATAAAAGTTCAGATAAAAAGATAAATTCTACACAAGAAGAAAACCTAAAACTTAAAACAGCATCAAAGTTTGGATTGCCTACATTTTTTAATGCAAACATAAAAACAGAAATTTCAAAACTTGTTTACGACAAAACAGAGATGAATGACTTTAAGGCGAATATTAAACTATATAATGGTAATTTGTCATTGGAGAACATGAGTTTCTTAGCTTATGGCGGTTTAATACAAGGAAAAAGTTCTCTAATTATAAATAATGATAAACCAAAGATTTTTGGAGATTTGAATCTAAAGAAAATTGATGCGAGTAAATTCTTTTATGCAATGAATGAGTTTGAACAAAATTCAATGACAAGTAAAAATATAAAAGGGAAGGTTACGGCAGATATTAATTTCTCAGTAGAGCTAAATAACAAGTTTGAGTTTTTGAAAGATAAGCTCGTTGCAAACGTTAAATATAAAATAGAAGAAGGAGAACTGAGAGAAATACCTATACTAAAGAAATTATCTTATTTTGTTGATGAAACAGCTCTTAATGATGTTAAGTTTGGAACAATAGAATCTAATGTATCTATTCAAAACTCTTGCATTACTATTGATGAAATTAATATTAAATCAAATGCAATAAACTTTTCTATGTTAGGAAAGCATTATTTAAACAAGAATATAGATTATCACGCTAAGATACAACTATCTGAACTTAATAGTAAAAAGAAGAAAGCTAAATTAGAGAAACAAAAGAAAGAATTTGGAGATATTGAGCAAGATGAAAAATCAAGAATGACTCTATTTGTTAAGATTGCAGGGACTACCGATAAGCCAATCTTTTCTTATGACTTAAAAAAGAACTTAGAGAGGACAAAAGAAATATTAAAGACAGATAAGCAAAAGATAGCATCATCTATTGATAAAGATTTAAAGTTAGGTATTCAAGAGATGAAAAAGGATAAAGAAAACTGGAAACGTCAAGAAAAAGGGGAATATATTATTGAATGGGAAGAAGGGAAGAACGCAGATACAATAAAGAAAGAAGAGAAAGACGACACAAAGTTTTCAATTGAATGGGAATAAAAAATAAAACAACATAATACAATGGAAAGAAAAGTAAGAGTACGTTTTGCACCAAGTCCAACGGGACCATTACATATTGGTGGAGTAAGAACAGCATTATATAATTATTTATTTGCAAAAAAACATGGTGGAGATTTTCTTCTTAGAATAGAAGATACAGACCAAGCAAGATTTGTTTCTGGGACAGAAGAATATATTATTGAAGCTTTTAATTGGTTAGGAATTAAATTTGATGAAGGAGTTGGTGTTGGAGGAGACTTTGGTCCATATCGTCAAAGTGATAGAAAACCAATGTATAAAGAATATGCAGAACAATTACTTAATTCTGGTTGGGCTTATTATGCTTTTGATACTCCTGAAGAACTTGATACAGTTCGTAAAGAATTTGAACAAGAAAAAAAGAATTTCCAATATGATTGTAATACAAGAGGAGCTTTAAGAAACTCTTTATCTCTTTCAAAAGAAGAGGTAGATGCTCTTTTAAAAAATAATACTCCTTATGTTGTGCGTTTTAAGTTTCCAAAAGATACAGAAATTCATATTAATGACCTTATAAGAGGAGATGTTAAAATGAATTCTAATCTATTAGATGATAAAGTACTCTATAAGTCTGATGGAATGCCAACCTATCATTTAGCAAATATTGTTGATGACCATTTAATGAACATCTCTCATGTTATACGTGGTGAAGAATGGTTGCCTTCTTGTCCATTACATGTTATGCTTTACAAGGCTTTTGGCTGGGAAGAAACAATGCCAGAATTTGCTCACCTTCCTTTACTTTTGAAGCCAGATGGAAACGGAAAGTTAAGTAAAAGAGATGGTGATAGATTAGGATTTCCTGTATTCCCATTGCAATGGACAGACCCTAAAACTGGAGATGTTTCTTCAGGGTATAGAGAAAGTGGATATTTGCCAGAAGCAGTAATTAATATTCTTGCTCTTTTAGGTTGGAATCCAGGAACAGAACAAGAAATATTTACTCTTGATGAGTTAATTGATATATTTTCAATTGAAAGAATTAGTAAATCAGGAGCTAAATTTGATTTAGAAAAAGCAAAATGGTTCAATCATCAATATCTTCAATTGATGCCAAATAATAAAATAGCAGAACAATATTTGTCAATTCTAAAGGGAAAAAATATTGATATTTGTTTAGAATATGTTGAGAAGGTAGTTGGATTAGTAAAAGAAAGATGTAATTTTGTAGCAGACCTTTGGGAACAATCTTCATTTTTCTTTGTTAAACCAGAAAGCTATGATGAAAAGGTAATAAAGAAACGTTGGAAGGAAGACACAGCTCAAAAATTAAATGAAATAGCGGAACTATTAAATTCAATTGATGACTTTAGTGTTGAAAAAACAGAACATGAAGTTCATTCATTTATTGAAGAAAAAGAGTTGAATATGGGACAAATAATGAATTGTCTTCGTTTAAGTTTGGTTGGAGCAGGAAAGGGACCAAGTTTATTTGATATCATTTGTTTAATTGGCAAAGAAGAAACTCTTGGAAGAATTAAAACCGCAATAGAAAGAATAAAACTCTAATGGATAAAGACTTTAAGGAAATACAATCTATTACAATAATTGGCAAGGGTAATGTTTCTTGGCAATATAATAATGTTATGGCAAAACTTGGCATTAATGTAAATTGTATTTCTTCAAGAGGCGATATAAGAGAAGAAGATTTAATGTCGGATTTAATTATTATTGCAGTATCGGATAAAGCAATAGTAGATGTCGCAGCTAAATTAAAAATAAAAGATTCTATTCTTGTTCATACTTCAGGTACAGTAGATATTGAAGTGTTGAATAAAAGTGCTGAAAATTATGGTATTTTTTATCCTCTTCAAACCATTTCAAAAGGGATTCAAATAGACTTTTCAAATGTTCCCTTATGTATTGATGCAAATAATGAAAAGAGTCTTATTTCTCTTAAATTTTTAGCAAAAAGGCTTACTGATAAAGTATATGAAATAAATACTTCTCAAAGACAAGAATTACATCTTGCTGCAGTATTTGCTAATAATTTCACTAATCATTTACTTGGTTTAGCGAAACAAATACTTGAAAGAAAAAATATCCCTTTTGATATTATATTTCCATTAATTGATCAAACCATAGCAAAAGCCAAACAAAATAATCCTTTTGATGTTCAAACAGGACCAGCAAAAAGACAAGAAATGGCAATAATGGAAAATCATAAATCAAGATTAGATGATGATGAAAGAGAGATTTATGAGATTTTGAGTAATAAGATAATTAAGAAACAAGATTCTTTAAAAGATAACAAATAATATTTATGAAAAATATTGTAGTGCTAACTGGAGCAGGAATTAGTAAGGAGAGCGGGATTAATACTTTTAGAGAAAGTGATGGTTTATGGGAAAATTATAGGGTTGAAGATGTAGCAAATTTTGATTCATGGAAAAAGAATCAAGACTTAGTTAGGAATTTTTATAATGAAAGACGTAAGCAATCAATGGAAGCTTTACCTAATGAAGGTCATAAAGAGTTAGTAAGGCTTGAAAATTATTTTAATGTAAATATTATCACTCAAAATATTGATGATTTACACGAAAGAGCAGGAAGCAAGAATGTTATTCATCTTCATGGAGAAGTGAATAAGGTTAGATCCGTTAGGGATCCAAACTATATTATTAAGTTAAAAGGTTGGGAACTTACAAAAGATGATAAAGATGAATTCGGAGAGCCACTTCGTCCTTATATTGTATGGTTTGGTGAAGCAGTACCTATGATTGAACCTTCAATTGAGTTATGTCAAAAAGCAGATATATTTATTGTTATTGGCACTTCTTTGGTTGTTTATCCTGCGGCAGGGCTAATTAACTATACCTCTAAGAATTGTAAGAAATATTTGGTTGATCCAAATGATGTAAAAGCAGATTTAAGAGGAATAAGTTTTATTAAAGAAAATGCAAGCTTAGGGGTTAAGAAGGTAGTTGATGAAATAATTTCACAAAATCAAATTACCGAAGAATAAACTAAAGATAAAGGAAAAATAGATTAAGTATAATTGAAATTAAACTCCGTTTAATAGGGAAAAGATGAACTATAAATCAAAATATATTAGCTTTATTTCCAGTAAAATTAAGGGATAGAAAAAAACAGAATAAAGATGAAGAAAGTTTTTATTGAAACTTATGGTTGTCAGATGAATCAATCGGATAGTGAGATAGTAGGAGCTATTGTTGAAAAGAATGGTTATGAGCTTACAACTGAATTAGTAGATGCAGATATAATTTTTGTAAATACTTGTTCTATTAGAGAAAATGCAGAACAAAGAGTTAAAAATCGTTTGAGCCAATTTGAGAACTTAAAGAAAAAGAAACCTCATTTAAAAATTGGTGTTTTAGGTTGTATGGCAGAAAGATTAAAGGATGAGTTATTTAAAGAAAATAAGTCAGTTGATATTATTGTTGGTCCCGATGCTTATCGTGATATTCCGACTCTTTTAGATGAGGTTGAAACTGGTCAAAAGGCAGCAAGTGTTTTATTATCAAAAGAAGAAACCTATTCTGAAATAGTACCTGTACGTCTTGGCTCAAATGGAGTTAGTGCGTTTATTTCAATAATGAGAGGCTGTGAAAATTTCTGTTCATATTGTGTTGTCCCATTTACAAGAGGTAAGGAGAGAAGCAGGGATTATAGAACAGTATTAAATGAAGCAAAAGATTTGTTTGAAAAGGGATATAGAGAAATAACTCTTTTGGGTCAAAATGTAAATTCTTATCTTTGGGAAGAAGATGGTAAAACAATTAATTTTGCTCAACTTATGGAAATGATAGCTCAAATATCACCATTACTAAGAGTTCGTTTTTCAACTTCTCACCCTAAGGATATTTCAGAAGAGTTAATAAAAACTATTGCTTCTTATGATAATATTTGTAATTATATTCATTTGCCTGTTCAATCAGGAAGTACTCGTATGCTTGAAAAGATGAATCGTAAATATACAAGAGAGGATTATATGAATAAGATAGAAATGATTAAGAAATATATTCCTGATTGTTCAATAAGTACAGATATAATTACTGGTTTTTGTAGTGAAACATTAGAAGATCATAAAGATACTCTTTCTATTATGGAATTGGTGGGTTACGATTATGCGTTTATGTTTAACTATTCAGAAAGACCAAATACTATAGCTTCAAAGAAATTTGAAGATGATATATCTGCAGAAGAAAAAAATCGTCGTTTAGAAGAAATAATTGTTGTTCAAAGAGAATTATCCCATAAAAGTAATATAAAAGATATTGGGAAAGAGTTTGAAGTTTTAATTGAAGGAAAATCTAAACGTAGTGATGACAAACTTTTTGGTCGTACATCTCAAAACAAAGTTGTGATTTTCAATAAAGAAAATTTTAAAATAGGGGAGTATATAAAGGTAAAAATTAAAGACTGTACATCTGCAACATTAATTGGCGAAAGAATAAACTAAAAAAGCTTTGCCAATAAGCCAATTATGCTTACTTTTGCGTATTATTAATAATAAAGAGAAATTTCATGAGAATAGGTAAAAATTACAATTATTTGCTTTATATACTTGTTAGCGTTATTGTTTTCGCATCTTGTACTCCACAAAAGAAATTAATGTATTTTCAATTAAAAGAAGGTCAAGACACAACAAAGGTATATCAATATAATTATCCTAAAGGACAAAGTAATTATTCTCCTAACTATCTTTTAGAAGAAAGGGATATCCTTTACATTCAAATTAAGTCATCTGTTGATGTTGAAAGTAATAAATTATTTTCTGATGGTAATTCAACATATGCAACAACGACAGAGAGTGGCATTTATTTAAATAGTTATATTATTGACAATAATGGAGAAATTAATCTTCCTGTTGCAGGAAAAGTTAAATTAAAGGGACTTTCTGTTGAAGAAGCAAGAAAAAAGATAGAAGAAAAAGTTTCAGAATGGATCTTAGAACCAGTTGTAATATGTAAGATGGTTAGTTTTAAGATATCAATACTTGGAGATGTTAATCGTCCAGGTACATATACTTTTTATCAAGATAATGTAAGTATTTTTGATGTTATTGCAGCAGCTGGTGATTTAACTTATTATGGGAATAGGGAAGTCCAAATTATAAGAAAGACTTCGACAGATGATCAAATAATTAAAGTTGACTTAAGAGATGCAGATATTTTAAAGAACTCAAAATATTATCTTCAACCAGGAGATATTGTTTATATTAGGTCTAATAAAACTACTAAGAGTTTAAGCTATTTTAGTCAACCTCTAAGTACAGTAATTTCATCGTTATCACTAATCACTACAATTGTTACATTAATCTTTGCATTAAAATAAAAGAATATATGTCAGATAATAATAATCAAAATAATTCTAACAACCAAAGTAATCGACAAGAAGAGGAATCTTCAATAGACTTAAAAGAATTATTATTTAAGATGATAGAACATTGGCATTATTTTGTAATATGTGTCATAATTGCAATCTTAGTCTTTTTTGCTATTAGTAAATTTACTATTCCTCAATACCAAGCAAAGGCTTCATTACTGATTAAGAATAATGAAAATACTCTTTCTCAGCTTTCAATGCTTTCTAATAATTTTGGTAATAATAAGTCAAACTTTCAAAATGAGATTGGACAAATTCAATCTTATGAAATGACAAAGAGAACAATAAAAGCATTAGATTTATATGTAAACTATTATCAAAATAATAGCTTTAAAAAAATTGAGATATATAAAGACTCTCCATTTTTAGTTGAATTGGATATGTTTAAAATTCAAACAGTTAATCTGCCAATTAAAGTTCAAATCCTTTCAAAAGACAAATGTAAAATATCATATGAAGATAAAGATGATTGTTCTCAATATGACTATGGTCAAGATAAGTTGTTAGACAATAAATTTAGAGTTAATGCTAAACAAAAAAACATTGAATTTGGTCAGTGGTACGAAAGTGATGGAATGAAATTTAGAATATTAATGAAAGATGATATTTCTTTCAATTCTACTTTTACAAAAATTGATTATTCATTTGTTATTAATAATTTAGATGCAGTTTCTCAGGATTTTAACTCAACAGAAATTGACCTAATAAATAAAGAATCAACTATTATTAATATTGCTTTTAAATACCCAAATCAACAAAAAGCAATAGACTATGTAAATATGCTTTGTAAGATATATATTGATATTACTTTTGAAGAAAAAAACTATATGAACACAAGTACTATTAAGTTTGTTGATGCTCAAATTAGTAATATTGCGGACTCTCTTTTTAATGCAGAAAGTAAAAGAGAAGAATTTCAAGTTAAGAATAATACAGTTGATTTAGGTGGTGACGCTAAGTTCTTATTTGATAAGGCTAATGAATTAGAAGGAAAACGTGCAGAAGAATACACGAAAAAACAATATTACGATTATCTTGCAAAATATATTAGTCAAGTGGATATTGATGCTGGTGTTGTAGCTCCTGCAGTTATGGGAGTTGAGGATGTTTTACTTAACAGCTTAGTAACTGAACTTGCCTCTAAATTAAATATAAAGAAATCATTATCGCTTACAACAACTCCAAAAAGTATTCAATACCAAAAAATAGTTGCAGAGACTAATAATTTAAAAAATCAAATTGAAGAAAATCTTAGAAGTTTAAAGAAAGTATCTTCAATAACAACAAATGAAATTGATCGTCAAATAAATATCTTTCAAACAGAATTAAATAAACTTCCTTCTACTCAAAGGAATATGATTAATATTGAAAGACAATTTAAGTTCAATGATGAGATATACACATTCTTATACCAAAAAAGAGCAGAAGCAGAAATAGCAAGAAATTCAGCATTACCAGATCATAAGATTATTGATAAAGCTCGTGTTGCATTGAAAGTTTATCCGAAGACTGCATTAAATTTAATGATAGCTATTCTTTTAGGTCTTCTTGCACCAGCTGCATATATATTTATTCGTTATCAAATGAATAATATAATTGAATCTAAGGAAGATCTTGAAAAGGTTTCTAAATCACCAATAATAGGATATATTCCAACAATTCCAGAAGATGATAGTAAGTTAGTAGTATTTGCAAAACCTAAATCTCAAATTACAGAAAGTTTCCGTTCAATAAGAACTAATCTAAAATATATAGTAGGGAAGGATAAAAATCAAGTAATTCTTGTTTCATCTTCTATGCCTTCCGATGGTAAGAGTTTTATTGCTATGAATCTTGCTTCAGTAATTTCTTTGTCAGGGAATAAAACAATTATAATTGCGTATGATTTACGTAAACCAAAACTTCATACCTTCTTTAATTTAAAAAATAATATTGGATTAACAACATACTTAATAGGAAAGAATACACTTGACGAAGTTATTCAACATACAGAATTTAATAATTTAGATATATTAGTTTCAGGACCAATTCCTCCTAATCCTTCTGAATTAATTGACTCAGAAGAAAATTCTAATCTAATAAAAGAATTAAGGAAAAGATATGATGCGATAATATTTGATACCCCTCCAATATCTTTGATCACGGATGCTGTTACTTTAACAAAAGAGTCTGATATAAATATTATTGTTGCTCGTGCAGGTCAAACAAATAAACATATATTTACTTCAACAATTAATGATTTAGAAAATAGAGATAAAGTTAAAATCAATTTTATTATTAATGGTATTTCTAATTCAAGTAGTAGATATGGCTATGGCGGCTACGGTGGTTACGGTGGTTACGGTGGCGGTTATGGCGGTTATGGTTATGGCTATGGTTATTACGATGAAGATAAACCAGAAGAGCAAAAAAATAGGAGCAAAAAGGATAAGAAGAAATACTTTAAATTTTAATCAGGATTGAATATAAAAAGACGACGTTTTGTAACCAGAAGACGTCGTCTTTTTATATGTAAAAATATGAATTCTTTTGAATAATATTTATGAGGCACTATAATATACCAATTTTTATTCCAGAGCTTGCTTGTCCTAATCAATGTATCTATTGTAATCAAAGATATATTTCAGGACAAATTTTTCAACCAACAAAGGAAGAAATCATAGAAAAGATAGATTCTCACTTGAAAACATTTCAGGATTCATTTGAAGCAGAAGTTGCTTTCTTTGGAGGAAGTTTTACAGGGATAGAAATAGATAAGCAAATAGAATATCTTAAAATCATACAACCTTATATAGATAAAGGTATAATTAAAAGTATTAGAATATCAACTCGTCCTGACTATATTAATGAACATATATTGGATATTCTTAAACAATATAGAGTAAAAACTATAGAACTTGGAGCTCAATCATTAAGTCAAGATGTATTAGATTTTTCACAAAGAGGTCATAGTGTAGAAGATGTAGAGAATGCATCAAAACTAATTAATGGATATGGTTTTGAACTTGGATTGCAAATGATGATAGGTCTTCCAAAAGATACTATAGATAAATCAATTCAAACAGCTAAAAAGATAATTGAATTTGGAGCTAAAAACACAAGAATATATCCAACGCTTGTAATAGAAAAAACAAAACTTGCAGACCAATATAGAAAAGGAGAATACCAAGCCTTGACAATAGAGAAAGCAGTCGATTGGACTGCTATTATATATAAAATATTCTATGACGCAGGAATAAAAATACTTAGAGTTGGTCTTCATCCTTCAGAGGCTTTAATAAATAAAACAGAATTATTAGCCGGAGCATTTCATGTTTCTTTTCGAGAATTAGTACTAACAAAGATATGGTATGAAAATCTTCAAACAATAAAATCCGATGCAAGTAAAATTTTAACAATTTATACAGCACCTAATAGTATTAATCAAGCAGTAGGGTATAATTCCACAAATAAAATAATACTAAAACAAAGATTCAAACAAGTTGTCTTCAAAATAGAAGAAGGATTAAATGAATTAGAATTTAGATATTCATTATTCTAAGATATAAGTATTCATATAAACAACAAACGCCAAGAGTTATTATTCTCTTGGCGTTTGTTGTTTATAAAAAAGGATACTTTCCCAAAGATTAAGTCTCTCTAAAATTAAATTAACTCTTTCTGGATTTATATTAACTATAAATAGAAATATATCTACTCTTTTTCCATTTATATTGAGTTTAATTTCAATAAAAGAGAGCTTTTTAGAAAGTTCTATTAAAAGAAAAACGCCAAGAGAATAATAACTCTTGGCGTTTGTTGGTTTTGATATAAGTATTTTCTATCTAATTATATTAATAGTTCCATTTTTGTCGTAAATTCTTTCATTTCCAGTACGTTTATAACTTAATCTCCATACATAAGTACCTATAGGCACTTCTTTACCTTCAAAAGTCCCATCCCAACCTAAGTTACTCATATCTGTAGTAGAACAATCTAACTTTTCTTTTTCGAAAGAAAAAATCTTTGTACCCCAACGATTATATATTTCAAACTTTACATTAGATAAATTATTTAAACTATGGAAGAAAAATCTATCATTAGAACCATCTCCATCAGGAGTAAATCCAGAAGGAACCCATACAGAAAATAACTCTATTGGAACTTGAATCGATGCAGTATCAATACAATTTACTTCATTGAACGTAGTTAAATGTACTTCTACATATTGACCACTTACATCATTAAACCTATGACTAAAACTTCTTGCATCAGAAGTAGTTCCATCAGATAAATCCCAATGAGAAGTAGCTCCATATTGCGAAACATCTTTTAATGACAAGACAGGATTATCAGTATCAACATAGTCAGGAGAGTATGAAATTTCAGCTAAAGGAAAAGGAATAACAGTAATAGTTACAGTTCTTTCAGCGAAGCAACCACTTGCTCCATAACCTTTCATTGTATATGTAGTTGTTTCTTCAGGATGAGCAGTTACAGGATTAGTAGAAATATTAGTAGGTAAAGTCGCATCAACAGGATTAGAATTCCAACTATAATTAACAGCTTGTCCACCATAAAGAGTAACTTCATCTCCAGGACAAACTTTGTATTTAGAAGCCCATGCTTTAGGATCAGTTATACTTATAGAAATACTCTTTGAAGACATACAACCTTGACTAGTTTGAGCAATAAGCCAAACAGTAGTATTTTGAGTAGGAGTGAAGATTAATATAGGATTAGTTGTAGTAGGTTGGTTAGGATTAAATTGAGGAGGATTACCAGGATCAGTATAAGACCATTGCATAGCTTGAGTATTTCCAGTCGCATCTATAGCAGTTATATTTGATTGTTCACCTAAACATAACATAGTATCACCTTGAAGAGTTATATCAGGGAATTGTTGAACATCTATTATAACAGTATCATTATAAGTACATGCAGAACTTGGAGTTGTTGCAGTTACTACAATTTGAGTTCTTTGATTAAAAGTTGCAGTATATGTATTCCCAAGACCAGGAGTAGCCTCATTAGGATTATTCCAAGAATAAACAGCATCATCCATAGCAGGACTTTGTATAGAAATACTAGTTTGAGCACCAGTACAAATTTGTTGATCAGCTAATGTAAATAATGGAGTAGCAGGAATTATAATATCTTGAGATATTTCTTTTTCACAACCATTATAAATAGCTTTAAGAGTTACAGTATATGTACCAGGTATTAAATATTGGTGAGTAGGACTTATATTCGCATTTGTATTAGTATCGTCACTAGCATAATAAACAGAATCACCATCCCCGAAATTCCATTTGTATTCTTTTATTGCATCTTCTTCCTCTATAGGAAATGTTGTCAGGTTTGTAAACTCAGCTCTTAGTTGACAGTCGGCAGTATCAGCAAATGCAGTTGAAGGTTTAATTGTTTGAGCGGTTGCTTTCATATAAGCAACACAACCCGGAATAGAAGAAGAACTACTTGGAGAAGTTACTTTTACAAAATATTTTGAACCATTAGCAACATAAACAGAATTTCGAATATTAAACTGATTATTTGCAGGAATTGTTGCAGTCGCTGTACTTGTGAATAATGGAGTTCCTGTAGCAATAGTGCTTAATTGATATTCAGGTAAGTCAGTTGGATTTGCATACCAGTCATATTGTTGGAATCCAGGAGGAGCTGTTATTGTTGCAACTGTATCTCCATTACCACAAGCATTTACTGTTAATGTTGAAGGTCCTACTTTCCCTACAAAATATCCATATGCCCAGTGAACAGTATAACAACAAGAAGCAAGAACAATTTTGATTCTAACAGTTTCATTTAAATAACTTGATAAGTTCATAGAAACTTGTTTCCAATTTTGCCATATTCCATTTGGAAAAGTTTGAAAACCAGGAGGAACAGGATCATCATTTCCAAGGGCACAAAATGTTGCACATGGTTCAATTAATCCAGTTTCTTGTCCTAAAGGGTCTAATCTTACAACATCTATTTTAAAGAAAGGATTTGCAAACCCACTATGACCAGGACTCATTAATACCATTGCAAAATTAAATGTTAATAAACAATTAGTGTCATTAACTAATAAATCATATTCAAGTTTATTTGAATTTGCACTAGGGTTACCCGTATTTGGGATACAATTTAGTCTCGTTGACCTGATGTATCCATTTGGTATTTTTTTTAGTAAATTCCCTCCTAATTGTGGATCGTATTCACTTAGATTACTATTGATTTCAAAAGAATGAGCGCCACCTAACATAACATCGGAAGGATTATTATAACAAGTCCATGTAGATAATGTAGGTGTCGTACTTCCTTCTGAAGATTGGTTTAGAGCTTGACAACCTCTCCAATAAGTATAATTACCTACTGTGCCATAAGCAAAATCAAAATTTTCCCCATGTTGAGAATAGGCAATATTAAATGTAAACACAATTATTAAAACTGTGATAATGATTATTCTACCCTGAATAAAAATGTTCTTTTTCATATGTAATTAGTGTTAATCTATAAGGAAACACTACAAAGGTAATAAATGTTTACTTTATAGACTTTTTTTCTACTTTTTTTTAGAATATACAAGTTAAAAGTAAAAATCAAATTGATTGATTTAATATCAGCTTAAATGATAATGCATAATCATAACTATGTAACAAAAAAATAGCTTCAAAAACTATTAAAAGTTTTTGAAGCTATAATAACTATATCATTAATAATTATTTACAAAGTATTAATGACATAGTTAAGAAGTCCTTTTGATTATCTTCTTTTGCCTTTTCCAATAATAGGAGTTGTTGCCCTTTGAAGAACAGTAAGTTTGAAACCTACTCCATGTTGGTTAGCTAATTTTACATCTGGATCATTTTGAATATACTTTCTTAGTTTTGTGATGTAAACATCCATACTTCTTGCATTGAAGTAAGTATCGTTTTTCCAAACCTTTTGAA
>JBAZSY010000018.1:0-54232 GCA_041662185.1 Bacteroidales bacterium
CGAATTTATCAACTAAATTTGAATTATTATCACTCTTATAAGTCTGCGGAAAAGATGATAATTTGATAGATGGTGAAATATTATTATTCCTTATATACATAAAAAATATATTATTACCAAGAATATAACCACCACATAACGAAGTTATTATGTGGTGTATATTCTTTTCTGTACAATTTAATAATATTCTTTGAGAAGATTTTTTAGTTGAGGATAAAAATCAATATAAGGTATTCTATAATAGCTATATGCTGTTTATATTGATAATGTTTCTTTTAGGAGTTTATAGCCGGATTGGCTTGCTTTCAGTTCATAGTTATTCTTCAACTTTACTATAAATTGATTTTTTTTATAGCTATTTATACTGATAATGAAATCTACATTTACAATATAGGTTCTATGTATTCTTATAAATTGTTTTGGTGATAAATTATTTTCAAAATATTTCATTGTCTGCTCTTTTAAGTAAACATTATCTTTAGAATATATTGAGACATAATCGCCATTTGATTGCAAAAACATAATTTCGTTAGGGATTAACACATCAAGTTTTTGTCCTGTTTTAACGCTAATTCTTTCTAAGAATTCTTTTGGTTGGGACTCTTCTTGAGTTGTAATTTTTTCTTCTTTTTCTCTTAATATCTCATATTTTGATTCAGAATCTTCTTCTTGATAGGAGAATATTTTATTGGAAAAGAATAGTAAAAGATAAGAAAATAATCCAAAAACTAAGAAGTTAATAAGAAATAGGACTAATAGGTTTTCTTTTGTATAAAGTCTAATAAGAGAGGAAATAATTATAGACCATATAATAAGAAACCCTATTATTATGAATATGTTACGTTTATTTTCGAACATTTATTATATTGTCTTAGTTTTTTATTTCTATTCCTCCAAAGATGCAAGAACCTTTAATTATTAATTTCTTATTTGAGTGAGGTTTCTCGTCAGTGTAGAATCGTTTATCTTCAGTTGCTCCTAATATACTTGCTGTATTTATAATGATTTCCCAAGAAGAAGGTACGTAAATTTCTATTCCTCCAAATATTACATTTGCTTCAATAATTGTTTCTCCTTCTTCAATGTCTGTTTTTCTAAGGTCAATAATTGCCCCTCCAAACATTATGTTAATATCTGTTCCTTTAAATATTGGAGAAAGAACTATGTTTTTTGAAGAACCAAAAATAACATTTTTTCCTGAGAATAATCTTTGAATGAAATTACTATCTTTTAAACGTTCAAGAATTTCATATTCTTTATTGGGGTCTTCTTTTTTTTGTTTTTCAAGCACTTTTGAGATAATTGCTATACCAAAAAGAATAAATAGTATTGGGAAAATAGCGTTTTGAATAGTTAAATTTTGGTATGGGAATGTAATTAAATCAGGATAAAATTCTGATACCTTCGGAACTAAGAAAAATAGAGACGAAAGAGCTATAATAAATCCCCAGAAGAAATGCTTCCGACATATCCAATAAAGAGATAATAAAAGAAATAGCATAGGAAATGATACTACTATTTCAACAATTGAATGATCTATTAATCCTAAATTACTAAATAGGTAAATTAATCCTCCACCTATTAGGATTAAACCTATAAATATTCCAAATATGGAATCGCTTCTATGATTTTTTCTTTCTTTCATGACTATTTAATTTTTCGGCAAAGATATTGACTTATTGTGATGTAAAACAAATTAAAAACGATAAAACTAACTATTATTACCGATGAATTATCCTTTTTAATCGATATGAAAACAAGAAAGGGATTCAATATTGAATCCCTTTCTTTAAAAATATGGTTAAAACAATAAAGATTATTCTTCGTCTTTTGTTGCTTCTTCGTATGTTTTTAGTAATACATTTTGAACATCTGTTGGGACTTGCTGATATTCTTTATATTTCATATTAAACCAACCTCGTCCTGATGTTAGAGATGAAAGTGAAGTAGAGTAACGATACATTTCAGCCAAAGGAACTTGAGCTTTAATTATTTGGTTCATTCCTTCTGAATCCATTCCCATTACAATTGCTCTTCTTCCTTGAAGGTCTGTCATTACACCTCCCATCATTTCAGAAGGGACTTCAACTTCTATGTCATATATTGGCTCAAGAATCTTTGCTCCTGCATTTTTGAATGCTTCTTTGAACGCTGTTCTACCTGCAAGCCTGAATGCTAATTCATTTGAATCAACAGGGTGCATCTTACCATCATATACATTAACAACTATATCTCTAGCATAAGAACCAGTTAATGGACCTTCTTCCATTTTTTCCATTACACCTTTCATGATTGCAGGAAGGAATCTTGCATCAATAGCTCCTCCAACAATACAATTGTTAAATACAAGTTTACCTCCCCAAGGAAGTTCATGAGATTCTGTTCCACGAACAGGGTATTTTGTTTGGTTAGACATACCTTCAACAAATGGTTGAATTAATAGATAAACTTCACCGAATTGTCCAGCACCACCAGATTGTTTTTTATGACGATATGATGCTTCTGCATTCTTTGTGATAGTTTCACGATAAGGTATTTTTGGTGCAAAGAACTCAATAGCTATTTTATGTTGGTTATCAAAATACCATTTTAAAGTGTTTATGTGAAGTTCTCCCATTCCTTTAATAATAGTTTGTTTCAATTCTCTTGAAAGCTCAACTCTCATTGAACGGTCATGTTGGCAGAATTCATTGATTAGAGCACCAACTTTTTCATCATCAGTATTTGTTAAAGCTCTTACCGCTGTGGTGTATATTGGTTCTGGAAATGCAATTGGAGTAACAGAATCACCTATGTTCTTAAGAGAAGTAAGTGTTGCATTCGTTTTAGCATCTTTTAATTTAATTGTGCTAATAATATCCCCTGCAACTGCTTTGTCTAATTTTGTTTTACTCTTTCCTGAGTTCGCAAAGATTTGAGATAATCTTTCTTTTGATTGGCTTTTCGAGTTTATTAAATCCATACCTTCATTAACTTCTCCTGCCAATATTTTCATAAATGCAACTTCACCCAAATGTTGTTCATTAGAAGTCTTGAAAACAAATAATGTTGTTGGAGCTTTTGGATCATAGGACGCTCTATTCCCATTTGTTAATGTTTTTGTTGCAACGGCTTCATTAGGACTTGGCACATTAAATGTAATAAATTCAAGCATTCTTCCAACACCCATATTTTCTTTTGCTGAACAACATAAAACGGGGAATAATGTTCTTCTTGCTAATCCAAGTTTTAAACCTCTTCTTACATCTTCTATTGTTAAATCATTTTGATCAAAATATTTTTCCATCAAATCGTCAGCACCTGAAGCGGCGTTTTCAACTAATGCTAAATGTAATTTTTCTGCTCTTTCTTTTTCTGAAGCAGGAATTTCAGATTTTTCAGCTTGACCACCACCTTTTGGATATTTATATACTTTTTGTGTAATAAGGTCAATGAAAGAATCAAATCCAATACCTGCATTAATTGGATATTGAACTATTGTTATCTTTTCTCCGAAAAATTCTTTCATCTCACGGATTTGTTCATCGAAATTTGCCTTTTCAGTATCAAGTTGATTCATTGCAAACATAATAGGCATTTCAAGTTTTGCTGTATGTTTGAATGCAATCTCTGTCCCTACTTCAATTCCTATTTGTGAATTTATTACAACAACTGCTGTTTCAACTGCATTTAATGCCGCAACTAATTCTCCTTGGAAATCTGAAAATCCGGGAACATCTATTATATTTATTTTGTTATCAGTGTGTTCTGCATACATTACACTTGAAACGACAGAGTTTTTTCTATCTATTTCAATGTCTCTATAGTCAGATATAGAGTTTTTATCATCAACACTTCCTCTACGTGTTATAACTCCACCTTCAAAAGCCATTGCTTCAGCTAAAGTAGTTTTTCCTGATTTTGCACCACCAACTAAGGCGATGTTTTTAATCTCTGATGTTTGATATACTTTCATATCTTAAATTGTATGTTATTATTAATTGTTTTGTAGAATATTCATCAAAAATAAGGGGGCAAAGATATGAAATTGATATTAAGTTTCAAAGAAAAACTTAGAAAAAAAAGAAAAAAAATACTTTTGTTTTTTTACTTGCTTACAAACACTCCTGTAGTTAAGATGGAATTAGAACTTTTCCCCCTAATAATGAATAAGAAAGGTTTATTAAACAAGTATGTTTCTGCCTTTGTTGACTTTTTAAGTTTATTGTCAATATCTGTCTTTCTTAATTTAAGTTCTGCAGCAGTTGGTTTGATAATCTTTATTTCTGAACTTATTGTAAGAGGAGTTAGTTTATAAGTAGAATCAAAGGAAAGTAATGGGAGTAAAAGAGAATAAGTTGATGAATTAGATATATTAGGAAAAGAAATAGTGGTGATTTGTGGAGTAAGGTTTTCAATAATAGTCTTATAATCTTTTTCAGTGAAGTCATTCACAAATTGATTTATATTACCATTATTAGGTTTAATCATCAATAATGAATAGTTGTCATTTCCTATTGATATGTCAATTGCATTATAAAAGTTGTCAGAATAAACCCCCAAGTTCCCTTTAATCGTAAAGAATTCTAACGATTGCTTTTCTTCATTACTTGTATAGAAGATTTGCTTTTTTGCTTTTAATATTTCTTCATAAAAAATTGGCATTTCAATCTTTTGGGAAATTGTAGTATGTTTTGATTTTCCACAATAGGAAGAATCATTAATTTTAATAGTAGAATCTATGCTTGATATAAGTTTTTTTATTGTTATTATATTCTCAAATAATTTGCTTGTATCATCAATATAAAACTTTTCACTAAGTTGATTTAAATATTTATCATCATCTACACTATATATATAATGTAACATAGTTAAGGGAGAAAAAGAAAAATTAAAAGAAGAGTCTGTTTTTAATAAGAGTTGATTCAGTAAAAGAAAATTAAATGAGTTTGAAATCTTAAGTGTATTAATATTATCTTCAGAGAAAATTTCTGCTGGAGTTCCAACCATTTTAGGGGCAGAAATAGACACCCCATAATCATTTCCTTGATTATTCTTGTTGCAAGAAACAATTACAACAGATAAGAATAACAAAGCAAAAAAGAAGATGTTAGATGCTTTCATTTAAAAATTATTTGATAATATGCTTGCAAAAATACTCTATTTTATTACATTTGCAAAACTTTTCTATACACTATTTCCAATGGCAAAGAAACAAGCATACACTATAAAGCAAGGCGAAGAGTTAGCTAAAGACTATTGTAGCGTTCAAGAACGTTGTCATCAAGAGGTATATTCTAAACTAATAAATTGGGGTTTAAATTCAGAGCAATCTGATGAGGTTATTGTAAATTTAATTTCTCAAAACTATATAAATGAAGAACGATTTGCTCAAATGTTTGCTCGAAGTAAGTTTAATCAAAACAAATGGGGGAGAGTAAAGATAAAATACTCTCTTAAACAGAAAGGAATATCAGAACGTTGTATTTCAAAAGGTTTAAAAGAGATTGATGACAACGATTACAATGCTTTGTGTATAGAACTTGCAAAGAAAAAATTACAAACCTTAAGTACGGAAAGTAAACTAACAAAAAGAAAAAAAATCATTTCTTATTTAAACTCAAAAGGATTTGAATACGAAGTAATAAATAACATATTAGAAACAATATTTACAGAATAATGCTTACAAAAATAAATTCAATACTTCAATTTTCTTTTTTCAAACAATGTGAATTTAAGATTCCCGGAGAGGGCAAAACTATTTATCTTACTTTTGACGATGGACCTGTTCCAGAAGTAACGCCAGAAGTTTTAGCCCTTTTAGAAGAGTATGATGCTAAGGCTACATTTTTTTGTGTTGGAGATAATGTAAATAAATATCCAAGCCTATTTAACGAAATAATAAAAAAAGGGCATAAAGTAGGGAATCATACTTTTAATCATATTAAGGGTTGGAATACTAAAGACGAAGACTATTATGCCAATATTCAAGCAACAAACGACTTAATTCATTCTGATTTATTTCGTCCTCCTTATGGAAGAATTACCCCTAAGCAACACTATCACCTAAAAAAAGATTATAGAATAATTCTTTGGAGCGTAATAAGCTACGACTATAATAGACTTTTGACTCCAAGAAGAGTATGGCGAAATGTCCGCAATTCTGTTACAAATAACGATATAGTTCTTTTCCATGATAGCATAAAAGCAAAAGAGAATATGCTTTACGCCCTAAAGAATACACTTTTCTTCTTTACAGCAAGAGGATATAAATTCAAATCAATTTAGATAAAATATATTCATCTAAATAAATAAAAAGAATTGTAAGCAAAAATTATTGTTGAAGTAAAACTTGTTTTTCAACAGTTTCACCAGGAACTAATCTTACAGTTGATTTTCCGTAACGGGTATATCCTAATTCATCTGTTATAGAAACATTAATATCTAATATTGCTTCATTATCAAATACAAAGTTTGCTTCTCCTTTACTGTCAGTTACACCGTCAGCTTTAACACTACCTGCATCTTTTGAAATGCTAATTGTTGCTCCAGGAATTCTAATTGAAGTGTCAGTAACATCTTGTACGATAACAACTAATTTACATCTGTTATCATCTTCCTTGCAGCCTGAAATGAAAGGAATTGCAATTGCTAAGATAAGCATAAAAGAAAAAAATCTAAGTATATTCTTTTTCATAACACTGAATTTTTGTAATATTGCGGTTTAATTCAAAGTGCAAATCTAATAAAATTATTAATATGAAAGCAAAATTTTTATCAATTTTAGTCCTTTTATCTGGACTTTTTTCATTAAGTTGTGCAGAAAAGACAACAAGTACTAACCCAATTAAAGAAGAAAATAGTAGTAAACAAGAAATAAAAGAAAAACAAACTATGGTATTAATTAGCACAAATTATGGTGATATGAAGGCCGTTCTTTACAATGAAACCCCTCAACACAGAGATAATTTTATAAAGCTTGCAAAAGAAGGTTATTTTAATGGAACATTATTCCATAGAGTTATTGAAGGATTTATGATTCAAGGAGGAGATCCAGATTCTAAAACTGCAAAGAAAGGACAACAATTAGGACAAGGAGGTCCAACTTACACAATCCCTGCTGAATTTAATCAAGCTTTAGTTCATAAAAAAGGAGCATTAGCAGCAGCAAGAATGGGAGATCAAATGAATCCTAAGAAAGCATCATCTGGCTCTCAATTCTATATTGCTCAAGGTAAGGTTTACACTCAAGAAGAGTTGAATAGCTTTGAATCACGTATGGGAAAGAAATTTAATGATGTACAAAAGAAGACTTATACCACAGTTGGTGGAGTTCCATTCCTTGATTATGATTATACTGTTTTTGGTGAAGTTATTGAAGGACTTGATGTAATTGACAAGATAGCAAAAGTACAAAAAGACCGTTCTGACCGTCCATTAGAAAACGTTAAGATGACAGTTTCTATAATAGAAAAATAAACGATAGATGAAAGAAAGAATATTAGGGGAGATAAAAAAAGTTAATGATTTGTCAGCATTGGAACTAAACGATGTTGAAAATATTCGTATTCAATATTTAGGAAAGAAAGGATTATTAAATGATCTATTTGCAGAATTCAAAACAGTTTCATCTGACCAAAAGAAAGAAATAGGATTACTTCTTAACGACCTAAAAATTGCAGTTCAAGATAAGATAGAAGCATTAAGAGAAACCCTTGTTCAAGTTGAAGAAAGCAACTCAGATAAAGAAGACTTAACAAAACCAGCAAACGAATTTCAATTAGGTTCTCGTCATCCCTTATCACTTGTAAGAAATGAAATAATAGAGATATTTTCAAGAATAGGATATGTTGTTGAAGAAGGACCAGAAATAGAAGACGATTGGCATGTATTTTCAGCTCTTAACTTCCCACCAGAACACCCTGCAAGAGATATGCAAGATACCTTCTTTGTAGAAAACAGAGAAGATGGTAATCATGCAATATTGAGAACTCATACCTCATCAGTTCAAGTTAGAACAATGGAAACTCAAAAGCCACCAATTAGAATAATTGCACCAGGAAGAGTATTCCGTAATGAAGCAATTTCAGCAAGAGCCCATTGTATATTTCATCAAATAGAAGGATTATATATTGATAAAAATGTATCATTTGCTGATTTGAAACAAAGCTTGCTTTACTTTGCAAAAGAAATGTTTGGAGAAGATACACAAATACGTCTTCGTCCATCTTATTTCCCATTTACAGAACCATCAGCAGAAATGGATATATCATGTAACCTTTGTGGAGGAAAAGGCTGTAATATATGTAAAGGAACAGGTTGGTTAGAGATTATGGGTTGCGGAATGGTTGACCCTAATGTTTTAGAAGCTTCAGGAATAGATTCAAAAGTATATTCAGGATTTGCATTTGGAATGGGTATTGAAAGAATAACAATGCTTAAATACAATGTAAAAGACCTAAGACTATATTTTGAAAACGATATGCGTTTCTTAAAACAATTCACATCAGTTTATTAGTAGTTAGAAATATTATTGTATAATGTAGGGGTAGGTTTAGAACCTACCCCTATTTTTTGTCAAAAAAAATATTATAAGAACTCTTGATATTTCCTCCAATATTTTGTATCTTTGTATCAATAAATCTACTCAAACACAAAAAAGTAGAATCTAAGATAAAGAAGTCCATCTAAAAATTCCTTAAAATCTACGATGCCCATTGTAGATAGTCTACGATACCCATGGTAACACCATCACGATGCCCATCGTAAGACATTTAATCTTCGTTTAAATAAATTAAATCCTTGTTTATGGGAATTTAGTCGCTGTTTAAAAATATATTTATAGGAATTAAATCTCACAGAATAGGGATTAACTTTTAAAAGAATAGGTGCTGTGATGAAAAACACCCACTTTGCAAGCGTATAATAAAATAAATGGTCTGTTTTTGAAAAATCCTTTATTCCATTGTGTAGTTCTAAAATCATTAGTTGCTATACACAAATCAATAAATCCTTATTACATTCATAGTTTTTTTTATTTGTCAATAATCTTAAATTAATTCTGTCTGTGGGTTTATAATATTATTTCAAATCAATAATATAATATAAAAGTGATTATAGGTATTCTAAAATACAAAAAAATATTGTATCATTGCAGGCTAAAATTATATTGTTTAAATAACACATTTATTGTATGAAAAGAATTATTTTATCATTTATTGGAGCCTTTTTAGCTTTCGGAGCTATGGCCCAAACTTTTGTATCAACAACACCAGCAAATAAAAATGTAGTGTTAGAAGAATACACAGGTACAAATTGTACATATTGTCCAGATGGGCATAAAAGAGCAAATGAATTTGCAGCAGCAAATCCAGGTAGAGTTGTTTTAATTAACATTCATCAAGGAAGTTTTGCTGGTAGCAATCCAAATTATAAAACAGTATGGGGTGATGCTCTTGCTAATCAAACTGGATTGCAAGGTTATCCTTCAGGAACTATAAATCGTAGAGTATTTACAGGAACAGCTACGGCTCTTAATCGTGGGGAGTGGGCAACTGATGGAGCTATAGTTATGAATGAATCTTCTTTTGTTAATGTTGCTTCAATAGCAACTATAGATACAGTTACAAGAATAATTACAGTTGATGTTGAAGTTTATTATACTGGAGATGCAAATTCAAAAATTAATATGCTTAATGTTGCTTTATTACAAGATAGCGTTCTTGGATCACAAGTAGGAGCTTCTACTTATAATCCAACACAAATTAATTCTGACGGTCTATATATCCATGGTCATATGTTACGTCACTTATTTTCAAATCAATTTGGAGATGTTTTAGTTGGTCAAGGAAATGTTATTACTTCTGGTACTTTATTTACTAAAAGATATGTTTATACATTACCTGAAAATATAAATAATGTTCCTTTAGTATTAAAGAATTTACATATTGCAGCATTTGTTGCAAAAAGTAGTCAAGAAATATATACAGGTTCATTGGGAGAAATTACTTTAGGAGAATATCAAACACAAGCAGATCCTGCATCTTTATCTGCAACTGGATTTACAGGTTCAGCAACATCTGCGAATTGTTCAACAACATCTACAATAGATAATCTTACTTTTAAAGTAAAAAATAATAGTGCAGCTACTATTAATAGCCTTACAATTAAATATGCAAGAGATAATAATGATATTCAAACTTTTGCATATAATACTTCAATTAATACAGGAAGTACAGCAAATATTATATTACCTCAAGTAGGATTAACAAATGATGGTCAAAACACAACATTTTATGCTTTTGTTTCTGAAATTGATGGCGTGAATGTAGAAACATCAAATGGCGTTTCTTATGCCCTTTCATTAACAACTCCTTCTGCTCCAAAAGATGCTCAAGGAAATGTTATTTTTTATCTCAAAACAGATAACTATGGAAGTGAAGTAACTTGGAGTATTAAAAATACAAATGGAACTACAATAACAAGTGGAGGTCCATATACAGATGGAGCATCTCGTTATGATACAGTTTCTTTAAACTTACCAGAAGTTGGTTGTTATATTTTTGAAATAAAAGATTCTTATGGCGATGGGATTAATGCAGGTAATGGAACAGGAAACTATAAATTAATTGATAACGACGGCAATATATTAGTTTCATCAAATGGTACATATACTACATCTGAAAAAACATCTATTAGTCTTTTGACATTGGTTGGTTTAAATGATGTTGAAAATAATATTTCTTCTCTTAATGTTTATCCTAATCCTGTAAAAGATATTGCAACTTTAGATATTACTTTATCTGAAAGCTCAACTGCAACAATTCAAGTTGTAGATTTAATGGGAAGAACTGTAATTGATTTGGGAACAAAATCATTTAAAGCAGGACAAAGCTCAATTGAATTAAATACAACTAACCTTTTAAACGGAATGTATTTTGTAAAAATAAATTCTAATAATGGTCTTGCAACCAAGAAGATTACTGTTAGTAAATAACAATATTTAAGCTTATAAGCATTTATTTTAAGGCTTATGTTTAAGACTTCGGTTTTAAACATAAGCCTTAAATCTTTTTATATCTCACAAAAAGTTCCTATTTTCGCAACTTGAAAAGAGAAAATATTTAATCAAAAAAATAAAGAAATGAAGAAATTAATTTATGGGTGCTTGGCAATATGTTTAGTTGCATTTACAAGTTGTCAAAAGAAAGACATCACCCCAAAAAAAGAAACAACAAAAAGTTCTATGCAAGAAAAAGTTGATGAATTTGCAACTGTAAGATTAACAACAGATCTTTCAATACTTACTTCAAACGAAAAAGAATTAATAAAAATATTCTTTGAAATAGGAGATATAATGGATAACCTTTATTGGCAACAAACTTATGGTAATAGAAATGATATGGACACAATTAGTGATGTTGCTGCAAGAAAATTTGCTATGATAAACTATGGTCCTTGGGAAAGATTTAATGGACTTAAGCCTTTCGTTGCTGGATTTGGCGAAAAGCCTCTTGGAGCAAATTTTTATCCTAAAGATATGACTGATGCGGAATATAAAGCTCTTAAAGATAAAAATAAAGATAGCCAATATACTGTATTGCGTCGTGATGATAAAGGGAAATTAGTTGTTAAATGGTATCATGAAGAGTATAAAGAAGAACTAACAAAGGTTGATTCTTTATTAGCAAAAGCAATTACTCTTGCAGATGATGCTGGTTTAAAGAAATACTTAACAGAAAGAAGAAAAGCATTCCAAACTGATGATTATTTTGCATCAGATATGGCATGGATGGATATGAAACAATCAAAACTTGACTTTGTTGTTGGACCAATTGAAAACTATGAAGACCGCCGTTTTGGTTCAAAAGCATCTTATGAATGTTTTATCTTAGTCAAAGACCAAAAGTGGAGTAATGACTTGGCTAAATTTACTAAGATGTTACCTCAACTACAAAAGAATTTACCTGTTGACCCTAAATTTAAGAAAGAAATACCAGGAACAGAATCAGATCTTAATGTCTATGATGTGATCTTTTATGGCGGAGATTGTAATGCAGGGGGAAAAACAATTGCTATAAACCTACCAAATGATGAAAGAGTACAACTAAAGAAGGGAGCAAGAAGACTTCAACTAAAGAATGCAATGAAAGCTAAGTTTGATAAAATCTTAGTACCAATAGCAAACCAAATGATGGAAAAAGAACAACTAAAGAATATTAAATTTGAAGCTTTCTTCTCAAATGTAACCTTCCACGAAGTATCACATGGATTGGGAATAAAGAATACTATTAATAAAAAAGGTGGAGTAAGAAAAGCATTAGGAAATCAATACTCAGCTTGGGAAGAAGCTAAAGCAGATATCTTAGGATTATATATGGTAACTTCACTTATTAAGGAAGGACAAATAACAAATATAAAAGAAGAAGATGCTTATGCAACATTTATAGCTGGCATTATTCGTTCAGTACGTTTTGGAGCTGCAGAAGCACATGGACAAGCAAATATGATGTGTTTTAATTATTTTGAAGACCAAGGAGCGTTCTCTCGTAACAAAGAAGGTAAATATGTAATCAACTTTGAAAAAGCAAAGAAAGCAATGGAAAGTTGGGCAGCACTTATAATAAAAGTTGAAGGTGAAGGTGATTATGCATTTGCAAAACAATACAATGAAAAGAATGGAATTATACGTCCAGAACTTAAAAAAGACTTAGAAAAAATCAATGGAGCTAAAATACCAAAAGATATAATTTACGAACAAGGAAGAAAAGTTTTAGGACTATAAACAATAAAAATAATGAAAATTGCAATATTTGGAAGTGGTAGTTGGGCAACAGCAATAGTTAAAATTGCCTGTGAAATACACCAAGAAGTATATTGGTGGGTAAGAGAAGAAGAAATAGTTGAAGGAGTAAAGGCTCATAATCACAATCCATTATTTCTAAGTCAATGTGAACTTAACATCGATAAAATAACAATAGATACAGATATTAAGAAGATTATCTCATCAGCAGATAATCTTCTATTTGTAATTCCATCTGCATTCTTGGTTCGTTCTCTAAAAGGATTAACACCTGATGCTTTTGGTGGAAAGAATGTAATATCAGCAATAAAAGGTATAATACCTGAAACAAATCAAATTGTTGCTGAATATTTCAGAGATACATATAATATATCTTATGCCAACCAAGCAGTAATAAGTGGACCTTCACATGCAGAAGAAATAGCAAAAGAAAACCTAACTTATCTGACAGTTGGTTCACAAAATCCACTTTTAGCAAAGTATATAGCAGATAATTTTGAATGTCGTTACGTTAAAACAACTCTTTCAAAAGATATAGAAGGAATAGAATACGTAGGAATAATGAAAAACATCTATGCACTTGCAGTAGGAATATGTAAAGGCTTAGGTTGTGGTGATAACTTTATAGCCGTTGTTGTTGCAAATTCACTTCAAGAAATGGAAAACTTCTTAGCAATAAGTTCTCCAATGCCAGAAAGAAACATAAACCATCTTGCTTATCTTGGGGACCTACTTGTAACAGCCTACTCACAACACAGTAGAAATAGAACCTTTGGGCAAATGATAGGAACAGGTTATTCAGTAAACTCGGCACAACTGGAAATGAAAATGGTAGCAGAAGGATATTATGCAGCAAGCTGTATCCATGAATTAAACAAAGTTCATAAAGCAGAAACGCCAATTGCAGATGCAGTTTATAGAATCCTATATAAGAACTCATCTCCAAGTAAAGAATTTATACAACTATCAGAAATCTTCCAATAAGGAATTAACAAAATAAAATTTAATAATAAAAGGATTCAGTACCCTAACTCCAAGTTCGATTTTCTGAATCCTTTTTTCTTTTCCAATAAAAAGAGTAAGCTTTTTTGTATCTTTGCAACGTGAAAGATTTACTTGATATATATTCTAAGAATCCTAACTATATTGAGATTCTTCGCTCAATTACTCAACTACATTCAAGGTTAAACATTCAAGGTTTAGCAGGGAGTTCTATGTCTGTTTGTGTTGCTGCTTCTATGAAGTTTTCTAAGGAATTTACTCATCTTATCATTATGCCTGACAAGGAAAGGGCTGCTTATTTCTGTAATGATATTGAACAAATTTTTGGAGAACAAGACTTAGATTATTCTAAAAAGAATGTCCTCTTCTATCCTTCTGCTTATAAAATCCCTTATCGAGTTGAAGAAAGGGATAATGCTAATATATTGCTTAGGTCTGAGGTATTGAACAGATTAAATAATAATTCACAAACCATCATTATAACCTATCCTGATGCTCTTTTAGAGAAGGTTATGTCAAAACAAATACTTACAAAAAATACTCTAAGAATTGGTGTTGGAAACCCACTGTCTTTGGATTTTGTAATTGATGTTTTAGATGAATATGAATTTGAAAGAGTTGATTTTGTTATTGATCCCGGTCAATATGCAGTTAGAGGTGGTATTATTGATGTGTTTTCTTTTGCAGATGAATATCCTTATAGAATTGAATTCTTTGGGGATGATGTAGAAAGCTTAAGAACATTTGATGTAGTTTCTCAACTTACTATTGAAGAACAAGAACATCTAATTATATTACCTAATATTCAAAGCGAAACCCTTAGCCAAGAAAAAAGAGTTCCGCTTATAGATTATTTTGGAGATAATACTGTTATTTGGGTTGAGCATTTAGATATTTGTTTAGATAAAATAGATAAAGGATATGAGTTTGCGCAAAGGCAATATTTAGAACTCTCGACCAAAGAACTTCATATTAAGCCTGAAATATTATATAATTCTTCAGAAGAATTTCAAAAAAGCATATTACGACATTCAATTGTGGAATTGGGTTCTAGTACAATGTTATCAAAAGATAATACCATAATATTTAATACTTCCCCTCAACCTTCTTTTCATAAAAATTTCTCATTATTAATTGATTGCCTTAATTCACAAGCTGAAAATTCATTTACTAATTTCTTTTGCGTTGAAAATCCTAAGCAAAAGGAAAGAATAGAAAAAATAATTAAGGAATTCGGAGGAGAAAATTCTTATTTTAAAGTAAATTACTTACTAAACTCTATTAGTTCTGGATATATTGATAATGATTTAAAGGTTGCAGTATTTACTGACCACGAATTATTTGAACGTTATCATAAATATAAGGTTAGGGATCAGAAGCAAACCCATGAAGCTTTGACCTTAAAGGATCTTATGCAACTAAAGCCTGGTGATTATATAACTCATATTGATTATGGTGTTGGAAAATTTGCTGGTCTTGAAAAATTAGAAAATAATGGTAAGCAACAGGAAACTATTCGTTTAGTTTATAAGGATAATGATATTCTATATGTAAGCATCCATGCTCTACATAAGATTTCACGTTTTACAGGAAAAGATGGAACTCCTCCAACACTTCATCGTCTTGGCTCCAACACTTGGAATAATTTAAAGAACAAGACTAAACAAAAGGTAAAAGATATTGCAAAGGACTTAATTGCTCTTTATGCAAAAAGAAAATCTTCTTTAGGCTTTGCATATTCTGGAGATTCTTATATGCAAAATGAACTTGAAGCTTCTTTTATTTATGAAGATACTCCTGATCAATATAAGGCTACAAGAGATATTAAGCATGATATGGAGAGTCGTATTCCTATGGATAGATTGATTTGTGGAGATGTGGGATTTGGAAAAACAGAAATAGCAATTCGTGCAGCATTTAAAGCTGTTGCCGATAGTAAGCAAGTAGCCGTTTTGGTTCCTACAACCATATTAGCTTATCAACATTTCAAAACTTTTTCTGACCGATTGGAAAACATGCCTTGTAGGGTTGATTATATCAATCGTTTCCGCACAACAAAAGAAAAAAATCAAGTAATAAAAGACCTTAAAGAAGGAAAGATAGATATTCTTATAGGAACTCATAAGATAGTAAGTAAGGAAATTGAATTTAAAGACTTGGGACTTTTGATTGTTGACGAAGAACATAAGTTTGGAGTATCAATGAAAGAAAAGCTAAAGCAAATGAAGATAAATGTTGATACCTTAACTCTTACTGCAACACCTATTCCTCGTACCCTTCAATTTTCTCTTATGGGTGCAAGAGATTTATCTATTATTAATACTCCACCTCCTAATCGTCAGCCTGTTCAAACACAAGTTGCTTGCTTTGAAGAAGAAATAATAAGAGATGCAATCTTGTTTGAAATCTCTCGTGGAGGACAAGTGTATTTTGTTCATAATCGTGTGCAAAACATTGAAGAAATTGCAGGGATGATTCAAAGACTTGTTCCTGATGCAAAGATTGTTATTGGACATGGGCAAATGAACGGGGATAAATTGGAAGAGGTTATGTTTAACTTTATTGAAGGAGAGTTTGATGTCTTGGTTTCAACAACAATTGTTGAGAATGGATTAGATATACCTAATGCTAATACAATAATTATCAATGAGGCTCAAAACTATGGACTTTCAGATCTTCACCAATTAAGAGGAAGAGTTGGAAGAAGTAATAAGAAAGCATATTGTTATCTATTAACTCCTCCAATGAGTATGATTACTGAAGAAGCAAGAAAACGTTTGCAAGCAATTGAAGACTTCTCTAATATTGGTTCTGGATTTAGTATTGCAATGAGAGATTTAGATATTAGAGGTGCAGGTAATATTCTTGGAGCAGAACAGAGTGGTTTTATTTCTGAAATTGGATTTGACATGTATCATAAGATCCTTAATGAAGCAATTGAAGAGTTAAAACAAACTGATTTCAAAGAGCTTTACGAAGAAGAAGAAAGAGAAAAGAGAAAGGATGAAGGTGGAAATGCTGGATTCTATGCAAGAGAATGTAATATAGAAACAGACCTTGAAATTCTTATTCCAGATGCTTATATTACAAATATTGGAGAAAGATTAAACCTATATAAAGAGCTTGATAGTTTAGAAACTGACCAAGAATTAGAAATATTTAAACAGCAACTAAAAGATCGTTTTGGGAAAATCCCAAAACAAACACTTGAACTAATAGATACAGTAAAACTACGTCGCTTGGCTAGGAAAATTGGATTTGAAAAACTAAACCTAAAAAGAGATAAGATGACAGCTTCTTTCGGAGCAACAAAAGACTCAGATTATTTCAACTCAGAAACCTTTGGAAACATATTAACTTATGTTAAAAGCTACCCAATAACCACTCAATTAAAAGAAGTAGGAGAAAGACTAACACTAACAATTGTTCCTATCAAATCTATATCTGATGCTTTAAAGGTTATGAATAACATAACAGATAGATGTGTCAATTAATGTCTAAATATTTAATTATTATTAATAGACATTTCTCCATATAACTAATGATTACCTTTGCACATTAAACTAAATATTGGATACAATTTCTATGATAACTAAAAAATGCCCTTATTGTGGAAAAGAGATTTCAACTGAGTTTGGAAGATGCGAAAATTGTAAAGAAGTAGAAAAACATAAGTCTACTATATTAACTATATTGTGTTTTACCGCTATTCTCTTTGCATTTATATCTTTTGGTCAAAGTTTATTTGGTACTTTACTCCCTTATAATATAAGCAATAGTATTATCGTCAGCATTAAAAATATCTTTATATATATTCCAGGATGGATTACTATTCTTGTTAATAGAACTATTTTAGTTATTCTATTAGGTGCAATAATAAAATACTATTCTTCAATTGTAAAGGATACTCACCTATTTATTCAATTAATATTTTTAGAAATAATACTAGGTATTTTGGAATTATTATCATCATATCAGGGTAAGAATATCTCTTATGCATTCATGATATTAATCCCTATAGTAAGTATTTATATTATGATAATAATGTTTTTAATTGGGATTAGACTTACTAAATCAAGCAAGAAAAACTTATTATATAAATTAGGAATAGGATTTATTGGTTTATCCATAACTATACCATTAGAATTAATTCTAATTATATTTTTTTGGAAAATAGCACCAATTGGACTTCTATTAAATCTATTCTTTGTGATCTATACCTTATATCAAATCAAGAATCTATTTGCCCAAAAGATTTCCACATAAATAAGTTTCTTCCACATAAAATATTCGACATTTTTTATTGTTATCTCATTATAGAATAATATCAACTATTAAACAGATTAAAAAACTATTTGATGAAAACAGATTTAGAAATTGCAAGAGAATATAATATGCTACACATTAGAGATGTGGCAGCAAATCTCAACCTCCCAAAAGAAATTGTTGAGTATTACGGAAAGTATAAAGCTAAACTCCCACTTTCTTTAATAGATGAAGAAAAAATTAAATCTTCAAAATTAGTATTGGTTACTGCTATAACTCCTACTCCTGCTGGGGAAGGAAAAACAACAATATCTATCGGTTTATCTCAAGCCTTAAATAAGATAGGAAAAAAGTCAATAGTTGTTCTTAGAGAACCTTCTTTAGGACCTGTATTTGGAATGAAAGGAGGAGCAACTGGAGGCGGACATGCACAAGTTGTACCTATGGAAGATATTAACCTTCACTTTACAGGAGACTTTGCTGCAATAGAAAAAGCTAATAATCTTCTTTCAGCAATTATTGATAATAATATCCAAAACAAAAAAAACAATTTAGGCTTAGACCCTCGAACTATTCGTTGGGCAAGAGTAATGGATATGAATGATCGTTCTTTAAGACATGTAGTTATAGGTCTTGGTGGTATTAGTAATGGCGTGCCTCGTGAAGGAGGATTTAAAATTACTCCTGCATCTGAGGTTATGGCAATACTTTGCATGTGTAAAAGCATTAAAGATTTAAAAGAAAGATTAGGAAATATATTTGTTGGTTATACCTATAACAAGAAACCTATATTTGCAAGAGATTTAAAAGTAAATGGAGCTATGGCTGCTCTTTTAAAAGATGCTATCAAACCTAATCTTGTTCAAACAACAGAAGGCTCTCCTGCAATTATTCATGGTGGACCTTTTGCAAATATTGCTCAAGGAACAAATACAATTATTGCAACAAAGATGGGGCTAACTCTTTCTGATATTGTTGTTACAGAAGCAGGTTTTGGTGCAGACCTTGGCGCAGAAAAATTTATTGATATTAAATGCAGAGAATCTGGACTAAGACCAAATGCAATTGTATTAGTTGCAACAATTAAAGCATTACGTTATCATGGAGGGGTTGGTGTAAAAGAAATTAGGACTGAAAACTTAGACGCTGTTAAGAAAGGTATTGGGAATTTAGAAAAGCATATAGAAAACATTAAACAATTTGGAATAACTCCAATTATTGCAATTAATAAATTTGCTAATGACTCCCAAGAAGAAATTGATTACATAAAGAAATATTGTGATAATTTAGGTGTAAAAGCATTTACTTGTGAGGTCTGGGCAAATGGAGGAGAAGGAGCTATTGAACTTGCAAATGAAGTAAAAAAGGCTGTTCAAGAAAAGACAGAAATTAATTTTATATATGATAATGATGAGACAATAGAAGAAAAAGTTAATAAAATTGCATCTAAGCTTTATGGAGCAACGAAGGTTGAATTTTCTTCAAAAGCATCATCTGATATAAAAAAGATTAATGAATTAGGACTTTCAAACCTGCCAATATGTATGGCAAAAACTCAAAAGTCTATTTCAGATGACCCTAATTTAAGAGGTTGGCCAAAAGACTTTACATTTAAAGTAAGAGAAGTTGAAATATCTTCCGGAGCAGGATTTATTGTACCTATTTCTGGTGAGATTATGTTAATGCCAGGACTCCCTGAAATACCATCATCAGAAAATATAGATATAGATGACGATGGGAATATAATAGGATTATTCTAATTAATAAAAAAAATGCCACACAATTAATGTGTGGCATTTTATATTTAGTGGTATTTCTAAATTCTTATTTTGTTCTGCCTGGATAAACTTTTAAAGCTTCTTCTAAGCATTTTGCTGCTGCTTTAAGGTCTTCAATACAGATGCAATATGTTATACGTGCTTGTTTCCTTCCTTTTTCTGGGTCTGAATAGAATCCTGTTGCTGGGGCTAACATTACTGTTGCTCCATTATAGCTGAATTCTTCTAATAACCATTTACAGAACTTATCACTATCATCAATTGGTAATTGAATCATTGTGTAGAAAGCTCCTTTTGGCATTGGACAGAAACAACCATCTATTGCATTTATTGATTCTACTAATACGTGTCTACGTTTATCATATTCAGCATTTACTTCTGTAAAATAAGATTTAGGAGTATCTACTGCTGCTTCTGCAAATATTTGTCCAAAGAATGGAGGACAAAGTCTTGCTTGTGCCATACGCATAGCTGCAGACATTACTTCTTTATTCTTACTCATTATTAATCCAACTCTTGCTCCACATGCACTATAACGTTTAGAAACTGAGTCGACCAAAACAACATTTTGTTCTAATCCTTCAAGGTGCATAACAGATGAATGCTTTGCTCCATCGTAACAAAATTCTCGGTAAACCTCATCAGCAAAAAGATAAAGGTCATATTTCTTTGCTAATGTTCCTAAAACTTCAAGCTCTTCTTTTGAATAAAGATATCCTGTTGGGTTATTAGGGTTACAAACCATAATTGCTCTCGTCTTAGGTGTAATAGCTTTCTCAAAGTCTTCAATTGGAGGAAGCGCAAATCCATTTTCTATTGAAGATGGTATTGTTTTTATTACTACATTGCTTTGTATAGCAAAAGAGTTATAGTTTGTGTAGTAAGGTTCTGGTATAAGAATTTCTTCTCCTTCGTTTAAACAAACTGTGAAAGCAAATTGAAGTGCTTCAGAACCTCCATTAGTTATAATGATTTGTTCTGGTGTAATATCAATATTATGTTCTTTATAGTAACCAACTAATTTCTTCCTATATGAAAGATTTCCTGCTGAGTTAGTATATTCAACAATTGACATATCTGCATTTTTCATTGCATCAATAGCTCCTTGAGGAGTTAAAATATCAGGTTGTCCAATATTTAAGTGATAAATTTTTATCCCTCTTTCTTTTGCTGCGTCTGCAAAAGGAACAAGTTTTCTTATTGCAGAAGCTGGTAATATTTTGCCTTTATTTGATATTTTTGGCATAAAATTTTATTTTTAGTGTTTTATCTGTATCGGGAGAAGAGAATTATTTATTTGTTGGAGTATCAGTTACTTTTCCCTTAATTTTTAAAACAATTCTATTTGTAGTTGCGTTTGATTCTACTGTAATTGATTTGTTAATAGGTCCAACGTTTGCAGTATTATATTTTACTTTAATGCTTGCTGTTTGTCCTGGCATTAATGGTTCTCTTGACCAAGAAGGAACTGTACATCCGCAAGATGAACGAACATTTGAAAGAACCAATGGAGCTTTACCTGTGTTTTTGTAGGTAAATGAAGTTTCTCCATTTCCTCCTTTTATAACGTCACCGTAATCGTGCTCTACTTTTTCAAATGTAATTTCGGCTTGAGTACCTACTGGTTTATTTAATTGAGCACTTTCTGCGGGTTTACTTGTTTGAGCTGCTGACTTATTGTTTTGAGCCATAACTCCAAATGTAACTCCAAATATTAGGAGTAAAGATAAAACTAACTTTTTCATTTCTAATCTATTTTAATTTGTTATTAATTATGTTCTTCTTTTACTACTTTTCCTGTTATTATAAGCACTATTCTTTTTTGGTTAGGGTCGTTTGTTGTTACTGTTATACTTCTTTTAATATCTCCAATAATATTTGTATTGTATGCTACCTTTATAGTGCCACTTTGTTCTGGCATAATTGGATCTTTTAACCACTTAGGAACTGTGCAACCACAAGATGAAACAACATTATTTATTATCAATGGACTCTTTCCTTCATTCTTAAATTTAAAATTAACTTCCCCATTATCTCCTGCAAATATTACGCCATAATCATAAGATGTTTTCTCAAAAGCTATCTTAGGATTTGAATTTACAATACTGGATTGTGCATTTGCTTTAGAAGTGAAAACACAAAGAATGCAGAAAAAGTAAACAAAGAAATAATTATTTAGTATTTTTTTTATCAAGTCTTTCATCATTTTATAAGAAGAATAACGTGCAAAGTTAAGCATTATTTTATTCTACATAAGATGTATTGAAATAATTTTTATCTTTGCAGTCAAGCAAATAACCGTTTTTGTTAATTAAATTCTTTAAGACTATGGAATATTTTGCACACCCAACTGCAATTATAGATGAAGGTTGCGACATTGGTTCTGGTACAAAAATATGGCATTTTTCCCATATAATGATAGGAGCAACTCTTGGTAAAAAATGTAATATTGGACAAAATGTTGTTGTTTCTCCTGAAGTTATTCTGGGAAATAATGTAAAAGTTCAAAACAATGTTTCAATTTATACAGGAGTAATATGTGAAGATGATGTTTTCTTAGGACCATCTTGTGTATTTACAAATGTTATCAATCCACGTTCGTCAGTAAATCGTAAAGACCAATATGCAAAAACAATAGTTGGTCGTGGAGCTTCAATTGGAGCTAACTCAACAATAGTTTGTGGGCATAATATTGGACAATTTGCTTTTATTGGAGCAGGTGCAGTGGTTACAAAAACAATTCCTGACTATGCACTTGTTGTAGGAAATCCAGCACAACAGGTTGGATTTATGAGTGAATATGGTCATAGATTAAAGTTTAATGATAAAGGAATTGCTATTTGTCCAGAGTCAGAACAAGAATATGAATTAAAGGATGGACAAGTTACAAGAATAAAATAAAGATATGAAAAACTTTGGCTTAATAGGCGTTGCAGGCTATATTGCACCTCGCCACTTAAAAGCAATTAAGGACACAAATAACAATTTAATAGTTGCCCTTGATAAATCAGATAGTGTAGGAATTATGGATTCTTATTTCCCAAGCTGTTCTTTCTACACAGAATTTGAACGTTTCGATAGATTCGTTGAAAAAATAAAACATACAGAGCAAAAACTTGATTATGTTACTGTATGTACTCCAAACTATCTTCACGATTCTCATATTCGTTTTGGACTTCGTGCTGGAGCTGATGTGATTTGTGAAAAACCTCTTGTTCTTAATCCTTGGAATATTGATGCAATTACTCAAATGGAGAAAGAAACAGGGAAAAAGGTTAATACTATTCTTCAACTACGTCTTCATCAAGTAATAATTGATTGGAAAAAGCAAATTGAAGAAGGTCCAAAAGACAAGGTATATGATGTTGATTTAACTTATATCACTTCAAGAGGAACTTGGTATTATACATCATGGAAAGGTTTTATAGAAAAATCTGGGGGAGTTGCAACAAATATCGGAATTCATTTCTATGATATGTTATCATGGATATTTGGACCTGTTCAAGAAAACATAGTTAATATATCACAACACGATAGAGTTGGAGGCTTCTTGAGATTCAAACAAGCAAGAGTAAGATATTTCTTAAGCATCAATGCTGACACTTTACCTTTAGAAGCTATTGCACAAGGAAAAAGAACTTATCGCAAGATAGAGATGGAAGGAACAGAAATAGAATTTAGTGAAGGTTTCAAAGAACTACATACTGATAGCTATAAAAATATATTAGAAGGAAAAGGGTTTGGATTAGAAGACGCTCGTCAATGTATTGAAATTGTTCATGACATAAGAAATGCAAGTCCAGTAGGTTTAGTTGGAGACTATCATCCACTTTGCAAACTTCCTCAATCAAAACACCCATTTAAACTATAATTAAATGCTTGAAATAAAAGACGCAACTTCATTTATTGAAAACTTTGAAAAAACAATCGAAAGGAAAGTTTATCGCTTTCCTTTCACTATTTCGAATGGTCAAGAAGTAGCTATTTTAATGTGTAAATGTGGCAAAGACTACATTTCACTCCCTTATCTTTCTCAAGGCGTTATTGAAACATCGCCTAAAAAGTTTGATTTTAATTCTTTACCTAAATATTGGGAAATAAGAGACACTCAACCACATTCTCAATTTGTTTACACTGATAAAGTAAATTTTGAACTTAACCTATTAGAAAACTATAATTATAGCTCAGAAGTAAGAAGAAAAATAAGAAAAGCAGAACGTAATGGTATAAAAATTTGCCACCAAACATCTGAAAAACTTATTAAAGACTTCTATTATGTTTACTCAAAACGCATGCATAAAATAGGAATACCTGTTGTTTACAAGAAATATATAAGAAAGAAACTCGCTACAAATAGAACTATTTTATTTGTAGCATATAAAGACAATAAACCAATAGGAGCTGCAGCATTAGATAAAATAACAGACAATTATTTTGAGAACGTTTACTTCTCAACCCTTTGTAATTTCAATCATTTATACACTTCCTATGCCCTACATTCAGCAATAATAAACTACTGCAAAGCAAACCACGCCACAACCTATTCCTTCGGACGTAGCACCAAAGAAAGTTCAGTATATAAATACAAACAACATTGGAAAGTAGAAGAAAAACAATTCTATTGGTCTCATAACACTAAATTTAAAAGCATAAGAAACAACAAATGGTTCTTTCCCCTATGGAAACGCCTCCCTTACCCATTAACCCTACTAATAGGAGGATTAATAACCCGAAGAGTTTTCTAATCAAAGCTACCCTTGAAATTAGAAGATCAATAAATTACCCTTAACAAAATTTCTGCGTCAATTAATATTGGGGAGATAAACTTTACTTGAAATTAATCAAGGTCTTTCTGAAATTATACTCCATATATTTGGAATTATAAGAAGTCTTTTTGAAATTAAAGCTAATCTTTTTCTTGGGAGATTTGATTTAATTCTAAGGAAAGCAAGTTTAAAACTATTTATACTAAGTTTTGATGTTGCTAAGGTGTATACCATAGTGGTGTTATGGTGTAAACCGTAGCTATATTAGGGTGTACACCGTAGGTGTTATGAGATGTGCATCTCAGGAATTAATTACTGCTTTGGGAGATTTAATAATTAAATCTATTCTTTTGAATTAGAATTAGTTTACATTGCAAATATACAACATTTTTCTCTAAAAAGAAGTGATAATAAAATTATTTTTATAGGAAGAAATATGTTAGGTTGATTTGATAACCTCGCCAACGGAAATTGGTATAGTTCATCATTCTTTGAAGACCAAAATTATATGCTCCACTTAATTCCCATTTGTGATTAAAATCATAACCTATGCCTAATTGAAATCCAATGTCAAAAGATTTTAATCGATAATCGGAAAATGTGTTTTCCGTTACTTTTCCAAAATAATCTGTTGTTGTTGCTTCGTCTCTTAGGTCTTCAAATGTTGATTTCCCTCCAACTCCATAACTAAAATATGGGGCAATTATCAATGAAAAACCTTTTCCTGCTCTTTCATCTCCAAACTTCATCAATAGACCTGCAACACCTTCAATAAGATATGCATTTACATTCCCTTTGTCATAATATGTCCTTTCGTAAGTATAACCTTTGTTTTGAAAAGATAATGAGGGTTGGAAATAAATATTATATATTAATCTCTTTTCTCCAACAAGACCTACCTTCCAACCAAGTTTATAATTTGCTCCCTGTTGAAGTGTTGCTATATCATAACATCCTCCTGCTCTAACACCAAAATTCCATGGCTGACGAGAGGCTTTTACTTTACTATCTATTGGTTGTGCTTGAATACTTATGCTTAGAATAAGTAATGAAAAGCAAAAAATGAAAGATGAAATGGTTTTGTTCCTCATTATTTTTTTCCTTCTAATTGATAAATTGTTTTTATTAAGTTCTCACCTGCTCCTATTCTATATCCGTCTGAAAGGAATACTATTTCACCTTCGTTAGTTATTAATAATAGTATTGGGAGATTATCTTTTATGTCCTTATTTGTTGCCTTGATGACTTGTTTAAGTATTTTACTATTATCATCAATTGCAAATAACGATTGCAAAGGAAGATTTTTATAGTTCTTTTCTGAAAAGTCTGGAGTTAATTTGTCTTCAGGTACTAAGAATAACATTCCTCCACCCCATTGTTCAAATTCTTGTTTAAGGAGAGGAATATCTACCATCACATGACGTGTTGGTTCACGACTTGGGTCAAGAATTGCAACAACTAAACCCTTTCCTTTTGAAATTTGTGCAAGAGTAGTCTTTTCTTTATTTTTTAGCTTAACCTTAGTTGTCATCTTAATATTTCCTTCAACAACAAGATTTTGTTTTATTTCTCTTAATTCAACAAAGATATCTGAGGTTGTATTTGGTTTTAATTCAAAGTAATCTGTTTTAACGTATACTGTTCCATCATTTGCTCTATTTCCTGTTAATAAACGATAATAGCCAGGATCTAAAACTAATTTTTGTGGAAATTCCTTAAACTTTGGGTCGTATTCATAATCAAGAGTTACAAACTTTCCATTTATAAATTTAGCCAAGGTAAAATGAGAATAATATTCTGGTTTAATCTTATTTGTTGCAGTATTATTGTGTACATTTAATACGCATTTATCATTATTATTAGAGACTTCTTTACCATCAGAAAAAGCATTTAACCATTCTTCATTATTATAGTATTGTGCATTTCCTGTTGCCCAATCGTATTTTGCAGGGAATTCTAATGTTCTTGCTATTGCTACAAAAAGAATTTCTCTTGAGACCTTATCTGCTTGTTTTATTTTCAAGACTCCTTTTGGAGATATTTGACAGTTATAATAATTATCTGTTATATTTAATTTGATATTATTATTTATCCACATAGATATTTGTGAAGGAGTTTTTATTTCTTCTTGTCCAAATATTTCTTCTTTATTATTATTTATATACTCTCTCCAAGGAGTTATTAATTCTAATTGTATTCTTGGATTTATGATATAATTATCTGTAATTTCCTTTGAATAAGAGTTTTCCTTTTTTGTTTTAAGATAAGTATCTAAATGGCTTTTAAGAATTTCTTTTGGAGTATCTCTTAGGTCTTTGTCGTAAATAACCTTTAAGATTGTCATTGCCTCTTGAGTGGTTTTATTCTCTTTCAAGAAAGTTTCTATTTCTTTATAGTTTCCACAACTTCTCTTTACAACATCTTCCACATCTTTTGGGTCAAAATTTGGAAGTTCTAAGGATAAAGTTTTTATATCATTATCATTAGGAAAGGTTGAAATATAAGCATTTCGAAGAGAATCTTCATGCAATACCCTTTTTGAATTTAGCTCTACTTTATCTCCTGAAATAGTTGTTATTGCTCTTTGGATTGGAGGCACTAATTCTAATAATTCTTGGTATTCTTTATTCTTATTTGATTTCAAAGTAAGAGAAATGGTATCTACTTCTTTTACTGTTATCTTTTTGTAAGCATAGTTTATTCCTTTATTAGCCCATATCATCAAGTCTCCAAATCCTGTTGTAAGAAAAGTTAATCCATTATCATCTGTATTTCTTTCTGCCGAAGGATAATATTCGGCATAGTTATAAAGTCCAAAATCTACACTTGCATCTTTAATTGGCTTACCTTCACTGTCCTTAACTTCAACATAAATCTTTTTTGTTGGAGCATAGTTTGAAAGAAGATTTATCTTAGAATATAAGTCTGTTTGATAATTTACTTCTTCATTTCCTTTATAGTTTGCTCCAAAAACAGTTGTATGAACCATCATTGCCCTTTTTGCAGGAGCAGCAAACCAAGCAACATTTAGTTCTGGTTCTGGTTCACACGCTCCAAGATAATACCATTTTCCATCAATCCATACTTCTACCCAAGCGTGATTGTCATCGGTATGAGCCCAACGAGGTGTATAGCATTGACGTGCTGGTATTGCAACTGAACGCAAAGCTGTTACAGTAAAAGTTGATTCTTCGCCACAGCGACCATGTGATGTTTTCATTGTTGCTAAAGGGGCTGAAGTTCTTCCATCTGCTCCTTTATAATTTACATATTCGTGACACCAATGATTTACTTCCAATGCTGCATCATACATTGACATATTCTTTATTCTATCTTTTAGTTGTTCAAAAAATACAACTCTTGCAGTATCTAAATTTTCATTATTTACTCTATACACTAAAACAAAATGACGGAATATATCTTCTGGAATAGTTTTTCCCCAACTAAAATATTGTTTTGCTTTAAAGGCTGTATGGACTTGCTTTAAGAAAAAAGCTTCATCATAATCGGCTCTATCACTTAAAGGCATATAAGTTTTTAAGAACGCCATTGCTTCTTTCTCTTGTGGGGAAAGAGAAGAATCTATATTTTGTGCATTAGAATTAAAAGAAAACAACAAACAACAAACAACAAATAAATAATATATCTTTCTCATATCTTTTTCTATAAAATTTCATAGGGGTCATAATTATGAACCCTTATATTAACCATTTACAATTAATAATTAACCATTATTTTCCAATTATCTTATTATACTCTTTTGGGTTTGATAAAAGATTTATTGCCTTTTCAACTTCAATATCGTTTTGTAAAAGAGCTTCTATTCTTCCTTTTTGATAATAATATCTTACTACTATTTCTGATAATAAAATATCTTTTATTTCATCTTTGAATTTGATTAAATCATTTTTCTTATCACTTTCAATTTTTGCCTTTAAATCTTCTATTGTATTTTCAATTTCTTGACTATACTTTTCTTTTTCTGACATATCTTTTAATTCTTTCAACATCTTTTCTGTTATGGTAGAATAAGAATAGTCTTTATCTTTTATGAAATCAACAAATTGATTGTATATATCATCTGTTATTTTAAAATCTTTAGCATTTGGAATAGTTGGGTTTTGCTTTACATATTGAGATGCAAAATCAAAAGCAAGAAATTTAGTTATTATTGTTATTGCTAAAGTACTTGCATACTCTGGTTCTATAAAGACATCTGGTTCTATTCCAAAACCATCATATACTGTTCTCCCTCCCTTTGTTTTAAAAGCTGTTTTTAATGAGTCCGGAACTTTTATTGCTTTTCCATTATCATCTCTATGTGAATAGTCTATTGCTTGAATACAACGACCACTTGGGGTATAGTATTTAGATACTGTTACTTTCATTTGAGCATTATAAATTAAAGGAATAATATTTTGTACTAAAGCTTTTCCATAAGTTCTTTGACCCATAATAACTGCTCTATCTAAATCTTGAAGGCTTCCTGCAACAATTTCAGAAGCAGAAGCAGAAGAGTTATCAACCAAAACAATAATAGGAATATTTAAATCTATTGCGGAATTTGTTGTTTTAAATGTTTGATTTTTTTCAGCTATCTTTCCCTTCGTTGAAACAATACTTTGTCCTTTATCTACAAATATATTTACAAGACCAACTGCATCATTTAATAACCCTCCACCATTACCTCTAAGGTCAAGGACCAACCCGTTCATTTTATTATCTTTCTTAAGAGTCTTAAAAGCATTCAATACATTACTTGCTGCGTCTTTTGTAAACTCATTTAATTTAATGTAGCCTATTTCATTTTTTAACATCCCATAATAGGGAACATTTTCAAGAGTTATTTCTTGGCGATGAAACTTTTGTTCAATCTCCTTACCATCTCTTAATACCTTTATTTTTATTTCAGAACCAGCTTGTCCTCTTAGAAATTCTCTTACTTGATCAGAACTTTTCCCCTTTGCTTCTTGTCCATTTACTTCTATAATAATATCACCTGCTTTCAATCCTGCCTTATCTGCAGGAAGACCTTCGTAAGGTTCTGAAATAATTACATTACCATTTTGTTGATGAATTAAAGCTCCTATCCCTCCATATTGTCCCATTAATTGAAGTTTAACATCTTCAATAGATGATTCCGGGAAATAATTAGTATAAGGATCAAGCTTTTCTAACATAGCATCAATAGCTGTTTTCATTAATTCACCAGGATTAATATCATCAACATAATTCAAATGAAGATTTTTATAAACAGATGAAAAAATTTCAAGGTTTTTTGATAATTCAAAGCCTTTATCGTCTTCTTGTGCATTTAACGTTAAGCCCAATAGAATAAAAGAAAATAGGAATAAAATTACTCTTTTTCGTAACATAAAACTGTGTATTAAATTTGTAGCAAAGATACTCCAAACAAACAAACCTAATACCCTTTTTATTGCATAAAATGCACTTTTTTAAATAAAAAGTTTCCAAATAGTGATTTTCTTCCTATTTTTGCAAGCTACTAAATAGGAAGAAAGTATTAAATAACAACAAAAATAACAATTAGTAATGGCTATTATTGGTAAAATCAGAAAAAGAGCAGGCTTAGCAGTTGCAATAATTGCAATAGCAATCTTATCATTTATTTTCAGTGACATATTTACAAAATCTAACACTCAACCTAACAACATCGCAACTGTTGATGGTGTTGAAATTACAAGGGTTGAGTTTGAGGAAATGTCTCAAACCATTGAAAAAAATATGAAGCAACAGTACAAAACTGAGTCATTAACTCCCGAACAAAGTTATATGGTTCGTCAACAAGCTTATCAAGAGCTTTTGAATGAAAAACTATTATCTACCCAATATGAAAAGATCGGTATTTCAGTTGGTCAAGAAGAAATGAACGATATGTTCTTTGGAGATTTTGTTGATCCAATGGTAATACAAAATTTCTCTGACCCTAAAACAGGCAATTATAATAAGCAAGCTGTTCAACAATATATTGCTCAATTTGATAAACTTCCAAAAGAAGAACAAGCTTCTTGGAGAAGCTTTGAAAAATATATCAAAAAGAATCGTTTGCAAGAAAAATACGAAAAGCTTTTATCAAAAAGTATGTATATGCCTAAAGCATTAACATCACATTTAAGCGATGTTTACGATAAAACAACAACTTCTCGTTACACTCTTCTTCCTTTTTCATCAATTGCTGACAACTCAGTAAAAATACAAGAGGCAGATTATAAGAAATATTACGATGAACACAAAAACGAATTTAAACTTACAGAAACTATGCGTGATGTTGAATTTGTAAAATTTGCAATCGTACCATCTGCAGCAGATATTAAATATATAAATGATACAGTTGCTAATACTTATGCAGCATTCCAACAAACAATACCAAGTGAAATTGGAGCTTTTGTATCAACAGTATCAGATAAAAACTTTGATTCTAACTATTATAAAAAAGAATCATTTTCAAAGTTAATTCCTGACTCTATACTTTCAAAAGTTAATGTTGGAGGATTTATTGCTCCATTTCAAAACGGAACAAATTGGGTAATGGCTAAACTAACATCTATTCAAGCTCGTCCAGATTCAATACGTTTCTCAAGAATACTTATTCTTAATAGTAAAGCAGGTGGAGATATAAAGAGAACAGAAGAAGCAGCTACAAAACTAAAAGACAGTGTATATGCAATAGTAAATGCAACCGCAACCGCATTTGAAAGCAATGTAGCAAAATACTCTGACGATCCAGAAGCAAAGAAAAATATGGGCGATTCAGGTTGGTTATTAGATGGACAACTTCAAGCAGACCTTTACAATACTATTAATGGAACTGCATTAAACGGAATATTTGTTTATACAATTCCTAATGATATGGGATATATGCTAATAAAAATAACAGGGAAAACAACACCTGTAACAAAACTACAACTTGCAACAATTATAATGGAAATACGTGCAAGTGAAAAAACAGTTAATGAAATACGTGATAAAGCAAATAATTTCCTTGGCTCAGCAACAAATATGGATGGATTCAAACAAGCAGCACAAAAACAAAATTTAAATATTCTAACATCACAAGTAAGAGATATGGATTACCAATTAAACGGGACTCCTTATGCAAGAGAAATTGTACGTTGGGTTTTTAATAAAGACACAAAGAAAGGTGATGTAGCTCCAGAAATATATGAATTACCTGATATGTTTTTAGTTGTTGGAGTAAAAGATATTAAAGAAAAAGGAATTCTTCCTCTTGAACAAGTAAAACCATATATTGAAAATATGGTAAGAATGGAAAAGAAAGCAGAAATCTTAATGAAAAAAGCATCAACATTAATTGCAACTGACAAAACAATTGATGCAATAGCATTAAAAGCAAGTACAAAAATTGATACCGCAGCTAATGTATCATTTGGAGATCCTTACTTCGTACAAGCAGGTCCAGAGATGAGAGTACTTGGAACACTTTCAACAGTAAAAAAATTAGGTATTCAAAAACCAATAAAAGGTTATAATGGAGTATATATTGTTGAAGTTGATGCAATAGGGGAAAAAGCAGTAAAAGAAGATCCAAAGATGATTCAACAATCTTATGATATGCGTAATATGCAAAAAACAACACAATTACGTTTACCATTACAAGTATTACAAGAAAAAGCAAAAATATCAAATAACTTCAGCTTCTTCTTCTAAACCAAGAAAAAAAATAATAAATAATAAAAAGGGACGACTATTATTAGTTGTCCCTTTTGTTTTAAATATAAATGAAATTTTTCTTGCTTTGATTTATTTCTTTTAAGTATCTTTGCTCATTATAATTATTTCAATTGAATAATTTAAACTGATATTATTAATATGAGTATTAAGCCAGATTTATTACATAAAGGAGATAAAATTGCTATTGTTGCTACAGCTCGAAAAATTTGCTTAAAAGAATTAGAAGCCTCTATTAGCTTATTTTCTTCTTGGGGTTTGGATGTTATTATTGGTAAAAGTATTGGGGTGGAAGACAATCAATTTGCTGGCAATGACACACAAAGGGCTGAGGATTTACAAAGATTTTTAGATGATAAAGATATAAAAGCTATATTTTGTGCTCGTGGTGGATATGGAACAGTTAGAATAATTGATAAACTTGATTTTTCTTTATTTATTAAATCTCCTAAATGGATAATTGGTTATTCAGACCCTACTGTTTTACTTTCTCATATCTACTTTAATTATAATATTGAAACCATTCATGGCATCATGCCTTTGAATATTAAATCAGATTCTTTGAATTCTGTTGCTATAGAAAGTCTAAAAAAATGTTTATTTGAAGGAAAATCAATAAACACATATTCTTCTAATCAAATGAATATTCTTGGGGAAACAGAAGGAGAATTGATTGGAGGAAATTTATCTGTTATTTATAGCCTCTTAGGCTCAAGTAGTTTTGGAGATACTAATGATAAAATATTATTTATTGAAGATTTAGATGAATATATTTATCATATTGACCGCATGATGCAAGCCTTAAAAAGAGCAGGAAAACTAAATAAATTAAAAGGATTAATTGTTGGAGCTTTTTCTGATATGCACGATAACACTATTCCTTTTGGAAAAACTTCAGAAGAAATTATTTTGGATACAGTTAAAGAATATGGTTATCCTATAGCTTTTAATATTCCAATTGGGCATTTAGAACAAGAAAATATTGCATGCATTATTGGAAGAAAAACTTCCCTAACAGTAGATAAAGATAAAGTAATTATTGAGCAATAAATGGATACAACAGTTGTTTTTGGGCAGAAGGGTGAAAAATTAGCCTTAGAATATTTGATGAATAAGGACTATATGATATTAGAAACTAATTATAGGAGCGGAAAGAACGAAATAGATATTATAGCAAGAAATAGTGGTGAAATAGTTTTTATTGAAGTAAAGACCCGAAGTAGTGATATTTTCTGTGAACCAGAATCTGCGGTTAAAAAGGATAAACAAAGGGCAATAATTAAGGTTGCTAATAGTTATATTTTAAGAAATAATATTAATGAAGAAGCAAGATTTGATATAATTGCCATTGTTACTAATAATGAAGGAACAAAAATCAATCATATTGAAAATGCTTTTACACCAATGCCTTATTAAAGATATGGAAAATACAGAGAGATTATATTATAGTATTGGCGAAGTTGCTTTGGAGTTGGATATAAGTCTTCCGGCACTTAGATTTTGGGAAACAGAATTTTCTCAAATTAAACCTCATAAAAATAAAAGAGGCGTAAGATTTTACACGAAGAGTGATATTGAACTTTTGAAACAAATACACTACTTAACAAAGACTTGTGGCTATACTATTGAAGGAACTAAAAACTATTTAAAAGCAAAGAATCCTTCCGAATCTAAAGAAGAAAACAATAACCCTAATGTTGAAATTGTTCGCTCTCTTAAAGAGATAAAAGAATTCTTATTGGAAATAAAAGATACGCTATGAACATATTAATTCTTTGTACAGGAAATTCTTGTCGCTCACAAATTGCTGAAGGTTGGTTAAAACAAATAAACCCTTCTTTAAATGTTTTTTCTGCTGGAACTGAACCGGCAAAGGAGGTTCATCCTTTAGCAATAAAAGTTATGAAAGAAGCAGGAATTGATATTTCTGAAAACAAGCCGAAGAATATTGATGAATTCTTAGATAAAGATTGGGATTATGTTATTACGGTTTGTGATAACGCAAAAGAAAATTGTCCCCTCTTTACAGGAAAGGCAGAAAATATTATTCATTATTCATTTGAAGACCCTTCAAAGAAAGAAGGAACAGATGAATTTATTTGGGAGGAATTTAAGCGTATTAGTTTAGATATAAATCATATATTCTTCTTTTTAAATGAGAAGATATTCGGGAAAAATGATTTAATATGTACACAAGCAGATTGTTCTGGTTGTGAAAAAGAATCATGTGATAATTGCCAAGAAAAAATTTGCACTAAAGAATAAAAGGATATGAAAAAGAATATTGCATTAATGGCAGGAGGAAATAGCGGAGAAGCAGGAGTTTCTCTTCGTTCTGCAATACAAGTTGAAGAGAACATTGATAAATCATTATATAATGTTTATCAGATTGTACTAAAAGGAAAAGAATGGTTCTATGAAAGAGATGGCATAAAACATCATATAAACAAAGATGACTTCTCGTTAATTTTAGAAGATAAGAAGATAAATTTTGATGGAGTATTTATTATTATTCATGGAACTCCTGGAGAGAATGGATTATTGCAAGGTTATTTTGAGATGATGAATATCCCATTTGCTTCTTGTAGTTCTCTTGTTTCTGCAATAACTTTTGATAAGGTTGTATGCAATGCAGTAGTTAGAGAATTAGACGTTGTAAGAGTTGCAAAAAATGTTAGCTTCTATAAAAATAATTCTATGAGCGCTGATGAAATTTGCCAAAAACTAACACTTCCATTATTTGTTAAACCTTCAGAAGGAGGTTCAAGCATTGGGATGAGTAAAGTCAAACAAAAAAAAGAATTAGACCTTGCAATAAAAACAGCTTTTGATGTTCATCAAAGAATAATAATTGAAGAATTTATTAACGGTAGAGAATTAACTTGTGGCGTTTTGGAATCAAAAGGAGAAATTATTGCATTCCCAATAACAGAAATAATACCCAAAAAAGAATTCTTCGACTACGAAGCAAAATATGATGGATCAACTGATGAAATAACTCCTGCAAATGTGAATGAAGGAATAAGAATTGATGTTCAAAAAACGGCAAAGAAGATATATAAAGGATTAAATTGTAAAGGTGTTTGTAGAATAGACTTTATCTATGATGAAGAAAAACAAGAACTCTTCTTCTTAGAAGTTAATACTATCCCTGGACAATCGGCTCAAAGCATAGTCCCTAAACAAGTACTTTCAATGGGTTGGACAACTAAAACTCTATATTCTAAAATGCTAGAAGAAATATTCTAAATAAATTCAAATGAAAAGAACTTCTATTCAATTAGTTTTATTTTTATTCCTTTGTCCTCTAATTTTATTTTCTCAACCTAAGAATGTAATTCTTATGATTGGAGATGGTATGGGATTGTCTCAAGCTTATGCTGCATATACTGTAAATAAGGGGCATTTGAATATGTTTACTATGCCAGTTACTGGTTTTTCTAAAACTTACTGTGCAGACAGGTATCTTACTGATTCAGGAGCAGGAGGTACTGCTTTAGCTATTGGACAAAAAGCAAATTATGAATCTATTGGATTGGACTCTCTTTGGATGCCTCACCCAAGTTTAATTAAATTAGCAAAGAAAAAAGGACTTTCTACTGCCATAATAACTACATGTGATCTAACTCATGCAACTCCAGCAAGCTTCGTGGCTAATGTTAAGAATAGAAATATGAACGAAGAGATTGCTTTAGCTTATTTAAAAGGCGATGTTGATATTTTTATTGGAGGAGGTTTAAAAAACTTCGATGCCCAAAAGAGAAAAGATAAACTTTCATTAACGGATAGTTTAAAAGCCAAGGGTTATAAGTTAATTTATTCCTTATATGAAATTAATTCTTTGAGCAAAAATAAAACTAAAGAAAATAATCTTATTGCTGGCTTACTTTATGATGAACATCCTCCTTTGGCTAATAAAAGAGATGATATGCTCTGTAAAAGCTTAACTTATAGTTTTAAATTAGTATCTACAAATAAAAAAGGGTTTTTTATGATGTTGGAAGGCTCTCAGATAGATTTTGAAGCTCATTTGAATAAGCTTGATGATATGGTTGGAGAAGTTCTCGATTTTGACAAGGCTGTAGGTTTAGCTATTGAATTTGCTAAAAAAGATGGGAATACTCTTGTCATTGTTATTGCAGACCACGAAACAGGAGGATTAACTATAAATGGAGGCGATTTAAAAGAAGGTACTATTAAAGATAAATGGACAACTCTTCACCATACAGGAGTTATGGTTCCTATTTATGCTTTTGGTGTTGGTGCAGAAAATTTTAGTGGAGTTATGGAAAATACAGATGTTTTCAAGAAAATTTCTTCATTATTGAATTTGTAATTGTACCTTTGCAAATTAGAAATAATTATTTTTAATATTAGATAAATATGATTGATTACACATTGAAGTACAAGGTAGCAGATATTAACTTGGCTGACTTTGGAAGAAAAGAAATTGAAATAGCAGAAAAAGAAATGCCAGGTTTAATGGCGTTGAGAACTAAATATGGCAAAGAAAAGCCTCTTAAAGGAGTTAGAATTATGGGTTCCTTACATATGACTATTCAAACTGCTGTATTAATTGAAACTTTAGTTGCCTTAGGAGCTGATGTTCGTTGGGCTTCATGTAATATATTTTCTACTCAAGACCATGCTGCTGCTGCTATTGTTGCCGCTGGTGTTCCTGTGTTTGCTTGGAAAGGCGAAAACCTTGAAGAATATTGGTGGTGTACAAGCCAAGCTCTTTCTTTCCCTAATGGTAAAGGACCTCAATTAATTGTTGATGATGGTGGAGATGCTACTCTTATGGTCCATAAAGGTTTTGCAGCTGAAAACGATCCTTCAATATTAGATTCTACTCCTTCTTCAACTGAAGAAGCTATTATTTTAAAGACTCTTAAAGAAATAATAAAAGAAGATAGCACTAAATGGCATAGAACATTAGAAGAATTAAAAGGTGTTAGTGAAGAAACTACAACAGGTGTTCATCGTTTATATCAAATGATGGAAAGAGGTGAATTATTAATTCCTGCTATTAACGTTAATGACTCTGTTACTAAATCTAAGTTCGACAATCTTTATGGATGTCGTGAATCTTTAGCTGATGGCATCAAGAGAGCTACTGATGTTATGATTGCTGGTAAGGTTTGCGTTGTTTGTGGTTATGGTGATGTTGGTAAAGGCTGTGCTCATTCAATGAGAAGCTATGGTGCTAGAGTTATTGTTACTGAAATTGACCCTATTTGTGCTTTACAAGCTGCAATGGAAGGTTTTGAAGTTACAACTCTTAAAGATGCATTAAGAGAAGGAAATATTTATGTTACAACAACTGGTAATAGAGATATTATTACAGCTGAAGATATGGCTAATATGAATGATGAAGCTATTGTTTGTAATATAGGTCACTTTGACAATGAAATTCAAGTTGAGAGATTAGAAGAATGGGCAGGCATAAAAAAAATAAATATTAAACCACAAGTTGATAAGTATATATATCCTGATGGTCATTGTATTTATATGTTAGCTGAAGGAAGATTAGTAAACTTAGGCTGTGCAACTGGACATCCTTCATTTGTTATGAGTAATTCTTTCACTAACCAAACTCTTGCTCAATTAGACCTTTGGAAAAACAATTACGAAGTTGGGGTTTATCGTTTACCTAAATATTTAGATGAAGAAGTTGCAAGACTACATTTAGAAAGAATAGGTGTTAAGCTTACAATTCTAACTAATGAACAAGCTGAATATATTGGTGTTGACAAGAACGGTCCTTACAAAGCTGATCATTATAGATATTAGTGAAAAAAATCTTTAGAATATTTAAGTATCTAAGAGGTTACAAAAGAGAAGTAATCCTAAACATATTGTTCAATTTACTTTATGTTTTTGCTTCTCTTTTTTCTTTTGCTATGGTAATTCCGTTCGTTTCAGTATTGTTTGGAATTATCAAAGCCCCTAAAGTTTGCCCTGAATTTGCCGTGAATAAAGATGCCATAATAGATTATTTCTCATGGCACTTGAATTATTACAGCCAGCATTATGGACTTTTTACTTGCTTGGTAATACTTAGCGTAGTTTATGTATGTTTTGCTTTCTTATCTAGCCTATTCCGTTATTTAGGGATGTATTTCCTTGCTCCTATTCGGAATGGAGTAATCAAAGACCTAAGAAATGATATTTATCATAAGATTACTATACTTCCTTTATCCTTTTTCTCAAACAAAAGAAAAGGAGATTTAATTTCAAGAATGAGTTCCGACCTTTCAGATATTGAAATTTCAGTTATAAGTAGCTTGCAAATGATGGTTAAAGACCCATTAATGGTTGTAGTCTTTTTAATCGCTCTTATTATTGCAAGTCCTAAACTTGTTATCTTTATTGTAATTATTATGCCTTCAGTCGCTCTTTTGGTACGTAGAATAGGTGCTAGTTTGAATCGCAATTCAGAAAAAGGTCAAAGACAAATAGGCACAGTTATATCAACGGCAGAAGAGACTCTTGGAGGAATAAGAGTAATAGATGCTTATAATGCAGAGAAAATTGTTCAAGAAAAATTTGAACAGCAGAACAATGTATATACAAGATTAATGACTAAAATACTTAGAAGAAAAGAACTTGCTGCACCTTTAACAGAAATATTTGCAATATTTGCATTGGTAGTGGTGGTTCTCTTTGGAGGAAATATGGTTATTAAGGGAGAAATTTCCCCAAGTATTTTAATTGGTTTTGTATTATTATTTGCCCGTATCATTGCTCCTATGCAAAGTGTTACAACAGCTTATTATAATCTAAAAAAAGCAGAGGCAGCAGCCGAAAGACTATATGAAATATTAGATGCACAAGAAAAAATTGTTGAGATACCAAATGCAATTAACATAAAAACATTTGAAAATCAAATTGAATATAAGAATATCTATTTCTCTTATATTGAAGAAGAAGGGAAAGAAAATATGGTCTTAGACAATATTAATCTTAATATTCAAAAAGGACAAACTGTTGCAATTGTTGGAAAATCAGGTGCAGGAAAGAGTACTTTGATTGACCTTCTACCACGTTTTCAAGACTCTTTAAAAGGAGAGATAATGATTGATGGCATTTCTATAAAAGACCTAAATATAAATTCTCTAAGAAGCATAATAGGAGTTGTTACACAAGAAAGTATTTTATTTAATGATACAATCTTTGGGAACATATCTTTTGGAATGGAAGCTGAACTAAAAGATGTTGAAGAAGCAGCAAAAGCAGCAAATGCACATGACTTTATAACAAATCTACCAAAAGGTTATTATACAAATATTGGAGATAGAGGTCTAATGCTTTCTGGTGGAGAACGTCAAAGAATCTGCATAGCAAGAGCAATATTCAAAAATCCTTCAATTCTATTATTAGACGAAGCAACATCAGCTCTTGACACTGAAAGTGAAAGATTAGTACAACAATCCTTAGAAACTCTTATGAAAGGCAGAACAACCTTAGTTGTTGCCCATCGCCTATCCACTATACTAAATGCAGATAAAATAATAGTAATGGATAACGGTAAAATAATAGAAGAAGGTAATCACCACACCCTCCTATCCCAAAACGGAACCTACTCAAAATTAGTAGAACTCCAAACGCTATAAGAAGATAGCTATAATAAAAGAGAATAAGAATAAATAAAAAAACACCAGAAGAATTGATTTATTTCAATTCTTCTGGTGTTTTTCGCTTATATAATTAATTACAAACTATATTTTCGCTTTAAACTCATCCAACTTCCACCATTATGTACATTGGTAAAACCGTTAGAACGTAGTATTTGTCTAGCCGCTGCACTTCTTGCACCAGATGCACAACAGGTTATAATAGGCTTGTCTTTAGCTTTTAATTTATTTATATTCCCTGCAAGTTTATCTACTGAAATATTAACTGACCCTCTTATGTGGCCTTCTGTAAACTCACCTTTGGTGCGAACATCTAAAATGGTTGCACCTTCTTTTATTACTTCTCCCAAATCAACTTTGGGTGAAATTCCTAGTATATTACTTATTGATTCGAACATATTATTTTGAATTAAATTGTTTTGACGCTGCAAAGATAAATCAAATATTTTGAATTATCATAGTATCACCAATAAATTATTATAATAACACTAATTAATTATTTTAATACCACTCATAATCAACTTCTATATTATGTATATATCAGATATTTAACCCTAGAATATTATTAAAAAATAAATTGCAAAAAACTCGTTTAATTTTATTTATATAGGTGCATTCCCAAAAAAACATGTAATTTTGTATCGGAATTTTCTCATAAAAGCACTAAAAACCGCATGATAATATGATATTTAAAGAAAATATTTCACCCGAATTTGCCAATGAATTATTTAACGATAAAGAAAAAACGTTAGAATTCATTGCTGGTGTTAAATGGAAAGAAGGATTTGTATGTAGAAAATGTGGTAATACTAACTATTGTGAGGGTAAATCGACAGCTTCTCGTCGTTGCACACGTTGCAAAACAGAAGAATCAGCAACAGCTCATACCTTGTTTCATAATATCAAATTTCCAATCAATAAAGCTTTTTATATTGCCTACAATGTTTGTGTTGCTGGTAAAGAAATTTCATCCTATAATTATTCAAATCAACTCGGTTTAAATCAAATGACCTGCTGGAAATTCCGTAAGAGGATTAAAGAATGTATTATCAAAAATAGTTCAAATAAGGGCAAGTTATCTATTAAAAACATTCTATTGTCTGAAGAGTTATAATTTGTCAATGATTAATCCCTTCTTTCATGTTTCAACATTAATATAAAAATGAGTTTATATTAAAGGGAAATACCAAATCTGGAAAATCTTTATACGTTTACAGAAATTCAATTAAAAAGGCTTTCAAAGGGTAAATTTGCATAAAGGAAAAGAGTAATGTATCTGTATAGAAAGTAAGATTGTCATTATCTCCTTCTTTCTGAAATTAAAAGGGATCTTTTTCTACGGAAACAGGATATAATTCTTCAGAAACGGGATTGAAAATTATTCTAATAGGGATTAAATTGTACTACGATGGGTATCGTAAACTATCTACGATGGTCATCGTAGTTTTTAACATTTTTTAGGTGGATTTTTTTCTATTAGATTCTATTCTTTTGAGTTAAAGTTTGTTTGTAAATGCAAATATACACAATTTACTTGAATTAGTTGCAAGTTCTTTATTTATTTTTACTCCCAATATTTATATGTTTAACTCTAATTTAGAAAATATAGAGAGAACAAAAAAGTCGCATCAATTGCTTGAAGAGACTTTTTGTATTTGAGATAATTAATACTATTTTGTAGCTGTTAACTCTACTCTTCTATTTAAATAATTAGCTTTCTTAGCTCCATCAAGTTTATTAATAAAGTCATTAGTTAATTCTTCTCCAACTTTAAATTCTGAGTGAGATTTATTTGTTCTAAAATTGATTCTATTACTTTTGGGAAATATTCTTTTTCTAAAAGGTGGATTTTTGCTGCTAAATCATCTGGGGTATCGTTAGGAGATACTTCACATTTTGCCTGAAAGATTGTTTGCCCTTCATCGTAACGATCATTAACATAATGTATAGTTATACCAGATTCTTTTTCTTTATTTGCAATAACAGCTTCGTGTACAAAATGACCATACATTCCTTTCCCTCCATATTTGGGCAATAAAGCAGGGTGGATATTTATTATAGCATTAGGGAAATTATCTATGAGGTTTTGAGGAATCAATAAAAGAAAACCAGCCAATACAATCATATCAATTTCTCTTTTCTTTAATTCTTCTAATACTTTATCACTATTATAGAAATCATCACGATTAAAATATAAGTTATCAACCCCCTTATTTTTAGCCCTTTCTCTTGCATAAGAGTCTCTTTTATTGACAATTACAACATCTATCTTTATATTATTACTATCTTTAAAGTAATCCATAATTTGTTGGACATTAGTTCCATGACCTGAAGCAAAGAGTGCTATTTTTTTCATTGTGATATAATTTATTTCTGCCTTCTCGTTATGCAAAAGTAATATTTTAATTCTTCAATTCTTTATTTCGGATAAAAAAAGACATTTTTCAACCTAAAAAAGACATTTTTTTATTATTTAGTAATCAGATAGATACCCTAAGTAATGGTCTTTTTAGTATAAATTTTCTTTGGGGGGTAACAAAAAAGTTGTTTCTTTGCAGTCTATTTTTAATTTTAAAACTAATAATTATGTCTGAAATTGCAACAAAAGTTGTAGCTATCGTAGTAGATAAGCTAGGTGTTGAAGAAAGTCAAGTAACCCCTGAATCTAATTTTACAAGTGATTTAGGAGCAGATTCATTAGACACAATTGAATTGATCATGGAAATCGAAAAGGAATTTGGTATTTCTATTCCAGATGATCAAGCAGAAAAGATTACAACAGTAGGTGATGCAATAGCACACATCGAGAACGCAACAAAATAAATTCATTTCACTATGCAAATGAAGCGAGTTGTTGTAACGGGTATGGGTGCACTTACTCCTATAGGATTAACCATTCCAGATTACTGGAATGGTTTAATTAATGGAGTAAGTGGTGCTGCCCCGATTACTTATTTTGATGCCGCAAAAGCAAAGACAAGATTTGCTTGCGAATTAAAAAATTATGATCCAAGTCCATTTTTTGATAGGAAAGAGTTGCGAAAATATGATAAGTTTTCACAATATGGTATTCTTGCATCTGACGAAGCAATTAAAGACTCTGGAGCAAATTTTGATAATCTAAACAAAGACAGAATAGGCGTTATTTGGGCTTCTGGTATTGGAGGTATAACAACTTTCCAACAAGAAGTAAAAGATTTTGTATTGGGAGATGGTTCATTCCGTTTCTCTCCACTCTTTATTCCAAAAATGATTGCTGATATTTGTGCTGGTAATATCTCAATTCGTCACGATTTGAGAGGACCTAATTTTGCAACTGTATCTGCTTGTGCCTCTTCTGCAAATGCTATAGCTGATGCTGCATTATACATCAAAACAGGCAAGGCTGATATGATGGTATGTGGAGGATCAGAAGCTTCTATTGTTGAATCAAGTTTAGGTGGTTTTAGTTCTATGACTGCCCTTTCATCAAGAAATGATGACCCTCAAACAGCTTCACGTCCTTTTGATAAGGACAGAGATGGTTTTGTTTTAGGAGAAGGAGCAGGTGCTGTAGTATTAGAAGAACTTGAACATGCTTTAGCAAGAGGAGCAAAAATTTATGCAGAAGTTATGGGTTCTGGTTTAACTGCCGATGCTTATCATATGACAGCCCCACATCCTGAAGGTAGAGGTGCTATTATGGCAATGAAACTTGCATTAGAAGAAGGTGAATTAGATATTACATCAGTTGACCATATTAATACGCATGGAACATCAACTCCTATTGGAGATATAGCCGAACCAAAAGCAATAGTTACTTTATTTGGAGAACATGCAAAAACAATCAATATCAACTCTACAAAGAGTATGACAGGACACCTTCTTGGTGCTGCGGGAGCTATTGAAGTAATTGCAACTATTCTTACAATAGTACATGGTATAGTGCCGCCAACAATTAATCACTTTACGGACGATCCTGAATTACCTTTATTGAATTATACGTTCAATAAAGCACAGGAAAGAGATGTTAATGTTGCGCTAAGTAATACATTTGGATTTGGAGGACATAATGCTTGTATAGCATTAAAGAAGTACACTAAATAGTAAAAATATTAAATGTTAGCCCTATTCAGAAAATCAAGTAAACTTGATAAACGAGATAAGGAGCTTAAACTGTTTCTAAGAAATATTCTTGGGTGTAAGCCTAAGAATATTTCTATTTATAAGCTTGCCCTTATACATAAGTCCTTCTTCTATAAAGGAAATAAAGGATTTAAAATGAATAATGAACGATTAGAGTATCTTGGAGACACTGTACTAAGTACAGTTGTAGGAGATTTCTTATTTAAGAAATACCCTTATCAAGGTGAAGGTTTCCTAACAGAAATGCGATCAAAAATAGTAAGTCGTGCTTCTTTAAATAAACTTGCACAAAAGATCGGACTATCTCAGCACATACGTTATATTAAAGATAATGGACAATTTCTTTCAATGGATGGTGATGCTTTTGAAGCCATAGTGGGAGCAATATATCTTGACAAAGGATACAACTTTACATATAAAGTCATAACACAAAAAATCTTTTCTCTATATCTTGATATAGACTTATTGGAAACCGCAGAATGGAATTTCAAGAGCAAATTAATTGACTGGGGACAAAAGACAAAACAAAAAGTATCTTATCAAGTAATAGAAACCACAGAATATAACTCTCGCAAACAATATAATGTACAAGTCTTCATAGACGACAAACCACAAGAAACGGCAATAGATTTTTCCATAAAAGCAGCAGAGCAATTAGCTTCGGAAAAAACCTATAAGAAACTTGTTCAGGATAATATAATAAAAGATGAGCAATAGCAATACAGAGCGGAAACCATCGTGGCTTAAAATAAAACTCCCACAAGGAGCTGAGTATCCAAATGTAAAGAAGATAGTAGAACTGAACCAACTACATACAATATGCGCGAGTGGAAAATGTCCAAACATAGGAGAATGTTGGTCTAAAGGTACAGCAACCTTTATGATAGCAGGTGAAATATGTACACGTAGTTGTAAATTCTGTGCAACACAAACAGGAAAACCTCTTCCTCTTGACAAAGAAGAACCCAAAAAGATTGCATCTTCAGTTAAATTAATGCAACTAAAACACTGCGTCATAACTTCAGTTGATAGAGATGACCTTGAGGATAAAGGATCAGAACATTGGGCATTAACAATTCAAGAAATAAGAAAAGAAAATCTAAATACAATTATAGAAGTTCTAACCCCAGACTTTGATGGAAGAAAAGAACTTTTAGATATAGTCTTTAAAGCTAAGCCAGACATATTTGGTCATAATATGGAAACAGTAAAAGGACTATCATCACAAGTAAGAAGTAGAGCAAAATATGATTTAAGTCTTGATGTATTAAGACAAGCAAATGAAGCAGGCTTAATAGTAAAATCAGGAATAATGGTTGGCTTAGGAGAAAAGGAAGAAGAAGTCATTGATATAATGAAAGATTTAAGAGCCGTAGGCTGTAAATTATTTACAATAGGACAATATCTTCAACCAACAAAAAATAATATCCCAATAAAGGAATATGTAATTCCAGCACAATTTGCAAAATACAAAGAAATAGGAATGAATTTAGGATTTGACAATGTAGAAAGTGGGCCATTGGTTCGCTCTTCCTATATGGCAGAAGAAACATTTCTTGAATCTAAACTGGGTAAATAATTAGTATTAAACTCATTATAAATATCTATTTTCTTCTTGTATTAATCCTCAATGTGTAGGAATTCTTATATTTGCAAATAGGTGATTATCCATATCCATTTGATGGCAAATTCTATGGTAATTATAAGGTTATAAGAAATATTATAATAATCGGAACTCCAACTCATGGAGATAATATGGGTTTATTTGGTTATACATATCGGTTCAATTTAAAATTCCAGTGGGGTAAAAATATTGAGCCTTTCATTATTTTTTAAAGGTATAAAATTCTTAATAATATGGGTCTTTAGTTAAACCAGAAATGAAGTATCTTTCAAACTCATTCTTATGTTATAGAGTCGATTCGTATTGATTTCAAATCGTTAATTTAGTTTTTTCTTTTTTTCTTTTTTCTTTTTGCTAAAAAATACTACCTTTGCAGATTATATATACTAGAAAGAAATGTTTTCAAATTCAGACAAATTCGTTGGCGAAGGACTAACATATGACGATGTCCTGTTAGTTCCTGCATATTCGGATGTTATTCCGAGAGATGTTAAGATTAATTCTCTTTTTTCTCGTAATATTCCGATTAATATTCCTATTGTTTCCGCTGCGATGGATACAGTAACAGAAGCTAAGCTTGCAATTGCTATGGCACAAGAAGGTGGCATAGGTGTTCTACATAAGAACATGAGCATTGAACAACAAGCTGCTGAAGTCTTAAAAGTAAAAAGAGCTGAAAATGGTATGATTATCAATCCTATCACTATTCAAAAAAGTTCAATTGTTAAAGATGCTTTGTCTTTAATGAAGGAATATAGCATTGGAGGGATTCCTGTTATTGATGAAGCTAATAAACTAATAGGTATTGTTACTAATCGTGATTTGAGATTTGAGAGAAATATTCATCGTCCAATTATTGAAGTAATGACAAGTAATGTTATTACTGCCCCTGAGCATACAGACTTTGAAATGGCTGCAGATATACTTCAAAAACATAGAATTGAGAAATTACCAGTTGTTAATTCAAAAGGTGAACTTGTTGGATTAATTACATATAGAGATATTATTAAACTAAAAGAACGTCCTAATGCTTGCAAAGATAAAATGGGTAGACTTAGAGTTGCTGCAGGTATTGGCTTAACTTCTAATATATATGAAAGAATAGATGCCGTTATTACAGCAGGAGTTGATGCTATTGTTATTGATACTGCTCATGGTCATTCAATGAAAAATATTGAAGTTGTTAAAAAAGTAAGAGCAAAGTATCCTAATGTTGATATAGTTTGTGGTAACATTGCGACAGCAGAAGCAGCCTTAGAACTTGCAAATGCAGGTGCTGATGCAATTAAAGTTGGTATTGGACCTGGAAGTATTTGTACAACACGTATAATCGCAGGTATAGGAGTCCCTCAATTAAGTGCTATTTATGATGTGGCAAGAATATTAGAAGGCAGAAATATCCCTGTAATTGCTGATGGGGGAATTCGTTATTCAGGAGATATAGTCAAAGCTTTAGCGGCTGGAGCAAGCTCTATTATGGCAGGTTCCTTATTAGCTGGAGTTGAAGAATCTCCAGGAGAAACAATTATTTTTGAAGGAAGAAAGTTTAAATCATATAGAGGTATGGGTTCTTTAGATGCTATGCAACAAGGCTCTAAAGATAGATATTTCCAAGATTCAGAAGATGATATAACAAAATTAGTACCAGAAGGAATTGTTGGGAGAGTCCCTTACAAAGGTACTGTAACAGAAGTTATATATCAATTAATAGGTGGTTTAAGAGCAGGTATGTTTTATACTGGTTCAAAAGATATAACAGAACTACAAAAAGCTAAGTTCATAAAAATAACAGCAGCTGGTTATTCAGAAAGTCATCCACACGATATTACAATTACAAGAGAGGCACCTAACTACTCTCGTTAATAAATAATTCAAATATATTAGAACTACAAAAGGATATGAAAAAATTAATTAGTTTAGTATTATTTAGTTTCATTGCTTCATTTACATTTGCGCAAGTAGATAATGATATTGTGCTTGAAGTTGCAGGAGAAAAAATCACAAAAAAAACATTTGTTGATTTATATCAAAGAAATAATCCAAATCCCGATAAAAAAATAATCAGAAAGGATTTAAAAGATTATTTAGACCTCTTCATAAACTATAAATTAAAGATTGCAGAATCAAAACGTTTAGGTTTAGACACTTTACAAAGTTACACTGAAGAAGTAAATACTTACAGAAAACAATTAGTTGAACCATATTTGAATGACAAAACAGTTACAGAAGAATTAGTGAATGAAGCTTATGTGCGTTCAAAAGAAATACTTAGAGCATCACATATACTAATTAGTATTCCAACAAATGCTACACCATTTGACACCTTAGAAGCTTATAATAAAGCATTAGAAATCAGAAAAAGGATATTAAAAGGCGAAGACTTTGGAACATTAGCTATCCAATATTCAGAAGACCCTTCGGCAAAAGACCAAGAGAAAAAAGATGGTCAAAAGAGTGGTCAAAAAGGGAATAGAGGAGATTTAGGTTATTTCACTTCTTTTAGCATGATTTATCCTTTTGAATCTGCTTGCTATAATCTAAAGAAAGATGAAGTCTCAATGCCTGTTCGTTCTCAAAGAGGTTATCATATAATTAAATTAACCGATCGCAAACCTGCTCCATTCTCTACTTGTAATATAGCTCATATATGGATAAACTGTGATCAACATTCTTCAAAAGATGAATGCAAAAAACTTGTTGATGAAGCTTATACTAAGCTACAAAATAATGTTCCTTTTGATTCTGTTGCCTTAATGTATTCTGATGATAAATATTCTGCTCAAAAGCAAGGAATGTTAATGGCTCAAAGAGTTGTTAATATGCCTGTTGAATATATTGATATGATAACAAATACTCCTTTGAATCAATACTCAAAACCTTTTGAATCAAGATATGGTTGGCATATTATAAAACCTATACTTTTAGTTCCTGTTGAAAGTTTAGAAGAACAACGCAAAACAATTGAACAACGAATTGCAAGAGATGTTAGGAGTTATAGAACTATTGAAGAGTTTATAAAAAAGAGTAAGATAGAATACAATTTCAAAGAAGACATTAGTAAAATAGAAGCTGTTTGTAAAATAATTACAGATTCTATTTTTTCAGGCAAATGGGAAGTTCCCGCAACATTTGAAGGTAGTCCTATAATATTTTCAATTGGAGACTATTCCTTTACTCAAAAAGATTTAGCAGAAGAGATAGCAAAAAGACAACATGCTCAAACTCCTGAATATATACCCACTTTTGTAAATAATATATATAATAAGATTGCAAATGAAAAGGTAGTTAAGTATGCTGATTCAAAACTTGAAAGCAAACACCTAGATCTAAAAGCAACTGTTGACGAATTTAGAGATGGTATTCTAATATTTTCTATTACTGATAAATTTGTATGGAATAAATCTTTAACTGATACTATTGGTTTAAAACAATTCTATGACAAGAACAACGAAAAATATCAATGGAAAGAAAGAGCAGATGCAACAATATTTAATATCTACAAAGACTTAGATGTTAATAAAGCTAAGAAAATAATTGCAAAGGGTGTAAAAAAGGACAAATCAAATGATGAAATTATTGAAGCTCTTGCCAAGAAGTTTAAAATAAAAGAAAATACAATTCAGTATTTCGACTACAAGTGGAATAAATTTGAAAAAGGTGATAATAAAATTATTGATAATACCAATTGGAATTTAGGAGTAAGCAATCCTGTTGAAGATGGCAAAAAGAAATGTATTGTTATAATACATAAGATACTAAGTTCTTCAATAAAAACTCTTGAAGAAGCAAAAGGTATTGTTACATCTGACTACCAAGAATATTTAGAAGAAGAATGGATTAAGAATTTAAGAGCAACTTATACTTATAAAGTATATAATGACGTTTTTAATTCCATAATCAATTAATTAGAAATAAATGAAAAAAGTTATCCTAATCAGTTTAGTTTGTTTACTCAATACTAATCTTTTTGCTCAAACAAATGTTTTAGATAAAGTAGTTGCCGTTGTTGGAAAAAATATGATCAAGTTGTCTGAACTTGAAACATCTTATCTTCAGCAGAAACAAAATATGGGAATTATTGATGAGCCCCATAATTCAAAATGTGAAATACTTGAAGGGTTATTAGTTAATAAACTAATGTTACATCAAGCAAACATTGATTCTATTTCTATAACAGAAGAAGAAGTTAACAGGGAAATGGACAGGAATTTACGCCAAACAATAAAGCGATATGGGTCAAAAGAAAACTTGGAAAGACAAATGAATAAAACTTTGGGTGAAATAAAAGAATACTATAAAGACATCACCAAAGAAAACATTTTAATAAGCAAGATACAAGAAAATCTTACTGAAAAGATTAAGATAACACCTAAAGACGTTTCTGATTTCTTTAATAATATTCCTAAAGATAGTCTTCCAACAGTTGAACAAGAATACGAATTCGCACAAATAGTAAAGATCCCAACAATTTCATCTGAAGAAAAAGAATTAATTAAAGACAGGCTTAATGGATATAGAGAAAGAATCCTAAAAGGAGATAAGTTCTCAACTTTAGCTTCGCTATATTCAGAAGATCCTGCTTCTGCAAAAAAAGGAGGAGAATTAACCTTTTCTCGAGGAGATATGGTGTCAGAATTTGAATCAGTTGCATTTTCTCTTAGAGACGGGGAAATTTCACCTATTTTTGAAACAAAATATGGATTTCACATTCTTCAATTAATAGAAAGAAAAGGCGATCAAGTAAAATGTCGTCATATACTAATCATACCTACTCCATCTAATATAGAATTAATGAAAACAAAAACTACATTAGATAGTATTAGTAAACTTATAACGGATAATAAGATTAGTTTTGAAGATGCAGTAAAAACATTCTCTGATGACGCGTCAAAACTTACAGGAGGTGTAATGATAAATCCTTATACTGCAAATGCTCGTTTCTCAAACAATAATATAAATGAGATAATGCAGAATATTGATAAGGTTGACTTTGAAAAATATAATCAGGGTAATATAACAGAGCCTACACTTTTTAAAGCAGAATCAGGTAACGCATATCGTTTAATTAAGATTACAACAAAAACAAAAGCTCACAAAATTAACTTAATAGACGACTACGACAAAATTTATACCTCTGCATTAGAAACAGCAAAGACAAATGCTATATTAGAATGGGCAAATAAAAGAGCTCCTAAAACTTATATCAAAATAGACAACGAATATAAAGATTGTCATTATAAAATCAATTGGATTAACAAATAAACTAATATGGAAGGCTCTACTAATAACTACTTATCAGAAGTTGATCAATTAAATAATCTTGTTGAAAAAACTCAATTACTAAAGAAAGAAATATCAAAAGTGATAATTGGACAAGAAGAAATAATTGACCAAGTATTAATTTCTATTTTTTCAAAAGGGCATTGTTTATTAGTTGGAGTTCCCGGCTTAGCAAAAACATTATTAGTTACTACCATTTCTTCAGCATTAGGACTTTCTCATAATAGAATTCAATTTACACCAGACCTTATGCCTTCCGACATAGTAGGGAGTGAAATACTGGATGAAAACAGAAAATTTAAGTTTATAAAAGGGTCAATCTTTGCAAATATCATTTTGGCAGATGAGATAAACCGTACCCCTCCAAAGACTCAAGCAGCTCTTTTGGAAGCAATGCAAGAACATTCAGTAACTGTTTCTGGAAATACATATAAATTAGAAGAGCCATTCTTCGTATTAGCAACACAAAATCCAATAGAACAAGAAGGCACTTATCCCCTACCTGAAGCACAATTAGACCGTTTTATGTTTATGCTTTGGTTAAATTATCCAAGCTTTGAAGAAGAAATAAATATTTTAAAAAGCACAACAACTGGCAAAACTATAGAAGTAAACAAAGTATTCTCAAGAGAAGAGATAACTACAATGCAAAACTTAATACGCAAAATACCTGTTGCAGATAATGTATATGAGTATGCAGTAAGTTTAGTTGAAAAGACAAGGGTTTCAACGCCAAAGGTTCATCCAATAGCACAAAAATATCTATCATGGGGAGCAGGACCGAGAGCTTCACAATATTTAATTATTGGAGCAAAATGTCATGCAGCACTTAAAGGAAAGTACTCCCCCGACATTGAAGATGTAAAAGCAGTAGCAGTATCCGTATTGCGTCATCGTATAGTTCAAAACTATTCGGCACAAGCAGAAGGATACACTACAGAAAAAATAATTCTTGATTTAATTAATTCATAAGTTTTATGAGAAAAGCATTACTTTATTTGTTTTTAACGTTGTTGGGAAGTGGAATAATTGCACAACCAACACCTCCAAAATCATCAGGAAAGCCAACAACAACTTCTAATGCTACAAAAATACAACAACCTACTTGTAGTCAAATTATTTTACCACAAGGTCCTAAACAAAGAGCTCAAAGAGGTGTTAAAATAGAAAAAACTTACCCTGAGAGATTTGAAGCTTTTATATGTTTCAACAAAGGAGAAGCAACTTATACAGAAGAAGCATTAAACGTTTTAGATAGTGTTTATAAAATAGCTTTTGATAAGGATAATGGGAAATTCTATAAAGTAACTATTATTGGCTATGATGATTCAGATCCAATAACAGAAAAGAATGCACTCTTAGCAAGAGAACGTGCAGTAACAGTATTCCATTATTTCTCAGAAAGAGAAGAAACAGAATATATAGTTAGACGCACACCAAGCAAATTCAACAACTCTTGCAGTGGAGAAACAGAATGTATAATAAAATATAAGATGCCCTTTGATTTCAAATGGATAAACTTAAATAGCAAATCTATTTCAGAAAGAACATTAAATGGAATAGATCTAACAAGCAAAGCATATATACTTATTGAAAATGACCCTGACGAATGCTTAGGGAAGTTCAATGACTATTATTATCCTTCTCAAGACACAACATTAGTATCAAAAAGTTTATCAATGCTAAAGATGCCTAAAGGAGCTTTAGGAAGTATAACTCATACAAAAGACACTATTAATAATGATATGACTTTAAAATTTGATGAAGTTATTTCATTCGAAGATTTAACAAGAAACTATAATCTTGTTCCACATAAAAGACAATATATAATCAATGCAGGTTATTTTGTTATAAAATCTAACCATCAACCTTCGTATGAAAATTGTACACTAAAAGATAACTTTACTCAAAACATTACAATCCGTCTTCCTTTAGAAATGCAACAAAATGATGCACGTCTAAAATTCTATGCTAAGACATATAAACCTAATGGAAATGGTGCATGGGATTATAAAACAGTTACAACAACAAAAGAAAAAGACAAAGAAACTAAATTAGAAGCAATAGTAGGTAGTTTTTCTGCCTTCCAATTAGATACAATATACGTTGGAAAGAAGATAGAAGAAAATGAAATGTCTAACTATTTCTACCCAGCAAAAGAAGGAGAACCAGGAGCATTCCAAGCAATGGGAGGCTGGTTAAAGCCATATAAATTAGATAAACGTGGTTCAATTGTAATGAAGAAAGATATGGGAATGGTTCTTAGAAAACCAATAGGAGAATCATTATCAGAATAAATTTAGAATAACTATAAAGAAGAAAAGGATTAAAGTCAAAACAACTCTAATCCTTTTTTATTTTCAGTAAATAGATATCTCTAAGATATAAAAGCTATAGCATTGCTTCAATATCTTTCTCTAATTCATTAGGAGAAACAGATGATTCAAATCTTTTAATTTTCTTACCATCTTTCGAAACTAAGAATTTAGTGAAATTCCATTTAATTTCGTTTCCTTCTAAAAACTCAGGAGAATTTTCTTTAAGAATAGAAGAGAGTTTATCTCCAACTTCTTGATCAGGGAAACTTATAAATGGAGCTTGACTCTTTAAATATCTATAAAGCTCAGGAGCATTATCTCCATTTACATCTATTTTTGAGAACATCTTAAAGCTAACACCATAATTAATAGTACAAAACTCTGATATTTCTCCATCTACTCCTGGTTCTTGAGCAAGAAATTGATTGCAAGGAAAACCAAGTACAACAAGACCTTTATCTGAGTATTTCTTATTTAATGCTTCCAATCCTTCATATTGACCAGTAAACCCACACTTACTTGCAGTATTTACTATTAATAAAACCTTATTTTCATAATCAGCAAAGTCAACCATTTGACCATTTATAGCTTTCATCTTAAATTCATGAATCTTTTCCATAATGCTTGTTATTTTATTGTTAATAATTATTCGTATAACAATATAACATTCAAAGCAAATATTTTATTGCTTTGAACAAATAAAAACCAATATGTTCGTTATAGAACCATTTTATATAACAAAAAAAAGCACCTCAAATAATTAAAATTTGAGGTGCTTATATTTAATTTGTTAAGTTAAATAGACTAAGAAGTCTTATTTATTTAATTGGTTCTAACTTAACAGTAAAGTGACGCATAAGTGGAGCTTCCCAAGTAATCTTGTAACCATGAGTTATTTGATCTGCTCTGTCTTTTAAGTTTTTCAATGCAACTGCTATAACATCC
>JBAZSY010000019.1:0-54004 GCA_041662185.1 Bacteroidales bacterium
GATCCTCCATTAGGGCAAGCATAAATTGCACGAACTAATTTCTTTTGAGTGTCTAAATCCATAACGTTAGCGGGAAGAGCAGTTGGTTCAAAGCTAACGGAGAAATTAGGATCAACTATTGAAATTTCGTTTTTAATTTCATTTCCTACAGTTTTAACAATTTTCTTAGCTTCAGCAACATTGGCAGTTGGTATTGTAATTGTAGAAAAAGCTTCACGAGGAATTGCATTTCTTAAACTACCCCCATTAATTTCAGATATTCTCATTCCAAGTTTTTCTAAAGCCTTGAATAATCTAAAGATAATCTTATTAGCATTTCCTCTTCCAAGAATAATATCCATTCCACTATGTCCACCTTTTAAACCAGTTATGTTTAATGCAAAACCAGACATTTCAACAGGAGTAGTTTCTTTTTTATAGTCAAAAACAATAGTAGCATCAATACCACCAGCACAACCTACATAAAGTTCGCCTTCAGTTTCAGAGTCAAGGTTTAAAAGAATATCGCCTTTAAATTCACCAGCCTTTAAACCAAATGCACCTGTCATTCCAGTTTCTTCGTCAATTGTAAATAAAGCTTCAATTGGACCATGAACCAATGTATTGTCTTCTAGAACAGCAAGAGTTGCTGCACCTCCCATTCCATTGTCAGCGCCAAGAGTAGTTCCTTTTGCTCTAACCCATTCTCCATCTATCCAAGGTAGGATAGGATCTTTTTCAAAGTCATGATTAATATCTGAATTCTTTTGAGGAACCATATCTATGTGAGCTTGAAGGATAACACCTTTACGGTTTTCCATTCCTTTACTTGCAGGCTTACGCATAATTACGTTACCTGTTTCATCAATTTTATGTTCTAAGTTATGCTTCTTAGCAAATTCAATTAATGCTTCAGCAAGTTTAGCTTCATGTTTTGAAGGGTGAGGAATAGAACAAATCATATCGAAGTTATTCCATACAGCCTTTGGTTCTAAATTTTTTATTTCGCTCATAATAATATGTATTAAATTATTAATTATATTGTTTCTTTTATTGGAGACGCACTAAACAGACATCTCTACAACGTTATTGTAACGTTTTCTGACATACAAACGGGTAATCAAAAAGTTTTATTTCATTTTCTGTAAGTTCTCTATCAAATAAACCGAACATGGTAGATCCCGAACCACTCATTTGTGCATACATAGCACCAATATCATAAAGTTTATCTTTTATTATTTGGAATTCTTTGTGCTTAGGAAATATACTGCTTTCAAAGTCATTCTTAATAAAATGTTTCCATTCAATTATTGGCAATGATTCAACTATATTTATAAGATTAATCTCATCTTTTTTAGGATTAATATTAGCATAAGCCTCAGAAGTGCTAATAAAAATATCTGGTTTGACTAAAAGTATAGTTTTCCCTTTAAGAGAAAGGGTTGTAGGAGAAAAATTATCCCCTTTATTAGAAGCATAAGCAGGTATATTATAAATAAAGAAAGCACAATCAGAACCTAATTGATGAGCATAATTCTCAAAATCTTCATTAGAAAGATTAAGAGAGAACAAAAAGTCTAAGAGTTTTAAAGTATATGTAGCATCACTACTCCCTCCTCCCAATCCTGCACCCATAGGAATTGATTTGTGTAAATGTATATTTACCTCTGGAATATCAGGAAAATCCTTTTTAATTAGATTATAAGCCTTAATGCAAAGATTATCATCAACAGTTTTTGTATCAATACTCAATCCACTAACAACTAAAGATGTCTTACCTTCGTCCTTAGGTCTTATTTCTAAGGCATCATTAAGAGAAATAGGATAAAACAAAGTTTCAATATTATGAAACCCATCTTGTCTTTTCTCAATAACATTAAGTCCAATATTTATTTTACAAGTAGGGAAGTAAATCATAAGTGCAAAGATAGAATTATATTTTGTAAATAAATACTATCCTTAATAGAAATATATAAAACCATATCAATTTTTCAAAAGGAATTTTAATCAAAAAAAAGAGACTGTCTCATTGTATTATAAGACAGCCTCTTTTTTGGAAATAACGTTTTGTTTATTTTTCAGTTCTAACAGAAAAGCCAACAAGACTATCGTTTTTATAATAAAATGTAGTATCCTTTTTATAATAAATACTATCAATAGGATCTGAATTATCTTTAGTTTTAATTGTTTCAAATCTCTCTATAGAATTAATTCTTTTCAACCACTTTTCTTCCTTCTTTTTAATAATATAGCCATAAATTAAAGTCATTACAAAAGCCGTAGTTGCAACAATTGTTACTACATTCAATATTTTTACAGTTCTCTCCTTTTTCATAATTTATTTATTGTTTATATTCCAAAATAAGATGTATTGTTTTGCTATTTATCCTCCAATAAAATTAATTTCTTAATATCTATTTTATTGCTTTGATTCTAAGAATAAACTTGCGGTCAAAAGTATAATTTTTTCCTGGAACTGCCAAACTTTCTTCTTATTTATTTTTTATCTTAATATGCTGTATTTATATGCAAGGATAAAGTCTTTTTGTCTATGGTAAATCTTTGTTTTGCTATCAGTAAATCGGAGTTTTGCCTATAGCAAATCAGTTAATTTACTTTATTAGTTCTTAGAGTTATTTTACATAAAAAAAGGACGTAACATAATGTTACGCCCCAAAAATTAATCTAAAAATTAAAATGAAGTATGTTATTTTATTATTTCAATTGAACGTTTAACGAAGTTGTTTAAGGCTTCTCCCTTTAAAAGTCCTTGACTTAATAGGGCTAAATCTTTCAATTGTGATAATATTTCGGTTTGTTTTTCTACGTCTTTTTCGTTTAACACTTCTGACATAAGAGGGTGATTTGTGTTTACAACTAAATTGTAATTATCTGGCATTTCACCATAGAATGAAGCCATTCCTCCACCTCCCATTTCACTCATTTCTTTCATTCTTCTCATAAATTCATTTTGAGTTATTGTAAGTGGAGATTCTGTTTCATTCATGTTTTCCATAACAACAGTAAATGTTTTTTTATCCACTTGAGCTTCAACCATTGTTTTTAGGTTTTCAATTTCCTTTTCATTTAATTTAGAAGGAATAATTTCATCTTTTGGAATTAATTTATCAATAACATCAGAGTCAATACGAACAAATCTACAATCCTTGATTTTTTGTTCAAGCAAATTAACAAAGTGGTTATCTAATATTCCATCCATTAATAATACATCATAGCCTTTGTCTTTTGCAGCTTGAATATATGTGTATTGATTATCTACATCATTAGAGTATAAATAAACAACTTTCTTTTCCTTATCTGTTTGAAGAGCTTTAATTTTATTTCCATATTCTTCAATAGAGAACATCTCCTTATTTATGTTCTTGAATAAGAAAATCTTTTCAGCTCTATCATAGAACTTTTCATCAGAAAGCATACCATATTCAATAAATACTTTTAAGTCGTCCCATTTCTTTTCGTATTCTTCTTTATCGTTCTTGTAAATCTCATCTAATTTATCTGCAACCTTCTTAGTAATATGAGAAGAAATCTTCTTTACATTTGCGTCAGATTGAAGATAAGAACGGGAAACATTAAGAGGAATATCTGGAGAATCTAAAACTCCACGAAGTAACATCATATATTCAGGAACAACACCTTCAACACTATCTGTAACGAATACTTGGTTGCAATATAATTGAATCTTGTCTCTTGAAGGGTCTATATTCTTTTTAACCTTAGGGAAGTATAATATACCAGTTAGATTAAATGGATAGTCAACATTTAAATGAATATGAAATAAAGGTTCATCAAAATTCATTGGATAAAGTTCATGGTAGAATTTTGAGTAATCATCATCAGTTAAATCAGCTGGTTTCTTTTTCCAAAGAGGTTCAGTATTATTTATAATTCTTTCCTTAGTTTTTTGTTCACGTTTAGGTTCTCCCTTATCATCTTTTTCAGTTTCTGAATTTTCCCAATAAGTTTCATCACCAAATCTAATAGGAACAGGCATAAACTTACAATACTTATTCAAAAGCTCAAGTATTCTATGTTCTTCCAAAAATTCTTCATTTTCAGAATCAATATGCATTACAATTTCAGTACCTCTTTCTTCTTTCTCAATTTCTTCAATTGTGTATTCAGTATTTCCATCACACCACCAACGAACAGCAGGAGTATCTGTAAATGATTTTGACTTAAATTCAACTTCCTTACTAACCATAAATGAAGAATAGAAACCAAGTCCAAAATGACCAATTAATTGGTTTTGTTCTAATTCAGATTTGCCTTTAAACTTTTCAACAAATTCTTCAGCACCAGAGAAAGCTATTTGATTAATATATTTATCGACTTCCTCTTCTGTCATACCAATACCTTTATCAATTACCGATAAGGTCTTGTTATCTTTGTCAATCTTAATTTCAATTGTTAAATCTCCCAATTCCCCTTTAAATTGACCTAATGAAGAAAGTGTTTTTAGTTTTTGAGTTGCATCAACAGCATTAGCTACAATTTCTCTCAAAAATATTTCATGGTCAGAATACAAAAACTTCTTAATTATAGGAAAGATGTTTTCTGTTTTTACGTTAATATTACCTTTCATAGTGTAAATATTTTTATTTGTTTGTTATTTAATAGTTCACTTTAATAACAATCAATCATTATACCATTAATCTAATTCTGTCAATTTGTCATGGAAATAAGTTTTGTAAAATCAAATTCCTCTTATTAGGAAAAAGTCTTACCTTTGAAAACTAATTATTGAAATAAAAACAAATAAATAATATGGAAATAGCATTGATAATAATAGCATTAGTTGCAATAATAGCAGTAATTGTTATAGCTCTTATGCTTGGTAAGAAAAAACCAGAAGAAGAAAACAATAATATAGAATTAGAATCAAATTATAAAATCTTAGAATCAAGATATAGCGAATTAGAATCAAATTACAGAAAATTAGAATCAAGATATAGCGAAATAGAATCAAATTCTAATTTGGTAGAAAGAGAAAACAGTTCATTAAAAACTGATTTAAGAAATAAAGAAGAAAGATTAAATGAAGAAAAAGAAACTAATAGCAAACTTTCTTTACAGTTAGAACAACAAACCAAGAACTGTTCTGAATTATCAAATAATAATAGCTCCTTAAAAGCAAGCTACGATGCCCTTCAGGAAAAGCAACAAGATATTAAGCGAGAATTTGAAGAATTACAAAAATCAGCTAAGTTAGAATTTGAAAAGGCAGCGAACTCAATATTGGAAGAAAAGACAAATAAGTTTACCGAAACAAATAAAATCAGTATTGAAACTCTTTTAAAACCATTAGATAATAGCATTAAAGAATTTAGAGAAAACGTAAATAAGAATTTAACAGAGGAAACAAAACAACGTTCATCACTTGAAGCAGAGATAAAGAAAGTAATGGAGCAAACAAATTTAGTTAGTGAACAAGCTAATAATTTGGCTTCAGCATTGAAGGGAGAAAATAAAAAAGCAGGGAATTGGGGAGAAAATGTATTAGAAACCATTCTTCAAAATACAGGCTTAATTAAAGGAGAGCATTATATAACTCAAGATGTTCATTATAACGAAGAAGAGAAAAAGATAATTCCCGATGTAGTTGTTTATTTGCCAGATGATAGAAAAGTTATAATTGATTCAAAGGTTTCATTGGTTAATTATGATAATTATTTCACAACTGAAACAGAAGAAGCACAAAAACAAGAATTAACTAAACATATAGCATCGGTTCGTCAGCATGTTATTGAATTAAGTCAAAAGAAATATGATGACATAAAAGGAAGTCTTGGTTTTGTAATGATGTTTGTCCCAATTGAGTCTGCTTATTTATTAGCAATGCAAAATGACAGAGAGTTATGGAACTTTGCATATAATAGAAATGTTGTTTTGGTGTCTTCCACAACTCTTATCTCAAGTCTTAGAATATTTGCTGATTTATGGAGAACAGATAAATTGAATAAGAATGCAGAAAAGATAATTGAAAATAGTGGTAAGATGTATGAAAAATTTGTTGGTTTCTTGGAAACATTTGAAGAAATAGGAGACAAGATAAATAAAACCAATGAAACATATAACAAAGCATTTAACCAATTAAAAGACGGTAGAGGAAATTTAATCAAGCAAGCAAAAGATATTCAAGCCTTAGGAGTAAAGACTTTAAAAACTATACCTGAGAAATTTGAAGGTTATGATGAATAATATTATAACTTCACTAAAAATTGAGCTGTTAAACGGGAGCGTTGTTCAATAATTATTTCTTTGTCATGAATTAAATTATTAATTGCTTCTTCTGTGTAGCGACGTATAGTAATTAGTCTTAAAGAGTCATTATATCTTACAGAATAAACAAGAGAAAGCTCATTTATTAGTTTTTGTAATAGGTCATCATATATTTTGTCGAAGCAAACAGAATAACTTAGGGCTGAGTTCTGCATAAGATTAATCTTAATTCCATATTTTGCGAATAAGGCAAATAGACATGAAATATTTTCTTCAACAATAAAAGAAAAGTCTTTTGGAGATATAGAAAGAAGAGTTTGATTATCCTTAAATATATAACTTGGCATTAGAGGTTTTGTAACAGCACAATGACAAATCATAGTTCCACATTCCAAAGGATAAAGAAAACTCTTTACAAACAATGGAATTGATTTGTTTTCAAGAGGTTTTAAGGTCTTAGGGTGAATAATAGAAGCACCATAATAAGATAATTCTATTGCTTCACTATATGGCACCTGTTCAAACTTTTCAGTCTTTTCAAAATACTTTGGGTCAGCATTTAAAAGCCCAGAAACATCTTTCCAAATGCACACACTCTTTGCATCTAAACAATAAGCAAATATAGAAGCACTAAAGTCAGAGCCTTCTCGTCCAAGGGTAGTTGTTTCTTTATTTTCTGTTCCTCCAATAAATCCTTGAGTAATTATTAAATCATGTTCTAAGAATAAAGGTTCAATATCATTGATAATATTTTCTTTTGTTTCATTCCATAATACATTGGCATTGCGAAACGAATTATCTGTTCTAATTACATCAGATGCTAAAACAAAATGATGATTTAAATCTAAAGAAGAAAAATAATTTGAAATAATAGTTGTGCAAATAATTTCTCCATAAGAAACTATTGAATCGTAAACCTCGTCATAAGGTTTATTGATTTTATAAAGTAGCTTATTAGTTATTTCTTCAAATATATTGTCAAGGAATTCTTCAAGTATTGGATTTCTGCCATTGAAAAGATCAGTAATTATATTTATGTGATATTCTTTAATTGTTTTAATGCAATTATAATCTATCTTTGAGTTGAGGTGAAAATTGTTTACTATTTTTTCAAGATTATTTGTAGTCTTGCCCATAGCCGATATAACTACAAGGCGTTTCTTCTTTTCTGATAAAAGTATTGAAGCCACGTTTTTAACCGCTTGAGCACTATTTACTGATGCACCTCCAAATTTTTCTACAAATATTTCATTCATACATTTTGTTATTTAACGGCAAAATTAATAAAAAACTTTGTATCTTTGCCAACAAATTATGTTTTGAACTATGGTTAAGAGACAATTGAGTTTTAATCCTGTATCGCTTTGGAGTGCCAACTTCTCTACGGTTTTAAGTATATCGCTGGTGCTTTTTATGTTAGGCTTTATGCTTTTGTTTATTTTTCATGCCTTTACAGCTTCCAACAACTTAAAGGAAAATGTATCTTTCACGGTTTATCTTATGGATGGAACAGCCGATATAGATGCTTTGAACTTAGAAAAAGAGTTGAAAAAGAATCCAAATGTAAAATCAACTGAATATATTTCTCCTCAAAAGGCAGCGAAGATTATGGATGCAGTAATGGGAGAAAATCATCTTGATGTATTAGGGTCTGTTAATCCTTATTCTGCTTCAATAACAGTTAATCTTAAAGCAGAATCATTAAATAATACAGATATACATCGTTTTATTACAAGTGTTGAAGCAAAAGGAATTGTTGATAATGTCGATTACCGTCAAGACTTAGTAAAAGATATTAATGTTGCAGTATATAATGTTTCAGCATTCGGATTAGCATTTATTATTTGCCTTCTCATTATAGCAATCACACTTATTAACCATACAATCCGTTTAACAATATACTCAAAACGTTTCCTTATTCGTTCAATGGAACTTGTTGGAGCAAAGCCAGGATTTATTCGTAGACCTTTCTTATTAAAAGGATTATTCTTTGGTTTAATAGGGGGAGGCATAGCAGATATTCTTTTGTTAGGAATCCTATTTTGGGTAAGAAATTCGTTTAATCAAATAATAATGCCAGAGTACTACTCAATATATGGAATGATATTAGCTGCTGTGCTAACATTTGGAGTACTGCTATCATTGTCTTGCACATTCTTGTCGGTGTACAGATCTATGCATCTTAGGAACGAAAAATTATATAGATAATCAAAAAAAATAATAATTATGGCAACTCAAAAGAAGTCAAATCAAACAACAAATTATAAGACAATAATAACTCCAGTAAAACCAAAATTCGATTTTGCGTTTGAAAGAATAAATTATATCTGGATGTTAATAGGATTAGCATTACTTGCTTTAGGATATATCCTATTAGTTGGAGGAGGGGCAAAATCTCCAGATGAATTTAATTATTCTTTGTTTGACACAAGACGTTTAGTGATAGCACCAATACTTATGGTTGGAGGTATAGTTGTAGAAATATATGCAATCTTACTAAAACCTAAAAAGAAACCTCAAGACAACACTAACGAATAATAACTAATTATTTTTCATGACTTTATTTCAAACTATTATTATAGCAATCGTTGAAGGATTGACGGAATTTCTACCAGTATCTTCAACGGGACACATGATTATTGCACAAGGAATACTTGGTGTAAAAAGTACTGAATTTGTTAAACTCTTCACAATATGTATTCAATTTGGAGCAATCCTTTCAGTCCTTGTTCTCTATTGGAAACGTTTCCTTCAATCCCTTAATTTCTATTATAAACTATTAATTGCATTTATACCAGCAGCCGTTATAGGTTTCTTGGCAAGTGATTTTATAGATTCAATGTTAGAAAATGTATGGGTTGTTTCAATAATGTTAGTTATCGGAGGAGTATTTATGTTATTTTGTGACAAATGGTTTAATCGTCCAGAAGAAGACCAAACAATAACATACAAGAAATCATTTAAGATAGGTCTATACCAATGTATAGCAATGATGCCAGGAGTATCTCGTTCAATGGCAACAATAGTTGGAGGAATGACACAAAAACTCTCACGCAAAACAGCAGCAGAATTTTCTTTTTTCTTAGCCGTTCCAACAATGCTTGCAGCAACAGGATATAAAATGTTAAAAGCAATAATGGAAGAAGGAGGAGTAGAAATGCTTCAATCTAACCTTTCAACCCTAATTATAGGAAACGTTGTAGCATTTATAGTAGCAATGTTAGCAATCAAATTCTTTATAGCCGTCCTTACAAAATACGGATTTAAAGCATTTGGATATTATAGAATAGTAGCAGGAATGGCAATAATAGTCCTCATGATGCTTGGATTTGATTTAAGCGTAATATAAATGATAGACATAGAGAATGGCTGTGCCATACTAATAAATAAGCCTTATACTTGGACATCATTTCAAGTAGTGAATAAATTGAAATATAAAATCAAACATCACTACGGAAAGAAAATAAAGATAGGGCACGCAGGAACACTTGACCCCTTGGCAACAGGACTTCTAATAGTTTGCATAGGTAAATACACAAAACGCATAGAAGAATACCAAGCCTCAGAAAAAGAATACACAGGAACATTCCGCTTAGGAGCAACCACACCAAGTTTTGACCTTGAACACCCAATTGACCAAACCTATCCAACAGAACATATAACAGAAGAAGCTATCCTTGAAGCATCAAAACAACTCACAGGAACCCAAGACCAAGTCCCACCAATATTTTCAGCAAAATGGGTAGACGGGAAAAGAGCCTATAAATTAGCAAGAGATAATCAAGAAGTAGAGTTAAAATCAAAAGAAATTACAATAACAGAATTTGAAATAACCCGCATCGCATTACCCGATGTAGATTTCCGCATAGTATGTTCCAAAGGCACCTATATTCGTTCCATAGCCCGAGACTTTGGCTTAGCCCTAAACTCAGGTGGTCATCTTTTCTCACTTTGCAGAACAAGAATAGGAGAATATCATCTAAAAGACGCTTATCAAATTGACGACCTTGATGTAGTAATTACAAACTGTATTCATCAATAAACATATCCACCGCCTCACTACGTTTAGGATTCATTTCTTTAATATCTAAAATATAATTTAGTCTAGAAGTGTCGTTTTGTAGTTTATTGAACTCTTCATCATTCAATAACTCAGAACATAAATCCCCCATAACAGGATCTCCAGCATGTACGCTAATAAATTGTATAATACTCGGCATAATTTTTTATTTTAATTCTAATTGGCAAAGATAAGGAAAAACAATCTTTTGCCCTAATTTGATTTAGTATTAATTAAATGAGCTAAAGACAGAAAATCTGAATTGATATAACCAAACAGCAACGCCTTGGGAAATAATTTTGTATTTCAGACAATTGTTGATATATGGTAACACCCAACCGTAGGGGTAGGGCTTGCCTCTACCCAAACTAAAATTACCAAAGAAACCAAAACAACGAAAATACCTAATACAATAATTGACAATATTAATTATTGATGATATTGATAATAGGGCAATTGCAAGAGGTGCACCTCTAGGTTTAGTTACAAAGAAAATGACATTAGAAGAAGATTAAAAATAATTCGAAAACAATTATAACATACAATAAACATAACCCTCGTAGAGAAGTCGATTTATCGCGTCTCCTTATTGGACAAACCATCATCAACCAAAGAAATAATCCCAATAAAACAAATAGATAAAATATACCTTCAAAAAACCTTTGGTAAAGAATCTAATTTTTTAACCTTTCTGAAAAACAAATTTCCAGAAGATGTGGTAGAACAGGTAATATTAGATTATTTTCTTTCAGGAACACAAGACAAAGGCATTTTTATTGGCAAATTGACCTTCACGGCAGAATACTCACAGGGAAAATTATGCAATATAATCCAGAAACAGGGCATCGGGTTAAGGGTTTTTCTGTCCACGAATTAACACGAATCAATTGAAAAAGAAATTAGAGAAAATCCGTGAAATTCGTGGACGGAATATTTTCACCCCCTTTTTTAAATCGTACAACAATAATTTATAGTTTGATACGCTATTATTGGAAGTGATTTATTGAATGGGGTTTTTAGGTCGTGGATATATATGTTTTTTGTGCTATTATATGGCTTGAATCATAAAAAGAATTAAATCACTTGACAAACGCTTGTTATGGAGTTATCTTTGTGGCTTTCGTGAAATTTCCGTGATATATAATTTTAAAATAGATATAAGTTATGAAGCTTTCGCAATTCAAATACAATCTACCAAAAGAGCTTATTGCAGAGAGACCATGTACAGAAAGAGATGGTTCTCGTTTAATGGTGATTAATAGAAAAACAAAAACTATCGAACACAAGTGTTTTAGTGATGTGTTAGATTATTTTGATGAAAAGGATATGTTTGTGATGAACGATACTAAGGTATTTCCTGCTCGTCTTTATGGTACTAAGGAAAAAACAAATGCCAGAATTGAAGTGTTTTTGTTAAGAGAAATCAATCCTGATACTCGTCTTTGGGATATATTGGTTGATCCTGCTCGTAAGATTAGAATTGGTAATAAACTTTATTTTGGAGAAAATGATGATTTGGTAGCTGAGGTTATCGACAACACTACTTCTCGTGGTAGAACTTTAAGATTTTTGTTTGATGGTACTCATGAAGAATTTCATAAGGTTTTACATAAGCTTGGTAATACTCCAATTCCTGATGATTTATTAAGAATGCGTGATATTATTCCTGAGGATAAGGATCGTTATCAAACAATTTATGCAAAGAATGAAGGTGCTGTTGTTGCTCCTACTGCTGGTTTCCATTTCAGTAAACAATTATTAAAACGTTTGGAAATTAAAGGCTGTGAGTTTGGTTATGTTACTCTTCACTCTGGATTAGGTAATTTCCGTCCTATTGAGGTTGAGGATTTAACTAAGCATAAGATGGATTCTGAGGAAATGCACGTGAATGAAGAAAATGCTAAACTTATTAATGCAGTTAAGGCAAGAGGAAATAAGGTTTGTTGTGTAGGAACAACTACCATGAAGGCTCTTGAAACAGCAACTACTATATCGGCTAAGATTGTGCCTTTTGATGGTTGGTCAAATAAATTTATTTTTCCTCCTTATGAATTTGGTGTTCCAGATTCTATGATTACTAATTTTCACCCACCATTGTCTTCCATGCTTATGATTGCTGCTGCTTTTGGTGGTTATGATCTTATTATGGAAGCTTATAAACAAGCTGTTGCTGAAAAATATAAATTCTTAACCTACGGAGATGCAATGCTTATCATCTAAATGTCATTATATGATAGTTGCCTCTGGTGGCAAGGGATTGAGATTGGGTAGTGATATTCCAAAACAATTTCTTCCTGTTGCGGGCAAACCTATCTTGATGAGGACAATTGAGAAGATAAAATTTGCAGATAAAGATATTAATATAGTCTTGGTGCTTCCTAAGGAGCATCAAGACTATTGGTTTTTATTATGTAAGGAATATGGTTTTGAGATTGAACATAGAGTTGTTTCGGGAGGAAAGGAGAGGTTTTTCTCTGTAAAGAATGCTTTAGATACTATTGATGACCAAGATACTATTATTGGTGTTCATGATGGAGTGAGACCTTTTGTTTCGGTTCAAGTTATTAAGAATTGTTTTCAAGAGGCACAAGAGAAAGGTAATGCTATACCAGCTATTAATCCTTTAGAAACTGTCAGAATAATTAATAAAGAGTTAGGGAATGGAACTCTTACTTTTGATAGAAATTCTGTTTGGTTGGTTCAAACACCTCAATGTTTTGATGCTAAGATATTAAAACAAGCTTATAATCAATCTTATGATAAGAATTTTACTGATGATGCTTCTGTTGTGGAAAATTGTGGTTATTCGATTAATTTGGTTGAAGGGAATAGAGAAAATATTAAGATTACAAATCCGTTAGATATTGCTTACGCAGAATTATTACTTGATGAATTTAAAAATTAAAGAGCTATTTTATAATACATTCGGATGTGATTTAGAATCAATAGAACCAATACCAGCTCATGGTTCTAGCCGAGTATATTTTCGTTGTTGTTCAAAAAGTTTTTCTTGTTTGGCAGCTTATAATGAAGACAAGAAAGAGAATATTGCTTTTGTTGATTATGCAAAGCAACTTTATTCAAAAGGAATTAGAGTGCCAAAGGTGTATTCGGAAGATTTAGATAATAATATTTATCTTATTGAGGATTTGGGTGATGTGTCGCTTTTCGATTTAATTCAATTGGAAGAAAAGGAAGGAATCTCAAAACAAAAACTTCAAGGAGAATATTATAAGGTAATTAAGGCTTTGCCAAAGATTCAAATTGTTGGAGGCGTTGGTTTTGATTATTCAAATGCTTATCCTCGCAAGACTTTTGATAGTCAGTCAATAATGTGGGATTTAAATTATTTCAAATACTATTTTCTTAAACTTTCAGGCATTTCTTTTAATGAACAAGATTTAGAGCAGGATTTTGAAAGCCTTTCTAATTATTTGTTATCAACTAATTGTGATTATTTTCTTTTCCGTGATTTTCAGTCAAGAAATATTATGATTATTGATGATGAGCCAGCTTTTATTGATTTTCAAGGAGGAAGAAAGGGTGCTTTGCAATATGATTTAGCTTCTCTTCTATATGACTCAAAAGCTAATTTAAGCACAGAATTTAGACAAGAATTACTTGAAAAATATATTCAAGAGTTAGAACAATATATTGAAGTAGATAAAAAAGATTTTGAAAATTATTTCTATGCCTATGTTTACATTAGAATAATGCAGACAATGGGAACTTATGGATTTAGAGGCTATTTTGAAAGAAAGGAGCATTTTTTAAAGAGTATTCCTTTTGCCTTAGATAACTTGAAATGGTTGGAAGATAATGTAAAACTTGATATTGAGTTACCATATCTTCATTCTCTTTTCCAACAAATAATTAATTCTCAAAAACTAAGAGAAATATCAAAACAAAAACTCACCATAACAATTAAAAGTTTCTCATATAAAAAAGGTTATCCTCATGATATGTCGGGAAATGGAGGTGGTTTTGTGTTTGATTGCAGAGCTATTCATAATCCTGGACGTTACGAGAGATTCAAGACACTTACAGGAAAAGATAAAGAGGTTATAGAGTTTTTGGAAAGTGAAGAAGACTCAGCACTGTTTTTTGAACATATATTAGGTTTAGTGAATCAAAGTGTCGAAACTTATCAGAAAAGAGGATTTACTAATTTATTGGTTTGTTTTGGCTGTACAGGAGGACAACATCGCTCTGTTTATTTTGCAGAAAAATTGGCAAAAGTGCTTTCGCAAAATGTTGATATAGAAACAGTTTTGCAGCATGTCGAACAAAATAAATAAAATATTGAGTTTAAAATAGCTATTTTCCCACTAAATATTCTAAATTTGCAAGATGATAATAAGTATTAAGTATATAAAAATATAGTAATAAACATGAAGCTAAGAAACATTATTTCAATTGTACTTGTCATAGGAATCATTGTATTGGCATACGCCTTATATTCAGGAATTATGCGTCCGCTTAATTTTGAAGATGAATACAATAACCGTTCAACTCAAGTTGTCAATAAATTAAAAGACATCAGAACAATTCAAGAAACTTTTAAAAGCACCAATGGCAGATTTTGTGGAGACATTGATTCTTTATTAACATTTCTTGAAACAGGTAAAGTTAACATGGTTAAAAAATATGGTATTGTGCCAGATTCATTAACCGAAGAACAAGCTATCAAAAATGGTATTGTAAGAAGAGATACAGTACAGGTTAATCCTCTGCAAAAATTAATAGCAGAAAAGAAACTTATAACTCCAGAAAAAGATATTAAAAATTTAAAGTATATTCCTTTTTCAGATAATAAAGTGTTTGTGATGAAGGCTGATATTATTGACCGAAGTGGAATTTTAGTACCTGTATTTGAAGCTACAGCAGATATAAGTACCTATACAAAAGGGATGGACGAACAAGATGTAATAAATAGAAAGGCAGATGTTGAAGCTAAACATCGCTATGCAGGTTGGAAAGTTGGAGATATTACACAACCAAGTACAGACGGAAACTGGGAATAATATAATAATATGGATACTTTTAAGTTAGTAAATATTGTAAAGTCAGACGAAAGTATTCTATCACAAGATACAGATTTATCCATTTACTTAAATGCAAATGGATTTTTCTTTTCATTGATAGATAATAACTATAAACTGAAGGCATTAGGTGAATTTCAAACAGATTTATCTGGAGGAATAACATCGGTTATGTCGAACCTTAGAAATTGTTTTGTATCAATGGATATTAGACTATTTAATTTTGCTAATATCAGAATAATAAATGAAACAAGCAAGAATGTTTTTGTCCCTTATAAACTTTATGATAACACAAAAACAAAGGAATATTTACGTTCAGTAGCTCTTTTAACTGGCTCTGATACAATAATTGAAAGTATTTCAGAAAATCTTGATGCAGTATCTGTTTTTGCAACACCAATGTATCAACATTCAGGGGTTAAAATATTAATGCCAAAGTCAAAATTTGTTTGCCAACATCAAGTAATGGCAGAATATGGTTTTGAAATATCAAAATTGGTTAATAATACCGCTGTCCTTAATAAACGAGAAGGCTCTTGTGATTTAGTCATTTTTAAGGGAACAACATTCACATTCAGCAATAGCTTTGACTATTCAGATGAACAAGATATGATTTATCATATACTCTTTGCTTTTGAACAATTAGGAATAGACACAGCAGAGATTAAATTCCTGATCACAGGTGAAGACTATACGGCAGAAGAAAAGCAAACCCTTAGAAGATATATTAAGGATGTTTCGTTTGCCAATCCAATGGAAAACATTAAAGTAGGGTATGAATTCGATGGAGTAGACCTACAAAGATACTTCCTTACATTAGTAAAATAAAAGAATGAGAATAATAGCCGGAGAGCTAAGAGGCAGAAGACTACATCCACCAACAAATCTTCCTGTAAGACCAACAACAGACCTTGCTCGTGAAAGTTTGTTCAATATACTTAGAAATAAAGTTGATTTTGAAGAAATATCAACACTTGACCTTTTCACAGGGACAGGCTCAATATCATTTGAGTTTATTTCACGAGGGGTAAAACAAGCAATGGCAGTTGATGCAGACCACCGCTGTATAGATTTTATTAAACAAGCAGCCAAAGAATTTGAAATTGATAATCTCTTTGCAATGCGAAGTGATGCCTTTATATTCTTAGGTCGTTCGCAAATGAGCTTCGATTTAGTTTTTGCAGACCCTCCATACGACTTAAAACAATTTGATATTATACCTGATTTAGTTTTAAAAAGCTTTGTTAAGCCTGGTGGACTTTTTATATTGGAACATGCAAAAGAACACTCATTCAAAGAACATCCATTATTTGTTGAGCAAAGAAACTACGGCAAAGTAAACTTTACTTTCTTTCAACAAAAAGAAGAAGAGTAATTAGAATTAAATTAATCTTATATTGAACTTCAATTCTTGTTTTTATTAATAATATCTGTTTTTATAAAGTCTGATTTAAGCAGAGGACTCCAATTATAGTCTTTTATTTCTTTTGCTGTGAAGTTTTTATTTGGAGGTGTATCCTTTAGAAATTTTGCATAGTTATCTTCTAATTTGCGAAGGTCTTGTAATTGATTATAAGATAGTTTTTGTTCTATTGCAAGCTTTCCTAAACTATCAATCAAAAAAGGCTTTACTCCTTCATTTCTTATTACTTGAATTGTTTTCTTATTATCAATTCTTTGAATAATATATAATCCTTCAAAATCATTACTTACATAAAAGCTATTGTACTGATATCTACCTCCTGTGATGTAAATTGCAGCATCAGTAAGGCATGGTGAAGGTTTACTAATTACTCTTGTATTAGTTCTGTCGATTATTCCATCAGGATAAAGCTCTTTCAATCCCACTTGCATGGCTTGCATTCCTTCAAGTAACCCATCACATGAATGTCCATGGAATTTTATCAAATCATCGTATTTTATTGTTTGGACATTTTTTAATTGCCCTTTTGAAAAATCAGTGTCAATAACCTTTATTTCTTGAGCATTTATATTATTAATAAAAGCAAAACTCAGTAAAAGTATTGTGAGATTAAAAAACTTCTTCATCACTATATTATTAATTTATTTATTTTCGCGTTATAAAATCCAATTGTAAAAATATCCAAGTAAAATTATAAAAAAGGCTATTGTTCCGAAGAAAATACCGATTAATTTCCATGTCATAACCTTTTTTAGCATTGTTGCTTCAGGAAGAGATAAGCCAACTATCGCCATCATAAAAGCTATTGCTGTTCCAATTGGAACTCCTTTTGCAACAAGAACTTCAATTATTGGAATTACTCCTGCTGCATTAGCATACATAGGTACTCCTAAAATTACTGATACTGGAACAGCAAACCAATTAGTATTTGCCATATAATGTTCAAAGAAACCCTCAGGAACAAATCCATGCATTGCTGCACCAATTGCAATACCTATTAAAACATATATTAACACTCCTTTTACAATTCCCCATGAGTCATGAATTATTGTTGGTAATCGTTTTAAGAATGGAGTTTTTTCTTCTTCCCATGTTGCTGTCTCTAAATTTGCATTAGCTTCTATATTCCTTACCCAAGGAGTTAATAAGCCATCTAATTTAAATTTGCCAAGAACATAACCACCTATAATCCCTAAGATTATTCCACTGACAACATATATTAAAGTGATTCTTACTCCAAATGTGCCTAAGAACATAGCAACAGCAACCTCATTAACTAATGGAGATGTAATAAGAAAAGAAAATGTTACTCCTAAAGGAATGCCTCCTTTTACAAATCCAATAAATAAGGGAACCGATGAGCAAGAACAAAATGGAGTTATTGCACCAAAAAGCGAAGCTAAGAAATATTCTAATCCATAAAGTTTATGTTTTGAGAGATAATTTCTAAGTTTATCAATGGGAAAATAAGCATTTATTATACCCATTAAACTACTTATTAGGAATAATAGAATAAGAATCTTTATTGAGTCATAAAAGAAGAAATTAACTGAACTTCCTAAATGACTTTGGGCATCTAATCCAAATACACTATAAACTAACCAATCAGCGAATGCTTGTATCATATCAATTATTTATTTATAGGATTCCCTTAATTTTAGCTACTAATTCTTTTTCAAATGTAGATTGATCATTATGTCTTGCAAACTTTCTTACAATATCAGATACATCAAGAGTTATTTTCTTTTTTGAATTAACTAATACTACAGTTTGAGATTTTGCTTTATATAAATCAATTAATGGCTTGTTTTCTTGGTCTGCTAATTTTATTGTTTTGAAAGTAACTTGATCTGACTTGAAGTTCTTTTCAATAATTGCTTTTGTTACGCTTTCTAAGTTATTACAAGCTTTAGCTTGGCAACATGCAAGTTCTGCTTTAAAATATAATATTTCAACTCCTTTTGCTGGCTTTTGAGCCATTGCACCAACACTTATTATAAGTGCCAATACTAATAATGATATTTTTTTCATATTCTTTATATTTAAAATGATATTTTTTTTGATTTCTATTTATCGCCCCCTTTACAAGAGCATTTTGGTATTTCTAATTTTTGAATTTCTGTAAGGTAAAATTCAGCCATAGTATTTTTTATTTCTTTGCTTGTTTTGCGGAAAATACTCATTATAAATGATTCACTACCATTAATTTTTGTAGGGTCATTAAATCCAAAATGGAAACGATGTTTTACTTTCCCTGTAAATAATGGGCAATTTTCATTTGCGTCACCACATACTGTTATTACGTAATCCCATTCTTGTCCAATAAATTGGTCTACATGTTTAGGCTTTTCATTACTAATATCTATTTTCTCTTCAGCCATTACTTTAACAGCTAATTCACTTATTTTATCTGCTGGCTGAGTTCCTGCTGAAAATACTTCTAAAGTAGAATCAAAGTGACGTAACCAAGCTGCTGCAATTTGACTTCTGCAACTATTTCCTGTGCATAGAATTAAAATTCGCATATAATTTATTATTTAATTTGTTGATTGTAAATATGTTATTTTAGAAGTAAAAGATAAACATATAATATATACCTACAATAAGAAAGATAATACCAATTATTATTCTCATCCATTTTTCAAATGATGTCATCCTATTATAGAATTTACCAATACTTGATACGCTAAATGCTAAAATCCATGCAACAATAATTACAGGTAATCCTGTTGCAATTGCAAATACAATTGGTAAAAAATAACCCATTGAATCGGCAACAGACATAGGTATTAACATTCCAAAATAGAATACTGCACTTGTTGGGCAAAAAGCCAGAGCAAAGACTACCCCAAGCAGTAATGCACTCCAACCTCCTTTTGATTTAATATTATCTCCTTTTTTATTTAATCCAATCTTTGGGAGATTAAGATATTTACCAAAGAGCATAAATAAACCCATCAAAATTAATAGAGGAGGGAGAATCATTTCCCCATACTTAGAAATTGATTTTTGGATTTTAAATATTGAAGCTCCTTCTTTAAGAATTAGTATCAATACCCATGCTAATATTGTATAAGCAATAACTCTACCCAATGTATAAAGTAATCCATTTCTAAATATCTTTTTCTTATTTTCAATATCCTTAGAAATATATCCAATTGCGGTAATATTTGTTGCCAAAGGACAAGGACTTAATGCTGTTAATAGTCCTAAAAGGAAAGCAGTAAGAAAAGGAATATTAGAATTATCTAATAGGTTTTGTATAAATTCCATAAGATATTACTTCTTTAGAAGCTCGTTTATTTTTTCTTTTAAACCAGTTTTGAATTCTGCTTCTTGTTCTTTTGCTGTTGAAAATGCATGTTCAGTCATATCATTTACTGATTCTTGATCATTAGTATATTTGTTTACTAATAATGAAGAGAACGAAATTTCATATTTGTCTGCAATAGTTTCACCTTCTTTAGTAGAGAAATCAATTACTTTGAAAACAATATCCCCACTTTTTAGTTCTTTAGCAAAATCATTTTCTACAACTTCTTTGCTGTACTTTTCAATGTTTTTACAAGTTATGCAACGTTGTTTTCCATGAAAATACAGAACTTCTATCCTATTTGGATTAATAACTGCTTTTGTAGCTTCTGTGGTTTGTGATTCTGTTTGTGTGCTTTTAGAACCGCAAGCAACAGAAATAATTGCTAATGTTATTAATAAGATTATCTTTTTCATGTCCTTATAATTTTATTTGGTTAATTTATTTGGTTAATAACTCTTTTGCTTGATTCACAGAAAGCTTAACTCCTGAAGAAACAACTTTTCCATCAATAACTAAAGCAGGAGTACGCATAACATTATATTCCATAATTTTCATCAAATCTTCTTCCTTAGTTAGATTTGCTTCAATGTTTAATTCCTTAATTGCTTCTTCAACTGATTTGTAAAGAGCTTTACAACTTGAACAACCTGTTCCTAATACAATAATTTCCATTTCTTGTTTTGTTTATTAATAATTATGATTAATTGGACTTGTCTTTTTATTTATTCGCAACATTCTTTGTTTTCTTTTAACTCTAAAAATAATTCAGAAAAATATTCTTTTGCTAAAAGCCAATTCTCTCTGTTTATGCAATATTTAACTTTTGGTGCTTCAATTTCCCCTTGAATTAATCCTGCATCTTTTAACTCCTTTAAATGTTGTGAGACAGTTGCCTTTGCTATTGGTAATTCATCGTGAATATCCCCAAAATAACAACTGTCTTGACGAGCTAAAAACAATAAAATTATTAATCGAGTTGGATGTCCCATAGCTTTAGCAAATCGAGCTAATGCTTCTTGTTTTGTGGTTAGAATTGTTCTTTCTTGCATAAAATATCTTTTGTTTGTAGTTCGCAAAATAACGAACAATATTTTAATTGACCAAATTTTTTTTGATAATTCTAAATAGTAAAGTATTGTTTATTATCTTTGCACCCTTAATTTCATAAAAAAAAGAAGAAGATGTTAGATAAAAATACTATTATTGGATTAGTACTTATATTTGGAATATTTATTGGTTATGGACTATGGACTGCACCTTCGGAGCAAGAACGTGCAGCAATTAAAGCAAAACAAGACTCTGTAATTAGGGTGCAAGAAAAGCTTGCTTTAGAAGCCAAAGCACATACTATTAAAGATTCTGTAGATTTAGTTAGTCAAGACTCTACATTATCAAGCACAGAACAAGATTCTGTTCGCCTAACTGAGTTTGGTGCTTTTGCATCTTGTGCAAAAGGAGAAAAGGATACAATTACAATTGCTAATGATTTATTTGAAATAAAATTTTCTACACTTGGTGGAATAGTAGAACAAGTAACATTAAAAGATTACTTAAGTTACGGAAAGAAACCTGTAATATTATTTGATAAAAATACTTATGGTTTAAACCTTTCAGTTGGACAAAATATAGTACGTACAGAAGATTTGTACTTTGAACCAACAATTAATAACAAACCAATAACTCAACCAATAAATATAAAGGGTGATGATTCTGTTGTTTTGGTATTTAAGGCTAAAGCAGAAGGAGCCCAAGGTAGTACTTTAGAATTTCGTTATATAATTAGAGGAAATGATTATCGAGTAGGGTATAATGTTGCTTTCAATAATTTAAAAGGGATAGTAACAGACCAAACCTCAATTGAAATGGTATGGAACTCTGACCTAAGAGTTCAAGAAAAGGACCGTAGCGTTGAACTAAAGAATTCATCAATATATTATTACTTAAAAGATGAAGTTGATTACTTAAAAGAAAATGGACCAGATGATAAAGCAGATGAAAATGGTATTCCTATTAAGTGGATTTCATATAAACAACAATTCTTTTCAACAGCATTAATTGCAAATAAAGAACAGTTTTCTTCTGCTCAAATGCAAACAGTAACAGAAAACCGTCCAGCAAAAGATTCTAATTATCTTCGTTCAATGAAGTCTGTTTTGTCTATACCTTTTGATGGAGATAAACAAAAATCAGAATTTTCGATGGATTTCTTTTATGGTCCTAATAAATATGGTATAATTAGCGACTATGATATAGATATGGAAAGAATAATACCTCTTGGTTGGGGATTCTTTCTTATGCAATGGGTAAACCGTTTTGCTATTATTCCTGTATTTGACTTTTTAAGCCAATTTGATTGGAATATGGGTATAGTAATTCTTATTCTTACTATTTTAGTAAAGATAGTTCTTTTCCCTCTCGCATACAAATCATATTCTTCATCAGGTAAAATGAAAGTACTTCAACCTGAAATAAAAAAGATAAGCGAAAAATATCCAAAGCAAGACCAAGCAATGGAAAAACAAAAAGCAACTATGGCTCTCTATAAGCGGGCAGGGATTAATCCTATGGCAGGTTGTTTGCCTATGCTTTTGCAGTTCCCAATACTTATTGCTATGTTCCGTTTTTTCCCAGCATCAATAGAACTTCGTCAACAATCGTTCCTATGGGCTGATGACCTTTCAAGTTATGACTCAATTGTAAATCTTCCATTTGATATACCTTTCTATGGCTCTAATGTTAGTTTGTTCTGTATTTTAATGACTGTTGCACAAATATTCTATACAAGAATGACAATGCAACAACAACAAGGTACAAATCAAGTGCCAGGTATGAAAGTTATGATGTATCTAATGCCAGTATTTATGTTATTTATGCTTAATAAATATTCAGCAGCATTAAACTACTATTACTTTATTTCTATGTGTTTCACATTCCTTCAAGTATGGGCAATCCGTAAAACTATAAATGAAGACAAGGTGCTTGCTACATTAAAGGCAAATCAAAATAAGCCTATGAAAAAATCTAAGTGGCAAGAAAGAATGGAAGCTTTAGAAAAACAAAGTCGTGCTGTTTCTGAACAAAGACAAAAACAACAAAACAAAAGAAGATAAACATAATCAAAATAATTAATTATTAAATAGGACTAAACATTATGAGCTATTTTATTCTAATGATTATTATCTTTGTGGTTGGTTACTGTGCTATTGCACTTGAACACCCTATAAAGATTAACAAATCAGCAACAGCCCTTTTACTTGCAGTAATAATGTGGGCAGTATATGCATTAATGGGACCAAGATTCGAAGCATCAGAATTACTTACCCATCTTGGCGAAACTTCAGAAATTGTATTTTTCCTTTTGGGAGCAATGACTATTGTGGAAATAGTCGATCGTCACGAAGGATTTAGAATCATCACTGACAAAATACAAACAACTAACAAAAGAAAATTGTTATGGGTAATAGGTATCCTAACATTCTTTATGTCATCAGTTCTTGACAACATGACAACTGCAATTGTAATTTGTGCTTTACTCCGTAAATTAATAGCAGATAAACATGATAGATGGTTTTTCTGTGGAATTGTAATTCTTGCAGCCAATGCAGGAGGAGCATGGAGCCCAATAGGTGATGTAACAACAATTATGTTATGGATAAAAGGAAATGTTACAGCAGGGGGTATAATGATGGAAACATTTATTCCAAGTATGGTATCAATTATTGTTCCATTGATAGCTATAACATTTATGTTAAAAGGAGATGTAAAAAGACCAGAAGAAAAGAAACATGACCAATCAGGAGAAGGAATTACAAGTACACAAAGTCGCATAATATTATGTTTAGGAGTAGGAGCATTACTATTTGTACCTATATTTAAAACTATAACTCATCTTCCTCCTTATATGGGAATATTATTTGGGTTAGGAGTGCTTTGGGTTGTTACAGAAATAATGCACAAAGCAAGCAAAGAAAACCATTCAAAATATAATGTATCTGCAATTCTAACAAGAGTAGACACGTCTTCAGTTTTATTTTTCTTAGGAATTTTAATGGCAGTTGCATGTTTGCAAACGGCAGGACATTTAGAGCTATTATCAAAATCATTAGATAAATTAGGTAACATTTATATAATAGATATAATAATAGGATTAGCATCATCAGTAGTAGATAATGTGCCATTAGTTGCAGCAGCAATGGGAATGTACCCAATAGCAGATGCAGCAGCAGTAGCAGCAGATCCAACTATGCAGCATTTTGTTGTTAATGGAGCTTTTTGGGAATTCTTAGCATATTGTGCAGGAACAGGTGGAAGTATATTAATAATTGGTTCAGCAGCAGGTGTTGCAGTAATGGGCATGGAAAAGATAGACTTTATTTGGTACTTAAAGAAAATATCTCTTTGGGCATTACTTGGCTACTTTGCTGGAGCAGGAACATTTGTCCTAATAAGTAAATTCATCTTACATACATAGAAATAGAATTTATATCAAAAAAATATAAAGCGACTTAAATATTTAGGTCGCTTTTTTTGCTTAAAAAAGATTTGCCTATGTTTGCAAATCATTATTTGTTTTATAAAATAGATAATGCCTTAATCACTAAAATAATACAACTATGAGCTATTTTATTCTAATGATTATTATCTTTATTTTTGGTTATAGTGCTATTGCACTTGAGCACCCTTTAAAGATTAATAAATCAGCAACAGCCCTTTTACTTGCAGTAATAATGTGGTCAGTATATGCACTAATGGGACCAGGATTTGAGCCTTCCGAATTACTTACCCATCTTGGCGAAACTTCAGAAATAGTATTCTTCCTTTTGGGAGCAATGACTATTGTGGAAATAGTTGATCGTCACGAAGGATTTAGAATAATCACAGACAAAATACAAACAACGAACAAGAGAAAATTGTTATGGATAATAGGTATCCTAACATTCTTTATGTCAGCAGTACTCGATAATATGACAACTGCAATTGTAATGTGTGCTTTACTTCGTAAATTAATATCAGATAAACATGATAGATGGTTTTTCTGTGGCATGGTAATTCTTTCAGCCAATGCAGGAGGAGCATGGAGCCCAATAGGAGATGTAACGACAATTATGCTATGGATAAAAGGAAATGTTACAGCAGCTGGTGTTATTATGGAAACATTTATTCCTTCTTTAGTATCAATGGTTGTGCCTTTGACAGCTATAACTTTTATGCTAAAAGGAGAGGTAAAAAGACCAGAAGAAAATAAACAAGACCAATTAGTTTTGGGAGTTACAAGTAAACAAAGTCGTATAATATTATGTTTAGGAGTAGGAGCATTATTATTTGTTCCTATATTTAAAACCTTAACTCACCTTCCTCCTTATTTGGGAATATTATTTGGGTTAGGAGTCCTTTGGGTTGTTACAGAAATAATGCACAAATCAAATAAAGAAAACCATTCAAGATATAATGTGTCTGCAATTCTAACAAAAGTAGATGTGCCATCAGTCCTTTTCTTTTTAGGAATTCTAATGGCAGTAGCTTGTTTGCAAACAGCAGGGCATTTAAATTTATTAGCTACATCGTTAGATAAAATAGGGAATATCTATATAATAAATATGATTATAGGTATAGCCTCATCAGTTATAGATAATGTGCCATTAGTTGCAGCTTCAATGGGAATGTATCCAATAGCAGATGCAGGGCATTTTGCTGTTGATGGAGCTTTTTGGGAATTTTTAGCATATTGTGCAGGAACAGGTGGAAGTATATTAATAATTGGTTCAGCAGCAGGTGTTGCAGTAATGGGTATGGAAAAGATAGACTTTATCTGGTATTTAAAGAAAATATCTCTATGGGCATTACTTGGCTACTTTGCAGGAGCAGGAACATTTATATTTATAAGTGAATTTATTACACATACATAGGATAAAATCTATTTAAATATTATTCTCTGGGAAACATATACATAATTATAAAGTATATTTTTCCCAGAGAATAATTTAGACTTTATTTTCTGATAATTAATTTTTGAGCTTTAGTACAGCAATTAGATTTAATTTCTAATAGATAAGCCCCATTGTTTAAATCGCTAATATTAATTTGTTGTTGGCCTTTTGCAATTGTTTCTGACTTTACTAATAATCCCATAATATTATAGATTTTCAATGTTAAATTAGAATTAGATGTATTTTCAAGTTTAATATTAACATAATTAGAAGCAGGATTAGGATAAATGCTTAATCCCTCATTATTATTAATATGAATATCATTAATTCCATTTGTAGAATTTTGCCAATATAGACTTGGATAACCATTATTAATATTATTATCTATTTTCCAGATATCTTCTGTTCCATTAGTTGTTTCTCCAACAAAATCAAAACCAGAATCTGTAAATGTTGATTGAGTTTTCATTTCGTTTGTAGTTTTACCTACTACATTAAATGTAGTTGCTGCATCATATCCACAGCCTGAAGATAATCCAGAAGTTGTTATATCCCAAAAACAATTTGTTATTGTTCCAGCTTCTTCATTGCTTCCTGATAGTCCGCCATAACATCCATAACTAAATGCTGTGCCTGTAGAATAACAATAATCAATAAGAGTAGTGTTTCTGCCAACTAATCCACCAACATTATTTGATTGTCCTGTTACGTTTCCTCTTGAATATGAATTGTTAATATTTCCTGTTGTTGTATTTTGTCCAACTAAACCACCTAAAGATCCTCCACCAACAACATTTCCTTTAGCATAACAATTATTTATTGTGGACGTTTCATTTAGACCACATAATCCTCCAACTTGAGTGCAACTATTATGACAATTTACATTTCCTGTTGCATAAGAATTCATTATTGTTGCTGAATGATTTGTCCCAACTAAACCCCCAATATTACCCCATTCCATGCTTCCAATAGAAGAAACATCTCCTGTTGCGTAACAACTATCAATAACTGGACTTGTTTCATCTTCTCCATTATTATCACCAACAAGACCACCAACTTGAGCACATCCTGAAACTACTCCAGTTGCATAAGATGTTTTTACCTCTGCCATATTCTTTCCAATCAATCCTCCAACTTGTCCATCCCCATCTTGAGACCCAGTGCAAGTTACATGTCCTGTTGCATAACAATCTCTAACATTTGATTCATTTTTTCCCATTAATCCACCAGCTTTATCATCAGAACAAGAAACATCGCAAGATGAATGACAATTTTGAACATTAGAATAATTAAAAGCATTTCCAATTAATCCTCCAACGCCACTAATCCCTGTAACAGCACCTGTTGAATAGCAATGAGAAATATTTGTGTTATATGCCATTGCAACCAATGCTCCAACAGATTCATCTCCACCAATAATATTTACATTAGTAAGTCCAAGGCTATCAATAGTTGCATAAAAAGTAAATCCAAAAAATCCAGTACAATAAGAAGAAGGACGATTAATATATAAGTTAGATATTACATGTCCCTTTCCATTATATGTTCCACTAAACCCTGAATAATCAGTTGGACCTGTTGCATATCCCATTGGCATCCATCCTTGCCCATTATTCCAAGACGAAGTTTCTGAGGCATCAATATCGGCTACTTGAATATAATAATTATTCCATCTTGTTGTATCCTCGGATAACCAGCTAAGATTATCAAGAGAAGAAATTTGATAAGGGTTTCCCGCTGTTCCATTACCAACAGAAGGAGGCGTAGGTGTTTGTGCTTGAGAAATTATAGTCAAACATAAACTAATAATAAATAATAATTGTTTCTTCATTTTGTTTTTGTCAGTGATTATAGTGCTGACGCCGCACTGTTAATTATTTCTGATTTATGTTTTGTTTGATTGATATTAATTTTGAGGGGAATTTATGGTAAGACAAATCTTTTGTGATTTTATATAATCGTTAGATTTTATTTCTAAGATAGATGTTTCATTCTTTAAATTGTCAACAATAATTTTTTGTTGATAATAATAAACTGCTGTCGACTTAAATAATGCACTCATAATATTTAAGAATTTAATATCAAATAGAAATCGCTCCCTTATTTAATATCTAAATTAATAATAGTCGAATCCAAGTTGTAAATGCAACTCTTTGAGGCTCAAAGGTAGTAAATAAATATTTATATGGATAAAAAAAATAAGTTTTTTTTATCCAAGAATATTTAATATGTTGCAGATGAGTGAAATAAGTTTTGTATTTAAGATGTAAACCTTTGTTTTACAAGGACTAATGTTGATAGAAAATAACCTTTAGGGTTTGACAATTATAAAATCTATAGAATATAAAGAATGGGGTAGGTCAAAATATGATTTATCCCATTTTTTTGTACTTTTGTTGCTGAATAAAAATAAAGAATTATGAAACGATTATCTTTAGCCTTGTTATTATTGTTTTTGTGCCTTGGTGTTGTAGCACAAAATATTCAAAATTATCAATCATATATTAAAGAACTCACTTCAAAGAAATATGAAGGAAGAGGATATTATAATGAAGGAGATAAGAAAGCAGCAGTATATATCTCTAAACAATATGAAATCATAGGAGCAAAGCCTATTGTGGATTCTTATTTTCAGGATTTTACTTTTAATGTAAATGTATTTCATGGCAATATGAAACTATCAGTTGATGGAAAAGACTTAATTGCAGGGAAAGAGTTTGTGATGAGAGAGTTTTCTAATGGAGCAAAAGGAGAGTATAAGCTTTATTATATTGATCAAAAGAATTTCAATATTGAAAAGATAATTGAAGATTTCAATAAGCCAGAATTTGAAAATACATTTATTGTAATTGATTTCACATTTCTTAGAACTCATTCAAAAGAAATAAACCAACTTTATAAAACAAAGATGAAAGGTATTATTAAGGTTTGGGATACACCTCTGAAGTTCTATAAGGCATATAGCTCTAAAGTTATTGACCAAACAATTGTCTGGGTAGATAATACTTTTCCAAAGAATGCTAAGAAAATAAAGATTGATGTAGACAATGAATTTTTGAAAGACTATAAAAGCTCAAATGTAATTGCTCAAATAAAAGGAAAATCTTCTACCGATTCAACCATAGTATTTGTTGCCCATTATGATCATTTGGGACATTTGGGAAAAGATATTTATTACCAAGGAGCAAATGATAATGCATCAGGTACAGCAATGTTATTAAGCTTGGCAGAATATTATTCTAAAAAAGAAAATACCCCAAACTATACAATAGTATTTCTTTCTGTTGCAGGAGAAGAAGTAGGTTTATTAGGTTCAACATATTACACCGAACATCCTCTTTTACCATTGGATAAGATAAAATATCTAATCAACTTGGATATGATAGCCGATAATTCAAAAGATGTATATGTTGAAATAAGTCCAGAAGGAGAGAAAGGTTTGGAAAAATTCAATTCAATAAATACCAAACTAAATTTATTCACCAAATTAGACAAAGGAGAATTAGCAGGCAATAGCGACCATTTCCCTTTTGCAAACAAACATGTACCTGCAATATTCTTTATTATGGAAACAGGAGATGCCTTTAAGATCTATCATACATTGCAAGATAATTATGAAAATCTCTATCTTGACAATTACCAAAAGATGTTTACCCTCTTAACAGAGTTTTTGAAAGAATAATAATGGCTCTATAATTTTTAGAGAGGGTAATCAGGAATCCTTAACTTTGTCCAATTAATAGTCCAGAAAGATTTAATCTTTTCCCAAATATATTAAATATAAGTTCAGAAAGATTAAATATAAATTCAGAAAGATTTAATCTATTTTCAAGAAGTAACCTGCCATATCCAATTCCTTTCTCCTTATAATTATTATTGTTATATATACCCTAGAATGATAATAACTCTATTTTGTTTATTTCTTAGTTCTATTATATATTACTTCTTTTCAGGAGGTATAATAATAACAGGGATTTTTGAATGTAAAGATATATATTGTGATATACTTCCCATAACAAAAATACCAAATCCACTCTTTCCATGCAAACCCATAACAATTAAATCTGCTCCCCAAATCTCTGCTGTTTTCATTATGCTTTCTTTTGGAAGACCCTCAGGCATGAATTTTATAGTATCTATGCTTCTATTATTCATTCTAATCAATTGGTCTAATGAATCCTGTGCTTCCCTTTTAAGAATAATAAGTGCATCATTATGTAAAATTCCAGCATCAGGATTACCTATAGCCATTGAAATATCAACAACAAAAATTAAACCAGCTTCTGCATTTAATTGTTCTGCTAATTCAAACCCTTTTTTAGCAACTGTCATAGAGTTTTCTCGACTATCAACAGCAATTAAAATCTTCTTATAAATCATTATCTTATATTTTTGATAAAGCATTTCCTATCCACAAGGCAAAAAGACCTAATAGTATAGTTATAGTAATATACGTTACAAGAGTTAAATAGTTCCCTCCTTCAAGTAATTTCATGTTTTCAGAAGAGAAAGTTGAGAATGTTGTATAACCACCACAAAATCCTATTATTAAAAGATACTTAAGCCCTCTATCCATAATATCATATTTTGTTGATAAACCAATAAGTAATCCAATAATTAAGCAACCTAAAATATTTATAATAAAGGTTGCTAAGGGGAAGGTTGATGAATAATGTTTATTTACCCATAATGAAGTTAAAAACCTAAGAATGCTACCAATTCCTCCCCCTAAACCTACTAATAATAATTGTCTAATCATTATTTATAAAATATTCTTGAACGTTGTTTTTCCAGCAAAAATAGAGTTGCCCATTAACTCATGTTCTATACGCATAAATTGATTAAACTTTTCAATACGTTCACCTCTACATCCACTTCCTGTTTTTATATGACCACTATTCATTCCAACAGTAAGGTCAGCAATAAATGTATCAATTGTTTCTCCACTTCTATGAGATATAAAACAATTATAGTTATTCTTTTTTGCTAATTTAATTGTTTCTAATGTTTCGCTTACAGTTCCAATTTGATTAAGTTTAATAAGAACAGAATTAGCTACTCCATTGTCAATCCCTTTTTGTAGAATTTCTTTATTTGTACAGAAAAGATCATCACCCACAAGTTCAATCTTTTTTCCTAAAACATTTGTAAGGTTCTTCCAACCATTCCAATCATTTTCAGCAAGTCCATCTTCAAGCAATACTATTGGATATTGTTTAACCCAATTTTCCCATAATTTAATCATTTCATCACTTGATAGGAATTTGCCTGTACTTTTAAACATTTTATATTTTCCATTATCCCAAAGCTCACTTGTTGCAGGGTCAAGACATATACTAACATCATCACCTGGTTTATATCCAGCCTTTACAATAGCTTCAAGAATTACTTCAACAGCTTCTTCATTAGATTTTAAATCAGGAGCAAATCCACCTTCGTCACCAACTCCAGTACTATATCCTTTGTTATTTAAAACTGTCTTTAAGGAATGGAATACCTCTTCTCCCATTCTAATAGCTTCTTTGAATGAAGGTGCATTATGTGGTGCAATCATAAATTCTTGAAAGTCCACATTATTATCAGCATGTTTCCCACCATTTATAACATTCATACAAGGAACAGGAAGAATAAAAGAATTATTATTACCCAAGTATTTATACAGAGGAGTTTTTATGCTAATAGATTTTGCCCTTGCATAAGCCATTGAAACAGCAAGTATAGCATTAGCACCAAGTTTTGATTTATTAGAAGTGCCATCTAAATCAATCATTAAATAATCCAATTCCTTTTGACTTGCAAAACTCTTTCCAACAATAGCATCTGCAATTGTTTTATTTACATTTTCAACAGCCATTAAAACACCTTTTCCTCCATAGCGTTTTTTATCACCATCTCTTAATTCAGTAGCTTCACGTTCACCTGTAGAAGCTCCACTTGGTACCATTGCTCTTGCACAAGTTCCGTCTTCTAACTGAATATCTGCTTCAACAGTAGGATTTCCTCTTGAATCAAGAATTTCGATTGCTTCGATTTTTGTAATCTTCATAATACTAAGATTTTATTTGTTGATAATTGAAAATGCAATTCAGAGACATGCAACATAATAATATATTGCATAAACCAAGTATTAAGGAATTTTGACATAAAAAATCCACTAAAATAACTGGTTTAAAATCATTACTACTCATAATCACATTTTGATTAATTATTGTAGGAACTATCAGCTATTTAAGCGGTTTGAAATTAGGGAAGTTCCATTCCCTTTGATTAATAGAATGCAAAAGTAGTAATTTATTCCATAATAAGAAATTCTTATAGCTTTTTTATTGTTTGTAACTTATAAGTGGTTTATTTTCATTTATTTGTTTCTTATGCTTTATTGTGGGCTTAGTTTGTGAAAGAATAAACAAAAAGAATAATCAAAAAATATTGACAAATCAATAGATATTTTGTATATTTGCACTATAAAATCAATAAGACTTAGTTCTTTGAGTTTTAAATCAAAATTTCCTCTTAAATTTCGTTAAATTAAAAGATGCACATCTTTCCACCTGAAAGATGCACATCATTTGAGGTGAAAGATGTGCATCTTTCGCATATTAAATCTTTGTTTCAAGAGTTTTAAATAAAGATATAGTAAATTTAGTTACCTATTGGCGAACTTTCTAATAGTAATAGAAAATGTTTTGATAGTAATAGAATTTATTTTGATAGGAACGTAATGTCATAAATCAAGAATACAGAACATTATATCAATTTATTTTAGAACCAAAAAGGAGAAAACCAATTTACGGTAACCATTATTAAGCAAATAAATTATATCGTTTAGTTATTTAAAGCACCCCTATTGGAAGGTTATTGCAAAAAATAACTTCAAATAGAGATGAAAAAATCAATATAAATTAACTTTATGCAATAGAATCTTTTATCTCCGAAAGAGAAACTAATTTATTTACTATTGCATAGATTGTAAGTCCAGAAGCACTATGGATTTGTAATTTATGTGAAATATTTCTACGATGAGTTAGAATTGTATGAATTGATAGAAAAAGTTTATTTGCAATTTCTTTATTTGTCATTCCTTTAACAACACACACAACAATTTCTTTTTCTCTCTTACTCAATTCCTGTTTATCATCTTCTATCTCTATTTTCATAAGGGATATTATCTTTTCTTTTATCTGTTCAATTGAATCATAAGTCGATATAGTTTCATCATAGTATTTTAATATTGATGAATCAGATAAATAGTTATTAAGAGCTATAAATTTAATATTATAATCCTTCTCTTTTATGTTCTGTAAGTAGAAAGAACCAAGATAAAGAGGATTAATAATTAAAATATCATATTTTTCTCTATTTAATAATGGAATGATTTGGTCTATTTCGTTTATTATAACAATATCAATATTTAAGGAAGAGAATTGTTTAATAATTGAAATCAACCCATTAGTAATGATAATTGAAGGTTCAGCAATTGCAATATGTATTCGTTTTGACATATATATCCTTTTTATAACTTCTTATTTTCAAGATCAAATATTGTAGGAACAAAAAGATTATCCTCAATATTATTATGAGATAAAAGATCTTCAGCACAAGTGAATATATCAAATAGAACGCTGTTAAGCTCATTACTACTCTTTGCTACATAATACTTGATAATTATGTTCTTTAGCTCAGAAAGTTTTGATTCTATTTGATCATGTTGTTTACTAAATATCTTTATGTTATAATTATTATCTCTTTCTCCCATTATGAGCTTTTCAACATAAGGAAATACATTCTTTTCTTCATACGACATATGCTTTTTGACTTCTAAAACATATTCATCGAAATATTTCATTATCACAAGAGAAACATCTTCAACGTTTTCAGGTATTGCTTTTTTTAGATTCTCCCTAATAGAAGGAAGTTTAAAATCAAGAAAATACTTATGAGAGTTCTTTAGGTAGTTAATTAGATTAATTATTGATTTATTTGATTTCAAAACAATAATATGTTCCTCATCTTCAACAAGTAAATTAACAATGGCAAGAAAGACATCAACATCAACACTATTCTCTTTACATACCTCATCAATAGTTTTATTTCCAAAGCCTAAAGGAATATCAAAACGACTAATAACCAAAAGCATTTTATAGTTTTCACAAATTAGTTCATTCATTGAATCAGACTTCTTGTATTGACCTATTTTATACATAATTATCCGTGTTTTTATTAAAGCAATTAGAACAACAAAGGTAGCTATTTTTTATTAATATCAGCTTTCTTGCATTCATCTTTGCAACATGAGCAACCATTGCATGTTGAACATGAAGAATCATCCTTGCTTTTCTTTTTTATTTGTTTTATGAATAAGTATATCACATAAGAAATCGTAATTACCAATACTAATATAAGAATTATGTTTTCAATCATATAATTATTTTTAAAGTAAGTTACCAATTTGATTTGATAGGAAAGCTAAAATCCAGGCTAATGATGTTGTGTAAAAGACAGCGAGAAAAGCCCATTTCCAGTTTGATTCCTTAGCAATGGCACTAATTGCCGCCACACAAGGAAAGTATAAGAGAATAAAAATCATTAGAGAATAAGCATTAGTTGGAGTTAAATAATCAGAGATATTTCCTTGATAGAGAACAGCCATGGAGCCAACAACAATTTCTTTAGCAGCAAATCCAGATATTATACTAACTCCTATTCTCCAATCAAATCCCAATGGTTTAATAATAGGTTCAATGAAATGTCCTAATTTTCCAATATATGAATTTTCTACCTGTTGAAAATTGTCCACTTGCGTTGTAGCAATTTGAGAATCTGTTACAACTTGATGAGAAGATAGAGGAAAATAGCTTAAAGCCCATATTATTATTGAAGAAAGAAGAATGACTGTACCCATTTTAGTTAAGTAATGAACACTTTTATTCCAAATGTGTATAATAGTATTTCTTAAAGTTGGTATTCTGTAAGGAGGTATTTCCATTACAAATGGGGATTTCTCTTTTGAAAAGAATATTTTTCTAAATATTATTGCCATCAAAACAGCTAATAATATACCAATAAGATAAATAGACAATAAAACCAAGCCTTTATTTTTTGGGAAAAACGCAGAAATTAGTAATACATAAACAGGTAATCGAGCGCTACAAGACATAAAAGGAATTATCAACATAGTTAATATCCTGTCTTTTTTACTTTCAAGTGTTCGAGTTGCCATAATAGCAGGAACATTACATCCAAAACCCATTAGTAAAGGAATAAATGATTTCCCATGTAAACCAAAGCTATTCATAAGCCTATCCATTATAAAAGCAGCTCTGGCCATATAGCCTGTATCTTCCATTAAAGATATGCAAGAAAATAGAATTAATATATTTGGAAGAAAAACAATAACACTCCCCACTCCTGCTATAACCCCATCAACCAATAAATCCCTTAAAGCACTTTCTCTCATATTTTGTTGAACAAACTCACTTAAAAGTCCAACTCCAGATTCAATCCATTGCATAGGGATTTCACCTAAAGAAAAAGTAAGTTGGAAAGTAAGCCACATGAAGAAAATGAACAAAGGAAAGCCAAACCAACGATGAGTAAGAATCTTATCAATATCATATTTTCTGTTTCTCTTTCTCTTGTCTTTGTTTTCCGAATGAATTCCGTGAATAACATCTCTTATATATTCATATTCTTCTTCAATTGTTTTTTCTTTTTTCCCTTTATCGCGTTCATCTTCCTTTCCTCCTTTCTCATAAGTTTCAATAACCTTGTCAATAAGATCATCAATTCCTTTTCCCTTATAAGCAATTGTAGGGACAATAGGCACATTAAGTCTTTTTGACAAAGTTTCATAATCAAGGCTATCACCTCTATTAGTCAATTCATCGTACATATTTAATGCTATAACAACATTAGCATTCATATTAATAAGTTGAGAAGTAAGCAGTAAGTTCCTTTCAATGTTTGTTGAGTCAACAACATTTATTACAACATCAGGTTTTTCTTTTTCAATATGTTCTCTTACAATCAATTCTTCAGGAGTATATTCTGAAATTGAATATGTTCCAGGCAAATCAGTAATATTTATTCTATAACCATCTTTATTAATATGTGCTGTTTTAAGAGAAACTGTAACACCGCTGTAATTTCCAACCTTCTCATGTTTATTGGTAGTATAATTGAAAAGAGTGGTTTTTCCACAGTTTGGATTGCCCACCAAAGCAATATTAATCTCTTTTCCTTCTTTCACTTCTTCTTTCACAACCTCAATTAAATCAGCCTCTTTCCTTCTAAGCGACACCCTATAGTTCATCAACTCATATTCCAAGGGGTCTTGTAAGGGAGCTTTCTTTATAACTTTTATCTTTGTTCCACTAACAAACCCCATTTCAATAAGTCTTTGGTAAAAAGCACCATTACCCTTTATTTCTTTTATTATTGCACTCTCTCCACAAGAAAGAGAACCTAAGGTTTGTGCTTTTAATCTTTCATCTTTTATCATAATCCAATACCTTTAAAATTCAATCTTCAATCTTAATATTCCTGCAAAGCAATTCTCCAATACATCTTCACTACCACAAGGCGAGATTATATATTGCAAATCAGGTTGAATAGAAATATTTTCCGTAATATTATAATTGTAATACAGTTCAATGGCTGTTTCATTTCTGTAAATTCTATTTGAATTGTTTCTTTCCGACAATCTTGCATTAGCTATTGCTAACCCAAATGAGTCAATAGCTCTATTGTCAATTAGACCATAGAAATTAATACCCCCACCTAAATATAAATAATGTTCATTAATTCTTTTTGGACTAATGGATACTTGAGTAAACATTTCAATCCTTTTTTCTTCCGATTCTTTCCACAAAGTTTGGTCTGCAATAGCATAAATCCCATAATTATTAATCCTCTTAGGAGATTCATGGCTATTAAAGGCATAAGTACCAACCTTATATTTCCCCAAATGATTAAAGAAATTGGTTTGGAATTGAATTTCAGTTATAGAAAGAATCCCATCAGAAACATCATAAGCACTCCCAAGCCAAGAGATTTCATTATTTATGTTCCAAATCATACTTAAACCAAAACGAGTACATGGAAAAATAGGAGCAGGGATATTATTTGATATGACCGATGGAATTCCAAAAGAGCTATTAATAAAAAGAGAACCATTATCACTTGAAGCAAAATTCTTATTCAAGTCCTGAATTCCAATAATAAATTCAAGGTTATTAGTCCTTTGACTATACCAGAACTCATGCAAAAAAGTTGTTTCGTCAGCATCAATATTGCAAAGAGTTTGAAAGTCGCCAAACAATTCATCATTTGGAGAAATTCTATGAGTGTTACAACCATTAATATATAAAACACCTCCATTCCACCAATTTGCTTTTTGAGTAGAAAAGGAGAGACTGATATTTGCCATTCCTAAGAAAGCAGCCCCATTATTTAATCCACCATACATATTCCCTAAACAATCTCCAACATAAGAGCCTGAAAAATCAAATGGATTAACTTTATTTTCTTTCTCTTGGGAGAAAAGTATTATTGAGTGCATTAAAGTTAAAGTAATAAATGTAATTCTTTTCATGTAAAATCTTTTACTTGTTTTCAATTGCAAAATTACTTCCAACCCCAAAAGCTCACAATTCCCATTTGTAGGTATTATTTACTGTTTTAATACCTAAATGTTATTACATTCCATATTTTTGGAATTATATGAAGTCTTTTTGAAATTAAAGCTAATCTTTTTCTAAGGAAAATAGATTTAATTCTAAGGAAAGCAAGTTTAAAACTGTCTTCTTCACGCAGATTGAAGTTATTAATTTGTCTTTATTCACAAACAACTTCAATACATCAAATTAAAGTATAGTTTATGAACACGTTATGGTAACCATTCCAAGCTATTTATTAATTGATTGGTTTCTTTCCATTGAATAAATTCTTTATAACTACGTATTTTGTTTGAAAGAACAGCTTGATATATTTCTATACTTGGAATCTTAATATCATTAGGAGTATCAAACTTTATTTGAAGAATAACTTTTCTTGTTTCTGGAGTTAAATTCTTTACTATTCTATCAGTTACATTTTCCACAAACCCATCATACTTTGACCCCATTAGTATATGAATTAAATCAAATTTCCATAAGTTTGATTTCCTGTCTTCATAAATCAAATGCCATTCAATACATTCTTCTTCAGTGTCAATTAAGTTTTTGTATTGAATCTCTTTAAATGAAGAGTTTTGAGCAATTTGAGCAATGGCATCAAAACTATCTTTAATAGAAAGTTCTTTAGTATAGATATGAATATCAATATCAAGGTTTTTCATAATTAATTGAGTCTTCAAAGACCCAACAATATTAACTTTAGCCCCAATACTTTCCCAAATAGGAATAATATTACTCTCCTCTAATACCTCCCAAGCAAGTTGTTGATTATATTCCGATATTTTAAAAATGTCCATTATAACAATTCAATTCATTTTAGAATCTGCAAAATTAATAAAATAAATTACTATGAAATAATCTAGTTAATGAAGCTTATATGTAATTTTCTAGAATCAATGATTTGTTTTATTTCCAAAACATATGTGTTATATCTTCGAGTTTGTTGTTATTTATTTTGTAGAGTCTTTGGTTTGTGGTTCTTGATTTAAGGCTTCCGAATTTTTCTTTGTATTCTCCAAGCTTAATATATTGGAAGTTTTCTATTGAGATGTCTTCATGAAGTTCCTGTTTTCCTGAATACCATCCTGTTTTTATGTTGAATTTACTTTGTGTTAGTACATAATTTGCAAAGTAATCTATTTCTTTGGGAGATGAATCACCCCCCATAAAACAAATGCAGGTTATGGATTCTTCGTATTTAGAGATAAGATGTAATAGAAAATCCTTAGTTAATTCTTTTCCGATATCTTCTCTTAGAAAAGGACTATGGCAGCCTTTACAGTTGTTGGGGCAATTTGATATATTTATTGCAAGGGTTGTTTCGTTTGGTATTTCTTGAAATACTATATCGTAGTTTACGTATTTAAGCATAGGAAATTAAATTGTTTAAAGGGTTTATGTTTTGTTATAATGTCTTTTTGCTGCTTCTTTTTGTCTTTCGAGAGAGAAGTTGCTTATTCTTTTCATATACCCGATAACACGTGTTAGGTAATCAACATCTTGACTTTTGCATTTTGGACATTCTTTAAAATATCTTTTGTCTATATGTCCACAAGTGTTGCAAATAGTGTTTGGTATGTTAAAGGTAAAGTAATTGCATCCCTCTTTTGCTGCTACACGAAGTAGTTGGCGGTATTGTATTTGGCTTAGATGTTCTTCCAAGTTTAAATGAAGGGCTGAACCTCCTGTTAGATGTTCTATATATTTCTTTCCATGAATTCTGAATTTGTCGATAATGTTTAATGAATTATCTTCAACGGCGTAGAAATAACTATTATAACAATCTCTTGGGACAAAATAACCATCTTCTTTATCCCATTTTGCATGTTTTACTCCTACGTTTTCGGCTGGTATCATTTCACAATTGAAAAGAATATCTTTTGTTCTGTATTTTTTATTATATGTTTCTATTAATCCAAGAACTTGTTGAACAAATTCTACATATTTAGGATTGTCTGTTATTTCTATTCCCATAAATTCTGCTGCTTCAACCAATCCATTTACTCCTATTGTTAGATATTGACGACTCATATTTATATAACCAGCATCAAAAAGGGGTAACATTCCTTTGGCTTGCAGGAATTTTAGGTTTTCGTTGTATGACAGTTGAACCTTATGAACTAAATCTACTACTTCTTCTAAGAAAGATAAATAGGGTAGTCCTTTCTTTATTGATTCTTGAATGCAACGATTTAGATTTATTGTTAAAACGCTTTTTGAACCTGTGGAAACTCCGCCAGCTCCTAAGGTATAGCTAAATCCATTGTCTTGTATCTCATTCCTAAGTCTGCAACAACTGCTTAAAGAGTCTGCATTATCACTCATATAGGTAAAGAAAGAATGTCCTTCGCTATACATTTCTGCTACGAATTCTCCATATTCTTTATCCATAACATCTCCATCTTTTGAGAGTAGAGCCATGGTTTCAACTGGGAAGGTAAGAGGTGTTTTTGTGCGTTCGGTATTAAACCACTTCATGAAATGTTTTTGCAACCAACTAAGAGATTCCCAATGTGGCTTGCTTCCATTAGGGAATACAAAGTTTTCAAAAAGGCTTTCAAAATAATATTTATCATAATAAGCAACATTCCAGAATACAGCTTGGAAGTTTCTTGCTCCTGTTGGTTGGTTGATGGAGTAAACTACCTGTTCAAAACAATCGGTTATTATTTTGCTTATTGTTCGTTTCTTTTTTGATAAATCAACCACTTCGCTTTCTCTTAAATAATAATCTTCTCCATATTCCAATTCAATAAAATAGTTCATATACATAAGAAACTCTGGAGTTGCACAAGCACCACTTAACATGCTTGATACCATAAATACCATATTAACAAAGCCACCACAAAAAGATTTCAAATTTGTTGGAGCAACAGAGTTCCCTCCAATAGATGATGTCCCTCCAATTAACCAAGGATACATTGTTATACTTGCACAATAGTTAGCAAGACTTGTTTCGTCGTTTTTATATATATAATGACTATTAAGAAGTCTTATGTATTTATCTGCAAGTTCTTTTCCGTAGGTTTCTTTTATTGTGTCGCATAATAGTCTTCGGTTAAGACGAATAAAATTAGACTTGGGTAGTTCTCCAATTAGAGTTGCTATATTTTTGTTTTCTACATTTGCATTAGCATCGTATTTACTTCCTGTGGCAGGGTTTCTTGCATCACAGTAATCTATTAAGAATTTCAGTTTGTCTCTAATCTCTCTGTCTTCTCTGTGACTTTGCCTGTAAAGCATATAAGATTTGGCAACATTATAATACTTTTCAGCCATAAGAGCAATTTCCACTTGGTTTTGAATTTCTTCAACGCTTATTCCATTGGTAATATTTAAGCGACTTAAGATATTTGTGATAGTGTCTTGCGATGCAAAACTACCAACAGAAAGAAATGCTTTAGAGATAGCATTCTTGATTTTTTCAATTGAAAATGTTACTTCCTTGCCATCTCGTTTAATAATAAATAATTCAGACTGACTCATAATAAATTAAATTTTGGGGTAGTCGCTTTAAATGAAAATCTACTTTGCATATACAAAGTATTCATTATTGAGCCTTTCATCCCGAAAGCTACCAATTAATAAATAAACAAAATGGCAGGTCTTCTGACTTGTTTCTGTTTTAAAGCCTTCCCAATCCAAGAGGGTCAGTGGCAAAGAATATTAAAACAACATTATCTTTCGATAAAAACTTACAGCAGCGGGAACTGTTGCCGATTTTCACAGCATTCCCTTTTAATTCTTAAACGTAAAAGTACGTTATCAAAACCATTGTTAGTTGCAAAAGTATGGGTTAATTATAGCTCTTGATTTGTGGAGGGAAATAAGTTTTCAACACTTTGTGTTAATATTCTTGTAATCAATGGCGAAAAAAGAGAATATAGGATAATACATAATTTTGGGTTAATATATGTCGTTCTTTATTTCCTCATTCCAAAAGGTTTGAGTAATTTTGCAACTCAATTTTTGTTTAATCAGATAAATAGATATAATATAATGACACAAAAGACATATAAAGCTGTTACACCAAAAGAGGCGGTTAAGGTGATAAAGTCTGGGGACCATATTCACCTTTCTTCTGTGGCTTCTATTCCTCAATGCTTAGTTGATGCTATGTGTGAAAGAGGTAAGGAAGGTGCGTTTAAAAATGTATACATTCACCACTTGCATACAGAAGGTCATGCTCCTTATGCTTCTAAAGAATATGAAGGAATTTTTCAACATGATGCTTTCTTTGTTGGAAGTAATGTTAGAAAAGATGTTCAAGCTGGTTTTGCTGACTCTATTCCTGTTTTCCTTTCAGAAACTCAAAAACTTTATAGAGAAAAATACTTACCTGTTGATGTTTGTATGCTTCAAGTTTGCCCTCCTGATGAACATGGCTTTGTTTCAATGGGAACATCTGTTGATGCAACATTGGCAGCAATTGAAATGGCAAAAACAGTTATTGCCGTCGTGAATCCTTGTATGCCTCGTTCTTACGGAGATGCTTTGATTCCAATGTCAATGATTGATATCTTTGTTGAGGATTGTTCTCCTTTGTTCCCTGCTCATTTTTCTGAACCAACTTTTGAGGAAGCAACTATTGGTAAGTATTGTGCCGAATTGATTGAAGACGGTGCTTGTTTACAAATGGGTATAGGTGCTATTCCTAATGCTGTTTTGGCTCAATTAGGTAATCATAAGGATTTAGGTATTCATACTGAGATGTTTGCTGATGGAGTTTTACCTTTGGTTGAAAAAGGAGTAATTAATGGGAAAAATAAGAAGTTGGATAATGGTAAAATGGTTTCTACTTTCTTAATGGGATCTCAAAAGGTTTATGAATTTATTGATAATAACCCAATGGTTGCTATGATGGATGTTGGTTATACTAACGATCCATTTATTATTGCACAACAACCTAAAATGACTGCTATTAATTCTGCTTTACAAATTGATATTACAGGTCAGGTTTGTGCTGATAGCATTGGCTCTAAATTTTATAGTGGTGTTGGAGGACAAGTAGATTTTATATATGGAGCTTCACGTTCTGAAAGAGGAAAAGCTATTATTGCTATGCCTTCTACTACGAAAAAAGGGATTAGTAAGATTGCAAATATGCTTACACCTGGTGCTGGTGTTGTTACAACACGCAATCATATTCATTGGTTTGTTACCGAGTTTGGGGCTGTAAATCTTTATGGTAAGAGTTTGCAAGAAAGAGCAAGATTATTAATTTCTGTTGCTCATCCTGATTATAGAGAAGAATTAGACAAGGCTGCTTTTGAACGTTATGGCTCACATTTCTATTTTTTGAAATAGGATGGGAAGAATAATGGCAATTGATTATGGGCATAAACGTGTTGGCTTAGCTGTTAGTGATGAGGGAAGAATTATTGCTACTGCTTTAACAACCGTTGAAGCAAAGAATATATTTGAATATTTAGATGCCTATCTGAAAAAAGAAGTAGTTGATGAATTTGTTGTGGGTTTAGCTAAACAGATGAACAATACTCTTTCAGAGAGTTCCGTTTATATAGAACCTTTTGTAGAAGCATTAATAAAAAGATATCCAGATAAAAAAGTTGTTAGGATTGATGAGCGTTTTAGCTCTAAAATTGCCACTCAAACAATTTTGCTTTCCGGAGCAAGAAAGAAGCAACGTAGAGATAAAGCATTAGTAGATACTGTTAGTGCTGTAATATTGCTACAAAGTTATATGAAATAAATAAAAATAAGAGATATGATACTACCAATTGTTGGCTATGGAAGCCCAATGTTAAGAAAGATTGCTCAGCCTATTGATAAGGATTATTCTGGACTTTCTGTTTTAATTGAAAATATGTTTGAGACAATGTATAATGCTCATGGTGTTGGTCTGGCTGCTCCTCAAATTGATTTATCAATTCGTTTAATTGTTATTGATGCAGAACCTTTTATAGAATCTTATCCAGAAGCAGAAGGTTTTAAACGAGCTTTTATTAATCCAGAAGTTCTTGAGGAATACGGAGAAAAATGGTTGTTTGAAGAAGGTTGTTTATCTTTACCAGAACTTCATGAAGAGGTAAGTCGTCATTCAACTGTTTTGGTGAAATATTATGATGAAAACTTTAATTTAAAAGAAGAATTATTAACAGGAGTTAGAGCAAGGATATTTCAACATGAGTTTGACCATTTGGAAGGAAAGGTATTTGTAGATAGGCTTTCTCCTTTAAGAAAAACTTTGCTTAAAAGAAAATTGAATGATATTTCTAATGGCAAGGTGGTTACAAGCTATAAAATGAAACGTCAAAATACAAAAAAATAAAATCAATTTAAAGAGGATATTTATATGAAAAGATATATGTTGTTATTAGTGGTCTGTGTAGCTTTTGTTGCTTGTCAACCCACAAAAGAAAGTAGGTTGCAAAGTATTAATGATTTAGAAATCCAAACTATGCGAGATGCCAAGGAAATTTCTTTATCAAGAGCAGACTCTTTACTTTCTATGTATGATAGTTTTATTGCTGATTTTCCAAAGGATAGTAATTCTGTAATCATACTTTATAAGGCGGCTGATGTGTCTGAAGGCGTTAAAAATTGCGATAGAGCTATTGCTTACTTAGATCGCCTAATTTCTGATTTTCCTGACTCTTATATGGTTGAAATGGCTATGTTTAAGAAAGGAGATGTTTATGAAAAAGCTTGTAACAATAAGAAAAAGGCACAAGAGGCTTATGGTAATTTTGTAAAAGAATACCCAAAATCTCAATTTGCTAATGATGCTGCTATATTATTTCAAATGTTAGATATGCCAGATGAAATGGATATGATAAGAAAATTTGAAGCAAAGAATGCAGAAACTCCAACAGCAGAAGAGTAAGTTTTTTTATTTTTTTCGTTGTTTTTCTTGCTAAATCAAAGATTATTAGTAATTTTGCAGTCGAAATAGAAATAAAAGAGGGGGCTAAATTGTCCCCTCTTTTATTAAGTTTATATTTTATATGATTGATAAAGAGTTTGTTATAGGCATTATTGATAAGCAATTAGAGGATTCTGATTTGTTTTTAGTTGATTTACGCATTGGTAAAGATAATAAGATTTCCGTTTTTATTGACGGTGATAATGGCGTAAAAATTCAGGATTGTATTGATGTATCACGTGCTATTGAGGGTAGTTTAGATCGTGAAGTGGAAGATTTTGCATTAAGTGTATATTCTTCAGGTGTAGGAGAGCCATTGATACAAAAGCGTCAGTATGTAAAGAATATTGGCAGAAATATTTCAATCACAACGAATGAAGATGAGCATTTCGAAGGAGAATTAATGATTGCTGACGACGAAAAGATTGTTGTTAAGCAAAAAAGAAAAAAGAAAAAAGACTTTGTTGCTGAAAAAGAAATAGAGTATGGCAACATTAAGGAAGGAAAAATAATAATTTTGTTCTAATAAAAGTATAGTTTTAATTATGGAAAACTTGAATTTAATTGATACATTTTCAGAGTTTAAAGAGTTCAAAAACATAGAAAGAGAAACTTTGATGCGTATTTTAGAAGATGTGTTTAAAACATTGATGGCAAAAAAATATGGCTCAGATGAGAATTTTAGTGTTATTGTAAATATAGACAAAGGGGATTTAGAAATTTGGAGAAATAGAGAAATTGTTGAAGATGGTGCTGTTGAAGATGAAAATACACAAGTTGCATATTCGGAAGCTATTAAAATTGAACCAGACTTTGAAATAGGTGAAGAATTATCTGAAGAAATAAGATTTGCTGATTTTGGACGTAGAGATATATTAGCTATTCGTCAAAACTTAGCTGCTAAAATTCAAGATTATGAAAGGGCTAATATCTTTACTAAATATAAAGAAAGAGTTGGTGAGGTTGTGGTTTGTGAAGTTTATCAAGTGTGGAAGAGAGAAATCATGGTATTGGATGAAGAGGGAATAGAACTTAACTTACCAAAAACAGAACAAATACCAGGAGACTTTTATAGGAAAGGGGATACAATTAAAGCAGTTGTTTTGAAAGTTGAGATGAGAAATGGAGTCCCTCAAATTACTCTTTCAAGAACATCTCCTGTCTTCTTAGAACGATTACTTGAACAAGAAGTACCTGAAATATATGATGGTCTTATTACTATTAAAGATATTGTTCGTGAACCAGGGGAAAGAGCTAAGGTAGCAGTAGAGTCATATGATGATAGAATAGATCCTGTTGGTGCTTGCGTTGGTATGAAAGGTAGTAGAATACATGGTATTGTTCGTGAACTAAGGAATGAGAATATTGATGTTATTAATTATACTTCAAATACAGAACTATATATAACAAGAGCATTAAATCCATCAAAGGTTACATCGGTTGTATTACATACTGAAGAACATAGAGCTGAGGTATATATGCCAACTGACCAAGTTTCTTTAGCTATTGGTAAGGGTGGTGCTAATATTAAGTTAGCAAGTAAGCTTACAAGATATGAAATAGATGTTTATAGTGATGGAGATATGGATTATGAAGATGTAGATTTAACTGAATTTACAGATGAAATAGAAGAATGGATTATTGATGAGTTGAAATCAATTGGTTGTGATACAGCAAAAGATGTTTTGGCATTGAGTGCTCAAGAGTTGGTTGATAGAACAGACTTAGAAGAAGAAACAATAGCAGAAGTTTTGGCAACGCTAAGGACGGAGTTTGAAGACTAAACGATAAGAGGCAAGAGAGAAAACAAATTAATTAAACGATTCAACGAACAAATAATAAAGAATAAATGTCAGAAGAAAATAAAACCATTAGATTAAACAAAGTTGCAAAAGAATTCAATGTTGGAATCACAACATTGGTAGAATTTCTTGCCAAGAAAGGTAAAAAGATTGAAAGTAATCCTAATACTAAAATCGATGGTGAGTTATATAATATTCTTGCTTCTGCTTTCCAATCAGAAAGGAAGGTTAAAGAAGATGCAAGTAAATTGACATTGGTATCAGCAAAAACAGCCCCAACAACTATTGAAGCAGAAGAAGTTCATACAGAAATATCTATTGAAGATAAAGATGAAGAGTCAAATGCTGCTGAGGTAATGATAAAGACTAATACAATAGACGATTATATTGAACCAAAGCCAAAGAAAATTGAGAAATTTGAAGAGGTTGAAAAAGAAGTGGAGTCAATAAAGGAAGAATCAATCGTAGAAGTTGTAAAGGAAATTCCGATAAAAGAAGAACCTAAAGAAGAAATTCAAAATATTTTTAAAGAAGAGGTCAAGAAAGAAAAACCTATTCAGAAAAATAATGATGGGGATGATGTTGTTTCGTTTAATATTATTGGAAAGATAGATCTTAGTGCAATAAACTCAAAAACTAAACCTGATAAGAAGACAAAAGAAGAGCTTGCACATGAGAGAGAAGAAAAGAAGAAAATAGAAAAGCAAGGCAAACAAGAAAAGCTACAAAAAGATATCCATAATAGACCGAAAAAGAAAAGAGAAGACGGAATTAAAGAACCAGAAAAGGTAATTCACGAAAAGAAAAAAACAGTAAAAGATATTCCTACTCCTGTTATTGTTGAACCAGTAAAAGAAGTTATTGAAGAATCAGTAGAAGAAAAGAAGGATAATTTCATAGAAACGCAATACGTTAAGCTTTCTGGGCCAACGGTATTAGGAGATAAGATAGATCTTTCGCAATTTAATAAACCTAAAAAACAACTTACAACTGCTTCAGAACAAAAAGCAGAAGGAGTTGTAAAGAAAGATAAGAAAAAACGTAAGCGTATTAAGCAAAATCCTACTACACCAAACGCTACACAACAACCATCCCAACCAAAATCACTTCAAACTCAACAACAGCAATTAGACACTCAAAAAAATAAACCAAAGAAAGATGCTTCAAAGTCTAAATTTAATAAACCAAAGAAAGAATTAAGGAAGGTTGAGATAAACTCAGATGAGATTGAAAAGCAAATTAAAGAAACACTTGCTCGTCTTTCTCCATCAGGAAAATCAAAAACATCTAAACATAGAAGAGACAAGAGACAAAATGTTTCTCAACAACACCAAAATGAGTCTGATCAAGAAATAGAAAATCAAAAAATATTAAAGGTAACAGAATTTGTAACAGCAAATGAGTTAGCTACAATGATGGATATTCCTGTTACTAAGATTATCTCTTCTTGTATGTCATTAGGAATGTTTGTTTCAATAAATCAACGTCTTGATGCTGAAGCAATACAATTGATTTCAGAAGAATTTGGTTACACAACTGAATTTGTAAGTGCAGATGTTGTTGAAGCTCTTGAAGGAAAAGAAGAGCAAGGCGATGATGCAGATTTAGTACCAAGAGCTCCAATTGTTACAGTTATGGGACATGTTGACCATGGTAAAACATCATTACTTGACCATATAAGAAACACAAATGTTATTGCAGGAGAAGCAGGAGGTATAACTCAACATATTGGTGCTTATGAAGTGGTGTTAAATAATGGAAAGAAAATAACATTCTTGGATACTCCAGGTCACGAAGCTTTCACAGCAATGCGTGCTCGTGGTGCTAAGATAACAGATATTGCAATTATTGTAATTGCCTGCGATGATAGAGTGATGCCTCAAACAATTGAAGCAATTAATCACGCACAAGCAGCAGGAGTTCCAATAATATTTGCATTAAATAAGATTGATAGTGCTGGTTCTGACCCAGAAAAGATAAAGGCTGAATTAGCTAATATGAACCTTTTAGTAGAAGATTGGGGTGGTAAATACCAAAGTCAAGAAATATCTGCTAAGAAGGGTACAAATATTAAAGAGCTTTTAGATAAAGTACTTTTAGAAGCTGAATTATTAGAACTAAAAGGTAACCCAACAATAAGAGCAAAGGGAACAGTAATAGAATCATCCTTAGATAAGGGTAGAGGATATGTTTCAAAACTATTAATTCAAGATGGTTCAATCAATCATGGTGATTTTGTATTAGCAGGTTCTACTTATGGTCGTGTTAAAGCAATGTATAATGAAAGAAATCAACTAATAACAACAGCAGGACCTTCATCTCCAGTATTATTACTTGGATTGAACGGAGCACCACAAGCAGGTGATAATTTCAATGTAATGGCATCAGAAAAAGAAGCTAAAGAATTAGCAACACGCCGTACACAACTTCAAAGAGAACAAGGATTAAGAACTCAAAAGCATATTACGCTTGATGAAATTGGACGTAGAATTGCAATTGGAGACTTTAAACAACTTGACCTTATTGTTAAGGGAGATGTTGATGGTTCTGTAGAAGCATTATCAGATTCATTATTGAAATTATCTACTCCAGAAGTACAAGTAAATGTTATCCATAAATCAGTAGGACAAATTACTGAAAGTGATGTATTGCTTGCAACAGCATCAAATGCAATTATTATGGGATTCCAAGTACGTCCTTCAATAGGAGCAAGAAAGTTAGCTGAAGCAGAACAAATTGATATCCGACTTTATTCAATTATATATAATGCTATTAATGAATTGAAAGATGCTATTGAAGGTATGCTTTCTCCAGACATAGAAGAAAAAATTGTAGCTAACCTTCAAATACAAGAAGTATTTAAGATAACTAAGGTTGGAACAATTGCAGGATGTATATGTTTAGATGGAAAGATAAATAGAAACACAAAGGTTCGTATTATCCGAGATGGTATTGTTGCTTATACAGGGAAACTTGCTTCACTAAAACGTTTTAAGGACGAAGTAAAAGAAGTTGTTTCAGGACAAGACTGCGGATTGAATATTGAAAACTTTAATGATATTAAAGTTGGAGATATAGTAGAGGGTTATGACGAATTTGAAGTAAAGAGAAAACTTTAATTAAAATAAAGTCTCGCCCTCGTAGTTCAACGGATAGAATAGAAGTTTCCTAAACTTTAGATAGCAGTTCGATTCTGCTCGAGGGTACTAATAAAAACATTGTAATTAGATATGAAAGAGAATAATTCAAATAATGAATTTAATATGCAAAGCACACTAAGCTTTATATTAAAGCATAAGCTTATCCTTATAATAACATTTTTTGTTTCTGCAATAGTGATTGGACTTTTATCATTATTGCTTCCAAATTACTACAAATCACAAGTAACTCTTATGCCTGCTGATAGTAATGCAGTCTCTAAAGCAGTTCTTTCGCAAATGGATAACTATGATGTATTAAGTTATGGTAAAGAAAGAGATGCTGAATACTTATTGGAACTTTTAAATTCAGGCACTATAATATCTAAGACTGTTTCTCATTTTAAATTAGATCAACATTATGGACTTGCAAGCGAAATAGGTCAAGCAAAAAGTGATAAGTTAAACCAAAGACTTATATCTAATATAAAAATTAAGAGAACAGAGAATTTAGGAGTTAAGCTTACAGTTTGGGATACAGACCCTAAGTATGCAGCTGATATTGCTAATTATATGGCAGAAGAAATGCAGAATTTGCGTAATGATATGAAGAAAGCAAAAATGGATTCTATTGTTAAAGCATTAACTATTTCAAGAGCAAGAGTACAAGAAGAGATAAATGCTATAGCAGATAGTATGGCTGTTTTGTCAAAGGGTAAAAAAATATTTGACCCATCAGCAATGTCAGATCGTATGAGCCAAGAATTAGCAAAACAAATAGCAACAGGTAATCAAGCTGCAATTTCAAGATTAGAAAGTAAACTTGGTTATATAGGAGAATTTGGACCTAAGATATTAAGCTTAAAGGAAACATTACAAAGAAAATCAGAAACTCTTAGGATTTGGGATGAAAAACTTGAACAAGTAAAAGTTGATGCAGAAAGCAAAATTCCAACAGACTTTATTATTGATTCCGCATATCCTTCTGAATTAAAAGATACACCTAAACGTTCAGTCATCGCATTAATTGGTGGATTATGTTGTACATTTCTTGCAATATTTGTTTTAGTTCTTAGAGATAAAAATAAAGTTCCAAAGCCAGAAAATGAAGTTGCTTAATCATATAATTGATTATTCAAACAAACTATTTCAACCCATTAAAAACTTTTGGGGAAAGTTTAATGATAACACAAAAACTTATATCATTATCTTTCTTGCTTGTGCTTTATTTATTGGTATAGGTTATTCATATATAGATTACCAATACTATATTTATGGAATAATTCCAATTCTACTACTTGGATTATTACTCTACTGCTTTCATTTAGATAAAGTCCTTTACTTAATAGCTCTTCTAACACCTTTATCTGTAAATATGCTTATTAGCGAAACCGCAGCAATGAGCATTCCAACAGAACCGCTCTTAATTACTTTTGTTCTTTTTTATTCATTGAAATTCTTTGTTGATGGAAATTATGATAAGAAGGTATTCAAGCATCCTATAACAATTTTAATAGGTATATATTTACTTTGGATGTTTATAACAGCACTAACAAGCACGCATCAATTAGTATCATTAAAGTTCTTTTTCTCAAAGCTTTGTTATATAATCCCTTTTTATATAGCCATTATACCAATAATCAAGAATTTCAAGAAAATAAAGACCATATACTTCTTTTATGCTTTTTCATTAGCAATAATAGTGATGTATGCTTCTGTAGGCTTTGCACTAAAAGGATTTGAATTTGACTACTCATTCTATATAATGCAACCATTCTATAATGACCACACAGCCTATGGAGCAATATTGTCAATGTTTATACCCATAACCGTTTACTTTATATTCTCAAAAGAAACATCAAAATGGCAAAGATTTTTCTGCTTTATCCTATTGTTAATATTTACAACTGGATTAATGCTTTCCTATTGTCGTGCAGCATGGATGAGTATTGCTTCAGCATTAGCTATTTATTTAATACTAAAATTTAGAATTAAATTAAAGCTAATACTAACTGTTCTAATAACAGGTTTATTATTTTTCTTTGCTTTTCAAACTACAATACTCCAATTGCTTGAAAGGAACAACCAAGACTCATCAGGAAACATTGGAAAACACATATCTTCTATTTCAAACATAAGTACAGATGCTTCCAATGTTGAAAGATTGAATCGTTGGGCTTGTGTGTTTAGAATGTTTAAAGAAAAGCCTATTATGGGATGGGGACCAGGAACTTATCAATTTGAATATGCAGGCTACCAGAAATCTTATCAATTATCAACAATAAGTACCAATTTAGGTAATTTAGGTAATGCTCATAGTGAATACTTTGGACCTTTAGCAGAAAGTGGAGTATTTGGAATGCTATCAGTGATTCTCCTATTTGCAACAGTAATTTATACAGGAGTAAATGTATATAAAAGAGCCGAATATAGAAATGAAGCAAAATTAGCATTATTTCTAACAATGTCCTTAGCAACATATTATACCCATGGATGTTTAAATAATTTCTTGGACACCGATAAACTATCAGTCCCTTTTTGGTTTTTCACTGCTTCAATAGTAGCATTAGATCTCTATGCAAAGAAGAAACCAAAACTAACGAAATAAAATCCTAACTCAATTTATTCTCCTTAAATTTATAGTTAATATAAATCCAAAAAGATTAAATCTTTTTCCAAAGAGATTAACTCTTTTTTTTAAGATATTAAGTTTAATTCCAGCTAAATTAAGTTAAATCAAGTATGATTAGTATCGTATGTTTTTCTTATCTAATTTTACTCCCTGTTATTTATTTCCGTACTATTATTTTTTTTGCTTATTGTAATTTATTACATATCTTTGTCCGATAATTAGAGATTCTTATATTGCACAATAAATAAAATGTATAATGACAAAAATATTTCTATTATTTATCAGCTGTTTCTTATTTTTATCTTCTATTCTTTATTCTCAGAATAACAAAAAAAATGTTCAAAAAGAGAATAAAAGCAATAAAGAAACATCTGCGATTACACAGTTTTCTTTAGATGTTCTTTCTAAAATCATAAATGAAAATGTTGTTTGTTCTCCTATCTCTGCACATATTCTTTTTACATTGCTTTCAAATGGAATGGAAGGTAAGATTTTAAAAGATATAGAATCATTAATAGGAGGTGATTCAAAAGAAATGAGTGAATTTTATAAAGCTTATTTTTCTGAGAAAAGAGATACAAGTTTGCTTGCTTCCAATATTCTTTGGATAGATAAGGGTTTGGAATTAAGTGATAATTTCTCCAGTGCTTGCAAAACATATCCTTTTACTGAAGTTAAAAATATTGACTTCCAAGATAAAAATACAAAAGATATAATAAATAAAACTATTGAGGATTTCACTAATCATAAAATTAAAAATCTTGTTGATAATATAAGACCGTTGGATAAATTAATTCTAACAAATGCATTATATTTTAAAGCTAATTGGGCTTCTCCATTTCAAGAGAGAGGAAATTTTAAGGATAAATTCTTTCAAAATAATGGAGTTAGTTCAGAAGTAGAATATATGTCAGATAGAGAAACTCATCTACAATATATTTGCGGGAAAAAGTCAAAGGGAGTGATTCTTCCATATAAAGGTTCGGATTATTCTTTTTTCCTTTTAATGCCAGATAAAAATATTAAATTGAAAGATTACATTAAAACAATTTCAGGTGCAGAACTATTAAGTATGATTCAAAAAGCAAAGGGAAAATCTGAATTAATTAATTTATACTTACCAAAATTCAAGGTTGAAAATTCTTTTGACTTAAAGAAAATATTAGGTGAAATGGGATATAATGTAGGTTCTTATGATTTGTCTCCAATATTGAATAATCTAAGTTCCCTTAATATAGGTAAGGTTATTCAAAAAACATTTTTATCTATTGATGAAAATGGAACAGAAGCCGCTGCTGCAAGTGCTATTATTGCATTTGGAGCTTGTGCAAATCCACCAAAACCGATTGAACTAAAATTCAATAGACCTTTTATTTTTGGAATAATAGATAATAAGACAAATCTGCCAATATTTATTGGAGCTATTAATAAATTATAGATTCATTTTTATATAGTTTTAAATGCTATTTTTGTAGATTGAAATAGGTAGAATGTTTTTTTAATACTAATAAAAATTGTTATGGAATTTATTACGAGTGGAAATCCATTTATTGTTTATGGAATAATTTTAATTGTAGTTTTGTCGTATCTCTCTTTTTTGATATTATTGATCATAAACGAAATAAAAAATAACGAAAATAAACTTAAATCTTTTTTATGGATTTTTTCAGCTGTTATTTGTCCAATAATACCATTTGTTTATGCTATATTATTCTTAATTAGAAAAATAATTAAGTAAAAAACAGTAATCTGATTTTAATTGAAATAGAGATAAGGCAGGATAATTGAAGTGCACCCCAAAAGTTAGACAAAAAACTTTTGGGGTTTATTATTTATGTCCAAATACACAATTGAAGAGAAATTGAAAATAGTTTCTCTAGTA
>JBAZSY010000020.1:0-47931 GCA_041662185.1 Bacteroidales bacterium
ACCAAACTCACCAGGCTTTTGTCTACCATGTTTTCAGTAACATAAACAGGAATAAATTTATTTCCATTATGCACGGCAATCGTTTGACCTACGAAATCAGGTGAAATCATAGATGCTCTTGACCAAGTTTTAATTGTGGTCTTTTTATTTTGCTCTTGTGCTGCTAAAACTCTTTTTTCTAACTTATAATGAATATAAGGTCCTTTTTTTAACGAACGGCTCATTTCTATCTATGATTTAAATTATTTCTTACATCTTTCAACGATATACTTACTAGAATGCTTCTTTGGAGCTCTAGTCTTATATCCCTTAGCTGGAATACCTTTTCTTGAACGTGGGTGACCTCCTGTAGCACGACCTTCACCTCCACCCATTGGGTGATCGACAGGATTCATTACTACTGCTCTTGTACGAGGTCTTCTTCCTAACCAACGTGATCTTCCTGCTTTTCCTGAAACTTCTAAGTTATGCTCAATGTTAGAAACCATACCAATAGTAGCACGACAAGCCTGAAGAATCATTCTTGTTTCGCCAGAAGGCATTTTAACAATTGCATACTTTCCATCACGAGACATCAATTGAGCATAAGAGCCCGCACTACGTGCCATTTTAGCACCTTGACCTGGACGTAATTCAATATTATGAATTATTGTACCAAATGGAATTTCACTTAATAATAAAGTATTACCTATTTCCGGGGCAACGCCGATACCTGACATAACTGTCTGACCAACTTTTAATCCGTGAGGACAAACAATATAACGTTTTTCACCATCAGCATAGCAAACTAATGCTATACGAGCAGTTCTATTAGGATCATATTCAATTGTCTTTACAACAGCTGGAATATTATCTTTTTCTCTGCCAAAGTCTATAAAACGATACAATTTCTTATGACCACCACCAACATAGCGCATAGTCATTTTACCTTGATTGTTTCTTCCACCACTCTTTTTAACACCATAAACTAAACTCTTTTCAGGTTTAGAAGCAGTAATTTCTTCAAATGTACTTGCTACTTTAAATCGTTGTCCTGGTGTTGTTGGTTTTAATTTTTTTAAAGCCATCTATCTCTTTCTCTTAAATATTGCTATAAAAATCTATTGTTTCACCTGCTGCTAACATAACGATAGCTTTTTTGAAGGCAGATGTTTTACCTTTTATAAATCCCGCTTTTGTGTAACGCGATTTATTTTTCCCTTTATAGTTAATAGTATTAATTCTATCAACCTTTACATTATATAAAGACTCAACAGCCTTTTTTATTTCAATTTTATTTGCTCGGTTGTTTACGATAAAACCAAAACGATTAGGGAATACCTCTGTCGTTTTATTCATTTTTTCTGTAATAATCGGCTTTACTATGATTTCCATTTTTATCTTCTTAAATGTTAATTATTCTTAGAATTTTAAGAATTAGCCAATATACTTTCTAATTCTTTTATTGCTGTTTCAGAAAAAATCACATTGTTTGCACGCAATACTTCATATGTATTAACTGATTTTGCGTCAGTTATACTTACACTGCTGATATTACGAGCTGACAAAAGTACAAAATTATCTTGACAATTCAACACAAATAGTGATTTTTTTTCACCTAACTTTAAATCTCCTAATACTTTGACCATATTCTTAGTCTTAGGGTTTTCAAAGTTAAAATCCTCAACAACAATCAGTTTCTCTTCTTTAACCTTATAAGATAATGCCGAAACACGAGCTAAACGTTTAACTTTTTTATTTAATTTGAAAGAATAATCTCTCGGTCTAGGACCAAAAGCTCTTCCTCCCCCAACAATTGTTGGACTATTAATATCCCCTGCTCTTGCACCACCAGTACCTTTTTGACGTTTTAACTTTCTAGTAGAACCAGAAACTTCTGAACGTTCTTTTGATTTATGAGTACCTTGACGTTTATTTGCAAGGAATTGTTTTACATCTAACCAAATTGCATGATCGTTTGGTTCAACTCCCAATAAAGAGTCACTAACAGCAATTGTTCTGCCAGTGTCATTTCCATTTATATTATAAACTCTTAGCTCCATCTCTCAAGTTTTAAAATTGAACCTATTGGACCTGGAACAGATCCCTTTACTAATACTAAATTCTTTTCTTCAATTACTTTAAGAATTTGTAAGTTTTGAACCTTAACTCTTTTACCACCAGTTCTACCTGCCATTCTTAAACCTTTAAACACTCTTGAAGGATAAGATGATGCACCAACAGAACCTGGAGCACGTAATCTATCATGTTGACCGTGAGTTGCATCACCAACACCGTGGAATCCATGACGTTTCACAACACCTTGAAAACCTTTACCTTTTGAAATACCTACAACATCAACATATTCACCTTCACTAAATATAGAACAAATTATAGCTTCTCCAAAAGCTTTTTTATGTTCTTCTTCAAAGCGAGTAAATTCTGAAAGATGTCTTTTAGGAGTTGTACTTGCTTTTGCAAAATGACCTTTCATAGGCTTAGTACAACTTTTTTCTTTCATGTCTTCAAATGCTAATTGAATAGCACCATAACCATCTTTTTCAATGGTCTTAATCTGGGTTACTACACAAGGACCAGCTTCAATAACGGTGCACGGTTGTTGTTTTCCGGAGGCATCATAAATACTGGTCATACCAATTTTTTTACCAATTAAACCTGACATTTCTAGTTTTTTGTTTTAATAAATACTCAGCTTACATCCTTTGCATAGGCTGATTGTTTAACTTAATCTATTTTAACAGACAACTCAGTTAAACTTTAATTTCAACTTCAACACCACTTGGAAGCTCTAATTTCATTAAAGCATCAATTGTTTTAGCTGAAGTGCTATAAATATCCAACAATCTTTTATAAGTACTCAATTCGAATTGCTCTCTTGATTTCTTATTAACGAAAGTGGAACGGTTCACTGTAAATATTTTCTTATTAGTTGGAAGTGGAATTGGTCCATTAACAACTGCACCAGTTAATTTTACAGTTTTTACGATTTTCTCAGCAGATTTATCAACCAAGTTATGATCGTATGATTTTAATTTAATTCTAATTCTTTGACTCACGTTATTTTGTCTTTATATTAGTATATTTCAATCTTATTATTTTGCCAATACTGATTCTGTAACATCTTTTGGTGCTTCAGCATAGTGAGAAAATTCCATTGTTGAATTAGCTCTACCCGAAGTAATTGTTCTAAGAGAAGTAACATAACCAAACATTTGAGAAAGTGGAACTTTTGCTTTTACTGCTTGAATACCAATTTTTGCTGTTATACTTTCAAGGATAGCCCTTCTTCTATTTAAATCACCTGTAACCATACCTAAATAAGTATCAGGAGTTGTTACTTCAAGAGACATAATAGGTTCCAAAAGAATAGGTCTTGCCTTTCTTGCTGCTTCCTTAAATCCTATCTTAGCACAAAGTTCAAACGATAAAGCATCAGAGTCAACAGCATGATAAGAACCATCTAAAACAGTAACCTTCATACTTTCAACGGGGAAACCTCCTAAAACACCATTTATCATGGCTTGTTTAAACCCTTTTTCAATAGAAGGAATAAATTCCTTAGGAATATTACCCCCTTTAACTGCATTTACAAATTGAAGACCTTTAAATCCTTCATCTGCAGGTTCAAGGCGGAATTGAATATCAGCAAACTTACCACGACCACCAGTTTGTTTTTTGTAAACTTCTTTATGTTCACAAGAAGAAGTGATAGCTTCTTTATATGCAACTTGTGGAGCTCCTTGATTAACTTCAACATTAAATTCACGACGCATACGGTCTAAAATAATATCTAAGTGTAATTCCCCCATTCCTCGCATTATAGTTTGACCAGAAGCCTCATCTGTATTAACCCTAAGTGTAGGATCTTCTTCTGTAAGTTTAGTTAATGCATTATTAAACTTATCAACATCTGCTTGTTGTTTAGGTTCGATAGCAATATTTATAACAGGTTCTGGAAAAGTCATAGATTCCAAAATAATTTGATGATCTTCATCACAAAGTGTATTACCTGTTTTTATATCTTTGAAACCAACAGCTGCACCGATATCTCCTGCTTCTATTTTATCAAGTGGATTTTGTTTATTTGCATGCATTTGAAGAATACGTGAAATACGTTCTTTTTTGCCTGTTGAAGCATTAAAAACATAAGAACCTGCATTTAATGTACCTGAATAAACGCGGAAAAAACAAATTCTACCTACATAAGGATCTGTTGCAATTTTAAATGCTAAAGCAGAAAAAGGAGCTTTTATATCAACTTTTCTTATTTCTTCTGCATCTGTTTTTGGATTTATACCTATAATTTCAGGAACATCCATTGGACTTGGAAGAAATTCAGCAACAGCATCAATAAGGTTTTGGATACCTTTATTTTTGAAAGCAGTTCCACATAACACTGGAGTAATTTTCATTGCATAAGTAGCCTTACGAATATGATATATCATTTCCTCAGCAGTGATAGAATTTTCGTCGTCCATATATCTCATTAAAAGAGCATCATCTTCTTCAGCGACTCCTTCAATAAGTTCTTTTCTATATTTTGCAGCTACTTCTTTTAAATCTTCTGGCATTGGTATTTCATACATTTTAGTACCATTTGATTCTTCTTCATACATCAATGCTTTATTAGAAATTAAATCAATAACACCTTTGAACAAATCTTCTTGTCCAATTGGTATTTGAAGAGGAACAGGATGTGCTCCTAAACGTTCTTTGATTTGATCAACCACATTAAAGAAGTCTGCTCCTGCACGATCCATTTTATTAACGAATGCAATACGAGGAACATTATATTTGTCAGCTTGACGCCATACAGTTTCGGATTGTGGTTCAACGCCACCTACAGCACAGAATAAAGCTACGGCACCATCTAATACACGAAGTGAACGTTCAACTTCAACAGTAAAGTCTACGTGACCTGGAGTATCTATAATATTAATCTTATAGTGATTCTCATTATAGTCCCAAAAAACTGTTGTAGCAGCAGAAGTGATAGTAATACCACGTTCTTGCTCTTGTGCCATCCAGTCCATCGTAGCTGAACCTTCATGTGTCTCCCCTATCTTATGGTTCTTACCTGTAAAAAAAAGGATACGCTCGGTCAATGTTGTCTTGCCAGCATCGATATGAGCCATAATCCCTATATTCCTTGTATATTTTAAATCTGCCATTATAATTTCTTTCTACCTAATATTTTATTAGAATCTAAAATGCGAGAATGCTTTATTAGCTTCTGCCATTCTATGAATATCTTCTTTCTTTTTATACGCTGAACCTTCTTCTTTTGAAGCAGCAATAATTTCACTTGCTAAACAAAGAGCCATTGTCTTTTCATTACGTTTACGAGCAAAATTAATTAAACTCTTCATTCCTAATGATTGCTTTCTTTCTGCACGAATTTCTGAAGGGATTTGGAATGTTGCACCACCAATTCTACGACTACGAACTTCAACATTTGGTGTAACATTAACTAATGCTTTTTTCCAAACTTCCAAACCATTTTCTTTTGTACGTTCACTTACTACATCTATTGCTGCATAGAAAATATTGTAAGCTATTGTCTTTTTTCCTTTCATCATGATATTGTTTACGAATTTTGTTACCACAACTTCGTCAAACTTTGGATCTGGAAGGATTATTCTTTTCTTTGGTCTTGCTTTTCTCATTTTTTGGTCAAGCTATATTATTATACTTTAAATACTAATTTATTTTTTTGCTGCTTTTGGACGTTTAGAACCATATTTAGAACGTCTTTGCTTTCTACCATCAACACCAGCAGTATCTAATGCACCACGGATGATATGATAACGAACACCAGGAAGGTCCTTAACACGACCCCCTCTAATCATTACAATAGAGTGTTCTTGAAGGTTATGTCCTTCACCTGGAATATAAGCATTTACTTCTTTTTGGTTTGTCAAACGAACTCTGGCAACTTTTCTCATTGCTGAGTTTGGCTTCTTTGGAGTTGTAGTGTAAACTCTTGTACAAACACCACGACGTTGAGGACAAGAATCTAATGCTGGAGATTTACTCTTATACTCCATTTTTTCACGTCCTTTACGAACTAATTGTTGAATTGTTGGCATATCTTAATCTAAAATTAATATATATCTTTTTTACTATTTCCTTGCTAAAATTTGGGTTGCAAAGGTATTACTATTATTTCATATACACAACAAGTTATAGAAAAAATAATCTCTAAGTACTTATTTTGTACAAAAAACCTCAAAAATACACGTTCTAAAAAACCATAGCCACTTGGTTTACCTTAGAATTTCACCATTTATGTGTCCAACCCGATTACCCGTTAAGAACTAAGGATAAAATAACACTTTAAAGGTCGTTACCTATTTTTGGGAGTGCAAAAGTACAAAAAATATTCATACTACCAAATATTTCTTCATTTTTTTTATTTTTAGTTTGATTTCTCAATAATAATTTGTTACTTTGCCAAACAAATAAAAAACAAAAGAATTTTATGGAAAACAAGAATTTTGAATGCGAACTTTGCGGTTACATCTATAACCCACAAGTTGGAGATCCTGACAATGGAATTAATCCAGTTGTACAATTTGAAGACCTACCTGAAGACTGGGTGTGTCCTTTATGTGGAGCAGGAAAAGAAGAGTTTGTAGAAGTAAAATAAACTTACTTAACTAAACAAACATCAAAAGAGAGCGAAAAAATTTTCCGCTCTCTCTTTTTATTCCTTCAAAATATAAATTACTCAACATAAACAAGTGATAGTTTTTACTTATTAATTATTTTAATAAACTCCTGCAATTCTTTTTTCCTTTGGTGTGATATCTTATTCCACTTAATTCCTTCTATTGCTCCTTCCAAACCATAAAGAAAACTTAAACATGCACCAGGATCAATTACCCTAACACGACGAAATGCATCCTCTGCTCCAAGAGAAACTAAATTTTCAAAAGAATTAATTCCAACCTGTATCAATTTCTTTTCAGTATCCTTACCTATATTAATCTGATTTGATAAATCACTTTCCATAATATTCTTGACTTAATATATTTCGAATTATACTTCATAATATAACTGCTTTTATCTTATTATATTGTTTTATCCATCAATATTTTAAAGCCATGGAATCGAATTTGATTTCAGAAAATTAGAATCAAATTTTGACACAGCGAAATCAAGTTTCAAAAAATAAAAATCAAGTTATAGCAAAAGGAATAAATAAGATTATAAAGACCCTAATATGTATTTTATCATAATAATATATTCTAAAAACTTACTTTTTGAGTTTTAAAAATTATCTCTAAATTAATTTTTACAATATAAATTTTGCTTTTAAGATTTAATAGAGTTTTAAATTTATTGGAAGGAATACCTGATTCAAATAAATTATTTACTATAACATAATAAAAAATCTCATATATATTCAATTCTTATTTTATTACTCATTATTATTTAAATAAAATAGGCATTATATTATAATATTTATCTGCGAAATTTATAGGTTATTGTTCCTTTTTGCTCTTCTGGAGCGTTTGGATTTGCGGAGAATTTAGACCTGCTTGCTGCACTTTCACAATGTCGCCATAAAGATCTATTGTCTATTGTTGTTCCTCTCGCTCCTGCTACTGCTCGGGCTACTTGCCCTTCTTGGTTTACCCATATTGTTACTACAACAGAACCTACTTCATCTGTTTTTGATGGTGGTATCCCTAAACTTTTAGAACCTCTTCCTGCTAAAGAAAATGATGTTCCTGAACCTGTGGCATCACTACCTGTTCCTCCTCCACCATTATTTCCATCTCCTTTTCCTGCTCCTGTACCGTTGCCTTCCCCAGAACCTGTATTCTTTACTTTTCCTTTTGTGAATAGAGCATTAGGGTTGATGGTTTCTTCTACAACCTTTGTTTTTTCTACGGCTTTATTTTTGTCTTTATTTTTTAAATTCTCCGTTTTTTTAGCTGTCAGAGGAACATCTTCTGCATCTTGATTTGCCAAATTTTCTTCACTTGATGAAATATCATGGATTGGATTTGACGCATCACTTCCTCCTGCCTCTCCTATCATTGCATTTCCTGAATCCATTAAATTCCCCAAGTCTAATTCAACACCTTGTTCTGGTGGTGGTGGATCTGGATATTTTAGTCCCACTGCAAAAAGTATAAATATAAGAATAGCATGGAATAGTATTGTTGCGACTACACTTATTATTCTTCGTTTATTATTTTTGTCGGTTAGTTCCATTTATTTTTGTTCTGTGGCAAGTATTACTTTATGCTTTTGTCCTGTTGCTGCATTTATTTTATTTACAGCATCTATTACTGTTACTACATATTGTACTGGTACTGTTTTATCGGCATGTAGTTTTATAGTTCCATCACTTACGTTGGATATATAGTTTTTTATTACTGATTGTAGTTCTGATTCTGGTGTTGGTTGGTTTTCCACAAAATATTGAAAGTTTGAGTCTATTGAAACAGTTACATTTTGTTTTGCCATTGTTTGTCCTGATGTGCTTTTAGGAAGGAGTAGCTTTATTGCATTGGGGCTAATCAATGTTGAAGTCAGCATAAAAAATATAAGCAACAAGAAAACCAAGTCACTCATTGACGCTGCATTAAAATTAGGATCTATTTTATTTCTTGTTTCAATCATTTTTTAAATAATTAAGCTGGTTCATGCAACAAGTCCATAAATTCCATTGTTCTTGCTTCTAACAAAAATACTATTTTATTTATCTTGCTTACTAAAATACTATATAAGAAGTTAGCTATTATACCTACAATTAACCCTCCTACTGTTGTTACCATTGCTTCGTATATTCCATTAGAAAGTAATTGAATGTCTATATTATTTCCTGCTGAAGCCATATCAAAAAAGGCTTTTACCATACCTGTTACTGTTCCTAAAAAACCTAAACTTGGAGCTAAACCAGCTATTGTTCCGACCATTGACACTCCGTTTTCCAATCTTGCTACTTCAAGTTTTCCAACATTCTCTACCGCTTGGTTTATATCGTTTAATGGTCTTCCTATTCTTGACAAACCTTTATCTAACATTCTACCAATAGGAGTATCATTATTCTTTGTTAGGCTTTTTGCACCATCAAGGTTACCTTGGTGAATATAGGTCTTTATGTTATTGATGAAGTTTTTGTCTTCTTTTGCCGCTTTATTTAAAGCAATGAATCTTTCAACAAAGATATATACGGCAACTATTGATAAGATCCCTAAGACAATCATTATCCAACCTCCTTTAATTGCAAGGTCGATAATATTCATTGTTTTTTCTGTTTGGACTACGCCTGAAGCTGTTTGAACTGCTGCAGATGCTCCTTCTTGGAGTTGTAAAATAATGTTTGTAAACATGAATTAGTGCTTTTATTTATTAATTTAATACTACTTTTTCTACTTGGACATAATTATTGGTAAAGATTTTAACCAAGAACAATCCTTTAGTTTGATTAGTTAAAGTATAGGTTTCTGGTAAAACGTTAGATGTATAGATTAACTCTCCTAATGAAGACCATATCTCTATTTTAGATATTTTTTCTTTATTTTCTACTTTGAAGTTTATCGTTCCATTTGTTGGGTTAGGATAAATTATTACTTTTTCTACATCTTCATTAACTTCATCTTCAAGTCCATTTATTCCTGTAGTAAAATAATAGTCTTCTGACCAATCACTCAATAAATCATTACACAATGCCCTTATCTTTAATTTATATTGTGTTTGAGGAATTAAACCTATTGGAGTAAAGATTGAATTAGTTTCTATAATTGTTCCAATATCTGGAAAATTTTGTGTTGATTTTTCAAAACAAACTTCCCATCTTGATTGAGACGAAGCACCCGGTGTCCAAGATATTTTGGCAGATGAATGTCTAATTTCTGTTACGTAGATATTAGTGATTGGAGCACAAGGAGGAGCGACTGTTGTAAATGACTTCATTGCCGACCAATCACTATATATGGTATCACAAATTGCTCTAACAAATAATGAGTATGATTTACCTCCAGTCAATCCACTTAAGTCAACAGTATCATTTGTTGTTATAACTTGTGTTCCTGTTCCTGGAATATGTCCTGCATATTCATAATCAAGTTGCCAAACTGTTTGTCCTAATCTTGTTGTGAAGCTTGCCCTTGCTGTTGTTTCAGTTATATTATCAACATTAACATTAAGAGGGATTGACCCACAAGCATGAAGAGTTTTAAAACTTATTGTATCAGAATATGTTGTATCAACCCTATTATTTGTATTTCTATATTTTGAAAACGTATAACACCTAACAATATATTCTTGTCCTGAAATTAGATTAGTTAAATTACTTAAAAAACTATATGGTAATATTGATGATATACTTCCCGAAACAGACACTCTTGTTGAGTTATTTATTGTTGGCATACTCTCTGTAGAAGAATACACAAATCCCTGTCCTGTAAATGAATTTATATCATTCTTAGCAACAACAGTACCATTTAATGTTGCTTCTAAAAGAGAAATACCTGTCGTCGGATGCATTAATAAAGATGGGGGAGTTGGCATGGGGACATATACAGACAAAGGTGAAGAAAAAACAGTATCAGCTGGTGATGCTGGAGATGATGTTGATGATTTCGCAGCATAAGCCCTTACATAATATGTTTTTCCTGATAACATGTAATAATTAGTATTTGTAGGAAAATATATAAAATTAGTATTCTCAATAAGATTTGTCGTACCAACTCTATAAGATTTTGCTCCCGTTGCTCTTGTTGGCATAGGAAGAGTATCATATATAAAACCATATGAATTTACAGTCCATCCCCCTTTAGATGGAATAATTCCTGTCATTCTTACACCATAAGAAGTGATGGAATCTGTAACAGAAACCATATTTACTGTTGGTTGAGCAATAGCTTTATTAACAAAAACAAAGCTAAATAACATCAAAGAAATGAATATAAACTTTTTCATATATCTTTACACCTAAGATTTAATAATACATTGAATTTATAAACGGCAAATGTACATAAAAAATTGGTATTATAGCTATAGAAAGTAGGAAAAATTATTCATCTAACTTAGAAAAGGGAATTAAAACTCATTTTTTCATTGTTGTAAATCAGGAAAGTGATAGAAAAAATAGAAAAAAAATGAATAATAATTTGTTAGTTTCACAAATGGTTGTATCTTTGCAACGCTTTTTAAGGCAAACAAAACATTCCTCCTTAGCTCAGTTGGTTAGAGCACATGACTGTTAATCATGGGGTCCTAGGTTCAAGTCCTAGAGGGGGAGCAAAAGGAGAGTAATTCATTTTACTCTCCTTTTTTTATTTAACTATATTCTTTCAATAAAGAATAAGTTATTATCTTTGCAAACTATGAAAGTAGTTGGGTTCTCCTTTATTAGAAATGCCGTTAAATTTGACTATCCAATAGTTGAAGCAATTAAGTCTATATTACCTGTTTGTGATGAATTTGTTCTCGCATTAGGCAATTCAAATGACGATACAGAGCAATTAATCGAATCTATTAACTCTAATAAAATCAAAATTTTAAATACTACTTGGAATGATAATCTTCGTGAAGGGGGAAGAGTTTTAGCTGATGAGACTAATAAAGCTTTTTATAACATTCCTAATGATGCTGACTGGGCTTTTTATATTCAAGGAGATGAAGTTATTCATGAAAAATATCTTCCAGCTATTAAAGAAAGCATGGAAAGATGGAAGGATGATAAAAACGTTGAAGGATTACTTTTTAATTATACTCATTTCTATGGTTCTTACGATTATATTGGAGATTCAAGAAGATGGTACAGAAAAGAAATCCGCATAATTAGACCTTCAAAAGAAATTTCATCTTATAAAGATGCACAAGGCTTTAGAATTAATGACAAAAAGCTAAAAGTAAAACAAATCAATGCTTGGGTATATCATTATGGTTGGGTAAAATCTCCATTCACTCAACAAGAAAAAATAAAATACTTTAATTCTCTTTGGCATGATGAAAATTGGCTAAAAAAGAATATTGCTCCTGTAGATGAATTTGATTATTGCAATATTGATTCATTAACACTCTTTAATGGTACTCACCCTGAGGTAATGAAAGAAAGAATAAAAAAAGTGAATTGGAAGTTTGACTTTGACCCAACCAAAAAGAACTTTGGAGTAAAAGTAAAACTTCTTAATAAAATAGAAAAACTCACAGATTGGAGAATCGGAGAATACAAAAACTACACAATAATTTAAAAGCATAAAAAAGTAAGTAACACAATATAAATATAAAATGAAGAATTTTGTAGAAGAATTACGTTGGAGAGGGATGATCCACAACGTAATGCCAGGAACAGAAGAACAATTAATGAAAGAATTAACAACTGCTTATGTTGGATTTGACCCAACCGCAGATTCATTACATATTGGACATTTGGTTGGAGTTATGATGCTAACTCATTTGCAACGTTGTAGGCATAGACCATTAGTTGTTCTTGGTGGAGCAACAGGAATGATTGGCGACCCTTCATTTAAGAGCGAAGAAAGAAAACTTCTAACAATAGATCAAATACAACATAATCAAGATTGCATAAAGAATCAATTATCAAAGTTTATGGACTTTGATACTCCTTCTGAAAATAAGGCTGAAATACTAAATAACTATGATTGGACTAAAGATTGGACTTTCTTAGACTTCATTAGAGATATTGGTAAGCATATTACCGTAAACTATATGATGGCTAAAGATAGTGTAAAGAAACGCCTTGAAACAGGAATTTCATTTACAGAGTTCTCTTATCAATTATTACAAGGATATGACTTCAAATACTTATTTGAAAACTATAATTGCCGTTTACAAATGGGAGGTTCTGACCAATGGGGGAATATAACAACAGGAACAGAATTAATTCGCAGAATGATGCAAGGAGAAGCCTTTGCTTTAACTTGCCCATTGATTACAAAAGCAGACGGGAAAAAATTTGGGAAAACAGAAAAGGGAAACATTTGGTTAGATCCTGAAAAAACATCTCCTTATGCTTTCTATCAATTTTGGTTGAATTGTTCTGATGATGACGCAAAGAAATTCATTAAAATCTTCACTCTTTTTGAAAAAGAAGAGATTGAAGCAATGGAAAAAGAACATGATGAAGCACCACATTTAAGATTACTTCAAAAGGCACTTGCTAAAGATATTACAATAAGAGTTCATGGAGAAAAAGAATATAATGCAGCAATTGAAGCTTCTGAAATTCTTTTTGGGAAAGGGACTACTGAAACATTAAAAAACTTAGATGAAAAAACACTTCTATCTGTTTTTGATGGAGTGCCTATGTTTGAAGTTGAAAAGAATTGTTTCAAAGAAGGGATTAATATTGTGGATTTAGTTGCTGAAAAAACTTCTCTTATGGCATCAAAAGGCGAAGCAAGAAGAACATTAAAAGAGAATGCTCTTTCTTTAAACAAGACAAAAATAAAAGAAGACTATAACTGTACTAATTCTGACCTATTAAATGATAAATATATCCTTATCCAAAAAGGCAAAAAGAACTATTACTTGATAATAGTAAAATAAATATATCCATTCTTTAAATAAAAAGAAGCTATCTGTAAAATATAGAGATGGCTTCTTTTGTTTTTAATAAGTTTGGTCTGAAATACATGAACTCTTTTTCAAAATATATTAACTATAAATTCAAATATACTTGCTTTAATTACAAATATACTTGCTTTAAATTCAGATTAATTACCATTTAATAAATAGAAAAAAGTAATACTTTAAATCTAAATTAGATAAGAATTAGGTCTCAATGTAAAAATTCGGTGGGAATAAAAAATTAGTATTGATATACTTTATAATATGTTATTAATCAATATCTTTATAATTGCAAAAAAAGACGCTATCTTTACACCCTAAAGACGCTATGTTTACACTCTAGGCACGCTATCTTCATACCCTAAAGACGCTATCTTTATACCCTGAACACGCTATCTTCACACTCTGAACACGCTATCTTTATACCCTAAAGATGCAGTAATCAGACGTGGAGATCAAATAAACAGATGATAAAGATGCAGTAAACAGACGTAAAGATCAAATAAATGGGCGTGAAGATGCAGTAAATTAATTTGAAGATAAAGTAAAAAAATATTGAGATGAAATAAAAGGCGTGAAGTGTTAAAGTATAAGGTTAAATAGTCAAGCCTGAAAAATCCATTTAAATATCCAATTGTTTATATTCCTGTTCTCTTTTGGAATTTCTTTATAGATTATCTAAATTGTTCGATTAATAATTTCATTCCACTGTAATTTTATATTGACCCCTTTAAGCCTATAATTCTGTAAAAGAAGAAAAGGGATTAATTAATTAATAATTCATCCCTTTTCTATGTTTTAATATGTTTATTCTTCTTTAGTCTGGGTTAGAGTGTATGTATGGGTTATCGTTTGTTGTTATTCCTTCACCATTAAAGTTTAATGTTGAGCTTTCCCTTTTGTCGGAATGTTTTGCCATTGATATATCTCTATTGTATTGTTCGTAGGCTGGAGTCCTAATTACTTCTTCCAATCCATTCTTATCTTTCATCATTTGTGAGAACATTTCCATTCTTTTTTGACGCTCTGCTAATAGCTTTTCGTGGTTATTCTCAAAGTTTGGATTGTTTGTTTTAGTTTCCTTTTTTATTGTTCTTACATCAAATGAAGTAAAGCTTTCTACTGGTTTTTCTTCTATTTCATCAACTATTGTAAAAGTTTCCCTTTGAGTTTGTTGTTGTTTTGGTTGAACTTGAAGTTGTGGTTGAAACTGAGTCTGAAGCTGTGGCGCAAATTGAGACATTTCATTAAATATATTATTAACTTCTTTGTCTTTTACCTCATTACTAACCATTTTTCCTGTTGTTGTTGAATCTGGATTAATTCCTAATTCAAATCTCTTAGGTGCATTTGCTGCCACTTGTTGTGGCTGAGAAACTTCTTCTTGTTTTATAATAAATGGTGCTTGTATTACTTCATCTTCAATAGGTTTTGTTTCTATTACTTTTTCAGGGGCTCTTGTTTCTATTGACTTTGGCTCAACTTTAATAGTTGCGACTTTTCTTTCTGTAGTAACATTTCTTTCATAAGGATTATAGATTGCTTTTTCTTCAAATCCTGTTGCGACTAATGTAATATCTATTCTGTCTTTATAGCTTTCATCATATCTTAATCCCCAAATAATATCTGGTTCATTGTCCGTTTGAGATTGAAGATATTCTGCTATTGTTGCATACTCATCCATTGTAATTGAGTACTCTTCCTCTGGTGAAGTTGTGATATATAGGAGCATATTCTTTGTTCCTTTTATTTCACAATCGTTTAGTAAGTCTGATGTTGCTGCTTGTACTATTGCTTCTAATGCACGTTCTTCTCCTGAACCATAACCTGTTCCTGTTCCCATTATTGCAACTCCTGAACGAGACATTACGCTTTGAACATCTCTAAAGTCAACCATTATATATGCATTACTTGTAATAATTTCTGCAATACCTTTAGCTGCTGTTAGTAAAACATCATCTGCCATTGGGAACATTTTAGGCAATGGAATATTTCCTCTTTCCCTTATTTTATCTGTATTTACTACTATTATTGCATCAACAACTTCTTTAAGGTTTCTTATCCCTTCTTCTGCTTGTTCTTTTCTTCTTCTTCCCTCAAATGATAGTGGCAATGTTACAATTGCTACCACTAATATTTCATCATCTAACTTCTCTCCCTCTTCATTTCTGAATTCTATTTCTTTAGCAAATTTTGCAATTACTGGTGCAGCTCCTGTTCCTGTTCCTCCTCCCATTCCTGCAGCAATAAAAAGCATTTGAGTATTATTGCTCAACATATCTTTTATTTCCTGCTCTGCTAATTGGGCTGCAGATCTTGCCTTCTCAGGGCAATTGCCTGCACCTAACCCATCTTTCCCTATCTTTATTTTGTTTTGAATGGGACTTGCATCTAATGACTTTTGATCAGTATTGCAAACAATAAAATCTACACCTTCAATTCCTTTATTGTACATGTGGTTTATAGCATTTGTGCCTCCGCCACCTACGCCAATAACTTTGATGTAGTTAGAGTTTTCTTTAGGTGCTTCAAATTGTAACATTATATCTCGTTTTATATATTTATCTACTCTATTTTTTCCTTTACATTAGTCTATTTCAAGTTGTAAAAATACAAAATCCTCACAAGCTGATTTAGATTATTTCTATTACTTTTTAACAATTTCTTGTTTATAACATTTTATTCCGGACCTTCTTCCTTAAATAAGCCTTCCAACCAAGTAATAATTGAGGTTTTTGTTTTCCCCTCAGAAGATTTTTTCTTTCCCTTTACATCTTCTTCAATTGCTTCTTCTTCAGTTATTTCTTTTTCTTGTTCAACAGCGTCTTCATCTAATCTTGATGCCATCGGAGAAGGATTTAATCTGCCGTCTTTTTCTATTTTCTTTAGTCCTTCTAATATTAACCCTATACCAGTTGCATGCATTGGATGTGTAATTTCTTCTGTTATTGTTCCACCTAAATGATCTTGCGGAGTCCCAACTCTTGCATCTATTCCTGTTAAATACTCTGTTAATTGAACAATATCTTTCATTTTCGCTCCACCACCCGATAACACTATTCCTGCTATCATCTTTCTTTCGTATTTCTTGCTCTTTATTTCAAACAAAACTTGGTCAATTATCATTTCCATTCTTGCCTGTATTATTCCTGCAAGAGTTTTCATTGATATTTCTCTTGGGTCTCTTCCTCTAAATCCTGGTATAGCTATTATCTCATCTTCTTTTGCTGATGCAGCTAAACAAGAGCCAAAACGAGTTTTCAAGGCTTCAGCTTGAGTCTTAATTATTGAGCATCCTTCTTTTATATCTTCTGTAATTACATTTCCCGCAAGTGGAATTACTGCTGTATGACGCAAAATACCTTCATGGAAAATTGCTATATCTGTTGTACCTCCTCCTATATCTACCAAACAAACTCCTGCTTCTTTCTCACTTGCATTCACAACAGCTTCAGCAGAAGCTATTGGTTCAAGTATCAAATTTCTTACCTTACAATCAGCCATCTCCACACTTCGAACTATATTCTCAATATTATTTACATTGCCTGTTATAATATTGAAGTTTCCTTCCAAACAACTTCCTGGCATTCCTATTGGATTAATAATATCTCCCTCCCCATCAACAATAAAATTTTGAGGAACTACATGAATAATTTTCTCCCCTGCTTGAAGGACAAGATTCTCCTGGTCTTTTATTAATCTCTCTTTATCAGATTCTTTAATTATATGACCTTTTGATTCAAGCATAATATTTCCTCTATGTTGTATATTACGGATTTGATGTCCAGCAATTCCAACAAAGACTTCTTTTACTTTGTAACCTGTCTTTTCTTCTGCCTCTTCAATAGCTTTTCTTATTGAAATTGAAGTTTGTTCTATGTTCCTAACAACACCCCTTTCTACTCCTATTGATTCGGATTTCCCCATACCAAGGATAATAGGCTTGCCATCTTCATCCTTTGAACCTATGAAAACTGCTATTTTTGTTGTACCGATATCGATACCAACTACTATTTCTCTTTCCATAATTAATTTGTTTTTATATTTTGTTATTCTTTTTCTTCTACTTCCTGAGTTGATGAATTAGTTGTCTGTACTAGTGGAGTAATAATTGGTTCTTCTCCCTTTTTAGTACAGACTACTTGATTTCTAAATCTTAAATCTACTATTTTATAATTATCCCAACCACATCTTGAAAAGCCTTCTTTATATAAGTAATCTAATTTTATCAATTCTTCTTTTACGTCTTGAGTGTCTCCTATCCTTATTATGTAATTGCCTATCTTTGGTATGAGTTCATAGTTACCTTTAACAGGAATGTAAATTTGATCTATTTGATAATTTAATATTGTATCGTTTGATAGCTGTTGTGCTAAATAATAAATCTTTGATAACGTTTTCTCAAGCCCTTTCTTTGCATCTATATCTATTGTATCTAATTGTTTTTTACTCAATAACGCTGCATTTACATCTATATTACCATTTGCAACAACAACATCTGTTGATTCCATACCCGTTATTGGTATTATCTTTCCTATCTTATCAATATAATATTGTAAACCTTTTAATGTATATATTCTTACTATCGGCTCTCTTTGTTTTAGTTTTATTACTAAGTCCCCTTTCAATGTTTGATATACTTCTGCCTGCTCAATATAAGGATTACTTAATAAATATGCCTCAATTTGTTCTTCACTAACATTTTTTCTTTGCTTCTTTAAGAAGTCTCCATAATTAGAAAACAAATTTGCACTAATCTCTTTTTGATTAATAATAGTATCTGATTTTCCATATTTTATTGATATCTCTACACTATTTATATTTTGATTTTGCACAAAAATATTAGCCCCCACTACTATTACTATTAGGAGGATAATCACAAATAATGACACTAATATTTTCTTCCCCTTACTCATCCTTAAATCTTTCTTCTATCTCTGGTACTAAGTTTGAAATATCACCAGCTCCCATTGTTACTAATACTTCTGGATATAGAGCTTCAAGCAAATCACATAAACCGTCCTTTAAACAATAGTATTTATCCATTTTATCGATCTTGTGAAGTAACATTTTTGAAGTAACTCCAATAATTGGTTCTTCTCTTGCTGGATAAATATCTAATAAAACAACTTCATCTAATTTTCCTAATTCTTTTGCAAACTCATCGGCGAAATCTTTTGTCCGAGAAAATAAATGTGGTTGAAATACTCCAGTAAGCTTTTTACCCGGATATTGATCTCTTAAAGATTCAATAAGAGCTTTTATTTCATTTGGGTGATGAGCATAATCATCAATATAAATAAAATCATCTCTCTTTATCCTTAAATCATATCTTCTTTCAACTCCCGAAAAAAGCTCTACTGCCTTACGCATTTCTTCTTCACTTACTCCACAACACAAACTAATTGTTATTGACAATACTGCATTTTCAATATTATGCAAACCTCCATAGTTTAGGCAAATATCATAATATATTTTATCTGGTGTTCTTAAATCAAAATAATAGCTTCCTTTATAGTTACGTATATTTATTGCAAAATAATCTGCATCTACTCCTCTTATTGTATAATTATATTTTTGTAGTCCTTCTTTTGTTTCTAATTCAACTTGATCTTTGACAAATAATATTTCTTTTGTCTTATTAGCAAATTCAAGAAATGATTTTTTTAGTTCTTCTTTATTCCCATAAATATCTAAATGATCTGCGTCAATTGCAGTTATTGCTGCAATATTAGGAGTTAGTTGAAGAAAAGAACGATCAAATTCATCAGCTTCTACAACTACATATTCACTATTCTTATTAATAACATAATTTGAATTAAAGTTCTTTGAAATTCCACCCAAGAATGCACTACAACCTACGCTACTATTTTGTAAAATATGAGCAATCATGGTTGAACAAGTTGTTTTCCCATGAGTTCCGGCAATGGCAATACATTTCTTACCTAATGTAATTTCTCCTAAAACCTGAGAGCGTTTTTCTAATGGTAAATTATTTTCTTTTATATAGTTTAATATATTATTATCTTGTGGAATAGCAGGAGTATAGATAACCAAGTCAACTCCTTTAGGAAACGTAGACGCATCATCATTATATGTTATTTCCATTCCTTCTTTTTCTAATTCAAGAGTAAGTTCCGTACAAGTACGGTCATAGCCATATACTTTATTTCCCATTCCATTAAAGTATCTTGCCAAGGCACTCATACCTATTCCTCCTATACCTAAAAAATAATATATCTTCATCTCTATTTATTTTTTATCCTTTTTATTCACAGATTTCACAAATAACACCAATTGTTTTGAGACGCCATAAATGGGAGCCTCTACACCTCAACATTGTTGGTCTTGTCAATTAGGTCAATTTTGTCCATTCTAACATCCAAGCATTTCTTCTATTATATTAAGAATTCTTTTATCTGCATCTTTAACTCCTAACTTAATAATATTTTCACTTAGTTGGCCTTGCTTTTCTTCATTTTTAATCAATAAATCTAATTCATTAATTAATTTTTCTCTTGATTCAATATCTTTAACTAATATTGTTGCATTCTTATTGACTAATGCCATTGCATTTTTAGTTTGATGATCTTCAGCAACGTTTGGACTTGGAACAAGTATTGTCGGTTTTCCAATACAACAAAGTTCACTAATAGCTATTGCTCCAGCTCTTGAAATAATTACATCAGCTACACTATATGCCAAATCCATTTCATATATAAATTCAAATACTTTTATATTATTTGATTTAATCTCCTTAGCCTGCTCTTTTGCTTTTGAATAATAGCTCTTTCCTGTTTGCCAAAGTATTTGTATATCGTTATCAACGAAATAGTTTAAATTTATTGATATGCTTTCATTTATTGTTAATGCGCCAAGACTTCCTCCAACAACAAGTACAGTCTTTTTATTAGCATTTAATCCAAAATGCTCAAATCCTTTATCTCTTTTATTTAATATATCAACTATATTTTGGCGAACTGGATTTCCTGTAAAGCATATCTTACTCTCTTCGAACCAACGAGTCATATTATCATAAGCAACACATATCTTAGAAACATGCTTTGCTAACATTTTATTTGTAATTCCTGGGTATGAGTTTTGTTCTTGAATTAGTGTTGGGATATGAAGTTTTGAAGCAGCTTGAAGTGTTGGCCCTGATGCAAAACCACCCACTCCAATAACTATATCTGGGTTAAACTGCTTTATTAGTTTTCTTGCCTTAAGAGTACTGCATATAACCTTAATTGGAAAAAGTAAATTCTTCCAAGTCAAACGTCTTTGCAATCCACTTATCCACAATCCTTCTATCTTATATCCAGCTTGTGGCACCTTTTCCATTTCCATTCTTCCTTTTGCACCTATAAAAAGTATTTCAGCATCATTATATTTTGCCTTTATAGCATTTGCTATTGATACTGCTGGAAATATATGTCCTCCTGTTCCGCCTCCACTTATTATTGCTTTCATATCTTTATATTTTTAATTGTTTCCTTCAATTTGAGCTTCTGACTCTGCTTGATTCCCCTTGGATTCTTTATCTTCTTCATTTATTTCGTCTTCTGAAATATCTTTTTGAAGAGTTTCTTTAACATGTTCTTTATTTGCCTCTGCACTAATACTCAATACTATTCCTAATGCAATACAACTAAACAAAAATGATGTACCCCCATAACTAATAAATGGCAAAGTCTGTCCTGTAACTGGAGTTATACTTGTTGCAACAAACATATTAATCATAGCTTGAAATACTATCATAATTATTAATCCAATTGCACAAAAAGCCCCAAAGAAACCCTTTGAACGCCGTGCTATCTGAATTCCTCGATATAATAGTATTAGATATAATATAATAATTACTATCCCTAATAACATTCCTCCTTCTTCTATAATTATTGCAAATATAAAGTCATTATGACTCTCACTTAAAAATCTTGCTTGTGTTGTATTACCTACAAATTTTCCAAAGAAGCCACCTGCTGCTATTGCCATTTGTGCTTGATTGGATTGAGTAATTGCTGTTTTATCTGGGTTAATATAATCCTCAACTCTAGTTACCCAAGTGCCTCCACGAGACATAATTTCAGGATTCTTTTGTAGTACAAAGAAAGCTACAATTAAACCAAATATACCAACCCCAACAATCATTCCTAAATATTTAAGATTAATCCTACCAATAAACATCATAAAGAAGCATATTAAGAATAATATTGCTGCCGTTGAGAAGTTTTCTGGCAATATTAATGCACATATTAAACAAATAGGTATCATTAATTTTTTAAATACTTCAAGTGATTTGATATTGTCTTGATAAAGAGCTAATATGCGTGAAACATATACTATTAATACTATTTTTACTATTTCAGAAGGTTGGAATTGTCCAATAAGAGGTATTGTCAACCAACGAGCAGCTGCCTTATCTCCTAATGAGCCTATTAATAATGTTATCCCAAGAAGAATAAATGATACTATTAATCCAATTTTAGAAAAACGAGAAAAGAAAGTATATTTAATATTATGAACAGCATATAAGACACAAGTCCCTAAGAATAGAATAAACAAATGTTTTGCAAACATCATCATTGGAGTTCCCCCTTGTTTTTCATAAACAATCTTACCTATGGTACTATATACTTCTAAACAAGATACTACCATAAGCAATAGGAATACCATCCAAATTACTTTGTCTCCTTTTATCTTAAACTTGATTTTATTAATTTGCATTTTGCTGTTACTTATAAATTGTTCACTGCTTTGCGAAACTCTATTCCTCTTTTATCAATATCTTCTTTTACTCCATTTGCTGGTGAATATAAAACTACATCTTTTTCTTCAGCCATAGCTCCAGCCAATAATACTGCGTCTTTTATATTATTAACTGGTAATATTATTGGAATTACCCCTTGAAATGTATTTTTTATCTTTTCTGTATTATTCCCAAAACATATTAATGCTCCTACTTTTTCTCTACTTACACTCATTAAATTACTATAATCTTCAACACCTTCATTATCTTCTACAATCCAAATAATTCTACTTGATATTTGTTCTATTGTAAACCAAGTAATATTAGAATTTATAGAACAAGCATCATTTATATAATTAACATCTTTAATTTTTGCAACAAGCTCTCTTTTATTCTGCTCTTCTTTATTTGTCGCAAACATGTTATATAACTCTTTACGTTTAAACAAAATTTCATCATATGTTCTTCCTGCAAGAGTAGTATATAATTTTGTTGTGCCTTGTTTTGCTAATGAATCTATTGTCATATTATCTAAGTTTAAGAGTTATAATTGTTACTACTGCCAAAATGATACTTATTATTAAAAATCTCATTACTATCTTTGGTTCTGCATATCCTTTTTTCTGATAATGATGATGTAGTGGTGCCATCAAGAAAACACGCCGTCCTTCCCCATATTTTTTTTTAGTAAATTTGAAATATGAAACTTGAATTATTACAGAAATACTTTCTGCAAAGAAAACTGCACAAAAAATAGGGATGAGCAGTTCCTTTCTAATCAATAATGCTATAACAGCTATAATGCCACCTAATGCAAGAGAGCCTGTATCCCCCATAAATATTTGAGCTGGATAAGTATTATACCATAAAAAACCTGTTGTTGCTCCAACAAATGCACTTATAAATATTGCAAGTTCGCCACTATTTGGGATAAACATTATATTCAAATAATTTGCAAATATAATATTACCAGATACCCAAGCCAACAGAGCAAGAGTTCCCCCTACTATTGCCGAGACTCCTGTGGCTAATCCATCTATTCCATCTGTTAGATTTGCACCATTTGATACAGCTGTAATAATAAATATAACAATTGGGATAAATATCAACCATGCCCATTCCCTATAATCAGGACCTATCCATTTCATAAGATGAGCATAATCAAACTCATTATTCTTTACAAATGGTATCGTTGTTTTGGTTGATTGTTTAGCTTTCTTTGCAAATTCTATCTTAGCCTTTTCGTATTTTGTTTGACTTTGTATATTATGAGTTTGCGTATAATGTTCAACCTCTGCCTTCTCTTTAATTGTAATATCTGGATGAAAATAAATCAAAGCTCCCACAACAATTCCTAATACAACTTGTCCTATAATCTTAAACTTACCCTTTAATCCTTTTTTATCATGACGGAATACTTTAATATAATCATCTAAGAAGCCTATTAATCCAAGCCAAATAGTTGTAAGAAGCATAATAATTATATATATATTATCTAACTTTGCAAATAAGAGGGTTGGAATAATAATTGCAGCAAGAATTATTAAGCCTCCCATAGTTGGAGTACCTTCTTTTTCTTTTTGTCCTTCTAATCCCAATTCACGAACAGTTTCACCAATTTGTTTCTTGTGAAGAAAACTAATAATTCTCTTACCATAAACAATAGTTATAAATAATGAAGTTATAACTGCTGCTGCTGCACGAAATGAAATATATTGGAAAACTCCTGCCCCAGGAACTCCAAATTGTACATCTAACCAATTAAATAAATGATATAACATAATCTTTATCTTTTAATGATACGCCTATAAATAAACATCTCTACAATTTAATATTTTAATACCTCTTCCTTATCATCAAAATGATGTCTTACTCCATTAATTTCCTGATATTTTTCATGTCCCTTTCCTGCAATAAGTATAATATCTTCTTTATTTGCTAAATTGCAAGCCATTTTAATTGCTTCATGACGATTAGTTATAGTAAATGTTTTCTTTTGAGTAATTATATCTATTCCCTTTTGCATTTCTTCTAAAATTTTATCAGGATCTTCTGTTCTTGGATTATCACTCGTTAGAATAATTAAATCTGAATTTTCTGCTGCAATCTTAGCCATAATTGGACGCTTTGTTCTATCTCTATCTCCACCGCAACCTATAACAGTTATTAATCTTCCTCTACCCTCTCTTATGTCATTAATTGTATTCATCACATTAATTAAAGCATCAGGAGTATGAGCATAATCAATTATAGTTTTAGACTCTTTAGATGTTGTTATACAATCAAATCTACCCTCTGCTGAATTTAATTGACTTATTCCCTTAAGAGTTTCTTCCTTTGTAAGACCTAAAAGAATAGCTGTTGAATAAATAACTAAAATATTATAAGCATTAAACCTTCCTATTAGTTTTGTCCAAACTTCAATATTATCAATACTTAACAACTGTCCATCAAAACTATTCTCCAGAATAAGAGCATGAAAATCTGCCAATGTTTTAAGACTATAAGTATATTTTGTAGCCTTTGTGTTTTGTAACATAACCATTCCATTACTATCATCAAGATTAGTAAGAGAAAAAGCAGAATTTGGAAGAAGGTCAAATAATTGTTTTTTTGCTTTAATATATTCAGCAAAAGTCTTATGAAAATCTAAATGGTCATGAGTAATATTTGAAAAGATAGCCCCTTTAAATTCTATTCCAATAACACGATGTTGGACAAGAGAATGAGAGCTAACTTCCATAAATACATATTCACAACCCTCATCAACCATTTGAGAAAAAAGTTTATTTAATTCAATAGCATCAGGAGTTGTATGTGTAGACTTAATTTCTTTATAATTTATCTTATTTACTATTGTTGAAACAAGACCTGTTTTAAATCCTAAGTTCATAAATAAATTATGCAATAAGGTAACAGTTGTGGTTTTCCCATTAGTTCCAGTAATACCAACTACCTTAAGCTTGCGAGACGGATTATCATAAAATGCTGAAGCTATATATCCTAAAGCTTCACTACTATCTTCAACAACAAAAAATTCTACATCAGAGGCTTTAACCTCTTCAGGAATAAATTCGCAAACAATATATTTTGCTCCTTTATCAATAGCTGTTTTTATAAATTTATGACCATCTACAATAGTTCCTCTCTGAGCAACAAAAAGAAAACCATCTTCAACCTCTCTTGAATCAAAACAAATTCCCTTTAGCATTTGAGAATCTAATAAATATTCTAATTCTTTATTTTCTTTCATAACTCTTATTATTAATTTCCTAATTGAAGATGTATCTTATTTCCATTTGCAAAAGACGACCCTGAAGAAAAAGATTGACCAATAACTTTTCCCTTTCCTTCAAAAGAAACCTTTAATCCTTGTTTTTCTAATAAATATAATGCATCCCTAATTGTCATTCCAACAACATTTGGAACTATATTGCTCTTTTTTAAAGGCTGCCAGTTAATATTTGTTTTTGCAGTTTTCATTCCAATATTATAGCAGAACTTATTATAGTCATCTACATTTCCAGTAGAATAATCTGGCACTTGCTTTTGAACAGCTGATGTAGGTTGCTGATAACTTATACGTGTTCCCACAACCCTATCCGATAAATCTTTAAACACCGGAGCAGCTAAATCACCCCCATGAGTTGCATTCTTATGAGGTTCTGAAATAACAACAATACAAGAATATTGAGGATTATTAGCAGGAAAATATCCAGCAAATGAAGCACGATGTTGAAGAGCTACAATTCCCCTTTTACTATAACCTATTTCAGCAGTACCTGTCTTACCAGCAATTCCATAAGCGGTTTTAGATAATTTTTTTCCTGTGCCATGTTCAACAACTCTTTTTAAAATATCTTGAAGTATATCCAATGTCTCTTTCTTGCACATCTTATCTTTTAAAACAACTGGTTCAAACTTTTTAATTACTTTACCTTCTTTAAGTATCTGACTAACAAACATAGGTCTAACCATTACACCATTATTAGCAATGCCATTATAAAAAGTAAGTAATTGAATAGGTGAAATCATTGAAATATAACCAAAACTAAGACGTAATATATCTCCAGTTCCTAAAGCACTTGAATTAATATATGGAGTTGGTTCATAAGTCTTAATGTCCATATTTAGTTTTTTAAAGTAAAAATAATCCATTAAATCCTTTCGAAATTGACTTTTCTTACCTGTAGCTATATAATTATCATAAACTACTTGACTAACTCCAACGTTTGAAGACATTTCCATAGCTCTACCAAATGAAACCATCCCATGGTTTACATTGCCAACATCAACGATATCAGCAACTGTTCCAGGAAAACGCTTAGAAAAAGTTGGAACCATATGAGCTGTATCTACCATACCTTTATCTATAAATAGCATAGCACTAATAGTCTTAAATGTTGAACCCGATTCAAAATAATCATTTATAGCAATATTCCTGGCTTCAATATACTCTCCAGCTTGAGTTCTCTGAAGAGAAGAAATTGCACGAATATTACCTGTTTTAACCTCCATTAAAATAACACAACCACTTTCAGCATCATTAGAGTCTAAGCATTTTTTTAAACTATTTTCTGCTAATTCTTGAAGCCTTACATCAATAGTTGTTACAATATCATTACCATCAATTGCCTTTATTTGTTCATTATCATCAACAGGGATCCATATACCAGGATTAATCTTTCGTTCTTTCCTCATCCCAGATTCTCCTACTAAATACTTAGAATAAAATCCATCAATACCATCATAACAAGTATCACAACCAGAAAGAGGGACTCCAATAGTTCTTCTTGCCATAGGATAATAAGGATAATAACGAACATTTCTCTCAACTACATTAATTGCATTACTTAAGTAAAACTTACCAGAATGAATTATTTGATTAGTCTTCTTATTCTTTTTTAATTTCTCATTTGCAATCAAAGGAAACTTTCTGAAATGATCCCATTGATCTAATGTGATATTTTTTTGAAGCAATACATATCTATTACCTGTTTCTTTATTTCTGAATTTACGAAAATAACTTAAGTATTCCGATTTTGTTTTAGCATCTTTTGAATTAGCAAATAAAGCTGCCATACGTTCACATAAAATAGGCATATCTGCTTTATATAGACTATCTTCAATCACTCTTTTCTTATTTTTTTTATGAGTCTTATCATCGATAATAATAGTATAGCCCAAATCGATATAAACATCATATTTAGGAACATCTGTTGCCAACATTAATAGTTCCCCTGTGTCAGAATCCACAGAATATATACTTCCTCGTTTTGCTTGAACAGGTCGCAATTCTTCAAACCTTTCTGCTGCTAATTTTCTCCAAAAACCACCTTCAACAACTTGAATATAGGCTATCCGTCCTATAACACATAAGAAACCAATGAATATAATTAAATATATCCAGAAAAACCTAAAAACTATTTCTCCTTTAGACCCTTCCATCATTATTGCTTATTTTCAATTTCTTTCTTTTCAATTAAAATAACTTGTTTTTGGTCTTCTCGACTAACCTTTATACCTTTTTGTGCCAATACCTTTTCCAATTCCAACATCTGAGTTTGTTTTTGATAACAACCCTTCTGTTCAGAATGTTTCTTTTGTAAATATTCCACTTCTTTCTCTAACTTATCTATTTCCTTTACAGTCTTTTCTATATTATATCTATTAGTTATGTAGAAAAGAATCAATATAACAGAGAATAAAATAACAGGAAGCCAGCCAATAAAGCCCTTCTTTAAAAGGAAGTTCCCATCAATAAAATTCTTAACTGTTATCTTTGGCTTATTCATTTTTTCTTTGCTATTCTAAGTTTTGCACTTCTTGAACGTGGATTAGAGATTTGTTCCTCATCATTTGCAAGAATTGGTTTACGAGTAATCATCTCCATTGGAGATAGCACATTACCATAGAAATCTTTTTCTTGTTTAGCTTCAAAATTTCCACACTTCATAAAATTCTTCACCAATCTATCCTCTAAAGAATGGTAACTCATAACAACTAATCGTCCTCCAGCACTTAAAATATCACATGACTGCTCCAACATCTTCTTCAAATTCTCCAACTCATTATTTACCTCTATTCTCAAAGCCTGAAACACCATAGCATAAAACTTATTCTCCTGCCCTTTGATAGCCAAAGAAGCAAGCAAATCTTTCAATTCAAAAGTTGTATTAATAGGAGAACTTGAGCGACTATTTACAATTTTCTTAGAAATCTGGAAAGCATTAGTCAATTCTCCATAATCCTTAAAAACCCGTCTTAAATCTCTCTCTTCATATTGACTTATAATTTCTTTGGCTGATATAGCTTGAGAAGGATTCATTCTAAGGTCAAGGTCAGCATCGTAACGTGTTGAAAAACCCCTTTCAGGAGTATCTATTTGATAAGATGAAATGCCTAAATCGGCAAGTATTCCATCAATTTTAAACTCACGATAAAGCCTAAGGTCATCTTTCAAATTACCAAAATTATCATCAATAAATATAAATCTTTTATCTTCAATAATATTTCTCTGAGAATCTTTATCTTGGTCAAAAGCATAAAGACGACCATCTTCATCTAAACAATCTAAAATGGCACGAGAATGTCCACCTCCCCCAAAGGTAACATCAATATAATGACCTTTAGGATTGATATTCAAACCTTCAATACACTCAGAAAGCATTACCGGGTTATGGTAATCAGTCTTTAAGCAATTCTTCTGCTGCTTTAACATAATCAAATCCATCATTATCAATTGACTCATAAATAGAAGCATCCCATATTTCCATACAAGTAGCACTACTTACGACTATAATATCTTTATCAATATTAGCCATTGTTCGTTGCTCCTTAGGTATTAAGAACCTATCATTAGTGTCTAATTCTAAGATGTTTGACTCTGTTAATTTTCGGAAAAGTCGCTTAGCAGTCGGGTCATAAAGATTCAACTTACTTTGTAATTTAGCGACTTCATCTTGGAAAGATTGGTAAGTAAATAATTCTAAACACTTATTATAAATAGAACAACGAATAACAAATCGCAAATCATCAGTAATGAATAATTGCTTCTTTAGCGCAACGGGAAGTTTAAAACGACCCGTCGTATCTACTTTACAATTCTCTATACCAATTATTGACGACATTTTCTTCTATTATTATTCAGTGGTCAAAATTACAATATATTTTCCAGAAAATCCCATTTGTTAGTAACTTTTTTACTTTTTTATTCCAGAAAATCCCATTTCTTTCAGTTATTACGAGTTAAACCAACAATAGTTTCATTACAAATAAAAAGAGTTATTAACCAAAAAGGCAAGAATTAAGACACAAATATTAGCTATTAGTTATCAGCAATTAAGTGCAAATAACAAAAAATAAAAAACAAAAAACGTTTACATTTCTGTATGTTTAGGTGTTATTATATCAAAGAGTACTAAAAAGTATTTCTTGGTATATTTAAATATAAAAGTCATGAAAAAAAATGTATTTATTCTTTTTGCTCTAATGCTATTTGGCATTGGATTTAGTGCACAAGCACAATATAGTGATTTCTCAGCAGTAAATAATGGGAAAACTATTTATTACAAAATCACTTCAGCAACACCTCCTTATGCTGTTAGTGTTTTTTTAGGTGATTATTCTGGCGCATATATAATTCCTTCAAACGTTACCAATAATGGAATAACTTATAATGTTACCTCAATAGACGACACTGCATTTATATCGGATAATTTAACCTCAATAATATTACCTAATACAATTGATTCAATTGGTTTAGCTGCATTTATTAATTGCACCGGTTTAATATCAATAACCATACCTTACTCAGTAACAAAAATTGAAGACCGTGCTTTTTATGGATGCAGTAATTTAACATCTATTACATCAGAAGCCAACATACCTCCTGTTTTAGGAACAAATGTATTTAACAGCGTGCCTACTACTATTCCTGTATATATTCCTTGTGGTACCATAACACAATATCAATCTGCCACAGATTGGAGCAACTTTACCAACTACCAAAATTCAGCAATAACAACAAACATTATAGATTCAGTTGTACAAGGGAATACATATTCGCAATACGGATTTAATGAAACAACAGCAGGAACATATACTCAAAACCTACAAACAATTAATGGATGTGATAGTATCGTTATATTAACACTTACTGTATATACATTAACAACACCAGCTTCTTTCGTTATGCAAAATAACCCAAATTATATTGAATTGTCATGGGAAAGTAATGGCAGCAGATACGATATTATGCGTAATAACATTTTCTTAGCATCAGTTACAGAAACAACATACCAAGACAATGATGTCGTTTTAGGTAATACCTATTGTTACCAAGTAAAAGCATACGCTGATAATATTTCAAGCGAATTAAGTGAAGAAGTGTGTCAAACATTTGCATCCTTAAATGATATTGAAAATACTACAATACAAGCAAGTCTCTACCCTAACCCAACAACAGATAAAGCAATTTTAAGTGTTGCAGGATTAGTGAATGATGCTAATGTTATTGTTTATGATATAATGGGAAGATTTATTAAGACTTATAAACTAAATGCAGGTCAAAAATCTTTAGAAATAAAACTTAATGGATTTGCTTCTGGAATATATAATGTGAATGTTATTAATTCTGATTGCAATATCTCTAAGAAATTAATTGTTCAATAAAAATATTATTATCTCTCAATCGTTTCATATGAGAGTGTTTAATAAATGGTTAATTGTTCGTTTCATTAAAGAGGTATATTTTATATGCCTCTTTTTTTATGTAAAAGGAATGGTTGTCATAATCTTATAAATAGAGATGCGATAACAATAAGTTATATTGTCAAAGTTAAAGCAAGTATATCTTCAAAAAGAGGAAAAATAATTGGGGAAAAACGAAATATAATTATGAATAATGGTTAATGATGGATGGTAGGGACACCCCCCAATTGTTGAATTTTAATTTGATGATGTTTTGGTCAATGAAAAAACTTAAATTGAATGAAATGCAAATTGGATGAGACGCGATAAATTTCGTCTCTACGCTTCAAATATTTTGAAGCGGGATTAAAGAGAAATGTATAAAAAAGGAGAGAGGAATTAATACAATTATTTATTCTATAAGAGAACAAACCGTATTAACTCCTCAATCATGTCCATCGTTTATGTATTTGCAAATATACAACAAAAACAAAGTTTTGTCAAGTGTTTTGTGATTAAAAATGAAAAATAATTGAATTTATTATTGATTTGAAGAGAGGAGAATGTTGTCTATACTTATATGTTGCGTTGTTGTTAAGAAAATCAATTGTAAGAAATTTGATTTGTTTGAATATGATTTTCTTTATCTTTGCATGAAATAATTTTACTAAAAGTATTGTTTATTGCTTATTAATGGAACTATAATTCTCTATTGTATGAAAAGATTTTTCTGTGTATTTAAAGTTTTTTTACTCTCTTTCTTATTGCTAATGCTCTTATCTTTTACTTCTTGTAAGAGTGCTAAAGAAATGGTAAAAGAAAAAGATGTTCTTAGGACTGATGTTAAGATTGAAGCAAAACCAACTACTGAAGAGTTATTGATTGAAGAGGTTCATTTTCTTTCGCCTAATTTTTCTTCTTATAGTGCTAAATTGGATATTGAATATGGTGGCATGTCTTATAGTGGCACGTTAAGGATTGGCAAAGATAGTGTAATTTGGGCAAGTCTTGGTAAGTTTGGGATTGAAGCGGCAAGGCTTATGCTAACTAAAGATTCTATCTTATTTATGAATAAGCTTACTCATGATTATTTTGTAGGGGACTATAATTTTATTGTTAAGATGTTAGGATTTAAATTGAATTATGATATTATTCAGGCTATTTTACTTGGCAAGGATTTTTCTGAATATGGAACTAATGATTTTAGGGTAGAAAGAAATAATGATTTAGTTACTATTAATTTCCTTACAAGAGCAAATAGGCTACAACCAGATAGTTTTCCGAAGCTTAAACAAGCTCTAACATATAACAGCAAAACAAAAAGGATTGAAAGAAACTATTTTGAAATGATTAATTCAATTAATAAGATGGATATTAATTATCCTTCTTATATCACTCTAAATAGTATTAGTTTTCCTCAACAAATTAATATAATTGTAACAAGAGGTGATAAGATTAATATAACAATAAAAACAGAAAAACATAAGGTAAACAGCTCTTTAGAGTTTCCATTTTCTATCCCAAAAAATTATGATTTAATCCGGTAGAGACGTCGATTTATCGCGTCTAATATTTATTCTCAATTTATGCTAACCCATTTATAACGCCTAATTCAATGTTATAATATTAAGATTAGAAGTTGCATAGGTTTTATATTTTGTTTTACCTTCTGAATAAATAAAATATGCCTTTATATTTGGATGAAGTTTTAAGAATGCTTTCGATTTTTCTAATCCCATTACCATAAATGATGTTGCTAATCCATCTGCAATTGTTGCATTTGAAGAAATGACTGAAACTGAAAGTAAGGAATGGGTTACACTTTTTCCTGTTTTAGGGTCTATAGTATGTGATTTTTTTTCTCCTTGTTCATCAATATAATATTTGCGATAACTACCCGAAGTAACAACAGAATTATTATCTAACTCAATGTAGGAGTTAAATTTTCTTTCTACATCTGAACTATCACTTGGTTGTTCAATTGCACATCGCCAAAGCTTTCCATTTTCTTTCTTCCCGTTTGCTCTAACTTCTCCTCCAACATCAACAATAAAGTTTTTTATTCCTTTTTTAAGGAAATAATTTGTTACTAAATCGGTTGTGTATCCTTGAGCAATTGCATTAAAATCAAGCTTGGTTTGTTTATACTTTTTTATTAATCGTTTATTTTCTAATCTTATATTCTTGTATCCTACATATTGGAGAAGACTATCTACCTGTTTATCTGTTACTTTTTGTCTATTTTTTGCTGCAAATCCATAAACTTCAACCAGCCCTCCTACTGTACAATCAAAAGCTCCAGAGGTTAGTTCTGATACTTCATGACTATGGTTATAACAATCAATAAAAATGGAATCTACTTCCACATCAATATTATTATTTACTTTATTTATTAGACTACCTTTAACCCATAAAGAAATACTATTATCTACTTTTGAAAATATAGAATCAATATCTTTTTTTACACTCTCATTTTGTGTCTGGGTCGCATAGTAAACTATATGATAATAGCTTCCTTGTACCATTCCATCTAAGGTAAATTGATCTGGGTTTTCCTTTTGACAAGAAAACAAGAAAGGAATTATGCAAAGACTAACGATTAAGCTCTTTAAGTATGAGTTCATAATGTTCTTTTATTGTTTCACTCCATGAATCTTTTTGACTAATTATGCTTTGCATTGCATCATAAGCTGCTTTATAATTTTTCATAGTATATAATACCCAAGCATAGGTATCAACATAGGTTGGATTGTTTGGATACTTGTCATAAACTTTCTTCCCCATTATTTGAGCCTTTTCTAAATCTGTGTTTTGTATAGAAAGATAATAAGCATAGTTATTTAGTATCATATAGTTTTCTGGATTTATGACAAGTGTTTTGTCAAAATATTGGTAGGCTTCTTCCTTTATATCCAATTTATAACAAGCCTCTCCAAGATTAGAATAAAAGTCTTCAAATAAAGATTTATCATCCACAACTAATTTTAAGCCTTGTTCTAATGCCTTCTTCGCTTTTGAGTAATCGTTTTTAGAGAGATAGTTTACTCCTAAAAATAAGTATGGGACTGGTTGTTCAGGGAATAGTTCTATTGCTGTTTTTGCATCTTCTATAAGAGTATCCGTTTGATTTAATGTAGATTCTGCAAAAAGTAGGTTTTGATATAATTCATAATCATTTGTTTTTTTACCTTTAGAACTATCGCCAATTGATATTGCTTTCTTTATTGCAATTGTTGCTTTATCAAACTGTGATGATTTCATATAGCCTGTTGAAAGTAGTTCCCATACGGTTTTTTCTTCTGGATATTGCTCGGATAGAATTTGCAAAAGAGTAAAGAACCTATTAAAGTCTTCTGCATCATTATCTACTGTCTTCGCATATATTGTTAAAAGAATTTGTATTTTGGTTTGGTAGTCTAATTCATGATTAGCAAATGCTTTAGTAAGATATTCATAAGTTTTAGGTTTGTCTTTTTGTACAAGATATAAATTTGTAAGTGATACATTAATATATGGGTCTGTTGGATTTATTTGTTCTATTTTTTTATAATATTCCAATGCTTTAGGGTAATCATTTTTCTTCATATATAGTTCTGCTAAGATTGCTAAATAGCTTATTTGCGAAGGGAAATTAATTTGTAACTTTTTTATTTCGTCTTCAGCTTTGGCGTATTCTTTCTTTTCAATAAAGTAATGGAACTTGAACATTGATATATCTTCATTTATTCCCCATCTATTTTCCATACGGTCAAAGATTTTCAACATATTTGTTTCATCACCTTTTTTATTATATATCTCTGCAAGTTCTTGATAGTATTCTATTTCTTCTGGATTTAATTTAATTAATTCTTCGTATGTTTTTGCTGCATTCTCATAGTTAGAAATATTAAGATAGATTTGAACAAGCTGAAGGCGATACCAAATATTTTTAGGTTGAAGAGAAATCGCCTTATTTGTTAATTCAATAGACTGATTTACTTCTTTGCTATGAAATAGAATACTCGCTTTATCGAAATATGCAGCAGCATAAGAAGGATTTAAGGCTATAACTTGGTCGTAAAGTTCTATTGCCTTATTAGAATTGCCCAATTCTTTTTGAGTACAAGCATCAAGAAATACTCCATCAACAGTTAATTGCTTAGAAGTATATTCATTACTGTTTTTATTTGTAGTTGTCTTACTTGACACACAACTTACCAAGATTAAAGCTATATATATTAATATAGTATGTTTAAAGATTTTTCTCATAATTTTATCTCTGAATAATCACCCAAACTCAACTCCTGAGTTGTACCTTCAATTATGGCATTATTACCTATCATTGAATTAGTACATTTAACTTTTAATAACGAAGTATTGTTTTGGATAATTGTATTGGAGATAATAGAGTCTTTAATTATTGTGTTTTCTCCTATTGAAACAAAAGGTCCTATTTCTGAATTAATAATCTTTACGCCTTTTGCAATAAAAGAAGGGGCTTTGATTATTGAGTTTTCAAAAATTGCTTCTTTTGAAACAAATTCTTCACAATCCTTTTTTAAATCTAATATTCTTTGATTTGTGTTTACTGTTGCATTCTTATTTCCACAGTCTAACCATTCTTTTACGTCATTAGTTGTAAACTTCAAACCTTTATCTAACATATTTTGAAGAGCATCTGTCAATTGATATTCTCCACCTTTATTAATATTATTATCTATTAAATATTGAAGTTCATTTCTTAGATTTTCTCCATCACGAAAATAATATATACCTATTATTGCTTCATTTGAAACAAATTCTTTTGGTTTTTCAACAAATCCATTTATTGTTTCATCTTCATTCTTTTTTACCACTCCAAAAGCAGAAGGGTCTTCTACCTTATGAGTCCATATTATTCCGTCTCTTTCTGTATTTAATTTAAATCCTGCATCAAATAAAGTATCGGCAAAAGCAACTGTTACTTTCCCTTTAAGGCTTTCTTTTGCACAAAGTATTGCATGAGCTGTTCCAAGGGGTTCTTCTTGATAATAGATTTTTCCATTAGCTCCAAGTCTTGTTGCTATATCTATTAATAATTGTTCTGCTTTTTCTCCAAAATGACCAACAATAAATCCTATTTCATCTACTTTTTCTGCACAAACTTCAACAATATCTTCACAAAGACGTTCCACGATAGGTTTACCTGCAACTGGTATTAAAGGCTTAGGAATTGTTAGGGTGTGAGGTCTCATTCTCTTACCTATTCCTGCCATTGGAATTATAATATTCATACTCTATATTTTGTTGGTTAATTAATTCTTTATTACGGGTTACAAAAGTACAAAAAATAATAATCTAACGAAGAAATAAGCCTATGTCTTGTTTTTTTTGTAATTTTACAACCTCAATCAATAGCCTATATATATAAGATGTACAAAAATAAAATCCTAACTTTCTTAATAGTTATACTCTCATTTCCAGTGATTTTACTCTCCCAAAACACTGACGAAACATACGCAATACGCAACTTTGAACGCAATTATGACTCTCTTCTTTCAAGTTTTTACATTAAACAGAATTCTAAAGTAATAAGGGCAAACTATAATAAATTTTCCGATAATTTATGTTCTCCTACTTCTGCTTGTAATGTCCCTGACTCTGTATTTGCTCGTCGCTTACGTCAATTACCAAGTTCCATAAAACTGACATATAATAACCAAGTAAGAAATATAATTGAATATTATATTGATAAAAGTGGAGGAAGGGTAAGCGTTATGCTTGGTTTAAGCAAATATTATTTTCCTATATTTGAAGAAATACTTGACAGATATTCTGTTCCTCACGAATTAAAATATTTAGTTGTTATAGAATCAGCTCTTAATCCTAATGCAGTTTCTCCAGCAGGGGCATCTGGGCTTTGGCAATTTATGTATTCAACAGGAAAAATGTATGACCTAAGAGTTAACTCTATTGTTGATGATAGAAAAGACCCAATTAAAGCTTCAGTTGCTGCAGCAAAATATTTAAAAGACCTTTATAATATATATAATGATTGGGAATTGGCATTGGCAGCATATAATTGTGGTCCTGGAAATATAAATAAAGCTATACGTCGCTCAGGGAAAACTACCTTTTGGGGCATTTATGACTATCTCCCAAGGGAAACACGTGGTTATGTACCTTCGTATATAGCTGCTTGTTATGTTATGAACTACTATAAGGAACATAATATAACTCCAGCAATACTTACAAAACCTATTGCAACTGATACTGTAATGGTAAGAAGAGATGTTAATTTCGAACAAATTGCAGATGTACTTAATATACCTTATGAACAAATAAAAGACCTTAATCCACAATATAAACAAAATAAAATAATGGGAACTCAAGACAATTATAGTCTAAAACTCCCTATTCGTTATGTAAAAGACTTTATTTCTTTAGAAGATTCAATTGCGGAATATAATAAAGCAAAATATTTTGAACCAGAGTGGCAAAAGAAAGAATATACTTATAAAAATATTCAACTAACCCATAAGGTTAGAAGCAAAGAAACATGGAGTTCAATTGCCAAACGTTATGGAGTTAAGGCAAATGATTTAAAGAAATGGAATGGGAATAAAAAAAATCCTCCTCGTGGACAGTTACTAACTGTTAACAAAACAGTAAAAGTTGAAGTTGATAAAACACAAGAACAACAAACCCAAAGCCCATTTGTAGAAGAAAGTGCCGTTAATAATGATGTAGTATCGGATGGAATAGAAAACAACACCGAAAACGAAGAAACTATTGCTCCAATAACTAAGAAGCCTGTCATCAAGAAGGAGATTAAATCTAAAATAGAAGCTAAAGAAAAAAATAAAACATCAAAGAGAGATAATTCAGATCAGCCTCGAATAATTAATATTGAAAAGAAAGCCAACTTAGATAATCTTACTAAGAAAGAAAGAATTGAAAAAGAAAGATTAGATAAAAAAGTTGAACAAGGAAGAACTCTTACAAAAAAGGAAAAGATTAGAAAAGAAAGATTAGAAAATAAAGGTAATCAAGGAAAAAATATATCTAAGGAATCAGTAGAAAAAGCTAATAAAGAATCCTATCAGACTAAGTCTAATTTAACAAAATATGAGAAAGCAGAATTAGATAAAATAGATAAGAAAGCAAGACAAGGAAAGAAGCTTACAAAAAAAGAAAAAGAACGAAAAGAAATTCTTGTAAATAAAGAAAATAAGAATAGCTTAGATAAAAAGGATAATAGAAAAAACAATAAGGAAGATAATGACAATCAAAAATCTTCTAATTATAAAGTTAAAAAAGGGGAATCAATTTATTCAATAGCAAAGAAACATGGAATGACAGTAGATGAATTAATGGACATAAATAAAATAAACAAAAAAAATCCAAGAATAGAAGCTGGTCAAAGCATTAAAGTGAAATAATCTTTTACCAAATAAAAATAAATAAAAAAGCTCTTCCTTTCAATAAAAAGAAAAGAAGAGCTTTTTATTTATTATACAATATAGGGCTAAAAAGAGAGTTTTAAATAACAAGAAATTTATTTTTAGTAGTATTATAAAATCATAAAGTTATGAAGAAATTAGTTTTTGCAACTATTTGTTGCTCCTTATTATTCATGTGCAATATTAATGCACAAAGTAAATATAAAATGTCATTCATAAGTTCAATGAATGTAGGTTTTTTTGATAATTCAGGAAAAGCAAACTCTGATTTAAAGAAAATTTATCCTGATTTTAATGATGGCTCTATTTCTCAAGGAAGTTTAAATCTTGGCTATAATATTAATTTCTGCAAAGATTATAATGTAGAAGTTAACTTGGCTTATGCTATAGGAAATGATAAAAATAAGAACCAGTTTAAATCATTATATGGTGGCAGTTTTAATCTATATTTTGGCTATACCTTTCTTAAAAAAGAGAAATTTGAATTAGATGCAAACACAGGTTGTAAATTAAGTTCTGATTATTTCTCTTATAATCGCAAAAACGATGATAATACAATAAGCTCATTAAATCTATCTTCAATAAACACCTTTATTCCCGTTGGAATGACTTATTGGGTTACATCTAAAGCTTTAGAGACTAAGTCTGGAGCTGTAGGTTTCAGATTAACATATAATTTTCTGGTTGCAAGAAGTGATACAAAATTTTCAGGATTAAATGTAAAAACAGATATTGGATGTCCTGCAAGCAGTAGCTTATGGTTTGGTATTATTTTTAAAATATAAACAATAGAAGAAAAAGGAACTCTGCGTTTTCAAAGGGATTATTTCCCTCAAAAATCAAGATATAAATTTCATTATACTTGATAATAATTCTCTAAAACAAGTATATAATTTCAAGAAACGAAATAATAATTTTGCAACCTGACAGGATGTAACGTGCATCCTGCCACCATACATGTTGCATCCTTAGGGGATACAGGCAACATCCTGCCAGGTTGCAAAATTTAAACCTTGATTTATAAAATTTATACCTTATGTACGTAAATTTTTATCTCTTTTCTGTAAATTTTTACGGCAATTAATTTCTCTTATTCTTTAATTTGACTTAAAATATATTGTATTTGATATTATTATATATCTCATCAAGTATTTTTTATATCTAGTCAAGTATTTTTTTGGTGTGAGATTGACTAATTACTCTATTTATCGTAGCTATAATTGAACGGAAATAGCTTTAGGAAAAGTCATTATTTAGAATTGATTTCCTATACATTATTTTTATGTAGAATAAAGAATGTCCATAAGAAATAATTTCTTTACACAATAAAATTTAATCTTAATCTGTTTTTATATAGATATTAATGTGCCATTATTATAAATAAAGGGTTAGCATTTATCAACTCTGTTTTTTGGCATATTAGATTTATTTTAAAACAAAAACAATTATTTTTATGGCAACAAAAATAAATTTAATACATTTAGGATTATTAATCCTACGTATTGGTATAGGAATTGCATTTTTCTTTCATGGACTTCCAAAAATTATGGGTGGAACTGAGGCTTGGATGGGAATTGGAAGTACAATGGGTATTTTAGGAATTAATTTTGCTCCTATATTTTGGGGATTTATGGCTGCATTTGCTGAAACAGCAGGTGGTTTATTATTGGCTTTAGGGTTATTCCTTCGTCCTGCTGCATTAATATTAACATTCAATATGATTGTAGCATTATCTATGCACTTTCACGCAGGAGATTCTTTCATGGTTTATTCTCATGCTTTAGAAGCATTAATAATATTTATTTCACTATTTATTTCTGGAGCTGGTAAATATTCATTCGACAATAAATTCTTTAAAAAGATAGCGTAAGAAAAGCAGAAATTATAATTAAGAAAAAAGCAACTCAAACAGAGTTGCTTTTTTCTTAATTTAGAATACTCTTAAATTGATGTATTTCTTTGGGTTTTGTTTTATGTCTTCTATTAGGGCATTTAGATTCTTTGTGGAAGATTCTAAATTACGATATAATTTATCATCTTTTATTAGTAAACCTGCACTTCCTTCTCCATTTTCAATTGATTTTAGAATCTTGGAAAGAGATGTTAAGGTTAAATTTGTTTGAGTTATTGTTGTTCCGAGTTTTGCTTTGGCTATTGTATCTGAAATATTATTAAAGTTATTTATTGCATTGGTTAATTTATCATTGTTTTCTCTAAAGTTTGTTGTTATGCTTTCAGCGTTGGCAAGTATTTTTGTTATTCTACTTTTTTCGCTACCAACCAAGCCATCTACTTTTAATGTGATATTTTCTATGTTATTTGCAGAGTTTTTAATGCTCACCATGCTTGCTTTAATATTTTCTTGGGTTTCCTTATTCATAACATTATTAACACTTACTAATAATGTATCAAGATTTGTAATAACACTATTAAGTCTTACTACTATTGGAGTGATATTTGCTGACAATTGATCAAGCATTCCATTTTCCACAGCTGTTCCTATTGTATCTCTTTTATGAAATGATTTTGGAGAATATCCCATATCTATTTTCAGGGCTTTTGAGCCAAGCATATCTGAAGAGAATATCATTAACTTTGAATCGTTTGGAATTTCTATTTCGCTTTTCACAGAAATCCATACCAAAAACTTTCTCCCTTTTGAATCTATATTTGTTATGTCTTTTATATATCCCACCTTCATACCATTAATATAAATGTAGTTGGATTTATAAAGTCCAGATACATCATTAAAAACTCCATAATAGCTTGTTTCTACATTAAAAAGATCTCTCCCTTTTAAGAACATAATACCAAAATATAGTACTGCAATGGTTACTAAGCCTATAAATCCTACTTTATATTCTGTATTTATTTTCACGATATTATTATTTTATTTGGTTTTCTATTTCTTTTGCTCTTTTGAGTGTTATACGTTCATTTTGATAAAAGATTACAACAAACGCATCTTTATATCCTTTTCCTCTTACTTTATTTTTGTATTCATTAGCTGTTTTAAAATCTTTGAATCTACCTGCTGTACATCTCCAACCATTTCCATCTTTATAAATCCAAACATCTTCTAAGTCTTTAAATTTAGAATTTGTTTCTGAAATCTTTTCTGGACTTGAATAAAATTGTACTCTATATGTCAATTCTTTTTCATCAGCTTGATTTATTGTATCTTCATCTTGATTACTTCCTCTTAATTTTCTTGCTAACTCATCTGCTTTTTCAGAATCTTGTCTATTTTTTCTCTCTTGTTCTTCTTGTCCTTTTATTTTTTCTTTTGCTATATATTTCTCTGCCGTTGCTTTCCTTCTCGCCTCTTCATCAGCATGTATAGCTTCTTGAGGAATTAAACTCTCTACACTTGGTAATTTAAATTGTATTCCTTCTTTCTTCATTTTATACTCGCATATTGCTCTGAATAGAGATGCTGCTACTTCATATTGTCCTTTTTGTGAGTTTAGGTAAGCTTCTTCTTTAGGGTTAGATATAAAACCTATTTCCGTTAGAATACAAGGAACTGATGTTTTATAGAGTACTAAATAAGGGGCTTGTTTAACTCCTCGATTAAATAGTTTTGTATTTGAAGTGAATTGTTTTTGAATCTTATCTGCAAGTGAAAGACTTTGGTCAAGGTAAGCATTTTGATAAAGAGAAAAGAAAATATTTGATTCAGGGGAATTAGGGTCAAATCCATCATAAGTTTCTTTGTAGTTTGCTTCCGTCAAGATATCCGCATTTTCTTTCTTTGCTGCTGCTAAATTAGCTTCTGATTTTGCAAGCCCCATAACAAAAGTTTCTGTTCCATAAGCATCATGACTTGGTGATGCATTGCAATGTATGGATATAAAAATATCTGCCTTTTCTCTATTTGCTAATTGAGAACGTTTATATAAATCAACATCTTTATCCGTCGTACGTGTATAAATAACTTCAACAGATTTAAGATTATCATTTATAATTTTTCCTAACTTTAAAGCTACAGCAAGATTAATATCTTTCTCTAAACTCTTTTTGCCTTTTGCTCCAGGCTTATCTCCTCCGTGACCTGGGTCTATTACTATCTTAGTTAGTCTCTTAGGTCTTGTTTCCTGACCATAAGTATTGGGTAATAAGCCAAAGAAAAGGAAGAGTATTATTATGTAGTTTCTCATTTCAACAATTGAATTTTAATTAGTTTACACTTTATTCTTTTAAGTGTGGGAATAAAACATTATTTTTGCAAATTCGTTACAAAGGTAGATAATTTATAAGTAATAGCAATTTGAAAAAACATTTTTACATTATTAATACATCATTTTTTATTTGTGTACTAATGTTTTTGAGCATTCTTCCTATTGATAGTTACGCACAAACAATTTCTGATACAATATCTTCGAGACAAGATTCTTTATCTTTTAAAGCCGATTCACTAATTATCAAAAAAGATTCTTTATCCTCACCAAAAAAGAAGAAGACTTTTGAAAATAGAGTGAATTATTCTGCAAAAGACTCCATTGTTACTGATTTGACAAGTAAGATGGTTTATATGTATAATGATTCCAAGATAAAATTTGGAGATATAGAATTAGAAGCTGGACAAGTTTCAATTTCCTTTGACAAGAAAGAATTAAGTGCAGAAGGTATAAAAGACAGCTCTGGAGTTCTTTCTCAACACCCTGTCTTTAAGGAAAAGGCAACAGAATATAAGTCAAAGGGTATTGATTATAATTTTGACACTAAAAAAGGTTTTATTAGAGGAGTATTTACCAAGGAAGGAGAAGGTTATCTTCACGGCAAGGAAGTCAAGAAGGTAAATGATAATACTATGTTTATTTCAGGAGGTCAGTTTACCACTTGCGATTTGGAACACCCTCATTTTGCAATTAACTTTTCTAAGGCTAAAGCTGTTACACAAGATAAAATAGTAACAGGTCCTGCATGGTTTTCAGTTATGGATATACCTGTTCCTTTGGCTATACCTTTTGGATACTTTCCTTTTACAGACAAAGAAAAATCAGGTTTAATTATGCCTACTTATGGTTATGCTCAAAACAGAGGATATTATTTAAGAAATCTTGGATGGTATTTTGCAATTAACGATTATGTAGACTTAGCATTGCAAGGAGATATTTACACAAATTTAAGTTGGGCTGCAAACGTAAAATCTAACTACTCTAAGCGTTATAAATATCATGGCAATCTTGAAATAAGATACGAAATTAATAAAACAGGAATAACTAATACTCCTTCATTTAGTGAACAAAAGGATTTTCGTTTTCGTTGGTCTCACCAGCAAGATTCAAAAGCTAATCCTTATAGCAATTTTTCTGCAAATGTAAATCTTGTAAGTAGTACCTTTAACCAATATGCAGTAAGTACCAGTGATTATTTTAATAATACTACAACTTCAAGTATTGCCTACTCAACACGTTTTGGAGAAAAAGTTTCTTTTACAGCTAATTTAGGAGAAAATTATAATGTAAACACTGGGGCTATTAGTTTAGACCTTCCTTCCCTATCTCTTTCAACATCTCAGTTCTATCCTTTTAGAAGAAAAAAGTCAAAAGGTTCAAGTAAATGGTATGAAGATATTACATTCTCTTACAATACAAATTTAATGAATTCTATCAATACCATTGATACAATCCTATTTACTGACCAAGTCTTTAAATCTATGAAAAATGGGATGAAGCATACAATTCCTATTCAAAGTAGCATGAAAGCATTTAAATTTTTCACTTGGACGAACTCTATTAACTATACAGAAAGATGGTACCTGAATTCTACAGTCAAGAAATATAATGCAGAAACAGACCAAGTTGATAAAGATACAATTATAGGTTTTATTGCAAATAGAGATGTAAACTTTTCTTCAAGCTTAAACACTCGTGTCTATGGTATGTTTACTTTTAAGAAAGGATATATCAAAGCCATAAGACACGTCATTAATCCTTCAATTAGTTTTAACTTTACACCAAACTTTTCAAACCCTTCACTTGGATTCTATAATTTTTATATAGATAAACAAGGCAATAAGGTTTATTATTCTAAAACGGAAGATGGTTTATTTGGCTCACCTCCAAGTGGTAAATCTGGAGTAGTAAATTTTTCTATTGGGAATAACTTAGAAATGAAAGTTAAGTCGGCAAAAGACACTGTAACAGGAACAACAAAGATAGTTCTTTTGGAAAGTTTTAATATTTCAACAGGTTATGACTTAGCTAAAGACTCAGTGAATTGGCAACCCTTACGATTAACCGCAAGAACAACCCTATTTAAAAAGCTTATAATAAACTTCAGTTCTTCATACACTCCTTACGTTATGGATTCAACTGGAGCATTAACCAATGAGTTGTTAATTAATAAAGAAAAGAAATTATTTAAGCGTCAAAACTCACAATGGGACTTGAATTTAAGTTGGGAATTTAATGGCAAGAAAGCAGAGAGCAATACAAAATCAGGACAAACAACAGATTCTCCAACCGAAATGACATATTCACCTTTTGTTAATCCAAATGAGATTTTAGGCAACTATGTAGATTTTTCCATTCCATGGAGTCTTAACCTTGGATTCACTTATAGTCGTTTAAGTTCTTTTGTTGTTGCAATTGCAGGCTATCAAACCAACCAATCTGCAGTCTTAACTGCTAAAGGAGATATAAACCTTACCCCAAAATGGAAAATAGGTTTCACGTCAGGTTACGACTTCATAAATCACGATTACACCTATACATCAATTGATTTCTATCGAGACTTACACTGCTGGGAAATGAGAATGAATTGGATTCCTTTCGGTACACGCCAAGGCTGGAACTTCACCATAGCAGTTAAAGCATCAATGCTCCAAGACCTAAAATACGAACTTAGAAACGACTTCCGTAATAGAGTAGCGTACTAAAATCTAATTTTGATTCAACAATAATCCAATTGAATTAAAAGTAATGACATTAAATCAGAGAAAAAGACTATTGTTCTTTACCCCCAAAAATATATTCTCAGTATAGAGAACAATACTAAAATACTTTTGCTAAAACATAATGTTTTTCTATTGAGACGTTTTAAATGGATTCGCATTGTTAAATTATTGCGTTCTATATGATTTGTCTTCCTATGGTTTGTATTATGTTGTGCTCTATTTATTATATATTGATAGTTTATTAATTTGTCTGTATATATCTTTTTTGCTCTTGAATGTTCAAGACTTTTGATTACTGTTTTTAGAGTTTTATTGGTTCGTCTTCCTACATTAAAAGATACTACGGCTTTACTTTCTCTCTCTAAAGCATAGACTATCCAACGTAAACAACTTTTCTTTCCTATAAATATTCGCATCTCATCTACTTCGTAGCTTTTCCCTGTATGTATTGCAGGTTGATTTATTGTTTTTGATATTTCAATAATTCTTCTTATCAATGTTGTAGTTGATATTTTTAGTACTCTTGCTGTACTTCTTATTCCTAAGCCTTCTTTTGTGAGTGTAATTATTTGCTCGTTTACATCTGTCAAATATGCTTGGTAGTCATATTGATTAATAAAACGTTTATGACAATCTTTACATTTATAGCGTTGTTTGTTATTATTAGATTTACCACTTTTTATAATATTTGTCCTTTTACAATAAGGACAATGCAACTCAACTCCCGATTTGGAACACAATATCCCGAAACTTTCTTTTGTCATCATTTTTAAGCTTGTTTTAGAAATTAAAAATAGAGATAAGACCGAATATTATCCTTCCTTATCTCTAAATTATTTTTACAATTACTGTATTTCAATTTGTTACTTTAATAACTCCTGATCTGATACATTACCTTACCCCTTTTTTGGGTCGAAAAAGCACCTTTTTTACCCATCAACTTCCCATCTTAGAGTACCAACTCTTGATGTTGGAGTGCTAACTTCCTATCTTAGGTCAAAAAAAGCCTATCTTTATTTATTAACATCTGCTTCTTCCTTGTGTTTTCTCTAAATTAATTCTAATTATCACTCGATTTCAATTTGTTATCCTTGCAACTCCTGATCTGATACATTACCTATATATTTACCAATATTTAAACTCAAAATTAGATTCTTTAGGAACATCATTGCTTGTTATTGTTAAAGTCAATTTATTATTGATATATTTATATGTCCAACTTTTTGACAAATATCCTTCATCTTCACATACAACATATTTATAATTGATTTTTTTACTGTTATCATAAACAAGATTGCTATCAAATTTACCCATATACAAAAAAACATTATCTTTATAGGTAAAACAAGCTTTAAAATAAGACATCTTAAATTCACAAATTTCCGTATGTGTAATTGAAAGATCTTCTTCATATCCATCATTTATGACATCGAATAAATAAACAAGTTTCTTGGATGATATTTTTCCATTATCAACATAAGAATCAGCAATAACAGAATCAAGAATACTATATAATTCTTTTTTAGGTTCATAAAGTTTTAAATCAACTGAATCATATTTAAAGTTATCTTCTTCCTTTACAATATTATCAATAGATGTTTTTGAAACATTATTACCTTTCTGACAAGATAACACTAATAATAACAAAGATATTATTAATAAACCTGATACTAATTTAAACTTTTTCATACTAATAAGTTCTATATTTACCTTTATAAAGAATTCTAAATATTGCATTTGGAGATTTAGATAATTGACTATTTTTAAATCCAATATCTCCAGACGAAGGATCGCTTCCATTAATATTAATTGGATGATTATGATCATGTTTTATCAGTCCAAAATTATTAGAAGGAAAATATTTATCTAAAATAGTTGAATTTAAAGAAACTCTTCCTTTTTCATGACTTGTCATCAATAAATTTAATTTATCACCATTTTTATTTTTAAGATTTGCATTACTCCATTCTACATCTGTATTTCTATCTAAAAAGTTTAATAACGACTCGGATTGTTTTTGATTTTTCAATACATATCTATCATTCTTTCCTTTACCTATTTTGTTCCCAAATATATTTTCTATATTAAAATCTTTGTTTGTGTGATTTGCCATAAATTCTTTACCAACCTGTATGCCATTTTTATTCCCTGTTCCATCATATTCTCTATTCCCTAATTTATAAGCTGATTCATTGTATATAACATCAAATAACTTTCCTCCCGTATTATCTACTTTTTTAAATTCTCCTCTGTTATTAACAGTAAATCCATCCATTTCTTCTCCATTCGGATCAATTACCATTACTGGACTATTTGCACAATAGTTATAACTTGTTAGGTGTGGGTATTTATGGCTCATTGGGTCGACGGATAGCCAGATTCCTCCTTTGTCCCAATAGTATCGGGAGCCGAAGTAGCTGAAGCCGCTTTCTTCGTCTTTTTCTTTGCCACTGAATTTGTATGGGGTTAGGTATGGTGGGGTGTTGTCTATGTCTACCCATTCTTCGCCGTATGGTAGGTAACCTAAGGTTTGGGTGATGACGCCAAAGCTGTTGGTGATGTAGGAACTTGAGCCTAAGTGGTCGCTAAGGTAATAGAATGGGGGCTCTGTA
>JBAZSY010000021.1:0-44572 GCA_041662185.1 Bacteroidales bacterium
AATGATATATAAGCATTATCAGAATAAATTGTATCTACATTTATATTTGTTGGTTTTTGGCAAATTTCCAAAGGATTAATTTGTAAATTATCTATATAAAAATTATTTGAGGCATTACTTATTGTTGATTCAAAATAAAATCCAATTTTAACATCTCCAGAGTAAGGTATCCCTGCAGAATTAATTAATGGTATAGTTATATGTTGTGCAGGATAAAGGTTATTTAAAACTTTTGTTGCTCCTGTTGCATTTGACCAAATATAAGCATTTTCATTCTTCCATGTTAAACCATTATCTGTTGAGACAACAACAGCAAAACGATCATCTATTCCTGTTAAATCAGTTGTTCCACTTGAAGATTTAAGAACCGCATCAAATTCTAATGTTGCAGGAATGGTACCATTTCCTAAATCATAGGTTGGAGTAATTAACCAGTTGTTCGATGGTGAATAAGAATAGACATAAGAATAGACAGAATTTCCCATACCAGGAGACACTTCTATTATAGCAGAATACCAAGCATAAGTGTTAGGTATTATAACTGTAGAAGATGTATCTGTTGGCAATAAACCTGCTCCCATAGTCCAACAAGTTGAAGGAGGAAATGATTCAAAACCTTCAACAGAAGTTGGAATACTTATTGCGGCACATGCCGTTTGGAGTGTTAGTGTTGATGTATAATTAGACGAATCTGTTGCTGAGCATATTGATTTTATTCTAACATTATATTTTGTTGAAGGATACAGACCTGTTAATTGATAGGAATTAGTATTTGAAATTACTTGAGACCAAGTATTACTTGATAATGTTTTATATTCTACCAAATAACTTGCGTTATTATTTGCACTTGACCAGCTAATAAAAGCATCATTTCCTGTACTCCCTACTGAATCAACAGCTAAGTTATAAGGAGTACCACAACTTAAATGTTGAATAGATAAATTGTCTATAATTGTTCCTACACCTATACTATCCGCGCCACTGGCAGAAGAATAATTATTAAAACAGAATACTAATTTCTTTAATTTATTAGCGTAAGAACCATCTAATGTTATTGTTGTATCTGTCCAAGATGATTTATTATATAATATTATAGCTGAAGCAGGATAATCATAAGAAGTACCATTTGTTGTAGGTAATACCTCACTTGGGTCTACAACCATAACATAACCAGCATAATATCCATAATACCCTCCAATACATTTCCAATCAAATGAAAGCTTAAATTCTGGAGAATCTCCAAATTGAACCCATGCTGTCGCATAAGTACGATTACTTCCTGCTAGTGTAATATTGTTTGTTAATCCATTATCATTGCTAACATATAAGGATTTTCCTGGAATTGTACTATCTTGAGATAATGAATAGTTAAAAGCATTTCCTATAATCCAATTGCTTGAATTGTTTGCTGCATTAATAAAATTCCATTCATTTACGTTTGTTGAATCATCAAATGTTTGTGTAAAAGGGGTTGAAACAGAATATAATGGAAGAGTTATACTTTTTATTGCAGACCATGCACCCAAGCATGTTTGTTGAACAGCAAAATAAACAGTTGAACCAGGAGTTAGATTTGCTATTGACAAAGGTAGGTCTGAGGCTGAAATAACGTTAATTTGTGAAGCATTATCAGGATTGAATGTAGATAAACTAGCTGCTGTTCCGTAAGCTACATTCCAACTTTCTCCTGCAACTATATTATTAGTAGCAAAATTAACATTTATTGATGATGTAGAAGCTAAACTAAGATTTACTCCATAAACTGTTGGACAAGCAGGAGCAGGATTTACGGCTAAATTATCAATATATAATTCCCTATTATTTGCTTCTCCACTTGCTGTACTTTCAACATAAAGACCAATTTTTATTGTTCCATCTATTGCAACACTATTGCTGTCTGTTAAAGGAATAACTATATGAGTAGGAGATAAACCAAAAGTTCCATAGTCTCTTGCTGAGGAAGAATTATTAGTCCAAATATAAGCATTATTGATTGACCAAGTTTGACCATTATCTCTTGAAATAACAATTGCAAATTTATCATCTGTTGAAGGATCTGGAGCTACTGTTGGATAATAAGCTTTAGTTAGTCTTAAATCGCATTCAACTTGATAAGTTGTAGAAGGTGCTTCATTTTCTGATTGTCCTAAATCAATTGAAGGAGAAATTACCCATTCATAGAAACTTGAACCATAAATATTAATTTTAATATTTCCGCCTTCTCCATCTGCAATAGGTGTTGTAGTTGTAGGATAATACCAACTAGAAGAAGTAATTGAAGTAAATACTGTATTTGTAGATAATATTCCTTTTGCCAATGACCAACAAGGACTACTAAGAACATTTGTTGTAAAAGCTTCTAAATATGGAATAGCCTCATAAGAACAAGCCGTACGAAATGTGTAAATTGATGTTTGTGTAGAAATATCATTATCCCCACATTCTGTTACAAGATAATATTCATAAATAGTATTAGGTACTAAATTGATTAAACTTGCAGGAGAGGATGAAATAGTTGTAGTTAACCAGTTTGTGTCAGCAATATTTTTAATACGATAATATGCTATTATATTATTTGCATTTGTTGATGTAGAAAAATTAATATCTGCTGCTGTTGATGTTATATTTGTTGCTGAAATATCTATAGGACGTCTACATGTTGGAATTGTATAAATATTTACATCATCTAAATATATACTTGTTGTAAAAGTCTCGCTTGCAACTTTAAATGCTATATAATTTCCTATTCCTGTATAGTTTGAAAAATCAATATCATAATTAAGCCAATCAGTTGTAGGAGTAATACTTGCTATTGAATCGAATGTTGTTAAATCTGAATGGTCAGACATAACTCCAATAGTCATTTTAGATCCTAAATATGCTGCTTTTAATTTAAATGAAGCCATTAGTGTATTAATATGTATGGAAGTATCAAAAGCAGAAGTTACTGCTAAATTATAAGTGTTATTTGAGCCGCAATAAAAATATAAAGAACCAGGGGAAGATGAAGGATTATAAGTATTTATGTAAGGATAAGTGGAAGAAGATGATATATAAGTAGATTGCCTTGTCCAGCAAGTTGGAAAAAGAATGGAAGTTCCATAAGAATCAAAGTTTTCTGAGTAAGGAAGATTTGTAATATTACCACAGGCAGTAATAAAACGACCTTCTTTCCAATTACTTTCATCATTACTGCTACAAACTGATTTTACTCTTATAGAATAGGATGTGTTACTATTAAGAGATGATAATTGAATGGTTGTATCACTAACGGTTTGTGAAATAGCACTATTCCATGATGTATCACTTGAAAGACGATGCTCAATAATCCATTGAGTTGCCGTTCCATTTTCATGCCAGGAAATATTTGCACTATTTGAAGAAATATTAGAATAACTTAACTGTGTTGGAATTGGACATGTTGGAGCTTGACCAAAAGCAAATCTTATATTGTTTCTATATAATAATGTTGTGGGAGTATTTGTAGGATTTTGTGTTGAACTGTAAAGATCTGTATTATTTCCTTTGGTGAGTGCTTTGCAAACAGAAGTTGAATGATTATAGAAAGTATTAGTAAAACCTGATGAATTTCCACTATTATTTATTACACAAACTACAATATTACTTGATCCATCCCATTGAAAAGGGGAATCTAAATTAATATTAACCCAACGATTATATGACAAAGTATCAAATGTAATACTTCCTGAATACACTTGTTGCATTGATGATGGAGAAATCCAAGTAGATGCAGTTGAATTACTTATATTACCCATTAATATGGTTATATTCTCTTTTGTTTGAGGAGATGAAATATATTGAAAAGCAATAGCATTAATAACTCCTGTTGGCGTTAGATTTGTACTGTTTGATGTAATTCCTGATGTAATTTCATCAGCAGTATAAATTTGTTGAGAATAGGAATACTTATAAAAAGTATAAAGAGGAATTGTATAATTCCCTGTAGTTCCAGAACCAACAATAACTGTATCCTGAGACCACCCTTGAATGGTAAAAGACATAATTACCATTAATAAAAATAGAAATCGTTTCATTTGTTTTTGTTTTAATTAATTATTAACGAGTGATGTTAATGATACTAACCTTTTAATTGCTTTTATTGTTTTGTTTATGGAAATAGAGTATCATAATCACAATACAAAATAAGGCAATAACATGCTATAAGAAAACTAATTTAAGGGGATGGCTAAGATAATTTAGGGTGAAATAGTAGAATTTTAGGGTGAAATGGAAGGATATTTTTGTTTATTCTCCATTTAACCATTCCATAAAATCAGAAACTCGTTCTTTACTGATAATTATGCTTTTTCCATAATCTGGAATAAGACTTATACTTAACCTTCCTTTATAATATCTCTTTATATCTTTTATGGAGCTGAAAGTTGTTATGCAATCTCTTGAAATACGGTAGAAAACTTTTGGATTAAGTTGAGATGAAATTGTATCTAAAGAAAAATCTACAATATATTTATTGTTATCCTTAGTATATATATAGCAGGTTCTATTTTCTGCAATAAAATAAGCAATATCCTTTTCTTCAACTATAATAATTCTATCTCCTAATCTAATAGTAATTCTTTTCTTGTATTTTATTTCTGGATTAAGTGCAGACAGAAGATTTTGTAAATTAACATTATTATTTGGTGATGATATTTTGAAAAATTTATTCATTGCCATTTCCAATTTATCTTCATCTAATGGTTTTAAAATATATGAAATACTGTTTTGTTCAAAAGCCTTTATGGCATATTCATCGAAAGCAGTTGTAAATATAATTGGAGTTATAATTTCAACCTCTTCAAAAATATTAAAACAATATCCATCTCTAAGTTGAATATCCATAAATATTAGATCAACGGTTTCTTTTGAAAAGTATTCAATACTATCTTTTATTGAATCAAGAACTTTAACAATACTAATGTCTGGGTATTTATCACTTATTAATTTCTCCAAAAACTTTTGTGATAAAGCTTCATCTTCAACTATAACTGCTTTCATATTAATGGTGATTTTACTGTAAAAATATTATCCTTGTTTATTATAATTATATTCTTATTTGCAATAATATTATATCGTTCATTCAGATTTTTTAATCCTATTCCTGTTGAAGCATAAGGTATTTCTCTTTTATTTATGTTATTAGAAACAACTACATAACCTTGTTCTGAGTAAATATTTATTATTAAAGGTGATTTCTCTGAAACTGTATTATGTTTTACAGCATTTTCAATTAAAAGCTGCAATGTCATTAATAATATTTTTTTGTCTTTATTATTATCATCAATATTTATATTGAGAATTAAATTATCAGAAAATCTTGCATTTAGAATATCTACATATTGATAAATAAATTTAAGTTCTTCTTTTAGGGGAATAATATTTTTTTCATCATTAGATAAAATATAACGATAAACATCTGCTAATTTACTTGTGTAAGTTGCAATTTCTTTGGGCGTTTGAGTGTAACCCATAGCAGATAGTATATTTAAACTATTAAATAAGAAGTGAGGATTTAATTGTTTCTTTAATTGAATATATTTAAATTTTTCTCTTTCAAGTTCACTTTCTTTACGTTTATTATATAAATAAATTGTTTCTATCATTAAAATTACAAATCCACCTTCCAAACAAGATGTAAAAAAATATTTATCTCTAATTATGGTTGATATAAAACCTTGAATATTTACTTTTGTAGCAAACATATTTTGAGCAATAAACTGAATAAGATTTATTAAAAGAAAAGCAAATACTATTTCTAAGATTATTCTAAAAATAGGTTTTTTACTCCAAAACTTATTATTAAAATAAAGTACAGCTATGCAGAAATAAAGATTAAGACGGAAATAATGGAAATATTTATTATAAAATATTTGCCAATATTTTTTGTTACTAAATCTCTATATGCTAATATATCGATGGGTAAAAATAACCATAAAGTAAGGAACAAGATAAGAAAATACAATACAATTATTTTTTTCCACTTCCAGTTTTTCATTTCAAATTATTTTGTTCAGATGCAAATATACATGATTTATTTCTTTTTAGCTAAACTTAATTGCGATTAAACACTATTCTTTTAAACTATATTATTGGGAAAATTCATACATGTTTTTTTTGTGACTGTTTTATTAATTAGAGCTTGCGGAGTTTATATGATACATATTATTATGCTAATTTTTATGAGATACTATTGGCTTTAATTGTTTTTATTCGGATTTAGAATTCTGTATGTTTCAATTTCTCCATAACTAATAAATCCAAGTTTTTTATAGATTGGTTCACCCATTATAGATGCATGAAGAACAGCAAAGTTATTTTTATTATTAATTGCTTCTGATAATAATTTTTTAGTTATTTGTGTTCCTATGCCAAGTCCTCTGCCTTTTGGAACAGTTCCAATCATATGTAATCCAGCATTATTATAAGAATCAAAGTATAATATTCCACAACCCAGATATTCTTTTTCTTTTATATAATTGAATATACGTACTCTTAAATTGTTTTGACTTATTTTAAAAACAATTTCGGCATCTACTTTGTATCCAAATGAAATTGATGCAGTTTGTGCAAATTCAATGGCATCTGCTTTTGTTTCAACTTGAAAGATATTTTCATTTTTATTGGACTTATATTCAATAGTACTTAAATTTATAGCCATATTTTTTTGGACAAGAATTAATTCCAAGCTTTGATCTTTCTTTAATTCATTGTTTTTGGGTAATGTAATCATATTTGGAAGTTTCCCAATGCTACTTAAACCGGAAATTTCAGTAATTAAACCAGTTTTGTCCGAAATAGCAAACACTCGTTTAGGCCAATCTGAATTTGATACAGATATAGCTTTATAATTTTCTGTTTCAATTAATAATCCTGTTATTTCCCCTATATAAGTCCAGAATTCAAATAGGTTATTTATGATTTTATCGTTCATACTATTTTTCTCATTATTTATTCTTAATTGAAGAAAAGGATGTTGCTTTTTGTCAAATAATTAGTGTTTTTTACTTCTAACAATTAATAGAGCAATTCTAATTCATCAAATCTAATATCCATTAAAGGATAACTATTCCAATTTTTATAATCAAAATGCCACCATTCACTTGGATAATGGGAGAAACCGAAATGGTTCATAATTGAGAATAGGAAAGCTCGGTTTTTTAGAATAGTATCGGATAGGTTTTTATAGTTTGGGTTTGCTTTTTCTGAAAAGTCGTCAAATTCTGTTGGCATTGGGATTTCTTTGCCTGTGTTTAATTCAACTAAGGTTAAATCAATTGCACATCCTCTATTATGTCTTGAACCATAACGAGGGTTTGCAACAAAATTAGTATCGGGGTAAACATCAAAAAAACGAAGTGAAGCTTCATAAGGACGATAAGCATCATATATCTTTATTCCTAATTTATAAAAAGCCAATGAGTCTTGAAGTTTGCTTAATGCTTGAGCAACTTCTTTGCGAGCAAAAGCACGAGGAAGATTATAAATTATTTGATTTGTAAAGTTATTATTTGTTGCATAACGAATATCTAAACGGACATATTTAATATACTTCCCTAAATTAATTAACTCCATTTTGGGCTCTTCAGCAACTTGTTTTTTGTAAACATTAATATCAGAGATAATAGAAAGCCCATAGGGATTTCTTTTTTGTTTAATCTCAACCTTTTTGCATCCCACAAAGCAAATAGAGATTAAAACAAAGCAAATAATAATTCTTTTCATAACAAATAGATATTATTGATTCAATATATAATGTTCAGCAAAGATAATCTTTTTTTATCTTTTTATTTGGTAGTTTAGAAATATATTGTAGTTTTGCAGTGTTATTAATAGACTTATTAAACAACTCTATTAATAAGGTGGCGAATTAAATAATATGAAAGAACAGGAAAAAAATAATCAAAAAGATGGTATGGAATTATCTATACTCTATGCAGCTGAAGAATTATTCCTTGAAAAAGGGTTTAATGGGGTTTCAACAACCGAAATAGCTGCAAAAGTTGGTTGTAATCAAGCTTTGGTTCATTATTACTATAGAACGAAAGCTAATTTATTTCAGAAGGTATTTGAGAATAAATTAAAATATATGGTTTCTATTTTCGAAATTATTGAAGATGAAAATTTGTCTTTTGAGGAGAGATTAGTTATAAAAATTAAATCTCATTTTGATGCATTATCTAAAGAGCCTCTTTTGCCAATGTTTGTTTTAAATGAGATTAGAAACAATTCATCAACGGATATTATTAGAGAAACATTCAGACAGCAAGCCCCTAATCTTATTAATAAACTTGAAGAAGAATTAAAAATAGAGATAGAAGCTAAGAGAATAAGGAATATTTCGGCTTTTGATTTATTGATTAATATTATTTCACTCAATATTTTTGTTTTTCTTGCTCGCCCTATTATGGAATATGTTTTGGGATTAGATGAAGAAAAAATGAGTGAAATGATAGAACATAGAAAGCAAGAAGTTGTAAATACCATTCTAAATAGTTTAAGACCATAATTAGTAAAATTATTCAACACATATATTAATCATTTATATAATGAAACAGATAATCACATTAATATCTTTCTTATTTTTTAGTACTGTTGTATTCTCACAAATAACAATAGAATACTGTCAAGAAAAAGCAAAGACTCATTATCCGACATTCTCAAATACTGGTATATTGGAGAAAACGGCAAGTTATTCTATTGCAAATGCTAATAAGAATTATCTTCCACAACTTAACTTTTCAGCAAAGGCAACTTATCAATCAGATGTAACTACTATTGATATAAAACTTCCATTGTCTATAAAAGTCGATTTCCCTTCTATGTCGAAAGACCAATATCAAGCTATTTTGGAACTTAATCAATTAATTTGGGACGGAGGATATACATATAATAAAAAGGAAGAAACAAAAGCAGAGTTAGAATCACAAAAGGCAAGTCTTGAAGTAGACCTTTATACTCTTAGGGATAGAATAGCAAATATTTATTTTGGTATCCTTAGTATTAAAGAACAAAAAGCTCAAGCTTATTTAATGGAAAAGGAATTGGAAAGAAACCTAAAGCAAGTTGAAGCTTATGTTGAAAGTGGCTTAGCTAATGAATCAGACTTGGATTTTGTGAGGGTGGAACAGTTGAATATTAAGCAAAGAATAGTAGAAATAGAATTATTGGAGAAGTCTTATATTAAAGTCTTATCAATTATGATAGGAGAAGAATTAAGTAATGAAACAAAGTTTGAAGAACCACAACTAAGTCAAAAAAATCTTTCTTCTCAAATTCAAAGACCAGAGTTAATGGCTTTTGAAAGTCAAATTAAGTTGCTTGATACTAAAAAGAAAATAATAAATACTCAATCAATGCCTCAGTTTGCAGCATTTGCACAAGGAGGATACGGTAAACCAACTTTTAATATGTTTAATGAAAATTTTGATTTCTTTGCTATTATTGGTTTACGTATGAGTTGGAATATTAGTAGTTTCTATACCAAATCAAATAAACGTATGACCTTAGAATCCAATAAACAACTAATAGAATCTAATAAAGAAGCTTTTCTATTTAATACAAATCTTCAATTAGAAAGTCAGAAAACAGAAGTTGAAAGATTAGAAAAGCTATTAGGTTCAGATCAGCAGATAATAGTTTTAAGAGAAAGGATTAAGGAGTCGGCACAATATAAATTAGATAATGGGACTATGAGTGTAAGTGATTATATAAAAGAAGTTAATGCAACCGATATGGCTCAACAAAATAAAATACTTCATAGAATACAATTATTAATGTCAATATATAAACATAACAATCTAACAAATCAGTCTTATGAGAAATAAAATCATAACAATAGCAATAATATTATTATTTGTCTCTTGTGGGAAAGGAGATAAAGACTATGATGCAAGCGGAGTATTTGAAGCAACGGAAGTTGTTGTGTCTTCTGAATCAAATGGTAAAATACTTTCTCTTAATGTTGAAGAAGGAAAACAAATTGAATTAGGACAAGAATGTGGATTAATAGATACATTACAACTTTATTTAAAGCGTCAACAACTATTATACAGCATTGAAGCTGTTGGAGGTAAAAGTATTGATGTAAACAAACAAATTGCAGCCCTTCAAGAACAAATTAAAAAGTTAAAAATAGAAAAACAAAGAATAGAAACACTTCTTCTAAAGAATGCAGCAAACCGCAAACAGTTAGATGATATTAATTCCAATATAGCAGTTGCAGAGAAACAATTATCAGCACAGGTTTCTTCTTTTGAAAAAGGGAATAAGTCGATTAGTTCAGAAGAAGCATCTCTAAGGACACAAGTTTTGCAGTTAAACGACCAATTACAGAAATGTAAGATATCAAGTCCAATAAAAGGAACTGTGCTTTTGAAGTATTCAGAACAAGGAGAAGTAGCTGCAATGGGAAAGCCATTATTTAAGGTTGCCGATATAGATAATATGATACTTCGTCTTTATGTAACCTCTTCACAACTTACTCAAATAAAAATTGGACAAGAGATAAAGGTGTTTGCAGACTTTGGAGAAAAAAGAAAAGAATATAAAGGGAAAATTAGTTGGATAAGTTCAAAGGCAGAGTTTACTCCAAAAGCTGTTCAGGTAAAAGATGATAGAGATAATTTGGTTTATGCAGTAAAGGTAATGGTTAAAAATGATGGCTATATAAAAATAGGTATGTATGCCGATGTTAAACTATGAAATCTGTTAAAGTAAATAATATATCCAAAGCCTATAAAGGGAAACCTGCTTTAAAAGATATTAGTTTTGAAGTAGAGAAGGGAGAGCTGTTTGGAATAATTGGACCCGATGGAGCAGGAAAAACAACTCTTTTCAGAATAATGACAACTCTTATTTTAGCAGATAAAGGGGAAGCTAAAGTAGATGATTATGATGTTGTGAAAGATTATAAACTTATTAGAGAAAGAGTAGGTTATATGCCTGGAAGGTTTTCTTTATATCAAGACTTAACAGTAATAGAAAACCTTGATTTTTTTGCCAGCGTTTTTAATACAACAGTTGAAGAAAACTATGACCTAATAAAAGATATTTATCAGCAAATAGAACCATTTAAAGATAGAAGAGCAGGAGCTTTATCGGGAGGAATGAAACAAAAACTTGCTCTTTCTTGTGCATTAATACATAAACCATCAGTTCTTTTCTTAGATGAACCAACAACAGGAGTTGACCCTGTTAGTAGAAAAGAATTCTGGAATATGTTGAAAAATCTACAAACACAAGGAATAACAATAATAGTTTCAACTCCCTATATGGATGAAGCCAACCTTTGCAATAGAATAGCTCTAATAAATAATGGACAATTCTTAGATATAGATTCGCCACAAAACCTAATAAAGAAATTTCCCAAGAAGCTCTATTCAGTAGAAGGAGATAATATGCCAAAACTATTAAAAACTCTAAGAGCAAACGATAATATAGAAACATGTTTTTCATTTGGCGATTGTTGTCATATAACACTAAATAACGAAACAAAAGATAATGATTATAACGAAATACAACCTTCAATAGAGGACTATTTTATGAGACTATCAAAATAAAATACTGCAAAGTTATTCAGTGGCAATGAATGAAATTGAATAATGAGATAAATTAACTAATAGATATTGTGAGTATTAAGAAACGATTAAAGAGGATTATTTTGACTACATTAATTATTGTTATTGTACTATTTTTAGTACTTGTTTTGTATATGCAATTACCTCTGTTTGGAGGAAAGGTTTCAGGGAAAAGATTGGAGATAATGGAAAAATCACCAAATTATAAAGATGGCCAATTCCATAATCTACATAACACCATACTTATGGTTGATAATAAGGGTATGGGAGATATGATGAAGAAGAAATTTGACGAAGAGAGGTATGAATTAAGACCTAAGGATAAGATTCCTTCAATTAAAAGTGATTTGAAAAATATTTCTAAGGATAAGGATATTGCTGTTTGGTTTGGTCATTCTTCATATTATATTCAAATTGAAGGGAAACGCTTCTTGGTAGATCCTGTTTTTTCTAAACATGCTTCTCCCGTTCCTTTTATTATATCAGCTTTTGAAGGCACAAATATTTATTCAACAGATGATATGCCAGAAATAGATTATCTTTTGATAACTCATGATCATTATGATCATTTGGATTATTCAACCGTAAAGAAATTACAAACTAAAGTAAAGTTAGTTATTTGTGGACTTGGAGTAGGAGCTCATCTCGAAAGATGGGGATATCCAAAAGAAAAGATAATAGAAATGGATTGGGGCAACAGCAAGGAACTAAGTAAAGGATTTATAATAAATGCAACGACTTCACGACATTTTTCAGGAAGAGGAGTAAATCGTAATTCAACTCTATGGCTTTCTTTTGTATTACAAACACCGTCTATGAATTTCTTTTTAAGTGGAGATGGAGGATATGATACTCATTTCTCTGAAATAGGGAATAGGTTTGGTAGAATAGATTTAGCATTTTTAGAGACAGGACAATATAATGATAAATGGAAGTTTATTCATTCCTCACCCGAACAAGTTTCTCTTGAAGCAAAAGATTTAAATGCAACAAGGGTATTACCAATTCATTGGGGAAAGTTTGCACTTGCAGATCATCCATGGAAAGAACCAATAGAAAGACTTTCAAAAATAAGTAAAGAAAATAATATTCGATTAGTTACACCTATGATTGGAGAAATAGTAGACTTGAAGAATGAAAATCAAATCTTTTCTCATTGGTGGAAGAATTTAAAGTGATAAGACCATAATCTATTATTAATTAACCAAAAAAATAAAAGACATGAAAACAGCGATTATTTATTATTCTAAACATGGAACAACAAAAAGAGTTGCAGAAATGCTTGCAAGTAAATTAACAGTAGAAAAAACTTTTATAGACTTGAATATATATAAATCACCAAATATAGAAAAATATGATTCTATTATATTGGGTTGTCCTGTTTATGCAGGAAATTCAAGTAAGAAAATGAAGAATTTTTGCATACAAAACATTGAACATCTAAAATCTAAACCTATTGGCTTATATGTTTGTGGAATGGAAAAAGACGAAATAAAACAACAAGAAGAATTAGAACGAGCTTATCCCTTAGAACTAATAGAAAAAGCAAAAACAAAACAATTCTTAGGTGGAGAGTTCTTGTTTGAGGATATGAATTTATTTGAAAGAATGATTGTGAAAAAGATAGCAAAGACAGATAAAAGTGTTTCAACAATTAATTATGAAAACTTAGATATGTTTGTTATAGAATTTAGTTTGTAATCTTCTAAAAATAATAAGATATGTCAATACCAACATCGAGAACAAAAGAACCAGGAGAAATAAGAATTAATACAGAAAAATGTATTGGTTGTGGTCTTTGTGTTTCTGTATGCAAAGATTATAGTTTAGGAATAAAAGAGAATAAAGTATATCAAAAGTCTAAATCATGCTTTGGTTGCATTGCTTGTGGGCATTGTATGGCAATTTGTCCACAAGGAGCAATAGAAATATATGGACGAACTTTGTCTCCGAAAGATTTATTTGATTTACCTCAAAAAGAAACCTCAACTGATTATAATTATTTTTTAAGTTTATGCCAACGTCGTCGTAGTGTTAGAGAATTTAAAGATAAGGCAGTTGATAAGGAAATAATAGAAAAGATAATTTCAATATCAAGAACTTCTCCAATGGGATTACCCCCTTCGGATGTAAATGTATTAGTGTTTGATACAAAAGAGAAAACGAATCAATTTGCTAAGGACTTTTGTGAGTATCTTAAGGGAATGAAATGGATGTTTTCAAATTTCTCTTTAGCTCTTATGCGTCCATTTTTGAGTAAGGAAAATAATGAGTTGTTTAAAGAATTTGTTCAACCATTATTTTCTATTTATGAAGATAATATGGAAAAAGGAATTAATCTTGTAACTTATGATGCTCCTGTTGCATTATACTTTTATGGTTCTCCTTATACAGATCCTGCGGACCCTATTATAGCAGCAACTTATGCAATGCTTGCCGCAGAATCACTTGGATTAGGAACATGTATGTTAGGAGCAATACATCCATTAATACAAAATGGTAGTCCAGCTAAAAAGTTCCGTCAAGAACAAGGAATAAAATATAAAAGCCGTGAAGGATTATTTGTTATATTAGGCTATCCAGATGTGGAATACAATAGAGGAATAAAAAGAACATTCGCTTCCGAAACTTATAAATAAGAAATAATGGATGAAGTTATAGTAGTTAATAATCTTACTAAGAGATTTGGAGCTTTTACTGCGGTGGATAATATTTCATTTGATGTAAAGAAAGGGGAGATATTTGGGTTTTTGGGAGCTAATGGTGCTGGAAAGACTACTGCTATGAGAATGCTTTGTGGGTTAAGTCGTCCTTCTTCAGGAGAAGCTTCGGTTGCAGGATTTGATATAAGAACACAGTCGGAGAAGATAAAAGCAAATATTGGTTATATGAGTCAGAAGTTTTCGCTTTATGAGGATTTGAAGGTGTGGGAGAATATTAAGCTCTTTGCTGGTATTTATGGAATGAAGAAAAAAGATATTGCTCTAAAAACAGATATACTTTTAAAAGAATTAGGCTTTGAAGCAGAGAAAGAAACATTAGTAAAAGCCTTACCTTTGGGATGGAAACAAAAGCTTGCTTTCTCTGTGGCTATATTTCATGAACCTAAGGTTGTATTTCTTGATGAACCAACAGGAGGTGTTGATCCAATAACAAGAAGGCAGTTTTGGGAGATGATATATAAAGCAGCTGAAAAAGGAATTACAGTTTTTGTAACTACTCATTATATGGATGAAGCAGAATATTGTGACAGAGTATCAATAATGGTTGATGGTAGGATTGATGCATTAGATACTCCAAAAGCATTAAAAGAAAATTTTAAAGTAAATAGTATTGATGAGGTATTTTATCAATTGGCACGTAAGGCAGAAAGGAAAGCAGATTAATGATTAAACAACTATTATCATTTATAAAGAAAGAGTTCTTACACATTTTTCGTGATACATGGACAATGATGATTATCCTTGCATTGCCTGTTGTTATGATGTTACTTTTTGGCTATGCAGTTTCAACAGAAATAAAGAATACTAATATAGGAGTGCTTAATCTTTCAAAAGATGAGATAACTAATAATATTATTCAGAGGTTAGATAAAAGTGAATACTTTTCTTTGGCAAAAAACTATTCTTCTTATAATGAAGTAGAATCTTCTTTCCGTCGTTCAGAAGTAGGCGTTGTTATTGTTTTTGATGAAAACTTCTCAGAAAATCTTTTGCATTTAAATAAGGCAGATGTACAAATTATTGCTGATGCTTCTGACCCTAATACTGCAAGAACTTTAGTTAGTTATGTTACAAATATAGTTGCTCAATCGCTTAAAGACTTAAATAAAACTCCACAAACAAATTATCAAATAACTCCCGAAGTAAAACTACTATATAATCCTTTAATGAAAAGTTCTTATAATTTTGTGCCAGGAGTAATGGGATTTATCTTAATATTGGTATGTGCAATGATGACTTCTGTTTCAATTGTTAGAGAAAAAGAAAGAGGAACAATGGAACTATTACTGGTTAGTCCAACAAGACCAATTATTATTATCTTAGCAAAGGTAGCTCCTTATTTTATTATCTCTTTTATCAATCTTCTAACTATTCTTACTGTTTCCTACTTTGTAATGGGAGTACCAATAAATGGGAGTTTGTTTTGGATATTTGTTCTTTCTATAATATATATCTTTGTTTCCCTTTCCTTAGGACTTCTAATATCAACAGTGGCAAAAACTCAACTTACAGCTTTATTGTTTAGTGGATTAATACTACTTATGCCAACAATGCTACTTTCTGGTATGTTGTTTAATGTGGAAAGTATGCCATTGATATTACAAGTTATTTCTCAACTAATGCCTGCTAAATGGTTTATTAGTGCAATGAGAAAATTAATGATAATGGGTGTAGATGTAAAATATGTGCTTAAAGAAATGGGAGTATTAGTTCTTATGGCAGTTGTTTTTGTAACCATAAGCTTGAAAAAGTTTAAGAAAAGATTAGAGTAATATGTTAGGATATTTAATAGAGAAAGAGTTTAAACAAATATTTAGAGATAAGTTCTTACCTAAGATTATCTTTATATTTCCTTTTATAGCATTGATTCTTTTACCTTTTGCTGCTAATTATGATATAAAAAATGTTAGATTAGCTATTGTTGATAATGATAATACAACATATTCAAAAGAATTAATAAATCGTTTGTCAGCGAATGAATCAATTACTCTTAGGGCAATGAAGCCAACATATAATTCTGCATTAAGTTTAATACAAAGCAATAAGGCTGATATGATAATTAATATCCCAAAAGACTTTGAGAAAGACTTTATTACTCAAAAGAAATCAAATATTCTTGTTGCAACAAATTCTGTTAATGGAATAAAAGGAAGTATGGGTGCAATGTATGCTTTAAATATAATAAGTGATTTCTCTAATGATAAAACATCAGAAGTTGTGAACATTCAACAAAAAGGAGGCGTAGAAATAAAACCATTATATCAATTTAACAAGGAATTGAACTATAAATTATTTATGGTACCAGCCCTAATGGTGATGATCCTTACAATAATTTGTGGCTTTTTACCAGCTCTAAATATAGTAGGAGAGAAAGAAAAAGGGAATATGGAACAGATAAATGTTACACCGGTAACCAAACCAATATTTATTCTCTCAAAACTAATACCATATTGGATAATAGGAACAATAGTAATAAGTATAGGCTTCTTGGTAGCAAGATTTGTATATGGAATAATTCCAGTTGGGAATATATTTGTAGTATATCTCTTTTCATTTATCTTTATCTTAGCAATATCAGGACTTGGATTAATACTTTCTAACTATGCTTCAACCTACCAACAAGCAATGTTTATGATGTTTTTCTTTATAATGATACTAATACTTATGAGTGGACTTTATACGCCATTCAATTCAATGCCGTCATGGGCTCAAGTAATAGGTTCATTCAGTCCATTAAAATACTTTATAGAAGTAATGAGAAACATATATCTCAAAGGAAGTACCCTAATGGAATTATTACCTCAGCTCTACACAATGCTAAGTTTTGTTGTTGTAATAGATACATGGGCAGTGCTTTCCTACCGTAAGAAATCATAGACATTGCTTTTGTTATTTTACTAAAGGTTTGATCTTTGGGGAAATAAAGCTAATATAAATCTAAAAAGATTTTATATCAAAATAGATTAATCTTATCTTGAAATTATTTATCTTTGCAAAGAAGTCAAACAACCGCATTGTTTACTCAAAACAATACGGTTGTTTTGCCAGAACAATGCCATTATTAGACTGAAACAATGCGGTTGTTTTGAGTAAACAATGCCATTGTTTGAGATTAAAAGGAAGTTTAACAAGATTAAGATAAAGTATTTATAGATTAAGAAGAGGTTTTTAGAGATGAATTTAAGGTTTTTCTTGATGTAAATTTAATAAAGAAGTAACTAATCAGCTTAATTATATTAACTTAAAACTTATTGTCTTATGAGTAAAATGTTTAGCGTTTGGAAGAAAAAATATAAAAATTCCAACGGAGAAATTGAAGAAAAGTATTATGCTTGTTCTAAAACATATTCAACTACGAATACTGAAGAATTAGCAGAAAGAATCAGTCAAGCTTGTTCTCTAACACCAGGAGATGTTTTAGGTTGTCTTAGAGCATTATCTGGAGAGATGGAATTAACCTTAACCCAAGGGAGCAATATTAAATTAGATGGAATAGGTACATTTGGAGTAGGAGTTACAAGTGAAGGGTTTGATGACCCAAAGAAAATTAATCCAAAGAAAGTAAAGGCAACTAAAGTAACCTATATTGCCGATAGAAAATTAACCCAAAAAATACGAGAAATGAAGTTTTCCGCAGAGCCAGAACCACCTAAGGGAATTATCTCTAAGAAGAAATAAAGGCTTAAAGTACAAAAAGGATGCTGTTATTCATTTATTTGTCGAAGAAAATTAAGCAGGGAGTATTTATTAATTTATCTGAATCAGACTTAGGCTATGTTTCAGAGCACCCTATATGAATAAAGATAAATCAAAAGGCTATAAACAAAAATCCTTCGTTTCTTGTTTGAAAAAACGAAGGATTTGCTATATGAAATCTTGATGTTTGAGGTATAAAGTCTTTATACTAATTTCAAGTGTTATTTCTTAGTGCTTAACTACTAATTTCTTTGTTGAAAGAGCCTTTCCGTCGCCAATAATTGAATAGAAATAAACTCCATTTGGTAATTCAGCTGTTGAAATTGATTGCTTTCCTGTTGAACCTCCATTTATTGAAATTGTTTTAATTGTTGCACCAATCATATTTCTAACAACTATTTTTCCTGATTTGTAATTTGTTTGAATAGAATAAGCTATTGTTGCATTATTATTAGCAGGGTTTGGATATGCTTCAATATTAGTTGATGTTATGCCTTGTTTAATTGGTTTTTCTAATGAAACAGTAGTAGAATCTGTATACAATACATAAAATGATTGTATTGGTTCCAATGTTGTTGGATTAATCAGATTTATTCTTGCAAAAGTTTCGTTATTATTTGCATAAGTATATTGTAAATCAAATTCAGAATATACAACATTTGGTTGAATTGTAATAGAACTTGGAGAAATTGTATCTGTTAAGCAATTACCATTAAAGCACATATACAAACCAGCTTCATCTGCTAATTGAATTATTTCTTTATAAACCTTTACTGTTTTTGCTTCTTCAGAAATGTTTTTGAAATGAATATAATCTGTTCTCAGCCCATCTGGTGACGAATTATCTAATTTAAGAGTATCACCTATTACATTATCTTCATAAATAAATTGGAAAGATTGAGCGTTTAGTCCAATAGTAAATCCTAACGTAATTGCAAATATCAAATATATCTTTTTCATAATTATTTCTTTAAATTTTGTCGTGCAAATATACTATACATTTTATAATTAACCAAATATTGGACAACTAAATATTCAATATATTACAAAAGGTATCTATTTACATTATTCCCCTAAACTTATTTCATTGATTTGTACTACTTCTTTTGTGTTTACATTAGTTACAAAAACAACGACTGTACATTTAGAAATATCTTGAATATCTGTATCAACATCAATCAAATAATTTGTAGAAATAGCTGTACCTTTACTAACAGCAGAAGTAGTTAAAGGGTAACCAATAAGTCCATTTTTTCTTAATACATGGTTGAATTTATAATCTTCAATTTTTGGTACAGTACCGTAATCTGAATTAGAATTAAGTTGTACTCCAACAATTCCACTTTCTAATACAACAACATTAATTTGAGTTGAATAAGATACATCTTTTAAAAATATATTCTCTGTACTAACTAATATCTTATTATAACTTTCTTTATATATTGCACCAAGATTAATATCCATTAAATGTTCTTTTGTAGAAATAGTACTTTGAATTTGTGTATCCCAGTTTGCATCACCTATTGTATATGCTCCTCCTACCTTTGTTCTATTAATTAATCCTGTTGGAAGAGATGTGCAACCAAAGTCAGTTGCCCACTTTTCTCCATATTCTGTACGAAAATCTACATTATTATTAGATGCTGATGGCGAAGCAAAAGCAGTTGAATGAACTGCCATAACAATAAGTTGATCTCCATATTTTGCCATTAACTCTGTAGCTTTTGCTGCAGCACGAGGACAGTTTACACATTTCCACCCAGTATAATCTTCTAATAATACTCTTTGCATTGAGCTTGTTACTGTAATTGGAGTAGCCTCTGTAGTTATTCCTTTTAAGTAAACTAATTTTTCATCATCTTCTATTTTGTCGCAACTTACCCAAAATAAAGGTAAAATAAGCAACAAACTATATATTATCTTCTTCATTTTCTTTATTATTTTAGTAATTAACCATTTATCAATAACCATTAACCATTATTTAAAAGCTACTTGTTATTGTTGCAAATAATCCATTTGAAGCTGGAACCATTCTACAAACTCCTCCAATACATATAATCCCTTCTCTTTGTTTCCCGTAGCTTATTTGAACTCTATTTGTTCCTTTTGTATATCCAATCGAGAAATTATAGAAATGTGTCTTTTCTCCTGTTTGGTTTCCATAGTTCCATTGGTCAGATGCAGCGGCAAACCATCTACCTCCTAAATTATATTCTAATGTTCCTTGAATCCAATTCCCTGTTGCCCATTCTCCATAAGTCTGTTCTGTTAATAGAAGTTGAAGTTCATATCTTAATGAGTTCTTATTCATTTTTTGTGTTACATCAGCAGCAAAAACATTTGCATAAACAAATTCCTCTCCTTCATGTCCTATTGCTATTGGATTAAAAGTTTGATAAGAATACATAAAGTTAAGTTTAAAATCATGACTAATCTTCTTTGATATTTCAAGATTTATTTCTTCAAAATAAATGTCATCTCCAACTTTAAAGAAAGATGAAGTATATCCATTAGTTCCTTCATAACTTCCAGTAGGATTGGTAGCAACTAATTGTTTATCTATTGACATTGCTCGAGAGTAATTTAGCTTCAAATCCGTTCCATATTCTCCACCAAGAAATGTTTTCTTCTTTAACTTATACATAATATCGGCTTGAATTCCCATTTCCCCATTTACTTGGGTAGCGTAAGGATACATTGCAAATAAAGAATAAGCATGTTGACGAGTTAAAGCAGGAAGATAATTTACATTAAGCATATTTCCTGTTTCACTTCGACGTGATTTATAACTCATATTATCTATTCTCTTAGCTGCAAAATTAATTCCTAATCCTTTTGCAGAATAACCAGCCGAAATATAAGCAGCTTCTCCTTCATGGAATATATATCCATTAACTGCATTAGGGTCTTGTCCTTTTCTTGCATATTCTACATTTAAGTTCCAAGCATTATAAGACATTTGAATTCTTGCTGCACCAGAACCAATATTTTCTGGAGTAGTAAGTTTATAGTTATTTCCTGTTTGTTGATCAATAATAAATCTTGTATCTGCTTTATCATAAATGCTAACAAAACTTCCTCCTAATGTTACCTGTAAAGGAGATGAAGAAAAAGATTTAATTACTGAGTTAAGAGATACTTCTCCATCAATTCCACGAACTAAACCAAAGTCATCACTTGCCCAAACATCTTCCCAATAGTACCTTTGCTTTCCTATTATACCTTTAATTGCAACTCCTTCCATAGGTCTTGCAACAACTTTTAATCCGTCCATTGCATTATCCAAGCCAAGGTTTTTCTCTTCATAAGAGCGGAAAATAAGACCATTACCAAATTGTTCGTAATAGTTACCTGCTGTTATTTCTAAGAAATCTTTTTTGTAAGAAGCAAAACGATAAGCTAAACCTGCTCCTTTATATTGACTATCAAAACCAAGAATTGGATTTAAGTATGCTTCAAATCGCATACCTGCTGAAAAATCACCATTAGTATAAAGAATATTTGTGAATGCGTTCATCAACATTTTTTCATTTACTTTCTCTGCTCCAATAACAGAATCTTCTCTTGAAGCTTGAACATCCATTTGGAAGTTTCCCGTTACCTTTCCTCCAAATAATCCTTGCGAATAAGAATTAATAGAGAAAGCAACAAATGATATAAGTAATATTATCTTTTTCATATTATTTTACTTCTTCTCCTTTAACTACCTTTTTAAATACTTCTATCAAATTGTCTTCATCGCCAGGAGCATATCCCACATGTTGCCAAACAATTTCTCCTTTACCATTTACCAAGAATGTATGAGGAGGATTATTTACTCCCAAGGCACGTTTTAATTCTGAGTTTTGATCTAAAATTACTTCATAAGACCATCCAGAAGCACTAACAAGAGGTTTAACTTTTAGACAAGTACGAGAATCATCTATTGATACTGCATAAATCTTTATTCCTGTTTCTTTTTGCCAACTTTCATACAACTCTGCCATTGCATTCAATTCCATCATACAAGGTTTACACCAAGTTGCCCAAAAACATACCACAAATGGTTTCCCATCATTTGAAAACTCTGATGCTTTTATTGTTTTTCCATCTAATGTCTTTACCGAAACAGTTGGTAAACTAACTCCTGATTTGTTTTCTTGTGCAGAAAGAACTCCACAACTTAACACTATTGCCAATAAGGCAAAAATAATTCTTTTCATCTTATGTACTATTTTATTTATAATCTATTCTATATTATCAATATTCTGTTAGTTAAAGTATGGTTTAACTTCTACGATTAGCTAACAGATATAATAATTCAATTAAGCTTTTCTTACTTTCACTTTCTTTAAAGTCACTAAGCTGAATTTCTGCCAAACGACAAAAAGAAAGAACTTTTTCTTCTGCCTTTTGTAGATATCCTCCATCATTAACTTTCTTTATCAATGCTAAAACATCTTTATCTCTCTTATTATCTTGATTAATAAAAGAAAGAATCTCTTCTCTTTCTTTTTCAGACAAATCATTTAAAAGATAAATCAAAGGAAGTGTAATCTTCTTTTCTTTAATATCATTACCAAAAGGTTTTCCTGTAATATATTCAGGAGAGAAGTCTAATATATCATCTCTTACTTGAAAAGCTAAACCAGTATAAAACCCAAAAGCCTTTAAACTTTTAATTGTTTCAATATCTGAACTAGCACTCATTGCTCCCAACTCTGTTGAAACCTCTAAAAGAGCTGCCGTTTTTTTTTCAATAACTTTAAAATAAATATCCTCACTATAATCTAATCTCTCTGAAACATCTTTCTGCAAAAGCTCCCCAAGAGGTAATTCCCTACCTATTTTAGCAAATATTGGTAATAATCTAAAGTCACTTTCAGTTTCAATAAGTTCAAGGCATTTACCATAAAGATAATCGCCAAACAACACTGCTGTATTATTCCCCCATCTTATGTTTATTGTATCATTTCCTCTTCGTTTTTCGCTCTCATCTATAACATCATCATGAACTAAAGATGCAGCATGCAATAATTCCAAAATTAATGCACAACGAATAGTCTGGCTTGTAATACCTCCCGCTACCTTAGCCGCAAGAAAAGTAAGTATTGGTCTTACCTTTTTCCCTCCTTTTTCAAGAATATATTTTGTAATATCATCAACAAAAAAACCCTCCAGAGAAATACATTCAGAGAAGCGTTTATCAAAAAGATCTATGTAGTCTTGTATAGGATATGTTATATTTTTTAAGTCCATTCAATTCAGTTATAAGTGTACAAAATTACGAGAAATTTTATATCTATCAACTTCATAAGTATTTTTAACGCCAATTTTAATGAAAAACATATTTTCTACAATGAAATATTTAGCAATTGCTTGAATATTGACAAGACACGGGTAAAATTTGTATTTTTGCTCCTGATAACAATATCCTTTGAAATATTAATCTTTGAGTAATTAAAGGATAGATTTTCATATTGAACTCAAAGCTATCAATTGTTATAAACTTGTTTTTATCATCTTTTTCATAAATATCTAGATGTTCAACTGCAATACTTCCAGTAAATATATTTATTCTTAGATTCTCTATTCTAACCTTTCTACTTAATAGTTCTTTATCATGTTTTTGGATATAAGATTTTGCAATGGGAGAAATTGCTATTGCAATGACTAATGTAACTATTGATAAACCTACGATTATTAGTATTTTAATCCATTTCTTCATTTCTTAAACTTTTCTATTGTTCTAAACTAAATCCATTCGAGAAGCATCTTGACGAATGAAGATAAAAAGGAGTAAGGTAAATGACATAAGTGAAGAACCTCCATAACTAATAAATGGGAGAGGAATACCTATAACAGGCAAGAGTCCTATTGTCATTCCTAAGTTTATTGTAAAATGGGCAAATATAATTGAGGCTACACAATAGCCATATATTCGAGAAAATCTTGACCTTTGTCGTTCTGCCATCTTCACTAATTTTATCATAAGAGCTAAAAAAAGGAGCACAACAGTTGTTGAGCCGACAAAACCCCATTCTTCTCCTACTGTACAAAAAATAAAGTCTGTATCTTGTTCTGGAACGAAATTATACTTTGTTTGTGTACCTTGAAGAAAGCCTTTCCCCAAAAAACCTCCTGAACCTATTGCAATTTTTGATTGATTAACATTATATTCTACTCCTTGAGGGTCTCGTTTCTGTCCCAAAAGAACTTCAATTCTATCTTTTTGATGAGACTCTAAAGCATTATTATATACATATCCTACTGCCATAACAACTCCTGATGCGACTAAGAATACTCCCAAACAAAGCCATATTGATAATTTATTAGAACGTAACATCAACCAAATAATAATTGTAAGGACAAAAAGTATTCCTATTAAAACATAGGGGTGAATAACCATAGATAAGACAAAGAGGATTGCAACAGAAACTCCAAAGATTAGTACAGAAAGCGAAAGCCCTTCACGAAAAAGAACTAATACAAAAATTAAGAATACTAATGCGGAGCCTGTATCATTTTGCAAAAGGACTAAAAGCATAGGTATTGCAACAATTGTTATGGCGGCTATCTTTGTTTTAAGGTCTTTCATATCCACATCAATTCCTCCAAGCACTTTTGCTAAGGCAAGAGCCGTTGTTGCTTTTGCAAATTCTGAAGGCTGAATTCCAAATTCACCAATCCCAAACCAACTTTTTGCTCCTTTTGTTTCTGAACCTACTACCAAAACTGCAAGAAGCATTAATATAAAAATTCCATAGAATACATATGCGGTTTGCGAGAAAAACTTTGGGTCAATAACTATAATAAATAGTGCAATAATTATTGAGACACCTATCCAAATCATTTGCTTTCCATAGCGACAATCTAAATCAAATATACTACTATGTGCTTCATCATAAACAGCAGAATATATACTTATCCAACCAATAATAACTAATGCAAAATAAATTAGTATTATTGTCCAATCGATATTCTCTAATAAGCCTCTCTCTCTTCGTTCCATTGATCTTTTATTTTTAATCTGATTCAGATTTCTGTATATGTTTTACTAAAGGAAGAGTTTGACAAGGTGTAGCATTCATATATGTTGCTTCAACATCTTTTCTCTTTACTTCCCCTTTTCTAATATATCTTTCTGCAACAAGGCTTGCTACTGGTGCAGCCCAAGTACCTCCTCCTCCTTTTGCATTTTCAATATAAACAGATATTGCTATCTTTGGGTTATCCTTTGGGGCAAAACAAATAAATACAGAGTGGTCTGCCCCCGCATTCTGAGCAGTTCCTGTTTTACCACAAACTGCTATATCTTCAATTCTTGCTCTATGTGCTGTTCCTCCTGCTTCATTAACAACTCCCCACATTCCTTCTACTGCTATATCCCAGTATTCTCTTGGTATCATTGAAAAGTTTTTCTTAATATATTTTGTATTCCTTTTCTTTAAATTTTCATCTCCAAAATAACGTACTAAGTGAGGGGTAATATACCAACCACGATTTGCAGCAATTGCAGCAAAATTTGCCATTTGTAAAGGTATTACTCCAACTTCCCCTTGTCCAATTGAATTAGAATAAATTGTAAAGAAGTTCCAACCACCATTTTTATACCACTTGTTATAATAGTTAGTATCAGGAATAACTCCACTTTTAATATTAGGAAGATCTATACCCATTTTCTTACCAAATCCCATCTTATACATTGCATCGTCCCAAATAGATAATCCATATTTACTATCAACCTTTCCTGTTGCTGGATTAGCTTGTTGAATTATTTTTTGATAAACTCTATAAAAGTATGGATTGCAAGACATTTTTATTCCTTCTCTAACAGAAGTTGCAGAAGGGTGATTATGACAACCTACTAATGATTTATCGCAAGGAAAACCTGTGTTAGGTGTAATTACTCCCATATCAAGAGCTATCATTGCTTGTGCAACCTTAAAGATAGAACCTGGAGGATATTCTGCCATTAATGCACGATTGAATAATGGTTTAGCAATATCTTTTAAGAGTTTCATATAGTTCTCTCCTCTCACTCGACCAACTAAAAGATTAGGGTCATAAAAAGGAGCAGAAACAAAACAGAGGACCTCTCCTGTTGAAGGTTCTATAGCCACAATAGAACCACGCTTATTAGCCATCAACTTCTCTGCATATTCTTGAAGATCTATATCTATTGATGAATAAAGATTTTGTCCCGCAACAGAGGCTGTATCATATTTTCCATTCTGAAAACTTCCTTTTTCTCGATTATGAACATCTACCAATGTTATCTTACTCCCTTTCTTCCCTCTTAGTATTTCTTCATAGTATTTTTCCATACCACTCATTCCAATATAATCTCCTTTCTTATAGTATGGATTATCTTCAATCATTTTTTCACTCACTTCTCCAACATATCCTAAAACATGACATGCAACAGCTTTTGGATAATAACGTAATGTTCGGCTTTGAGCAAAAAAGCCAGGGAACATATAAAGTTTCTCTTGTATTGGTCCAAAATCTTCTTTTGATATTTGCTTTTCAAAAGATGAGGGAGCATAAGTTGAATACTTTATTGCCTTTTGCATACGAGTTAAAAATTGAGCTTTATCAATTCCAACCAACTTGCACAATAAAGCAGTATCTAAGTTCTTCACTTGACGAGGCACAACCATAAGGTCATAAACCAGCTCATTATAAACTAATAGCTCCCCATTACGATCATAAACCAATCCACGAGCAGGATACTGTGTTACAAAACGTAAAGCATTCCTATTTGCTAATTGAGCATAGGAATCATCAAACACTTGAAGAAATAATAAACGTATTATGTATATAATCCCCACTGTAATAAATATTCCCATTATGATAAATCTTCGTGAGGAAAGTGTATTTTTCATATCTTTGCAATCTTGGTTGCAAATTTACAACAAAAACATATATCACGTAATATTAAGAATGGAAGAATTAGTTAATAATATCTTTGATATTAGAAATGAAGATGAATTTGAGAGATTATCTCTTAAAGTTTTTTCTTTTCAGTATGAAAGAAATAAAGTGTATAAAAGGTGGTGTGAATTAATGAAAAAGAATCCATCAAATGTAAAATCTTTATATGATATTCCTTTTCTTCCTATTTCTTTTTTCAAAACTCATAAAGTTGTAAGCTTCCAAGAAACGCCTATTCATTTCTTTAGAAGCAGTGGAACAACAGGGAAAAATACAAGCAATCATTTTATTTTTAATCTTGAGATATATGAAAAAAGTTTTACAAAATGTTTTGAACAATTCTTTTCTAATGCCAAAGAATATTGTTTTATTGCTCTTTTGCCTAACTACCTTGAACAAGGAAATTCTTCTTTAGTCTATATGATTGCTCACTTAATTAAAGAAAGCAAATATAAAGAAAGTGGTTTCTATAATGGTTCTCTTTCAGAAGTAATAAAATCTCTTAAACTTTGCGAAGAAAAGAAAACAAAAACAATTCTTTTCGGGGTTACTTATGCTTTATTGGATTTAATAGACATTGAAAATCTTGAATTAAAAAATACAATTGTCTTTGAAACAGGAGGAATGAAAGGAAGAAGGAAAGAAATAGTAAGAGAAGAACTTCATAAAATATTATGTGAAGGATTTGGAGTAAAAAGAATTGCCTCTGAATATGGAATGTGTGAATTATTTTCCCAAGCATACTCTAAAGGTGAAGGCAGGTTTTATTGTCCTAATCAAATGAAAGTATTAATTCGAGATACTTATGACCCATTATCTTTTATTGAGAAGAATAAAATAGGAGGAATAAATATAATTGACCTTGCAAATATCTATTCATGTTCATTCATTGAAACAGAAGATTTAGGAAAAGCATATCGAGATGAAAGCTTTGAACTATTAGGAAGAATAGATAATACAACAACAAGAGGTTGCAACCTCTTGTATGATTTTTAGAAAAATTATTCCCAGTTTGAATTTATTATGGAAATTATTTTCTAAATTTGCCAGCTAAATATTTTATATATGAAAAGGTTCCTAATATTATTTACAATACTTTTTGGCTTACAATTAAATACTTATGCCTCTGAACAAGTAAAAGAGCCATTCAATCCAGGTGGAATGATTATGGAACATATAGCCGATAATCATTCTTGGCATATACTTACTTACCATGAAAAAGATGTAGCAATTCCTCTTCCAGTAATATTAATTAACGAAGGAAAACTTGATATTTTCATGTCAAGTAATTTTGAACATGGTCATGCTTCATATAATGGTTATAAGTTAGGAACAGTCCAAGACGGTAAAGAAGCAAAAGGAAAAGTTATATGTGTTGATCAAAATGATAAATGGACAGGTAAAATTCCATTAGACTTTTCTATAACAAAAAACGTTACGACGTTATTTATTGTAGGGCTTATAATGATAATAGTTGTATTTAGAGCAAAAAAGATAGCTTATAAAAGACAAGGGCAATCCCCAAAAGGAACACAAACTATTATAGAATTCGTAATTTTATTTATTCGTGACGATATAGCAATTCCTTCAATTGGCAAAAAACGATATGAAAAATTTATGCCATATCTCCTAACTGTATTCTGTTTTATCTTTCTTTCAAACATTATGGGTTTAATCCCATTCTTTCCTGGGGGAGCAAATCTAACTGGAAATATAGCAATTACTATGATATTAGCTCTAATAACATTTATAATAACTAATTTTAGTGCCAATAAATCTTATTTTACACATATAGTAAATATGCCAGGAGTACCTTGGTGGTTAAAATTACCAATACCAATAATGCCATTAGTTGAAACATTAAGTGTGTTCACAAAGCCATTTGCATTAATGATACGTTTGTTTGCAAACATAACAGCAGGACATATTATTATACTTGGTTTCTTATCAATAATCTTTATCTTTGGAGCCCAAAATGTAACAATTGGATATGGTGTATCAGTAATACCATTATTTTTTGCTGTCTTCATGAGTTTATTGGAACTCTTGGTGGCATTTATTCAAGCTTATGTTTTCACTCTTCTATCTGCAATCTATATAGGAATGGCGCATGAAGAACATGCAGAAGTTTCGGCTTAAAGGACAAAATGGATGCTAAAAGTGCTGTAATAATACAATTTTCATAGTTTTGTATCAAGAAAGTAAAATGGATAAAAATTTGCTTTTACTGTGGTAGTAAAATAACCAAGAAAAATGGGAAAAGAAATGGAACAGGTTATTCAGTAAACTCGGCACAATTGGAAATGAAAATGGTAGCAGAAGGATATTATGCAGCAAGCTGTATCCATGAATTAAACAAAGTTCATAAAGCAGAAACGCCAATTGCAGATGCCGTTTATAGAATCCTATATAAGAACTCATCTCCAAGTAAAGAATTTATACAACTATCAGAAATCTTCCAATAAGGAATAAACAAAATAAAATTTAATAAGTAAATAATCTACTTTTTGGGTATTAGCCCGAGAACTAAATAGAGATGTTTTATACAGAAAAAGAGCTTAGTTAATTCCAACTAAGTTCTTTTCTTTTTGCAGTGAAATAACCAAATAAATATTATCCAAAACCATTGACTTTTATACAAATATTTGGTATCTTTGCACTAATAAATCTATTCAAACACAAAAGAGTAGAATATAAGACAAAGAAATATCCTAAAAATTTGTTAAAATAAAAGATGCACATCTTTACACCTGAAAGATGCACATGATTTGCTATGAAAGATGTGCATCTTTTGCATCTTTAATCTTTGATTCAAGAGTTTCAAATAAAGATTCCGTAGATTTTGTTACCTAACAAAAAACTTTTTGATAAGGATATAATCTCTACAATAGTGATAGAAATTTTCAGGACAGGAATATAGTTTGATAGAATAGTAATCATTCTTTTATTTGCAACTCTTCTTGTTCATAAATATATAGTAATGTTGATTTTTTACATCAGAATTGTCAAAACAACTCTTTTCTTTGTAAAGAACGCAAGTTATTATTGATTGAAAATCCTTTTAGAACTAAGAATTTAGTAATTTTGTGGATTAAAATTTTGATGAATATGAAATCTATTGTCTCACTACCTAAGCAGGTTATTTATTTGTTTTTTACTTATTTAATTGCTATTGGATTTTTCTTTTTGTTTAGACTTGCTATTTTACCTTTAAATATAGAGGCTATTGGTGCTATTTTAAATGAAGAGGGAGGACTAATTCTTTTGTTTAAGGCTTTCTTTATGGGATTTAGATTCGACACTTTGATTTCTTGTTTTGTTATTTCTCCTATTCTTATAAGTTTCCTAATAGCTTATTTTTTCAACATAAAAAACCGTATTTTCTATAAGATTAATCATTATTTTCTTGTGGTTCTTTTCTCGCTTTGCTTTACAATTTCTTGCGTTGATATTCCTTATTTCAAGTATTTCTTTAATCGTTTCAATGTTCAAGCTTTGGCGTGGATGGATAGTCCTTTATTTGTTTTTAAGATGATTGCTGAGGAACCGTCTTATATTATTTATTTCTTTATTCTGGTTGGAATTATTCTACTTTACTCTTGGTTAATGATAAGGTTATATAAACGTTTTTTGAGGTTTGATAAAACGAATAATCATGGGGATAAAAGGAGGCTAAAGACTTATTTAATTAATTCAATTTTGTTTTTGTTTTTGATTGCTCTTTGTTTTTTAGGCATGAGAGGTAGGATTGAAAAGAAATCACCTATGAAAGTTGGGACTGCTTATTTTTCTAATAATCCTTTGATTAATCAAATTGGACTTAATCCTGCTTATACTTTTATTAAAAGTATTGAAGAAAAAACAAAAGCATCTAATAAGGAACTAAACCTTATGGATAAGAATGTGGCAAGGGATTTTGTTAGAAATGAGTTTGAGAGAATGAGATCTCAAGTAGGGAAAAGAGATATAGTGCTTGATAAAAATACTAATGTAGTTCTTGTTATTATGGAATCAATGGGAACTTGTAATATTGGGCATTTTGGAAATACATCATCTCTTACTCCTAATTTAGATAGTTTATTGAATAATTCAGTTTCTTATGAGAATGTTTATACAGCAGGAATACATACTTATAACGGTGTTTATTCTACTTTGTTTGGTCAGCCAGCCTTAATGGATAGGCATTCAATGAATCATACTATTATTCCTAAAATGGAAGGTGGCTTACCAAATGTTCTTAAAGATAAAGGATATAGAACAATTTATTTCACAACACATGATGATCAATTTGATAATATAGGAGGTTTCTTATCGTCTAATGGAATTGAAAGGATAGTTTCGGTAAAGGATTATCCTAAGGAAGAAGTAAAGAGTACATTGGGAGTTTCTGACCATATAATGTTCTCACGTGCTATTGAAGAAATAAATAAATTTGATAAGTCTAAGCCTTTCTTTGCAACAATACTTACTGCATCTAACCATGGACCATATATATATCCAGAAAATATTGCTTTAAAACCTAAATCAAAAGATATTAAAGATAAGATGGTCGAATATTCTGATTGGGCTATTGGTCAGTTTATTGAAAAAGCTCGTGTGTGCAGTTGGTTTAATAATACTGTATTTGTCTTTGTTGCTGATCATGGTGCATATAAAGGAAAGACTAATTATGAAATGCCATTATCATATAATCATTCACCATTGATTTTTTATTCACCTTCTCATCTAAAGGCAAAGAAAGTAGAAAATATAGGACTTCAATTAGATATTCCAGCAATGATTTGTTCTTATTTGGGAATAGAAAATAATAAGACTCTTGGAATTGATTTTGATGTTCACCCTCGAAAATATGGTTATTTCTCAGCAGATAATAAGCTTGGAGTAATAGATGATGAGTTTTATTATATATGGAATCGTAATGGTACAGAATACTTGTATAAGTATAGAACCAATGATAAAACAAATTATATAAAACAATATCCCGATAAAGCAAAAGAAATGCAAAGATATGCTTTCTCTATGTTGATGAATTAGAATGGATAACCAATGCCGAAGTTTAAGTTTAAGTTACTCCATTTAGTGTTAGGAAGTACCCAACGGTTTGATATATCTTTGGAAGGATCCCATAGTTTAACGGCAAAGTCGAAACGTATAATAAGGAATTGAATATTTAATCTTATTCCTAATCCTGCACCAGTTGCAAGTTCTTTATAGAAAGAATTGAATTTAAATTGTCCCCCTTCCATATCCACATTATTATAGAGTGTCCAAATATTACCAACATCAACAAATGCTGCACCTTCAAATGGTCCTGCTATAGGAAAACGATATTCAAAGTTTGCACCAAATGTCATATCTCCAGAACGGTCGTAGCTTACCGTTCCATCTACTTTTGAAGCTCCTGGACCTAATTCTCTTAGTTGCCAAGCACGATGATTGTTTGCTCCTCCTCCAAAGAAGCTTTTTTCATAAGGTAGAGCTTTAACATTTCCATAAGGAATACCAATTCCTCCATAAGTTCTAAATACTAATACATTCTTTTCATTGATATAATAGTATTTTTTAAAGTCTATGTCGGAACGTAGATATTGTGCAAATGGAATATTAAATATTGTATATTCTTTATTCTCATTTTTTTGAGAATTGGCAATGTTATTTATTAAGTAAATTAAGTTCCCTGCTGATTCAAAATTAAAACGGAAATAGCTAAAATCTCTTTTCTTATTTAGTTCTTGTCCATTATATAAATAGCTATAACGTGCATTTGCAACCAAGTGGTCAGAGAATTGATATTGTATTCTTTTATCTAAGGTATTTAAAGAGTCTTTAAATGATTGATCAGTAATATTTATCTTTACAAGGTTTATTTCAATAGGGATAATAGCGTGATTATATTTATTTGTGTAGTTCCATGAGTATCCAAAGTTAAAATTAAAGATTGAGCGTTCAAAATATGATCTTTTTTGGTAGTTATAACCTGCTTTAATTGTTGTGTGAGGTTGGAACTGCATAGAGTAGAATTTTGTTCCAAAAGGAATCAGAAAGTGAGGAAACTCTAAGCCAAGGTCAATTCCTGTTTCAAATGCATTGACTAACGACCATTTGTTTATTGAGTCGTTTTTATTAAATATATCACTTCTAAATTCAAATGCTATCTTTGGATTAAATGAAAAAATTTCTGCCCCCTTAAAAATATTTTTATGTTGAAGGCTCATATTCCATTCCATTCCAAGATTTGATGAGCTGTTTGTTGTAACAAGAGAGTTTGTTACTGCTGAAAAATTAGCTTCTAATGAGGTAGATATTAGTATAGGTTTTGCAAGAGATAAACGTATAAAGCAATCTAATAATGAAGTGTCTAATGGATTCCCTTTTATGTCTTGAGTTATTGGAGAATAAGAGATATCTATAAACTTGAAATTTTTAAGTTGATTTAAAGAGTTATATGTTCTTTCTGCATAAATAGGAGAAAACATACTGTCCCTTTGAAATACAATACTTCTAAGTATGGGCTTTATCTTAATCCTTTCAGGAGGAGGAAAGATAACATAGTATTTATTTAATCCAAAATGTTCTTTTTGACGATGGAATATGATATTTGTATCAAGGGTTATAACATTAGATGTTGTTATTTGGTTAGAATAGTTTGGATATATATATATGTTCCGTATCTTATATTTATTAAATTTAGTAGGACTTTCTCCTATTTCTCTTTGCCCTTTGTCTTTTGATAAAATAAATAAATTAACTTTTGCAGAATAGTTATTAGAGTTTGTGTCTATATTAAACAAAATATATTCTTCCGAAAAATCGTAATAACCTTGGCTTTTTAACTCAGATGATAGACGTTGTCGTTCTGAAGAAAAGAGTTTCTCATCATAGTAAATTCCCTTTTTTATAGGAGAAGAAGCCATTATATTTAAAGCAGAAGATAATATACTTTCATCATCTGAACTAACATAAAAGGTATCTATCTTGTATCTTTCTCCAGTTTTAATAGAATAATATACGGTTACTTTCCTTTTATTTTTTGTAATGTTATCGACAACTGTTCCATTAAAGCAACCCTTAGATTTCAAGTAGTTTTTCATTTCTTGAGTCGAACGATAATTAAGGTCTTTATCATATTCCACAGGTTTTTCGCCTAATGATCTAAAAAAATTACGAGAAAAAAAACTAACTGTAGAATCTTCACCAGGATTAGAAAGAGAATAAAAATACATTCTCCAATGAACCCATAAAAAAGAACTATTTGGATCTTGCTTAATTAAATTTTTGAAGTCAGACTTATCTAATGTTTTTGAATCTATTAAGACGTTGTTTTTTGAAAGTATATACCCTTCTTTAGATATATGTTTATAAGGGCTACAACCAACAAATAATAATGTAGCAACCAATAGAAATATCTTTATATTTAAGAGTTTCTTATACTTCATCCATTTTTTAAGCTATGCTTTAATACTGGTTATTTCAGATAATATTCTTTTACAAGCCCCAGTGTTTTCCTTTATATAGCCAAGACAAATATCGGAACTTTTTTTATAATAATCACTATCTAATAATAATTTATCCATTAATTCTATCAATTCATCACTATTGCTTATTGAAAAAGCACCTTCTCGTTTCACTAATTCAACAGCTTCTCTAAATTTATAGTAGTTTGTTCCAAAGCAAATAGGCTTTCCAAAAGTTGCTGCTTCTAATATATTATGAATACCAACACCAAAGCCTCCTCCAATATATGCAATTGTAGCATATTTATAAAGTGAAGATAAAATACCAATACAATCAATGATTAATATTCTGATTTCGTTTAAACTCTTATTAAATTCTTTATTCTCAATTTCTGAATATTTTATAGCCTCAGGAAAAAGATTAATTATTTGTTCAATATGAGAAGTATGAACTTCGTGGGGAGCAATTATTAGTTTAAAGTTAGTATTTGTTTTTGATAGAGTTTCTTTCATCAATTCTTCATCCTTTTCCCAGCTACTACCCATAAGAATAATCTTTTCATCTCCACAAAACTCTTTTATTATTTCAAAGTCTTTTGCTTTTCTTGCTATTTGTGCAACTCTATCAAAACGAGTATCGCCTGTAATAGTTGAGTTATTTAATCCAATTGAGCTTAATAATTCTTTTGTTTGAGCATTTTGTACAAAGAAATAATCAAAATTCTTTAATTGTCTACGATACCAAGAACCAAATCTTGAAAAGAAATATTGAGAAGGACGAAGAATTAAAGATACTTGATAAACCTTTGCCCCTCTTTTTTTTGCAATGCGGATAAAATTATACCAAAACTCATACTTAATAAAGAATACATAAGAAGGGTGCGAAAGATGTATGAATTCTTTAGCCTTATGAGCACTATCACAAGGGAGATAAACAATTACATCTGCTCCTTCATATTTTTTTTTTATTTCATATCCAGAAGAAGAAAAAAAGCTTAATAGTATTTTATAATCAGGATTTTGTTCTTTAAAATCCTCGATTAAAGGTCTTCCTTGTTCAAATTCTCCAAGTGAAGCAGCATGAAACCAAGCCACTTTATCATTAGGAGATATTTTTTCTTTAAGTTTCTTTAATGTTTGTTTACGACCATTAATAATTAGTTTCGCCTTCTTATTAAAAGGAGAAACTAAAATCATTATTGTATTGAAGGCATAAACAAAAAGAGAGTAAAAATATTTCATATTTAATAATAATAGACCTTATCTGCATCACGACCATAGAAAGGAAACATCCAACCAATTTTTATTGTCCACATTCTATCTTGAAATATTTTATTATAGTCATAATTATAATTTACTTGATATTCTCTTGTTAACTTGGTCCAAGCTTGATTAAACTCTAAACCAACATAAAAATTAGTAAAGCTTTTCTTACTCATATGTATATATCCAATGAAACTTGAAAGCATAAACCCTCTCATTTGTCTGTCATATAGATAAGCATAATCTCCTTCCAATTGCTGAGCTTTCTCTAATGTTGCTTGATAAATTATTTGATGTTGAAGAAATCCTCCACCAAGCATAATAAGTATTCCTGAATTAGGACTTTTCTTTGAAAGAGAAAATATTTTACCAACTTTTCCAACAAAACTTAGATTACGATTATAAGCTGTAACTCCTGCATCAGAACCATCACTTGAAATAACAAAAGGGTCGTTTTCATTTGCCATTATTCCTGAAAGGATTTGATCTTTCTGTTTGGCGTTATCACTACCAAAAGCAAATCCAAACTCAACCATCCATACCCAGTTTTCTTTAGTTTTCCAACCAAGATTTGCATTCAAATTTATAAAAGGATTATATCTATTAGCCATTTCTCCATCGGGAAATGTCCAGCCTACGACTGCAGTACAAAATGGTGTAGATATAGATTTATCTTCTCCAACAATTTTTTCTCCATCTCCTTTTTCTTGTGCCATTAAAGAACCTATACAACCAAAAAAGAGGGTAAATAAAATTAATCGTTTCATAGTATGTTATTATTTATTATTCTTTGATAAATTTGATGACCTTTGTCCCAATAGCAATAAAATATAGTCCTTTATTAAGGTTTTTAACAGATATATTTGTATTGTTTTTGTCTATGTTTCCTTTGTTTATATTTATACCTAATGAATTATATAATGAGTAAGTGGTTGAAGGTTCTATGTTAGAAGATAATGGAATTGATATTGTTAGAATATCTTTTGTTGGATTAGGGTAGAGAGTAAAGTTATTTGAATTATTATTAGATATATTTTCTAATCCATTTTCATTTCTAATAAGTAACACGTCTTGACTAATTAGTGAGTTAGGATTTATTGTTACATTGGAAGTTGTTTTTGAGTAATATCCATCTGCACTATATGTAATATTATAATTTCCATTTAGAATTGGACGATAATAATATCCAGTGGTAGATTTTGAATATATTTCTGAATTGTAAGTATCATGGTTTTCTATCCAAACCTTTGCTTTTATTGGCTCATTCGTTGCAGAATCTCTTATGTAACCTTGAATGCCTTTTTGACAGTTTTCAATATAGCTAATAAGTCCTCCTTTTAAATAAGCCCAATAATTATTTAATGATGAGGTTGAAAGACTCTTATCTGAAGAAACTTCCATAGTTACTTCTCTTGAATATTTAAAATAAGTGTGATAGTCTTGTCTTCCTCCAGATACAGTATACCAATCTCCCCCATCTGTATATCCTGATGCACTAACGTCTGTAAATAAAGATGACGGGGCAGAAGAAGGTATTGAGTCAATGAAGTTTTTACAGATTGCTTCAAACCAATCTACATCGGCATGATTTCGAGTTGAGGAAGGATAACAATCATAAGGATAATTTAAAACTTCAGCTCCTCCATGAAGATTAGCAGAGAGAGAAAAATTATTGCTATCAGCATAAGCCATAAATGCTAATGTTTCTGGTTGCCAAACTTCATCATCAGGATGAGAACCACCAACAGGGTCTGGATAGTTGCGATTTAAGTCTACAGAATTTGCATTATAACGAGTTGCATTACTAACAGTATTATTACCACTGCTATATGTTCCATCTGGATTTGCAATAGGGTTAATATATACTTGTGTGTTATTTACAATATTTGTTGCTCTTGTATCTGTTCCATAATTAGACAAAAGCCAATCAGATAAACGTAATAAAATAATAATTCCTGTCGTTTCATCTCCATGCATAGTTGAGGAATAACAAAATTTTGGTTTATCAATATCTTGATTCGGAGAAGATGAAATTTTTAAACAAAGTAGCAATCTATTATTTGTTGAAAAACCAATTGTATCTAATTTACATATATTAGGGAAAGAAGAAGCAAATCTTCTCATTAACGAATCATAGACTTGATAGGTAGGGTAACGATCCCAATTACTCATTTGAGCCATTGTTGTTGCCATAGTCAAAGCCTTAGATTCAGACTTCTCCTTATATAAACTATGTCTTAGATTCAGAGTTAAGAAATTATTATATTGCTTATCATTCACATAACCTAACCAAAAATCCCCTTTTGGATAATCCAAACTAATTATATTCGCTAATATATTTAAGTCAGAGATTTCACTCTTGGCAATTAATATTTTAGCTTCGCCTCTTTTATTAATAACATTGCGAACCTCTTCAATAACATTGTTTTGAGCAGAAACAATCTGACAAACAAAAATAGCAAACAGGAATAAGTAAATTTTCTTCATCATAGGCATTATAACTCACAAAAGTACAAATTTATTTTCAAACCTTCGAAAACGAATAAATTTTCTTTTCTATTTGCTTGTAAAACAAGAAAAAAATAATAATTTTGTCGAATAAGAAAACAAGAGAATTAGAGTTATAAACAAATAAAAATTACTACACTATGAAACCATTTAAGGTATTGTTAATTTCTATGCTATTAATTAGTTCTACTACATTTGCACAAGAAAATTCAGATATTATTATGAAGAATATATTAAACCGAAAAAGTGTAAGAACTTACTCTGACCGTAAAGTAGAAAAGGAAGATTTAGAAAAGTTGCTTAGAGCGGCAATGGCAGCTCCAACTGCAAAAAATTCACAACCTTGGGTTTTTATTGTTGTTGATAAAAAAGAAACTTTAGAAAGTCTTGCCGAACAACTACCTTATGCGAGTATGTTAAAAGAAGCACAAGCAGCAATAATTGTTTGTGGAAATATGGACAAAGCATTAGAAGGTGAAGGAAGAGAATATTGGGTACAAGATTGTAGTGCCGCAACAGAAAATATTTTATTAGCGGCGGAAAGTATAGGACTTGGTGCTGTTTGGACAGGTGTTTACCCTATTAAAGAAAGAATAAATATTGTTAAAGTAGAGATGAAACTCCCTGAAAATATTATCCCATTAAATGTTATTCCAATTGGTTGGCAAACAGGAAAAGAACAACCAAAACAAAAATATACAGAAGAAAATGTTTATTGGAATAAATGGGAAGATAAATAATTTTCAAATAAGATTATAAATATCGATTAATCTTGCAAAGGAAATGGGAATAGGTTTGTGTATCGATTCTGAAAATCCCTTTATCATCTATTTTATCTATCCTTACTTGTCCTGAGGAGTGAATTATTTTTCCTTCTCCCATATATATTCCTACATGGATTATTTTTCCTTCTTGGTTTGAGAAAAAGCATAGGTCGCCTTTTTTAGCTGAAGAAATATTAGGTATATCTTCTCCTTGAGTTGCTTGTTCGGAGGCATCACGCAATAAGTGAACTCCTATTTGTTTATAACACATTTGAGAAAACCCTGAACAATCAATACCAAATAAACTTTTTCCTCCCCAAAGATAAGGAGTTGAAAGGTATTTAATGGCTGTTGAAATCAAGTGAATTGATGTTGTGTTGAGGTTTTTGGTTAAAGAATTCTGTGCAATTTCAAATAATATATTTCCTAATTGGAATTTTTGTGAAACTGCTTGGGAGCCAAAATAAATAGGGTAAATAATCTTTTCTTTTGTGATAATATTTGTTTGGAAGACATAAGCTATATTATCTTTCACTATTTGTTTTGATTCTCTACAATAAGTATTAAACTCATCAATGTTTAATTCAATAACTTGTTTTTTATCAACCCAACCATTATAATTATCATCGAAGTTCTCAATAAAATATCTATCATTATCTTCATTTAAAATTGAGAAAGCATCTCCAAACAAAAGTTGAGTAACCATCTCTGCTCTTTCGCTACTTTCTTTTCTTACAGGAACTATTCCAAGATTACAAAACCCATATTTCATATTATATTCGATTAGTTTCTATTCCGTAGATGATTCTTTCTATTATTCTATCCTCTTCGTTAGTTTGTGGATTATATTTTGACCTTAGGTTATATCCAAAAAGTTTTCCAAGTGCTTGATAAAAGAAAGCTCTAAAACTACCTCTTAATTCTTTTACTAATGTATAAGAATCACTACCTGTTTCTCTATCAATTAATCTTATAAGAATTACTCCTTGAGTCATTGTTAGCTTCTTCAAATTAGCACTAAACTTACTATCAATTTCTTTTTCAGCTTTTTTTAACATATCCTTTCTTTGAGATGCATTCATTCCTTTCATCACCACATTATATGATTCAAGCAATTTCCCTGCTTGTTTAGCATAGGGATAAGTTTTCTTTACGTTTCGAATAAGTTTATAATACTTTGCTTTTTCAGCCTCAGTTAAAGGTTCAATAAATCCAGAGATTATTACTTCTTGAAGATAGCTCATTGGAATTGTATCACCGTTGTAAATAGTTGCAAAGGTAACAATTCTTGTCTTTTTTATTTCTTGTGCATTTACTATAATAGGTAAAGCAAACAATAATACTATTAAACTAATCTTTTTCATAGCAATTTGTTTTTATACCCAATAACTTACAACTTCCGTGCCAAAAACCTATCTTTCTATATTATTGAATTTCTCTCCAAATCTTTCAAACTGTTCAATAGCAAATTCTTTTGTAATGTTTAATTCCTTTTTATCTGTTTCTGGAGTTTCATACATTGCATCAATCATCACTGTTTCAATCATACCTCTTAGTCCTCTTGCTCCAAGTTGATATTCTATTGCTTTATCTACAAAGAAATCTAATGCTTCATCACTGAATTTTAGTTTCACATCATCAATCTCAAATAATTTCTTATATTGCTTAACAATAGCATTCTTAGGCTCTGTAAGTATTCGTTTTAGGGCATCTTTCGATAATGGGTCAAGGTGAGTTAGTACAGGGAATCGTCCAACAAGTTCTCGAATAAGCCCAAACTTCTTAATATCTTGCGGTTGTACATATCTTAAAAGATTATTCTTATCTACTTCATCTCTTGCATTTGCTCCAGTATAGCCAATTGCATTTGATTTCAATCGTCCTGAAATTATTCTATCTATATTATTAAATGCACCAGCAGATATAAATAGTATGTTCTTAGTATTTACAGCCGTTAGTTTTTGTTCAGGGTGTTTTCTCCCTCCTTGTGGTGGTACGTGAACTATGCTTCCTTCTAAAAGTTTCAATAAAGCTTGTTGAACACCTTCGCCACTGACATCTCTTGTTATTGAAGGATTGTCGCTCTTTCTTGCAATCTTATCTATTTCATCAATAAATACTATCCCTCTTTCTGCTTTTTCAACATCATAATCAGCGGCTTGCAAAAGGCGAGTAAGAATAGTTTCAACATCTTCTCCAACATAACCAGCTTCTGTTAAAACTGTAGCATCGGCAATAGCAAAAGGGACATTAAGCATTCTTGCAATTGTTCTTGCCAAAAGAGTTTTTCCTGTTCCTGTTTCTCCAACAATAATAATATTTGATTTGTCTATCTCAACATCATCTTCTTTAATTGAATGATAGTAGTTTAATCTTTTATAATGATTATAAACTGCAACAGAAAGAACTTTCTTTGCTTCATCTTGTCCTATTACGTATTGGTCAAGATATTCTTTTATTTCTTTTGGACGTTTTATTTCAAGTTGAGAGAGGAATTTATTAGTCTTGTTTTTCTTTTCTTCCTTTTTCATCTCATAGACCTTATCAATACATTTATCACAGATATTAGAACCATATCCATAAACCATGAATTCAACTTCACTTTCACTTTTTCCACAAAATGAACAAGTAACTTTTTCTTTTGCCTCTTTTGCCATTAATTTTTTTCTTTGTTTAAATTTTCTTACCTATCTTATGTCCGTAAATAGAATAGTACGCTATGTAAAGATAGCAAGGTATTAATATAATATAAGGTAATTGTCTGTTTCCAATTGCAGTTGCCCAAGAGCCATAAATCAAAGGCATAACAGCACCACCTGCAATAGCCATAATCATAAGTGCAGAAGCAACAGCTGTATGTTTTCCAAGTTTATCTATTGCCAAAGGCCAGATGCCAGGCCACATTAAAGAATGTGAAAAACTCAAAAGAATAATAAATACAATTGAGGTAATTCCAGAAGTAGTTAAAGCAAAAGTACAAAATACTATGCCTAACGCAGCTGAAATTGTTAATGCTTTACTTTGGGATAATTTCTTAGGAACAAATATGATGCCAAGAATATATCCAATAGTAAGAGCAATTAAACTAAAAGTACCAAGCATTGGAGCAACATCTTTTGCAATTCCTTTACTTTGACCATAAAGTCCAAGAGTATCAATAGCAATTACTTCAACTCCTACATAAAGGAATAAAGCCAAAACGCCTAACCAAAGATAAGTGTAACTAAATATGCTTCTTCCCTTATGAGTTTTACTATTTTCTTCTTCATCACCATCATTCTTAATTTCTGGCAATTTAGCCAAAAGAACCATAGCGGCAAGAAGAACTAATCCAATTGCAATACAAATATATGGAGGAACTATTCTTTGAGTTAAATCGTTAAGTGCTTGTATTTTTACATCTCCAGTAAGAGTTTCTATATGCTTGCTAAGAGAAGTCATATTAGCAAATAAGACTTTTGAAAGGAAAAAGATTCCAATCATTCCTGCAATCTTATTAAATAAACCCATAATACTCATTCTTCTTGCAGCCGATTCAATAGGACCAAGAATAGTAACATAAGGATTTGCTGCTGTTTGTAAAAGAGCTAAGCCAGTGCCTTGAAGGAAAAGTCCAACCAAAAATAATACATAACTTCTTTCGTTAGCAGCAGGAATAAAGACTATTGAGCCAATTGCCATAACTAATAAACCTCCTGCCATACCTTTAGCAAATCCAGTCTTTTTCAAAACCCAAGATGAAGGCAGAGCCATAACGAAGTATGAAATATAAAAAGCAAAAGTAACAAGATAAGCTTGACTATCTGTAAGCTCACAGGCTTCTCTAAGGAATGGTATTAAAACGCTATTTAACCAAGTAATGAATCCAAAAATAAAGTAAAGGACTCCAATAATTGAAAGGCTGAAAACTAAGTTATTTTTTCTCTTTGTCATAAGAATTTAGTATTATTCAAGCTACAAAGATAGCAAAAACAATTATGTCTTATATTATTTTCTTACTTTTGCATACAATAATACTAAATTGTACCATAACTAAAAGCAAAAGATAATGAAAAAAATTAGTGTAATAATCTTATCCATAATTGCAGTACTCTCAGCAAACATTCTTAATGCACAAAACTATAATAAGGAAGATTTAGGACTTAGAAAGAAGATAGCTCAAATGCTAATAGTTGGTTTTAGAGGTATGGAATTAAATTCATCTGAACCAATCTATGACTTAATTACAAAAGAAAACATTGGAGGTGTAATCCTATTTGATTACGATGTCCCTTCAAAAAAAGCAGAAAGAAATATAAAAGACCCTGACCAATTAAGGAAATTATGCACTGACCTTCAAAAAGCAGGAGAAAACAGATTATTTATTTCAATAGATCAAGAAGGAGGAAAAGTTGGACGCTTAAAAGAATGTTATGGTTTCCCTCCAACAGTATCACAACAGTATTTAGGAGATAATAATAATCCAAAATTAACTGCAGAATGGTCAGCACGAACAGCCACAACCTTAAAATCATTAGGAATAAACCTTAATTTTGTCCCTTCAGTTGATTTAAACATAAATCCCGATTGTCCTATAATAGGGAAATTAGAAAGAAGTTTTTCTTCTGATCCTCAAATAGTAATCAATAACGCCAAAATAGTAATTGAAGAACATCGCAAACAAGTAATACTAACAGCAATAAAACATTTTCCAGGACATGGCTCTTCAACAGCAGACACACATAATGGAATAGTAGATGTAACATCAACATACTCTGACCAAGAACTAATTCCATTTCGAGAACTAATAAAAGAAGGTGTAGTAGATATTGTAATGACCTCTCATGTATTTAATTCCAACTTCGATGAAAAATATCCAGCAACAATGTCCTATAATACCTTAACAAATAAACTTAGAGTACAAATGGGATTTAATGGAATAATAGTATCAGATGATATGTCAATGGGAGCAATGGCAAAAGAATATGACTTAGCCACCTGTTTCGAAAAAGCCATAAATGCAGGAGTGGATATGTTTATAATTTCCAATAACGGAGAAAAATATGACGAAACAATAACTTATAAAGTCATAGACACAATCTTTCAATTAGTAAAAGAAGGAAAAGTTTCAGAAAAAAAGATAATTGAATCTTGGGTGAAGATTCAGAAACTTAAAGTTAAATGGGATATAAGATAGAAGTTCTTGTTTTAGTAGAAAAAGTAGATTAATTAGAAAAAAATTAAAATCTTTTTCTAATTATATTTGATCTCTTCTCACTAAATCAAAGTCTTGTCCTACAAAATCTAAATTAAAATCTCACTATGGTATATACCATAGCACCATTACGGTGTACACCGTAGCACTGTTACGGTCTATACCTTAGGTTCTCTTTGGTGTACACCGTAAATATTTATAGAAGGATAATGTATTTTTGAAAGAATGGGAAACTTTTTGATTAGTTTATTTTTGTGATATATTTACAATGTGTAATTTAAGTAATGCAAATGTACGAAAAATATTTGAATCAGATAGTAAAAAGTTATACGAATTTATCAACTAAATTTGAATTATTATCACTCTTATAAGTCTGCGGAAAAGATGATAATTTGATAGATGGTGAAATATTATTATTCCTTATATACATAAAAAATATATTATTACCAAGAATATA